>NZ_VDCQ01000086.1 GCF_006265175.1 Paenibacillus hemerocallicola | reverse complement strand
CGATCACGGGCTATACGGTCACGTCCAGTCCGGGAGGACTGACGGGGACGGGAATCTCCAGCCCGATCACGGTAACGGGATTGACGAACGGAACGGCGTATACGTTCACGGTTGTCGCGACGAATGCGAAGGGCGACTCGGTGCCTTCCGCGCCATCGGCTAGCGCGACGCCTGCCGCTGTGCCGGACGCCCCGACCGGGGTATCGGCCGGAGCAACGGGAAGCGGTCAAGCGACGATCAGCTTTACGCCGTCGGTTGACAACGGAGGAAGCGCGATCACGGGGTACACGGTCACGTCCAGTCCGGGGGGACTGACGGGAACCGGGAGCGCCAGCCCGATCACGGTATCCGGGCTGACGAACGGAACGGCGTACACGTTCACGGTTGTCGCGACGAACGGGATAGGCAATTCCGCAGCATCCGGGCCGTCGGCAAGCGTGACGCCGATTGCCGAGCCGAACGCGCCGACCGGGGTAACGGCGGCAGCCGGAAACGGTCAGGCGACGGTAAGTTTTACGCCGCCTTCAGACAACGGGGGAAGCGTAATAACAAGCTACACGGTGACGGCGAGTCCGGGCGGACTGACGGGAAGCGGAAGCACCAGCCCGATCACGATATCCGGGTTGACGAACGGAACAGCCTATACATTCACGGTTGTCGCGACGAATGCGAAGGGCGACTCGGTGCCTTCCGCGCCATCGGCTAGCGCGACGCCGACGGCACCGCCGGCGGAAGCTCCGGTATTGCAGTCGTCTGCAGCCGGAGACGGGCAAGTAACGCTTGTGTGGAACCCCGTAGCCCGCTCGACCGGTTACAAAGTGTTCCAAAGCGTGACTGCCGGAACGTACGGAACCGAAGTGACCGCCGTTAGCGCCGCGGTGTACAGCTATCAGGCGACGGGCTTGGCCAACGGCACCACGTACTATTTTGTCGTGAAGGCGACCAATCCGGTCGGGGACAGCGCCGCTTCCAACCAAGTAAGCGCAACTCCGCAGGTTCCGTCGCCCGGAGCGCCGGTCTTGCAAGCGCCTATAGCCGGCAACGGGCAAGTAACGCTTGCGTGGAATCCTGTAGCAGGCTCGACTGGCTACAAAGTGTACCAAAGCGTAACGGCCGGAACGTATGGAACCGAAGTGACGACCGTTAACGGCGCGGTGTACGGCTACTCTGTAAGCGGCTTGACCAACGGCACTACGTACTATTTTGTCGTGAAGGCGATGAATCCGGGTGGAGACAGCGCCGCTTCGAATCAAGTAAGCGCAATGCCCGCGAACGTGCCGTCTGCACCGACGGACGTTACCGCAGCAGCGGGAGATGGAGTGGCTACGGTCTCCTTTACCGTGCCTGCGGATGACGGCGGAAGCGCGGTTACAGGCTACGTGGTTGCGGCTGCGCCCGGGAATATCGTGGCGACAGGTGCCGCAAGCCCGATTACGGTAACGGGTTTATCGAACGGAACATCTTATACGTTTACCATAAAGGCGATCAATCGAATTGGCGGCAGCCTGCCTTCCGCCCCTTCCAATGCCGTCGAGCCAAGGTCGACGTCGGAAGAAGGAGGAGGCGGCGCACCTGTGGATCAGCCGGTCGATACGCCTTCGGGTACGCCTTCGGCACCGACCGCTCCCGCTTCTCCGGGGCCGCCAAGCACGGGGGCTGACGTTCTAATTAACGGCATAGCAGAAAATATAGGCACGTCAGCGACTGCCGCCGTGAACGATCAGACCGTTACGACCGTAACGGTTGATCCGAACAAGCTGGAGGAGAAGCTCGCGGCGGAAGGGGAAGGTGCGGTCGTTACCATTCAGGTCATCGCGAATTCGGATGTAGTCATTGGCGAATTGAACGGTCAAATGGTCCAAAACATGGAGCAAAAGCAGGCGATCGTGGAAATCAAAACGGATAAAGCGGTCTATACGCTGCCGGCCCGTCAAATCGATATCCAGTCGATATCGGAACAGCTCGGGAAGACCGTAGCGCTTCAAGATATCAAAGTGCGAATCGAGATCGCCGCACCGTCGGCAGACACCGTGAAGGTGGTAGAAAACTCGGCGGCAAGAGATGGTTTTACCGTTGTCGTTCCGCCGCTCAACTTTACGGTTAAGGCGATATACGGCGATACAACGATTGAAGTATCCCAATTCAACGCCTATGTGGAAAGAACCATCGCACTCCCTGACGGGGCGGATCCCGGCAAAATCACTACAGGCGTCGTCGTGGAGCCGGATGGAACGGTTCGCCATGTGCCGACTCAAATCATCAGCGTGGACGGCAAATATTATGCCAAAGTGAACAGCCTGACGAACAGCACCTACTCCGTCGTATGGCATCCGCTGGAGTTCAAGGATGTTGCCAACCATTGGGCGAAGGATGCGGTAAACGACATGGGCTCGCGCATGGTTGTCAGCGGCATCGGCGACGGTCTGTTCAATCCCGACCAAGACATTACCCGTGCGGAGTTTGCCGCGATCATGGTCAACGGGTTGGGACTGAAGCTGGAGAGAGGGACTGCGCCATTTCCGGACGTAAAAGCTCCGGCTTGGTACGGCGAAGTCATTCAAACGGCTTACTCGAATGAGCTGATCAGCGGATTCGAGGACGGTACCTTCCGTCCGATGGATAAGATTTCGCGGGAACAGGCCATGGTGATCATCGCGAATGCAATGAAGATGACCGGTCTGAAGGCGAAGCAGCCATCGAAGGTTGCAGGAGAACTGCTCGGATCGTTTGAGGATGCGAATAGCGTCTCCGAGTGGGCGGCAAGCGGCATTGCCGATGTTCTGCAAGCAGGCATCGTCTCGGGGCGAAGCGGTTCGCAGCTTGCTCCGAAGGCGTCCGTCACAAGAGCGGAGGTAGCCATCATGATTCAGAAGCTTCTACAACGTTCGGAGCTCATTTAATCGACATGCACCGGCTCTAGAGCGACTGGTTCAACTCCGGAGTTCCATTGGGGAAATACGATTGAACCCGAAACGATTCGGCAGATCGCATTGCAAAACAGCTAAACATGCAAAACTACGAAAAAAGTCGCCTAAGCAGCGACTTTTTTCAATTCAATCATAAAGTTCCGGTCCTAGCGCGGGGTCCGGAGCCTTGTTTTAGCACCAGAACGACAGTACCCCGCACCAGTATTGATTGATCGGACCGTATCTGCGGCATTGTCGGCGCGTTCGGGGAGTAGGGCGAATGGATTGCAGGTTGTTTGATGTATAAAATAGGTCGTTTTTAATAAATTGATGTATATAATTATGAATTGACAACGATTACATACGGTAATATGATGGTCATAAGCAATTTTTCTTGAAAAATTAACCATAGATGTATATAAAATTAATATTATATACATCAGAGGAGGGACGAGTCATTCCTAAAAACAGACCGTCCAAAGAACGGTACCACGAACGGCTGAACGGGCTCATTGCGACTCTCCGTCATGAGATTGTGGAAGGAACTTATCCGCCGGAGTCGTATTTGCCTTCTGAAATCGCATTGTCGAAACGGTTCTCGCTCAGCAACAAATCGCTTCGCAAAGGACTGGAGGTACTGGAAAAGGAGGGATACATCCGTAAAATCCCGCGTGTCGGCAACCAGATCGTTCCGCTGCGACCGCGAGCGGTCATCCGGTTCGGCTGCAGTCAGACGATTATGCGCGATCTGAGGATGGAGGATTTGATCGAAGAGTTCCATCTTCTGCATCCGAGCATTCGTGTAGAAGTCGTTCCCTACGTCAGCGTCGTTCCGGAAATAACCGTAGGGGGCGAGCCGTTGGATGTGTTGAGCGCCAACGTGTATCAATTCCTGGAGATCGTCAGACTAGGTCTAACCGCTCAACTCGAGGTGCTGCCGGAACCCGAGGATACGCATCCGTTCCTGCTGGAGCCGTTCCTTCATGAGGGGAAGCTGTTCGTGCAGCCGCTTGGATTCGCTCCCATCGTGTTGTGCTACAACAAGGCGCATTTCGCGCAATCCGGTGTTCCGGAGCCGGACGGAAGCTGGAGTTGGGACGAGCTGATGATGCACGCCACGGTCTTGTCGAACGGAGCCGGTCGATATGGTTTCGGCTTCCATGCCATGTCGGAGAACCGCTGGCCGATCTTTATGCTGCAGAGTGGCGGTCGGGACGAGTGGGAGGCGCCGTGGGATAGCGAGTCGCTTCGCCGCAAGCTCATGAAGAACATGAAGATTTGCAAAGACATTCTCCATAATCGGGCGATGTCTCCGCTCTATTTGTCGGAAGACGACAAAGAAATTACGAAGCTGTTCGTGGATGGAAAATTATCCATGATTTTGACCAACTACGCCCAAATGAACGATTTTCTTAACGCCGACCTGGAGTATGACATATCGCCCGTTCCTACGCAGCATGATCCTGCCACGCTGCTCATTACGATCGGTGCCTGTATATGCAAAGACTCCCCGCATAAGGAAGAAGCTCATCGCTTTCTGCGGTTTATGGCTTCCCGACATGCACAGGAGCTGATTCAGTCCGGTACGCTTACCGTTCCGAGCTATCGGCCCATATTGGCGAGCCCCGTCGCGAGCAGGGTGAAGAGACCGGGACGTTACAGCTTGTTCCGGGAAATCATGTTTACGTTCCGTACCCACAAAGATTTGCAATTCTCGGATGCTCTTCGTCTCAAACTGCTGTATCTTCTGAAGGAATACTGGGCCAATCTGATCGGTGAAGAGCAATTGTGCGACAGGATGTTCCAAGCCATTCGCGAAGACCGGAACCGTGACGGCAATCAGGTCGATGCAAGCAAATGCTTCATCGGGGATCGGACCTAACATGAGGCTTGCTCGAGGGCGTCCCATGGAGCATGGCATTTAGGCAAAAATCGATAGCGGACGCTCCTTGCTTTGGAAAAATCCAAGTAAAGGTGATGTTGCGAATGAATACGGAAAAAAGCAAAGAAACGGTTCATGTCCAAGAACGAGAGATGGCGGATTCATCTGCGAGAATGAGCCGCAGGGCGTTGCTGGCGACGGCAGGCCTCGGAGGGATGGCGGCAGCCTCGGGATTCTTGTTGAACTCCGGACTGGTTAGCGCCTCCAACGGAAAGGACTCTACGGTAACCAATGCCGTCTACGGTAAAGGGGTAAAAGCCTGCTGCGAGACGACAACAATCGGTGCGCTGCGAAACGAAGCGAATCCGGATGCAAACCGTCCGTACTTCGTCAAGGATTCCGGCCGGGAAGGCATCTTCCTGTTCGATCCGGCCGATACCTCGTCGGCGGATAACTCCGGTACCGTTCTCGTATCGCCTTCCGTCGGCGCCAGATTCAAACGCATTTACGAAGGGTCGTTGAATGTGAAATGGTTCGGTGCCAAAGGGGACGGGGTGACGGACGATACGGCGTCCATCCGGCTGGCGATCGATGCGGGTCGCGGCGGCTCCGTCTATTTTCCGGAAGGCACCTATATTGTATCGACTGATGACAGCGTGACGCGGGCGGCATTTCTGCTGACTGCCGATCATTCCGGCACAACGCTGCATGGGGCGGGAATCGGGACCGTGATCAAGGCCGTTAACAATGGCATCCTCAAGTTCTTTTATCCGTTCAGGCTGACGACCGCCAAACGGATCACGGTGCGGGGGATCAAGTTCGACGGGAACGCCGACGCCAACTGGTTGACCGATCCGGAGGTTTCGCTGAACGCCCATCATCTGTTCTACTTTACTCCGCCTGCGGACCGGGAAGTCGACAACATTTCGTTCTCCGAATGCTTCTTCAGGGGCTCGTTCAACAGCGCGATTCAGAGCTACGGAAGCGCGGCGCATCCGTACCCGCATCCGATCAGCAGCCAGATTCGGATCGAGAACTGCCACTTCGAACAAACCGGCAACCACGGCGTGGGGATGAACGAATGGGTCGACAGCGTCGTGACGGGCTGCACGTTTTACGATCTGGGGATGAAGCCGGTACTCGCGAACGGTTTCGGATCGGGCATGTGCGTGGACGTATCGGGAGGCTGCCATAACATCGTTGTGGCCAATAATGTGGGAGAACGGACCGGCATTGCCGCGTTTAAGGCAGAGACGCACGAAAAACCGAACAATGGCGGCGACGTACCATCCTCGCATATCGTATTCGCCAACAACATCGTCCGCAATTTCAAACGGGAACCGAATCTCGGGACCCAGTATGCGATCCGGATGAACGGAATCCGCGTTACGGCGATCGGCAACCAGTTCGAGAACTATTACGGGAGGGGCGTGGACATCTCCGGTAAATCGTCGGAATGTTCAGTCATCGGCAATCTGTTCATAGCGAATGGCGCTACGATCGGTTCCGGAATCTATACCTCCTCGAATGGAGGACGGATGAAGTTTGCGAACAATGAGCTGCACAATGCGAACGGCTCGGGCATCGAATGCTACGCGTCGAACGACCTCATCATTCAGGGCAATAAAGTCAGCGGCGCGAATTACTACGGGATCAGTATGACCCATTGCCAGCGGGCGATCGTCGACGGCAACGAATGCCTGGATAACAAAATGACCGGTATTCTCGCCTCGGGCAGCAGCGATCGGCTCAATATCGTCAACAATTTGTGCTGCGATACGAGGACGGGCGCGGCCAGAACGCAGCCGAACGGCATACGTGTGCTCGATACCGTCACGAATGTCGAGTTGGCGCATAACCAAGCGTACAATCATACGTCGACGGATATTTTATTCGGAACGGCCCCGATCTCGGCTATCGAAAACGGGGTCAAGGCGTGGTATTCGGACAGCTTGCCCACGACGGGCGCTTGGCGGGAAGGCGATAAAATCATGTGCATCCATCCGGGCTCGACCGGTTTCGTCGGCTGGGTGTGCACGTCGGCGGGAACGTATGGCGTCGTCAATCCGATATTCCAGCCGTTCGGCGCCCTATAGGGCAAACGAGCGCATTAGCTTATACCGCATAAGGAGAGATGCTTGATGAAGTCCGTCGGACACGACGAGGCGACCTGGATCTGGTATCCGGGCGATTTTGAAATATGGCTGCATCGCGAGGTTGTTTTGCGCCGGGAGGAGCGGGGAAGCGTATATCCACCTTTCTATCGAGTCGATTCTCCGTATTGCGTCGTCAAATTCCAATGCATCTATGAGATCGTCGAAAAGGAAGAGCTGGCGTTGACCGTAGAGGGCCGCTACAATGTCATGATCGATGGCAGGATGGTGCCTTCAGGGGGCGGGAAGCTTATGCTGCCCAAAGGAAAGCACTCGCTTGTCATATCGGTTGTCAACGAGAGCGGCCTGCCAGCCTTGTTCGCGAAAGGGATCACGATAGCCAGCAATACCAGCTGGAGAGTGACGAGCGGCAATTGGAATTGGATTGTTCCCGGTTGCGGGCAGTTCCATTCGGCAGAGGAGCGTCCATCGGGATACCGGTTGCCTTCGGTGCGGAAGGAGCACTCGGAAGCGACAACGTTTGACGACGGTACGCTGCTTGTCGACTTCGGCGAGGAAACATTCGGTTATGTGCAGCTTCACGGGCTGCAGGGAGAGGGCACGGTCATACTGTATTACGGGGAATCGCTGGAAGAGGCTCTGTCCGAAGCCGAATGCGATACGCTGGACCGAATCGAGGTAACGTCCGGAGCGTCGCCGGACTATACCCATGGCTCGTCCCGAGCTTTCCGGTATGTACGTGTCAACCCCGATCCGGGCGTAACTATCGGCGGCGTCTCGATGCTGTACGAATATTTGCCCGTGGAATACCGCGGCCGATTTCGCTGCTCGAATGAACGAATCAACCGCATCTGGGATGTCGCCGCCCATACGATGCATTTGACGACGCGGGAGTTTTTCCTCGACGGCATCAAGCGGGACCGCTGGGTATGGTCGGGGGACGCCTCACAAAGCTATCTTATCAATTATTACTCCTTCTTCGACGAAGCCGTCAATCGCCGGACGATGATAGCGCTGCGCGGCAAGGACCCGATCGAGACGCATCTGAATACGATCCTCGATTACTCCTTCTACTGGATCATCAGCTTGTATGATCATTACCGGTATACCGGCGATCTGGAATTTATCCGTTCCATCTATCCGAAGATGCTCGATCTTGTCGCTTTCTGCCGGTCGCGGGCCAATGAGAGAGGTATGGTGGAAGGGAAGCCGGGAGATTGGGTGTTCGTCGATTGGGCGGATGTAAGCAAGGAGGGCGAGCTTAGCTTCCAGCAAGTATTGTTTGCACGAAGTCTGGAAGTGGCGGCGGACTTCGCGCGGATGTTCGGGGACGATGCGACAGCGAGGGAGCTGGGAGATCATGCGGCTGCGCTGCGGCGGGAACTGTTCGACACGTTTTGGGACGAGGAGCGGGGCGGGCTTCTACATAACCGGATAAATGGCCGGCTGCAGCCGCATATGACGCGGTACGCCAACATGTTTGCGCTGCTGCTCGGTTTTCTGGATGCGGGACGTCAACGATCGGTTGCGAGTAACGTGTTGATGAACGATCAAGTGCTCAAGATTGCCACGCCATATATGCGCTTCTATGAGTTGGCCGCTTTATGCGAGATCGGCGAGCACGCTTACGTAGCATCCGAGATGGAGCGTTACTGGGGTGGTATGCTTGATCAGGGGGCAACCAGCTTCTGGGAAGTGTACGATCCCGAGGTTCAGGGCAGCGCCCAATATGCGATGTACGGCAGACCGTTCGGCAAAAGCCTGTGCCACGCTTGGGGAGCCGGACCGATCTATTTGCTCGGCAAATATTTCATGGGCGTGAAGCCGCTCGAGGCCGGATATGCGCGCTTCCTGATCGAGCCGCATCTGGGCGGACTGGCGTGGTTCGAAGGCGTCGTGCCCGCCAACCGGGACAATATTCGCATCTATATGGACGAGACGAGGATCACGATCCGGACCGGACGAAGTCCGGGCATCCTGCGGATCACCAGCCGAATTGTCCCGTCATGTCCGACCGGTAATTTTCGCGTAATCGGGCCGGATCGTTATGAGTTATCGCTGGATAAGCCCGATGAGGATTATGCCATTGCTTACGCGAATTCGGAGAGCGGAGTAGCTGGCAACTGATAAGCAATAGAAAGAGGGGCGAAGCATGAAATCGAAGCTGTTATGGATTAGTACGGTGCTGCTGGCGACTGGCTTGATGCTGGCGAGCTGCTCGGGCAAGAGTGGGGACGGCGCCAGTCCGGCCGAACCGTCGACGACGGGCAAGACGGAGGGGCCGAAGCAAGTAGCCACGGAACCGGTCACCTTAAGAGTGAATAACTGGAATACCGCGTTTCAGCAGGCGGAATTCGATACTTATTTTGCCGAGCCGATCCGCAAAAAATATCCGTTCATTACTTTGGAATATGTGGATTTTACGAAAGGCGCGGCCAACACGCTGGAAAATTTGATGGCGGCCGGAAGCACACCCGATATTGTCTTTACGGATCATCCGAATCTGGCCGGTCTACTCGATTATGATTTCCCTATGGACCTGAATGAATATGTGCACAGCTTCTCCGTCGATCTGAAGCAGGTCGATTCCCAAGTGCTCGAGGGAGGCCGATCGATAGGAAGCAATGGGCAGTTGCTGGCGCTTCCGATCTATTCGGATCGCATGATGTGGTTCTACAATAAAGATTCGTTCGATAAATTCGGAATCCCGTACCCGACGGACGATATGACATGGGATGACGCCATCGTGCTGTTCAAGCGGTTGTCCCGACAAGACGGAGGGATTCAGTATTCGGCCTTCCGAACGATCAATCTGCTGATGACCGGCAGCCAATGGGGGCTGTCGCTGTTCGACCCGAAGACGGGAAAAGCGTCGTTCCAAACCGACGACTGGAAGAAATCTCTCGCTTTGCTGCAGGAAATCAACAGCATTCCGGGAAATACGAAGCTGACGAACGAAGATTTTTATCAAAAGCAGACATTGGCTTCACTGATGCAAAGCTTCAATATTATGGTCAATCTGCTGGACGGAGCGGAGCAGAAGGGTCAAAAAATCAACTGGGACGTTGCTTCCTTGCCGCAGTCCAAGGAGAAGCCCGGTATCGCCGGTGCGAACAAACCTCTATACTTTATGGTATCCAAGGCAAGCAAGCATAAGGAGCAGGCTTTCGCGGCGATCTCGCATTTGATGGGGTCCAAGGAAGTCCAAACGCACTTGTCGGCAAATGGAAAAATGCCGGTGCTGCTCGATAAGGAAGTCCAACAAGCGTTCGGCACGAAGCTGCCCATCCTGAAAGGCCGCAACACGACGGCGGTATTCAAACATAAAATGGCCGACCTTCCGTATACGAACCGGTTCAACCGGCTTGCTCTTCTCGAAATGATCGGTGCCGGCAACAACGTTTTTAGCGGTACGGCCGATATCAACACCGCGCTGCGCGATGCCGAGGAGAGGGCGAATAAAGCGATCGAGGAGAAAAGGAAATAATAAGCTCCAGAACAAACGAGACAAGACTTCGATAACCGGTTATCCCGGTCGTCGGAGTCTTTCTCGTTCGCTTCGGTTTCCGGGAATGATGAGGACATACCAGTCAGCAGTCAAACCGGCATCCGAGTCGAGTTTAATCGATACTCGACAAAGCGAAGCAACTGCAGGGAGCTACGGACATGCGGGGCTATGGAGTCGCCGCTGCGGTCGGGTACGCCGATATCGACTGGTTCTCGAAAAAATTCAAGCGGAATCCCGTTGTTAGCACAGGGCAGTACCGGGACGAGGTTGTTCGGGGGGGAAGGAGCAGCAGAGAAGGAGCAGCTGAGAAGGAATCGATCGAATGAACAACAGCTGCTCGACCCTCAACGTTCCGCAATAACTGGAAATTGTGTAGTTAATTTCAATAAGGAAGGTGCCCCTTGCCGAAATAAATGGAAAATACGTTGTTATTTGATTCAGAAACCGCAAAAGCCGGAGAACGAGAGAAAATAACTGTACCTTTTCCAGCTAACACGAACTGATCGGCGCTTTCCCTTCAAATAGCTGTATGTTTTACAGTTAGTCCGGATTCTTCTCTCGTTTCCCAAAAGTTTAGATTTGTGTAGTTAATATGATAAAGATAAAACACAACCAGCGTCACGCAACCGGAAGCGTAACCGCATCGCAACCGCAACCGCAACCGCAACCGCAACCGCAACCGCAACCGCAACCGCAACCGCAACCGCAACCGCAACCGCAACCGCAACCGCAACCGCAACCGCAACCGCAACCGCAACCGCAACCGCAACCGCAACCGCAACCGCAACCGCAACCGCAACCGCAACCGCAACCGCAACCGCAACCGCAACCGCAACCGCAACCGCAACCGCAACCGCAACCGCAACCGCAACCGCAACCGCAACCGCAACCGCAACCGCAACCGCAACCGCAACCGCAACCGCAACCGCAACCGCAACCGCAACCGCAACCGCAACCGCAACCGCAACCGCAACCGCAACCGCAACCGCAACCGCAACCGCAACCGCAACCGCAACCGCAACCGCAACCGCAACCACAACCACAACCGCACCACAACCGATGATCAAGTTTTGGACGGACGGTTTTCTTCCAAAATGCTTTGATGTTACGGCTGTGATGGTGATATACTTAACCTCACAGTAGTAGTGGGAGAAATAATATACCGGGAATGTGATGAGGATATGGTTAAATCAGTCGATCAGACCTCCTAAAACGAAAAATGGAATCATTTTAGGAGGTTAAAAACATGAGATTTAATCCGATTGATCTGGAGAGCTGGAGTAGAAAACCTTATTTTGAACATTATTTAAACCATGTCAGATGCACCTACAGCATGACGGCCAACCTTGACATTACCCGACTGCTGCCAGAACTGAAGAGTAAGGGGATCAAGCTGTACCCGGCACTCATTCACATGATAGCGACAGTGGTGAACCGTCACATTGAATTTCGCACGTGTTTTGATTCCGAGGGCAGGTTAGGCTATTGGGACAGTTTGTCCCCGAGCTTTACCATTTTCCATGAGGATGACAAAACGTTTTCATCCATCTGGACTTCGTACAGTGAAGACTTTAAGGAGTTCTACGGTCGCTATCTGGATGATATAGGAAGGTACGGGGATGTTAAAGAATTTGCGGCTAAAGCCGACGAGCCGCCAAACACCTTTCCCGTTTCCAGCATTCCTTGGGTCAGCTTTACGGGCTTTAACCTGAACGTTTATAACGACGGAACCTATTTGCTGCCCATCTTTACAATGGGGAAATATTTTCAGCAAGATGAAAAAATAATGCTGCCTTTGTCGGGACAATTCCACCACGCCGTTTGCGACGGCTATCATGCCGGCGTGCTCTATAATGAGCTGCAAATACGGGCAGATGAATGTGAGGATTGGTTGCCAAACGAATAATCAAATTCCGCATTCCGCTAAACGGGACAGGTATGATCAGGAACTCGGCCGGAAAAGGCGTCCTGCAATCGAATGGTTACAAGTGTCTTGGCGTGGCGTCCGAGATGCGACCGAAGGTGTATGGCATGCATAAACGGACACAGATATAATAAAACTAATGAGGAGCCGTGCGCAAACACGACTCCCCGGCACAGTAGACCGCTTCAAAGGCGGTCTACTGTGCCTCGATCAGAAATAGACCGATTCCTAGCAGAGGGGCGGTCTATTTCTTTTGGTTAATCGCTGCGACGATGGCGACAACCAGCGTCAGCAGCGCAATCAGTAGCGCACCAAAACCGACCATCAACGTCAAAGCGTCTTTAAGGTTGGACTTTGCGCTATAGTGGAACAGGCTGCCCGAGTTCGGGCGGCTTCTTTTTTTGCGTATACGGATGATGGGTCCTCTAATCTTGTTAACTCAAGCTCCAGTGTGACAACCGTTCAGCTTATTTACTGTTGAATAAAATCTCATAATTGTGCATAATAATGCATAACTAATCAACGAATAGGGTGATAAAAATGCTCTTGTCGTGCGAATCCAATTCTTTAGCAGACTTTTTAACAGACTCGGAAGAAGTAGATTTCAATCATTTGTCCATTAGAGAAAAAGCATCGCAATTATATTCGGTATCGTCGAATGAAGAAGAATTTATAAAGAAAGCTTATGAATTTGTTCGTGATGAGATTTCCCATTCCTGGGATATCCAAAGCTCTCGAATTACTTGCAAAGCCTCGGAAGCGCTTTTGTATAAAGAGGGGATTTGTTACGCCAAGTCTAATTTGTTGTGCGGCCTATTGAGAAGCCAAGGGATTCCTGCCGGCTTTTGTTATCAACGGCTCACGATAGGCGATACGCCGGATACCGGGTACTGCATACATGCTTTAAATGCCGTTTACCTGAAATCCATTGCCGACTGGATTCGCCTGGATGCGCGTGGGAATAAAATCGGCGTCGATGCACAATTTTCCATTGACGAAGAAAGGTTGGCGTTTCCGGTACGGGAGGTCTGCGACGAGTTGGATTATCCCGTAATCTATACTCTGCCGAATCCGAAAACGATAGCTGCGTTAAAACAACATACCGACTGTAAACAGATGTATCTTCATGGGTTGCCGGATCGCATATGAAAATAACAAGCCAGCGCCGTATCAGGGTTGCACTTGGTTTGATACTCCAGTATATGTTTGTCCGTCGCCTATCAGAAGGAGCGGCGGATAAGCTGGCGAACGAACATGAATGCCGGATGCACAGGCTCTGGCGATTGCTTCTCCGATAGATTGAAAGTGCAATTTACCATATATGGAAATGTGCTTTTATCTGGGAGGCGAGCGGTGTTGAAGAAGGAACGATTCGAATCCATTGACGTGGAGAAACTGAATATCGTGGATAAAGACGGTACGATTAAGATGACTTTGTTTAACCAAGATCACATTCCTCCGGCCATTATGGACGGCAAAGACTTCTTACCCGGACATCGCCAAAATTGGCCTATATCGGGCATTATGTTTTACAACGGCGAGGGCGACGAATGCGGCGGGTTGATCTTCGGGAGCGAGAAGAAGGAGAATGGGGAATATACGTCCTCCGCTTCATTAACTTTTGACCAGTACAAGCAGGATGAAGTGATCACGATGACGTACGACAACGAAAATGGCGTATCGACCTACGGGTTTCAAATCAAAGACCGCCCGAAAACCCCGCTTCCCGAACAAATCAAGAGATTGCAGGAAATCCGCGAGTCCGACAAGGATGAGGCTGCCAAGCAGCAGGAAATTCAAGCTCTATGGGAAGGCAGCACGCAGCGGGCCTATATGGGAAAAAATAAGTATGGGGAAATCATCGTCAGCCTGATGGACAAGAAAGGCAAGCCGCGGCTCCGCATGCTGGTGGACGAGCAGGACAATCCCCGGATGGAGTTTCTGGACGGGGAAGGGAATGTGCTGTACAAGCTGCCTCCCGAGCTGTAGGACCGGGATCGGATTCAAAGCGGAGACGATGTCTGGCGATAGAAAGGGAGCGGCATGTTCCGGACTAGAGTAACGATTGGCGTACTGATTGGGATCATTGCGGTGCTGGCGACGGCCTTGGGGATAACGCTGTCGTCTGCCGGCGATTCGGACAAGATGGATCTAAGAGAGGACATTCTGCATCATTTCGATCAGACGGACATCCGACGCTTGGATGAGATGGTAAAGCGTCACGGGGAGGGAAAAGGCGATTATCTCCTGCTCATACCGCGAACTGTCGACGGCGGGTACTGGATTCATGACGTGCACTCCAATGGCAGAGAGATCACCTGGACCATTGACAATACGAGGGACGGGATGAGCTCCGAGCAAGGCAAGAGGACGTACAAGTGCAAGGTTATCAGCAAGAGCGAGACGGATGAGCATCACGTGTATACGCTGGAGCAATGCAATGGCGAGGAACGGAAGCTGCCGATTTTCAGTATTTCGAAGGATAGGTAAGCACGGGCGTGTGAAAAAAATTCAGCAAGAGCGTCACGATTTCGCTTGCACCTTACGTAACGTAACGTTTTATAATACAGCTACCGGTATACAGCTAGTGCCAAAGAGTGGGGATGGTTAATGAAAAGACATTGGAAGGTCGGCGACCTTGCCAAGATGACGGGGCTTACCGTACGAACCTTGCGCTTCTATGATCAAATCGGTTTGTTCTCTCCGTCCGGTCAGACGGAATCCGGTCACAGGCTGTACAGCGAATCGGACTTATCGCGCTTGCAACAAATTTTATCGCTTAAAGAGCTGGGCTTATCGCTCGAGGAGGTTAAGTCGGCCTTGACTGGCGGGCAAATCAGTCCGCTCGAGATCGTCAACCTGCAGATAGGCCGAATCAAAGAGCAGATTAAATTGCAGCAAAACCTATTGGAGCAGCTCGGACATGTATCCAAGCTTATGCAGGGGAAGGCGCAATTGACGTTTGAAGATTTCACAAGCCTTCTGCAAGCGATGAAAATGAGTTTCGAGAAGCCCGTCATCGAGCGGCAAACGAGTTGGGAGAGACATTTGGACCTACTGGGAGACTTTCTTGCCGAGGAAAGCGGAATGCCAAAACCAAAGGAGGAAAATCAATGAACGAACGATTCGTCAAGCATGCGACCTTCGTCGTCGAGCGGATGTATGCCGCTTCGCCGGAGCGGGTTTATCGAGCCTGGGCCGACCCGATTGCCAAGGCCAAGTGGTTTTCAAAGGCGGACATCTTCGACTTTCGGGTCGGCGGACGAGAATACAGCAGCGGCGGGCCGCCGGAAGGGCCGATCTTTACCTTCGACGCCAGCTACCAGGAGCTTGTCCCGGAGCAGCGCATTGTCTATACGTACACCCTGGATTCTGACGGCATTCGCATCTCCGTCTCGATTACGACAGTCGAGCTTATCGAGGTGGAGGGCGGAACGAAGCTCATTTTCACGGAGCAAGGCGCCTTCTTTGACGGACACGATACGCCGGAAATAAGAGAACATGGTACGAACGTCATGTTGGACGCACTGGGCAAAGTATTGGAAGGAGGAGAATAAGCGTGACAGCAGGCAAAAATGAAATTGTATCTGCACGGGAATTCGATGTTCCGCGGGAGCTTGTGTTTCGGGCCTGGACAACCCCGGATTTGTTGGCTCGATGGTGGGGGCCGAAGGGCTTCACGAATACTTTTGACGAGATCGATATAACACCGGGCGGGACGTGGCGGTTCACCATGCACGGACCGGATGGCAAGGATTACCCCAACCATAGCGTCTTTGTCGAGATTGTGCCCTTGGAGAGGATCGTGTTCGATCATTTGTCGGGTCACGAATTTCGGGTAACGGCCACATTCGAGGACTTGGGCGGCGGTACCAGGGTTGTCTTTCGTCAGCTTTTCAAGGTAACAGAGGAGTTCGAACAAGCCAAGCCGTACTGTATCGAAGGCAATGAACAGAACTTCGACCGGCTGGGCAAGCTGCTGGAGGAATTGACAGTCTAGCTCTTCGCAGTCTGTACCGTTTTATCGGGAAAATCGCCTGGCGCATGCGTACTGCGGCATCCGTGCATCGAATCCAACGGTTGGCGATACCCCGCACGGGGTAAGGTTCGGCAGATGAGCACACCGAATCCGGCGAGGCCTTCAAGTGCTGCCGGTCACTGTCCTCCGCTCGCTCTATGCTCCGGAAGCGGACCAGTGCGCCGGGCGGGCGAGCGACGGCGGCAGCTTTGTGGCGGCATTGCCCTTCGCCGCGTTGAGCTGGGCTTGGGTGAGGAAGAGGCTATCGGTGAGATTGGCACCGCCGAGATCAGCGTCGCGGAAATCGGCTCCGATGAGGTCCGCCGATCTCAGGTCGGCGCCTCTGAGGTCGGCGGCAATCAGGTAGGCTCCTCTCAAGTTGGCGCAGCGGAGATCGGCTCCTCTGAGCTTGGCCCCGATAAGGTCGGCTCCTCGGCCGTAGGTCTTCTGACGCCCGGAGGGGGCTTTTTGCAGGCGGCGGGCTTCGGCTCTCGCGAGCTCGCTCGTCCGCAGGAGCAGAGCGTTGACATCCGCTCGATGCGCTGCCACGTCCAGCTCGAGGAGAGAGCCGGGACTGAGGCGAGTGAGGCGTTCCGTCTCGTCGAGCGCGGAGCTAAGCGCACTATGGATCGGTAGGGCCGGCTGCAGCGTCAGCGCTTCGGTCAAATACCATAACAGCTCGTGGAGCTGCCGCATGATCGGAAACACCTCGAACATTTGCTTCGCGGATTCCGGGGCTTGCCGCCAGTCTTGTCCGCCGAAGGTGACTTGGGAAACCTTCTGCCCCGCGCCGAAGCAGTCATACACCGTGCAGCCTCGAAAGCCCAGCTGCCTGAGGCTTGCGTGCACGCCGCAGCGGAAGTCCGATTGCAGGTTGGGGCACGGCTGGCCGGCGTTTTTGTCGATCGCGAAGTCGGTCGAGGCCGCGAAGGGCAGCGCGACACAGCACAGGCCGAAGCAGTTCTCGCATTCCGATTGCAGACTTGGGCGGCCGCGATCGGTCAAAGGTTTCGAACTTCTGTGATTCTCGGACAATTCGTGGCCTCCCTTCGTTTTCACCGTGTTCTCTTACTTGCATAGCTGCTTTAAAGGCGCATTTCTTCAATTCTTATATACTATTACTCCTTGTTTCTTCCGTCAATCGTTGTTTGCCATTGGGAAACGGAGGGCAACAGAATAGAGCCGGTCAACTCGTTTACGAGAATGGCCGGCTTTTATTGCTTTGTAGGGCTAATCCACTTTTCTCCCCATTCGCGCATATGAACAAGTACGGTCCTATACTCCTTGCCTTTCTCGGTTAAAGAGTATTCTACGCTCACGGGTATGGTCGGGAATACTTGGCGATGGACAATTTGATGCTGCTCCAAGTGCCGCAGTATATCGGTCAAAGATTTAATGCTGATATTCCCCAAACTTCTTCGTAACTGATTGAAACGCTGAGAACTGTAATACAATTGGGAAATGACGGAGAAGGCCCATTTGCTGCCGATTACCTGCAACGCTTCGTTAACAGCGTGAAGGCATATTTGATCATCGCTTTGGTCCAAGTATTATCCCCCCTTTTTTTCATCAAATAATATAGTTAGTTATTTTTCGTAAGTAAAACTAAATAAAGTGCCTTCTTATAAAAATATATCAATTGTTTTACTATTTCAATAGTGCCTGACAACAACAAGACTTGACTCTTGACTTGCGGGTTTGAAAAAAACTACGACAGCATAATCCGCATACAACCTGGAGGCCCCTTGATGAGGCGGCTGCAACATGTTGCCGTAAATAAAGGAACTATTTTCCGTTATTGCCCCAAATTCCGTTACATTCCCGAAGATAGCGGAACAGGCTTCCGTTATCTCGATCTTTCGGGGTGAAATTAATCGTGAACAGCGGAATAGCGGAACGGTTTTCCGTTGTTATGCAATCAACACGAGTACTCGGGTCAATAGCATACTCCAGTTCCGCTATTTGTTGGATTCGCGGTCCCGCAAGGCGCCGGCAAAAGCAGCCCGCCTCCACCGATCATGCGGTACAATGCACTCCTGTCACGCGAATTATGCTGTCGTAGAAAAAATCGGGAGGAGAAAACGATATGACTACTTCAAACAGAACTGTTCTGGTATTGGGAGCTACCGGACAACAAGGCGGAGCGGTAACGGCACATTTGCTCGCAGATGGATGGCAAGTGCGTGCTTTTACCCGAGATCCTTCGAGTCAGGCGGCTCAGATCCTTGCCCAGGCTGGCGCACAGCTTGCAATGGGGGACATGGGGGATCGTTCATCATTAGATGCCGCTATGCAAGGAGTGTACGGAGTATTCAGCGTTCAGCCTCCGGAATGGAATCCTAGCGATGCCGCTACCGCCGAAGAAATACGACTGGGTAAAAATGTGGCAGATGCGGCGAGAGAAGCCGGCGTCCGGCATTTCGTCTATTCTTCGGTAAGCGGTGCGGACAAGCAGTCCCGCTTTCGTTACCTTGCCAAGTGGGAGCTCGAGCAATATGTACGGACGATCGGACTTCAGGCGACGATTTTGCGTCCGTCCGGATTTATGGAGAGCTACGCGAACCCGCTCTTTGGCATTCCGAATGGAACGTTGGCTGAAGCCACGAAGCCGGATGTACCTATTAAACTAATAGCAGTGGATGATATCGGAGCGTTCGTCACGCTTGCCTTTAAACATCCCGACCAATTTCTGGGCAAGACGATTGAAATCGCGAGTGATGCACTTACTCCTCCCGGCATTGCCGCAGCCATTGCCCGTGCGATTAATCGTCCCATCCAATATGTGCAGATTCCCGTGGAAACGGTGCGTCAGCATAACGAGATTTTGGGGCGGCTGTATGAATGGTTAAACGAAGACGGCTATGAAGTGGATTTTCCAACCTTGCGCAAGCTTCATCCCGATCTTACGGGCTTCGACAAATGGTTGGAGAAGAAGGGGAAGGCGATGCTCGAAGCCCTGTTTTATTCTGCGAACGGTTGACAATTACGCAAACGTTTGTGTATTGTAGAAGTAACCTAAACGAATCGAGGGCTGAGATGGTCACGATTAAAGACATCGCCAAACAAGCCGGCGTTACATACGGCACCGTATCCAGGGCGCTTAACGGCGAGCCGGGGGTGAGCGAGAAGACGCGAAGCCGTATAAAGGCTATCGCCGAACAGATGAACTACGTGCCGAATTTGGCGGCGAAGCGGATGGTAGACCGTTCCTCGAACTGCATCGGAATTATATGGCCGAAAATCGAAGGCTTGTTTTTCTATCGCCTAAGCGAACGGATCCAGGAGGAGGCTTCCAGGCGAGGCATCAGGATCATGCTGTCCGTAGCAGAGCCGGAGGACGCCCTGAGCTCTTTTCAGGAGCATTTTATCGACAAGGTGGTCCATTGGGTATATTCGGAGCAGACTGCGGCATTTATCGCCGCCAAGCAGTCGTTCCCCGGCACCATATTGGAGGTCGGGAGCCGATCCGCAGGGGAGGGGCCAAGTCTAGAAATCGACCGGAAAGGCGCCGTCTTCAAGGCGGTACGGCACTTGGCGGAGCTGGGGCATGAGCGGATCGCCTTCGTGGGGGCCAGGACCGATAAATGGGTCGGCTATACGCAAGGACTCGTCGACTTCGACCGGGAATACCATCCCGATGATATCGTGATGACCCGACTAAGCGATCCGGACATGGAAGCGAAAATTTTGGGCTATTTGAGCAGGGATCGCAACGATAGGGCAACGGCCGTCATCGTCGACTCCCAGGGCATGATGTTCGAATTCGCGAGATTGGTCCATGCGGCGAAGGTGCGCATCCCCGAACAGCTGTCTTTGGTAGGCTACGATGACGTTCCCGAGCTGCACCGATTGCTGCCGGTGTCGATCACGACGGTCGGGCCGGATATCGATACGCTTGCAAACCGCTTGATGGACACGATTACGCGGGCGGATGCCGCGGAGGATAGCACGGATCGGAATGACCGGATCATCGAGGGCGTTCTTACGGTGCGTGAGTCGACCCAGCCCCCTTTCGGAATGTAACAGGGGTTGATCCCTGATTAGATAGTAAAAGCCGCGAGATCATACCGAGAAGCGGCATTTTTTTAGCACTTTAAAGCAAACGTTTGTGTTAATTTGTAGATGAATTCGGCTTTTATAAAGGAAAACGTTTGTTAATTTCGGTAAGGGGTGATGCCATGACCCAATAAGGCTTGGAGACGAGCGTCGGCTGCCATTTTGCCGAACGAACCGGTACGTTTTGTTGGCGGCAATGAATGCTGCCGGTCAGGATTATGCACGAATAGGGAGGGATTGCGGGTTGAAGCGGTATTTTACGATTTTCATTGTTATTTTTATTGTTGCGGCTGTATTATCCGCTTGCGGCAGAGAGGAGGACGGCAAGGCGGCAGAGGGAGACGGAGGAGGTATAAGCAATCGAAACGGCGATCAAGCCGAAACTGCGGATACAGGGGATAGCGGGGCGACGGAGCTGATCTTTTTCTCGGAAAACGGGATGTCCGGGAAAATATTCGACGACAACTACGGGAACGCCATCCGCAAGGCGTTTCCGGCCTATACGATCAAGTATATTCAGAAGGCGAACGGCACATCGATGGACGATCTTCTCGCGGCCGGTACCCATATCGATATTTACCTCGATTCGATCGGCAATTACGAGAGCCGTCTGTTCAGCCGCAAGCTGCAGTACGATATGACGGATTTGATCAAGAAGCATAATATCGACCTGAGCTTGCTGGAGCCTACGGTGGTCGATGCGGTGAAGCAGGCGTCGGGAGGCCGCATGTACGGAATTCCCGTGCTGAGCAGCAATTTGGCGCTCTTCTACAATCAGGACCTGTTCGATACATTCAGTGTGCCGTATCCGAAGGCGGGCATGACCTGGGACGAGGTGCTCGAGCTCGCCAAGAAGCTGACCCGCATGGACGGAGGCAAGCAGATTTACGGATTTGCGGCCTACAATGCGATGGTCAATCTGAGTCCGTTGTCGATTCAGCACGCGGATCTGAAAACGGAGAAGCCGACGATTCTCTCGGACGAGCGCTGGCGTACTCTGTTCGATACGGCATTCGTTAAGCCTGCACAGGATTCCGGCTACCGTGAAGGCATGCGCACGCTGAAGGACTTGCCGGGCTTGAACCAGTTCGCGAAGGACCAAAGCCTTGCCATGCTCGTATATTTGAACACGCTGCCGACCTCCGTCCCGACGGAATTGAAGACGATGAAGTGGGACATATTGCCGTTG
This sequence comes from Paenibacillus hemerocallicola, assembly GCF_006265175.1. Lineage (GTDB taxonomy): Bacteria > Bacillota > Bacilli > Paenibacillales > NBRC-103111 > Paenibacillus_AB > Paenibacillus_AB hemerocallicola. The sequence goes on along the minus strand of NZ_VDCQ01000086.1, from coordinate 14,808 downwards.
CCCGTATTTGCCGATATGCGTGATGTGGGCAGCCAATTGCTGCCGACCTATTTCGGACTTACCACGCTGACCCAAAACAAGGATGCTGCCATGAAAGTATTGAAATACATGGTATCGGAGCCGTATCAAAATCACATTGCCGGCAAAGGGCTGATCCCGGTGTTGAATACGGACGGGGTGAAGCGGCGGCTAGGGCAGGACACCGAGTTCAAGGACAAAAATTATGCAGCGTTCCTGCAAAATAAACCGGCGCCGATCGCGCCCAAAACCGAATATGACGCCAAGCTCGTATCCATCTACCGAAAGCAAATGTTTCCGCTCGCGGTCGGGGACACCGACTTCAATACCGCATTCCGCGCCGCCGAGGAAGAAGCGATCAAAGCGATTGCCGATAGCAAGAAATAAGGGCTCGTCTGTTGTCAAACCCATATTATATCGGGAGAGGTGCTGGACATGAAGGAAGGAACGCAACCGAAGTCGGCGATCAGCCGCAGAAAACTGCTCGCTTCGATGAGCATGGCGGCCATTGCGCTCGGATCGGGGAGCATGCTGCACGCCCGCGCGTTGCAAGGCGGAGGAACCGTTACCGGTTCCGTATACGGGGAGAACCTATGCGATAGGCAGCTTTGTATAGTCTCGACGATGGCTGAATTGCGGGCGGCGACAGACCCGGACCCCGATTATTTATACTTCATAACAGAACCCGGTCGCGAAGGCTTCTTTTATTACGATCCGCAAGACTCCGGCTCTGTCCACAATGATGGAACGGTTGTCGTTACGCCGCTCGGGAAAAGGTTCAAACGAATGTGCGACAAGGTAATGACGGTCACCTGGTTCGGAGCCAAAGGTGACGGCAGCACGGACAGCACGTCCGCTATCCAAAAAGCAATCGATTGCTTGGGCGTCGAGGGCGGAGTCGTCTACGTGCCGAGCGGCGTCTATATATTGACCGGTTCGCTGCGAATGAAAAGCTCGGTCGTGCTGCAGGGCGAAGGGGCACAAACGATTTTAAAAGCGTCGCAAACTTCGGGCTGGAACGAGAGCTACAGGGCCATGGTGGAGCTGGTCGGGACCGAAGGTGCCGAGGTGCGCGACCTTGTCCTGGATCAGCATGGCTCGGGCCGCAACCCGCTCGAGCATCGTATCAGCTATACGATGCTGGTCAACGATGCGCAGGACTGTACGATCGACAACGTAGTATTCCGGGATGCCGGGTACGATATCGGTTACGGGCGTCCGTCAGGTCCTGTTCTTCTGTTGTCGGCCAAGGATAGCGGCGATACGAATCCAGGTACGGGGGGCGGTGTCGGGGGGTGCCGCAACATCAAGATCTTTCGCTGCACGTTCGTCCAGAAGGGTACTGCCGGAGTAGGTTTTTGTATCCGGTTACATTCCGATTGGCTGCTGATGAAGCCGGAATTCGATCATTATGTGGAGCAAGTCGTCATCGATTCTTGCCGTTTCGAAGGCGAGTTTTCCTGGAATGTGATCGAATTGGCAGGAGGAGCGACGCGCTGCAATAAAATCGTGAACTGCCATTTTACAGGCAAGACATTATCCTCGATCGATTTCGATAAAGGTACGAATCGCAATGTCGCCTCGAACAATACGATAGCAGGCGGCGGCAAGCCGGACATGTACTTGACCGATCCGACGACGCGCCTCGCCTGCATAAACGTGCACGGAACCGGGGCAGGCGGGCAATTTTATTACACGCATTCCAATTCGGTCGTCAACAATTTCATTAGCGATTGCGGCAACGATGCGGCCACGGACCCTTACGAGGCGGCGATCAGCGTGGAGTATGCGCACGATTCGCTTATAAGCGGAAATATGATCGGCAACATCAACAAGGGACTTGTCGGCGGCGGGATCTACATCGGGAAAGACGTGACGCGATGTTCGATCCATCACAACCATATCCGCGGAACGCGCAACGGGATTTTCATGAACGCCAACGGGTCGAGCACGAACGATATCAAACTGATCGGCAATGAAGTGCAAGCGAACAATTATGCGGCAAACCTGACTATGCAGCCCGGCGGCGGCACAGGCTTCCTTCTGTTGGGCAACAGCTTCCGGACGGAAGGAACGACGAATCCGTGCGTAGCCGGAGGAACGAATTCGTTGAAGGAGCCGGTATTCGCGTTCAACCACTTCGAAGGCGGCGCTATCGGGCTTTCTCTGGCGTATGCCAATTCGCTCGCCGTAGGCAATGTGTTCCGCGACGCGCAGCGCTCGATCCGGACTTATCAGAAGGCCGTTCTCGTCGGGAATGTATCCGTCAATGCGCAATCCGAAGACATTCTGGTGACCTCGGGAGAACCGAGCCCTCTGCTGCTCGGCAACCGGTTTACGCATCCTTCAAACACGATGGCGCCAATCGTCACCTACGGCGAAGCTATTCCCGGCGGCGGCCATATGTGGTCCCGGCGGGATATCGTCTACAATACGAATCCGGTTTCCGGCGGGGAGATCGGTTGGGTTTGCGTATCCGCCGGTTATGCTTCCACGGACGCCTGGGCGCCGTCGACGTCATATGCCGCGGGAGTCGTCGTACATGCCTCGGACCGCGTGTACAAATGTACCGCAGCGGGATTGTCCGGCCTCTCGGCACCGAGCCATACCTCCGGAACGGCTGCCGACGGCACCGCGAAATTTCAATACGTGGGGACGGGACTCGCCGAGTTTAAAGCTTTCGGCGCTATTCAGGCTTAAAGAGTGAGCGATAGAAAGAATAGGACTCCGGTATAACGGATTCCTGGATAGTAGTCGGGGCCATTCTTCATGAACCGAATTGCTTATTGGTGAACCTCATTTCGCTAATTGCTTGTCGAATGAGCGAATTCAGCGAAATGAGGCTGCTAATAAGCAAATTAGTTGTTTGACAATGGGTTCGATGGCGCTCGACTAATGTACGGATTATTGACAACCTATCCAACAATCCTTATAATCCCATTAATCACCAATGGCTCATGCTGGCTGAAATGCCGGTCTCCGAATAAGCGATCTGCATCGTCCCAATGGTTTGGGGCGATTTTTGCCTTTTGAAGATGCAACTATTCCCGAGTGAGGATGTGTCCTATGTCGGAAGAACAGAGGAATCTTGACAGAATAGTTCGTAAGCTTGGCGTCGGAAACATGGTGGAATTACTTGCCGAACAAATTTCCGGGTCCGACTTGAACACGTTGCTGCTCGAAGTGTTCAGGGAAAAGACAAAGGCGGCTTCTGCAGCGGATTTGTTGAAAAGGTATCAGGAAAACCGATTTGTGAAGCCGGCTGAAGTGAATCCTTTACAAATGAAACAGCTGGAATTGGATATATTGAATATCGCCCAAGAACACTTGTTCGCCCCTGTTCAATTATCCCCAATAGCTCCGCTGGGTTCTTGCTCGATTGTGGCTGCGGCAGACCAGAACAAAATCATATCCGCATTGAGAGGGACGGAAGTGGTGGCGGATGCTACCAACCTTCTGGCGTTGCACGTAAGCGATGGTTTGAAGTCCGGCACGCTGGACAACCGGAACGGCTTCGTTAGATTCAGTACGACTCACCGCCATGCAAGGGCCCAAAAGTTCAAAAAGGCTCCGGGCATGCTGCCGCATTTTCATTTATTTTGCATGGTTTCATCGGGAGTAGATCAGGGATCGTATTCTTTCGAGATCAGCTCGTTTTGGGAGCATATACAAGTATTCCAACATATGTTTCAATCGCTGTTTCAATCCGAGATAGAAGTGTCGCTCAGTGTTAGAGGCGGTTATAAGGACCCCGAAGACTTGGTCCGGAGAATACTGCTGCACGCTGAACGCAATTCCATAAACGTTGCTGCTTCGATAAATCCCATGAAGCAGGATAACCAATACTACAAAGGTTTGCAATTTACGATTATTGCGAATATACGCGGGAACATCCATCAAATAGGGGATGGCGGGATTGTGGATTGGACGCAACAATTATTGGGAAACAAGAAAGAGAGATTCATGATCAGTGCCATTGGCTTGGATCGGCTCCTTCTATAGCTTCGATTAAAGCTTCGATCCAACTACACCCCGGGATTCAACCGTCCCGGGGTGTAGTTTGTTGTCATTTGATTGTCGGCGAATTCAGATTCAAATTCATTTTGGACAATTGATTGTCCACCCGGGTCCGGACGTCATGAAGCTGGACGAGATCGTGCGCCAAGTCCAGCACACGCGACTTCACATACACAATCACGCTTCGAACCAAAATGATGTCCTCGTTGTATGCTTCGTTCAGGTACGAGCCTGATTCAAGCCCTCCCAGGCTTTTCAATAGCTCCGGGCTGACCTTCAATTGTTTCTGTTCAATATGTTCATGGATGACTTTGGAAATGCCTGACAATGCCGCTTTCTGGAGATCGTGATCCGACGCGGTCAGCTTTCCCAATTGTTCCAGCTCTGGATTCGACATCAAGCGTTCCTCCTTGAAAGATTCGTTCCCACCAAGCATAGTGGAAGCAACTGGTAATCGCATGGGGAGATTTGCCCAATTATGGACATGCGCGGTTTCCTGATTTTGTCGCGTTTTGTGTCGAAATGCAGGTGCGAGTCGGACCGATGACAAGGTTTTGGATGGGCGATGCCAACCGGCTTGCGGAAAAGAGTAAAAGATGTTATTATCATTTTATATAATGATAATGATTATGGAGAAGACACAATGAAAACAAAAGTGGATGTGCTCCTTCATCCTATTCGAATGAGGATTGTGCAACAATTGCTTCTAGGTAAACCGCTGACGATCGCACAACTTGTGGATGCGCTTGGCGATGTTCCTCAAGCTACTTTATACCGTCATATGAATTTGTTGCTTAAGGCGAATCAGATCGAGATTATCGATACGAAAAAAGTAAAAGGAACGGAGGAACGAGTGTTTTCGGTTAGAAAAGAAAACTTGCACATTCCTGATGACGAAATCGAAACGAGTTCACAGGAAGACCATGTTCGCTATTTTTCCGTATTTCATAATCATTTGCTTCGGCAAGCGACAGCTTATCTGACGGAAACATCCCCCCGACAGTATAAACAAGATGGATTCGCCTATTGGAATACGCCCTTGCATTTGACGGATGAAGAATTTCAGGAGCTCGTCCAATCCATGAACAAGTGCATCGAAGCTGTTATCCATAACGAACCGACACCCGAACGCGTTACTCGAATTTTCGCAGGTGCGTTTATTCCGCAAAACTCGCAAGGATAACTATGGAGGAATTTCAAATACACTATGCAAGAGGAGGAGATAGGAAGTGAGTGTTCAAGTAGTATCAGGCGATAGCGAATTCGTATTGGATATTTCGGGCTGGACGGCGGTTGCCACTTTAAGAAGGAAAATAATAGTTCCATACACTTCGGTTGAAAACGTACAGGCTGGAAATTTCAAGCTTCCATGGACAGCAGTAAGAAGAACGGGCATTGCGGCACTCGGCTACAAAGCAGGGCATTTCGTTATGGATGGAGAGCAATATTTTCTATCCTATCATGACGCCGATAAAGTAGTAATCCTTGATCTGAAAGGACATGAATTTGATAAAATGGTATTGGAAAGCGCAGACCCGGAGCAGCTGGCTAATACGATATCGAAGCGTAGCTCCACACATTCAATGAAATAACGCAGCTCGAGATCGCCCATTGTACCGCACGGGCCAAGGTAACCGCTGAACACGCCAACCCCTTCCATCGCGTGATGAGAAGGGGTTTTCCCGGTATGAAATTATCGCAACGGTTTGTTCGCTAGAGCTGAACGTTTGCAGGCTCCGTTCTCAGCTTATAGTGTGGCGAGACGAGCGGCGGTTGGCCTGCTTGGCAAACTAGGCGGCTGCCTTCGGTCAGACCGGCGTTTCTCGGCTCCAGCACTTGAATGAGGCGCTCCCGCCACGCGGCCAGCTCGCCGGTATACCGAGGGTCCCCGGATAAATCCCGGCATTCCCCGCGGTCGATGCCAAGGTCGAACAATTGCTCGGTACCGAGACGAGGGAACCATATGTACTTCCATCGGCCATCGGTGACATATTGCATTTCTTGCTCTTCCGAATAGCACCATGAATGCTCGCCGTGCACAAATTCGCGCCAAGCGGCAGTTTCTCCTCGGAGCAGGGGGAGCATACTGCTTCCGTCCACGACCGCCGGCACCGGGAGCCCGGCTGAATCGAGGATGGTCGGCATAATATCCTGCAGACATACCGGATTGTGGATCCGTCCAGGAATCGCCTTGGCCTGACGCATTGATTTGGGGAGCCGGACGATGAGCGGAATGTGGGCGGAGCCTTCGTAAGCATACGTTTTCCGCCATAAATGATGATCCCCCAGCATATCCCCGTGGTCGGAAGTGAAGACGATGACGGTATTCTCCCATGCGCCGATATGCCTCAAATAACTGAACAACCTGCCGATTTGCTGATCGATCTGATTGACAAGCCCGTAATATCCGGCTCGCGCCCGGAGCACTTCTTCGTTCTTGCGTTTGCCTCTCCAAGCGTTTGGCGAGTGTGCCTCGTCCGGCTGGTCATGCATGCCGGCCCATTCTCCGATGCAGGGGGCGGGCAGAGACTTCTCCCGGTACAGATCGAAGTAATAGGGAACGGGATCGTAAGGCGAATGCGGTCTGGAAAAGGATGTTTTCAGGAAGAACGGTGCGGTCGGGTCCCGCTTCTCCAGCAAACGAATCGATTCGTTAATCGTCCAGTTAACCGGATGTAAAAACTCGGGAGCGTGAAACGGCCGGGACATCCAGGAATTCCAGTCGACGCCGTGGTCGACCGGGCCGTAATCCCCTGTTTTATTGCGTTCAAACCAGGCTGCGTAGTCGGACACGAACCCGGGCGATTCCACTCTGCCCGACTCGTCCAGCGACGTTTGATGAAAGCCGTTTAAAGCGCGTTGGGGATTGAAGTTCATCTTTCCCACGCCGAGCGTGCAATAGCCGGATTTGGACAGCTCGCCGGGCAGCGTATGCTTGAAGTTGCCGCCCATTTTGCCTTGGCCTTTGCCGGTGCCCAGAATGCCGGTATGCCAGGGGTCCATGCCGGTCAAGAGCGATGTCCTCGCGGGAACGCAGGACGGAGTGCTGGAATAGGCGCTTGCAAATACGGTTCCTTCCTGGGCAAGCGAGTCCAGGTTAGGCGTTTCGATAACGGTATTGCCATAGCACCCGAGCGCATCAAAGCGATGCTGATCGGTCATAATCAGTACGATATTGGGTCGCTTCATGTCGCGTTCCCTCCCTTCGATATATTCTATATATAGATTAAACTACCGTGACGGGTTTTTATATATAAATCAACTTCCGACGGCGAAAAGGTTATCACTTGCATGAAGGTGTTACGCTTTATTAGGAATACATCATTAAGAAAAAGGAGTGTAGCGTACAGGATGAAACTGAACCATGTTAATCTGACGGTCACTGACGTTCCGGCGGCCAGACAGTTTCTGGAAACTTATTTCGGGCTAAAAAGCGCGGATACGGGCGGAGACGCGCGTGAACATTCATTTGCCGCGCTGTTTGATGACGACGGGCTGGTGCTCACCTTAATGAAGGGTACCCAGGTCAGCTACCCGAAGACGTTCCATATCGGCTTCGGGCAGGAGAGCGAGGAGAAGGTGAATCAGATTCATCGACGGTTGAAGGCCGATGGATTCGATGTCGCGCCGCCGCAAAGATCTCATGCTTGGACATTTTATGTGAAGGCTCCGGGTGGTTTTACCGTCGAGGTCCTTTCTTAGCGGAGGCATTGTTCGTTACGCTGACGAGAACGATAAAGAGGAGCTTGCCATGGGGCAGCTCCTCTTTGAAAGCTATCGGATAAAAAATTATACCGTCGCCCTGCGCAGCAGCAGGTAAGACGCCACCGCGAATAGAAGGAGGAAGGGAAGCATCCACAGGGTATAGTCCACGGCCGATTGCTTGACCATCCAACCGAAGATGGCGGGATACCAGTTCAGATAGGAGGCCAGGAAGCCGAGAAAGGTAAACACCAGCAGCAAAATACCCGAAGCGATAAACATGCCGTTGCGTCCTGTACGCTTATGCGTAGCGGCAATCAAAATTCCGCAATAATGCATGAACAGCAAGAGGACTAGAGGCACCATGAATCGATTGATGAGAGGACCGTCACTCAAATACGGCACAGTAAAGAAATGCAGATCGCTTCCCCAGGCGCCCGTCCACCCTTCGACGAGTCCGAGAATAAACAGCAGAACGGCGGACCCGATGCTTGCGAGAACGATCATGGCCGAGGTTCCCAGATAATAATCCGTGCGGCTTACACTCATGCCGATCGCGAACGGAAACGTTTGGGCCGGCGTTATAATCCCGGCTACGAACATATAGATGAAGAGGGAGGCGATACCGCCCGTTACGACAGGTTCGTCGATAAAATAGCTGATTATCAGATTGATCGTAAAGCTGGAGAGCGTGACCAGCCAGGGGACGAAAAACCACGACCATTTATCCCTGCCGTGCATTTTCATGACGCTTGCGACTCGGTTCATCCCATTTCAGCCGCCTTTCTTTGCATTTTTCCATTCGTCAAATAAATAACCAACTGCTGGAGGGATACGGGGGCACATTCAAGTCCCAACGCTTCTGCCCGCTTGCGTTCTCCGGCATCCCAATGTCCCATTACGGTCGCAGTTACCAGGTTGCCGAAAGGCTCGCGATGGATGACCTCCTTGCCCGCCGTAAAGGATTCGACGGCAGCTTTGGGCCCTGCCAACGTAAAGGCCCGACCGCGAAGCGATTCGGCATCCTCATCGAGGATCAAGGTCCCGCTATCGATCAACATCACATGCTCCAGAATGCTGCTCACTTCATCGATGAGGTGCGTGGACAGAACGACCGTCCGCGGATGCAGCGAATAATCCTCGATCAGCCGTTCGTAAAACAAGCTGCGGGCTACCGCATCGAGACCCAGGTAGGGCTCGTCGAATATCGTGAGAGGCGCGCGGCTGGCAAGGCCGACAATAATGCCGACAGAGGAGAGCATCCCTCTGGAAAGCTTCTTCATTCTCCGTTTCAGCGGAAGCCGAAATTCCTCGGCGAGCGAAAGCGCATAGTCGCGATCCCAATTGGGAAAGAAAGAAGCGGATATATTCAGCACATCGATAATGCGATATACATCCGGATATTTTTGGCTTTCCTTAATAAAACAAATTTGGCTGAGCACGTGGTTATTCTCGTAAGGATTTTCCCCGAATACTTTAAGCTCCCCGCTCGTGGAGAACAGTTGGGCGGTGATCATCTGCATGATCGTCGTCTTCCCGGCCCCGTTCCTGCCCAGCAGACCGTAGATTTTCTGTTCATTCATGGTGAAGCTGACATTATTGACTGCCTTCACATCCCCGTAAGCTTTCGTCAGCCCGTTCAATTCGACTATTTTACCCATTATGCATGTCTCCTCTCCGGATCATATCCGTTAGCTGTTCGGCCGAAATGCCAAGCTTCTTCGCTTCCCGGACCATCGTAACGACATATTCTTCGAAAAATTGTTCCTTTCGCTTCTCGATCACTTTCGCACGGGCACCCTCTGCCACAAACATGCCGATCCCTCGCTTTTTGTACAAAATTCCTTCATCAACAAGCAGATTCACGCCTTTTGCCGCGGTTGCCGGATTGATTTTGTAAAAAGCGGCAAACTGGTTCGTCGAAAGAACCTGCGACTCCTCGGGCAGTACGCCCTTAATAATGTCATCTTCGATCCGTTCGGCAATTTGAACGAATATAGGCCGGCTGTCATCTATCAGAAAGGACATTTATCCACCACCACCAAACTGGTTAACTACTCATGTAACTAACTATATAACCGGAGAGTGCAGCTGTCAATAACTTTTAAGAAAACAGGCTGTTTCAAACAAATGGACATTCATTGTGCAAAAAAATATGTTGATTAATTTTATAAACAGATTATAAATATATTTATTAAAATAATAAACGAAAACGATGGAGTGATGGATTGTGGAAATTGACAAGCTTACTTTGGAGGAGCTTAAGGGGGGATACAGGTTTGATGCGGCTACCCAAGCCTATATTTGCAACACTTGCGGAAAACCATTTGAAATAGGTGAAGTTTTTTCGTTTGATCACAGATTTTTTGAAGCGGCTCGTGCCATTGACATCCGTATGGATACCGAGCATGGCGACCGTATTGGTTTTGACATGTACAAAAACCGGGAGAAGACCATCATACTCTTTTTGACCAGCCAGACCTTATCTCTTTTTGGATCGATGCTGGTTCAATATGCCATTACGTGGTATATCGCCTTGCAAACACAGTCCGGTGTCATGATGACGCTATCCATTATTTGCGGGTTTCTGCCTGTTTTTTTGGTTACTCCCTTTGCAGGAGTATGGGCGGATCGTTATAATCGAAAAAAACTTATTATTTTGTCGGATTGTTTGACAGCTCTGGCAACGCTTCTATTAGCCGTCTTGTTTTATTTGGGGTACGATGCGATATGGCTGCTCTTTGCGGCGTCTGCCATACGTGCGCTCGGGACAGGGGTTCAAGCACCTACCGTTAGAGCCTTTCTTCCGCAACTCGTGCCGGAGGAAAAACTTGCCAAGGTGAATGCGATAAACGGCAGCTTGCAATCGCTGGTTATGCTTGTGTCGGAGCGGGTTTGCTTGTTGTTACCCTGAGCCTTTTCATGCTGGGCAATAAAATGCTGATCGAGGCCGGGAAGCCCGAAATAAAAGGGGAGTAGGGGAGCCGTTTGATATTCTTCGATTTGGATGGAACTCTTTTGGATCATGATTATGCGGACAAAAAGGGAATCTTGGCCTTATATAACATACATGCGGACTTAGCCCATGTAGATGAGAATGAGTTCTATAATGTCTATAAAGAGGTGATGGAGCATTATTTTGACAAATATTTATCCGGGGAGTTAACGTTCGAAGAACAAAGAAGGATCAGGATGATCGAACTCTTCTCCCGCTATCGGATTAAGCTGACTCGGGAAGAGGCCGATTGCAAGTTCCGGCTCTATTTGCAATCGTTTGAGCAAAATTGGCAGTGTTACGATGACGTGGAGAATTGCTTATTAAGTTTGAATCATGCGGAAAAAGGGATCATAACGAATGGGAATCACGAGCAGCAGCTCCAAAAATTAAAAAATCTCGGCATTCTACAGCATTTCGCCCTAATTATCACTTCGGATGAAATCGGAATAGCCAAACCGGACAAACGGATTTTTGTGGAAGCCTGCAGAAGAGCTAATAAACGGACGGATGCGTGTATTTATGTCGGCGACCGTCTGCATACGGATGCCCTCTCAAGCAAGGAAGCGGGAATGAGAGGGATATGGTTAAACAGAAATCACGAGACGGCTGCTGAAGAGGCTGAAGTTATCCATAGTTTAAGCGAATTGAGCGCATTAATTGATCTTTCCCTGTAAAAGGCTGGCGACGCCGACTCGTGTCTACAATTCAAACCGTTGCTTGATCATGGTAGCGACTTCTTCCGGGCTCAAAGTTGAATTGTTTATTCTCATATAGTTTTCTCTTTTGATTTCACCCTCCAGGGAGTTTAACCGGTTTGTCGCCATCTTGCTTCTCAGATCCCGTTCGGAGAAATCTATATCTCTTTTGGTAGGCTTATGCTTCAGTCTGTGCGGGCTTTTATTGCGCTCCAGTCTTATCCCCAGCTCCGCTTCCAGCTCGACGAAGCAAACTACACCGCCCTTGGATTCGAATATGCGGCAAATTTGTTCTACATAGTCCCAATCCGCCTGGCGGTCGAACGACCAAAGGTATGTGAAAATCAATCCGTCCAAATCGCTGTCAGCGACTTCTTCAAATATCGCTTGACGAAACAGCCTGACTAGCCGTTTCCCGGGTGCAGTGCCATAACTGAAAAAGGGGGCTACCATTTCAATGCTCATATGGTTATGAAAAAGCTTCAGCCCGGTTATTTTTTCAAGCTCCTGACCGACGGTCATCTTGCCGACGGCTTGCGGACCAAATAGCAAAATGAATTTCATATTGACTTTGTGCCCTCTCTTTTGATAAATCTTACCTGAACTCAAATTCTAACATGACCTTAAGGAGGTTAGCCAGATGCATGTCGTCGTTACGGAATATAACGATAATTGGAGGCAAATGTTCAGAGAAGAATCCCGAAAAATTAAACGAATTTTTGTCGATGAGCTAATTGATATTCACCATATCGGCAGCACTTCCGTTCCCGGGCTACAAGCCAAACCGATCATTGATATCATGCCAGTAGTAAAAGATATCGAAAAAATCGATTCGTTTAACGAACAAATGGCGGGTCTCGGTTACGAATGCATGGGCGAGCTGGGCATGAAAGGAAGAAGATATTTCAGAAAAGGCGGAGATAATAGAACGCATCAAGTACATGTATTTCAGGTGGATAACAAGGAAGATATCAATCGCCATTTGGCTGTAAGAGACTACCTTCGAACCCATTCCGAGGAAGTAAAGCAGTATGGAAATTTAAAAGAAAACCTTGCAAAACAATTCCCGAACGACATTACGGCTTATATGGACGGCAAGGATGCGTTTGTTAAAGAGCTGGAAAGAATAGCGCTGCGCTGGTATAGGAATATATGAATTAAGAGCACCGAGGCGGGGTGCATGCCTCCGTGCTCTTGGACTCCGGGTCATCCGAATCTCTCGATCAGAAGTACCGCGACTCCTCGATAATTTCTTGCCAGGGCCGATAGGTCGCCTCCACTGCCGATTTTCCGCTATGCCGCAAATATTCGTTTACGACCCGGTACCCGACGGAATAGCCGGCGTACGCCGGAATATTCGACTGCGGATTGCCGAACATGTAGCCCAGGATGACCGGGAATCCGGTTGTCGACAACGCCTCCCGATAAATAGGTCTGACCTGCTCATGCTGCTCATCGTCAAGCGAATGCACCCATGGGCCCAATTTGTCCGCTCCGCACATCTCGGCGGCAAATGCTTCCGCCAGCCCTTCCACCACGATATATTGGCCGACCGTCGTGTCCGCGCTCCATGGCTCGTAGGACAAACGGATGTTATGGTGAAATTCGTGTGCCGTAATCGCCGGCAGCCGCGGCACATTGTAGTCGCTCGGCCATACGAGCACGATCGCCTGTCCGGGCGTTCCGCCGAAGCCCGTATAACCGTACAGGTGTCCAAACTTCTTGGGATTGGCAAGGACCAGCGAATACTGGACATGATCAAGAAAGACGCCGTGGTCTGCCGGACGCAGCAGTCGTTCCGCTTGTTCGATCGTTTTTAGGCAATCTTGCCAAGAGCCGGTACGCTCAAGCCAGGCAATGGCCGCTATTCCTTCTTTGTCATCCAGATCCGGGGCGTACACGCCCATTAACCCTGCGGGATCGGACTTATCCTGCCCCGGCGGCATCTTCGCCAGCATCGATTCCCAGAATGGACGGAGCGGCTCGACCACCATCTCCTTGTACATGTCCGGTCTCCGATCAGGTGCGGCTTCCAACCATAAACGCTGATTTCGCAGCATATCGATTCCGTTAATAATCATTTGCAATTCCTCCCGGTTGCGGATCTTGAATGTCCGCTTCGAGAGAAGCATACACCTTTACGCAACGTCAAAGTCAATGCTCCAGAGACTGGACGGCCGGGAGAGAGGAGTGGACTGAGTAGTTCCTTATAACGAATCTATACCTATCCGGCAATCTATGACGGGGATAAAATGATTATATAATTTTTAAGCGATTCGATAGAATCCTATCGAAATGAGGAGATTTATGGACTTGGATAGGACAGCACTCCGTGCCGAGTTAGGATCATTTGTGAATCGGGGTGACTTTCATGCAGATACCCTTTATTCAATCACGGTCAGCAGGCTTCGGGACGCCGGTTGTGTTTTCGCCGAAGAGGAGACCCGCTTGCTCGTGTCCGCGGCACGGACGCCGGCCGATCTCGTCGCAATGGCGGACCGGCGAGCCGCCGGTGTGCCGCTCGAGCACGTCATCGGCTGGGCGGAGTTCTGCGGTCTGCGGATAGCGGTGGACAAGGGAGTCTTCGTACCTCGTCACCGCACCGAGTTTCTTGTCCGCCAGGCTGCCGCCCTTGTTCGCTCGGGAGCCGTAGTGGTGGACCTGTGCTGCGGCTCGGGCGCGTTGGGCGCCGCACTGGCTGCCGCCCTGGAACGAATCGAGCTGTACTCCGTCGATATCGATCCCGCCGCAGTGCGGTGCGCCCGTCGCAACGTCGCAGCCGCCGGCGGTCACGTATACGAAGGCGACCTTTACGAGCCGCTGCCCGCCACACTGCGAGGCCGCGTCAACGTTCTGGTCGCCAATGCACCTTACGTACCCACCGAGGCGATCAGGCTGTTGCCCCCGGAGGCCCGCGTACATGAGGCGCGAGTGGCGCTCGACGGAGGCGCGGACGGGCTTGACGTCCAGCGGCGGGTAGCTGCCGCGGCGCCACTCTGGCTGGCACCCGGCGGTCACTTGCTCGTCGAGACTAGCGAGCGGCAGGCGCCGAAGACCGTCGAGATCTTCGCCCGCAACGGGCTAACCCCGCAGGTGGCCAGTTCCGACGAGTTGGACGCCACCGTCGTCATCGGAACCAAACCATTTCCGACGGAGACGGGATGTCCGGTAATTGTCGAAGAAACGATATGAGGGCAGGCCCAAAGGGCTCGCGATCATGCCAAGGATGACCCGTCGCTGCTATTCCGTTTCGGCTTGAGCAGGAAGCGGTGACGCTCATGATTATTTCCAGCCTGCCTTGTTGAGAATTTCGATCGATTTTTTGTTATGGTCGCCGAGCTTGGAGAAATCCAGCTGCTGGGATTTGAACGTACCCCA
>NZ_VDCQ01000085.1 GCF_006265175.1 Paenibacillus hemerocallicola | reverse complement strand
GTCGATTCTTAACACTGTCTACTTAAAGGGGATAATATCAGCCTCTCTCCTGGCGGTTTGTCGGCTGGCGCCGCGATTAAGCAAGCGGGAATTGGAGCGCGTTCCATTCGCGCAGCTCCAGCGTGCGAGCGCCTTCGGCCACGACCGGGTCCGCTTCGGCGAGCGTTTTCGCTTCTTCCGGGGAATCGGCGCGGTAAATGACCATGCCGCCTTTTTTGTCCGCAAAAGGGCCGGCCATGACGACTTTGTTTTCCTTGTACAGCTTGTCGAGGTAGTCGAGATGGGCGGGACGGACTTTGGCGTTCAGATCGGCATCGATAATCGTAAGCATTGCGACATACAGCATAGCGGCTTCGAGCTCCTTTCGAGTAGGCGGGCCGTTTGCCGGCCCGGCGTTGCTTCCTCTTGCATTGTACCTTTTCAAGCGTCCGATGAAAAGGGGGACGCTCCAGCTGCAGAGCCGAGCTGACCCGGACTCGGGAGACAGCCATGCTGCGGGAGGACTGGCTCCCGGGGAGATCCCGAACGGCAGACCGTTTACACAGGCTTGATGAATAGGGGATTCCGTTTGTGCTACAATGGCATCAATCGGCTCCCCGATTTGGCGTGCCGGAAATAACGGAAACGAGTACGACGAAGAAAGGATAGCCCATACGGGAGGCGACCCTCATGACCGATGGACATAACGACGAGAAGCTGCAGCTGGAGCGAGCCGCCGTCCGCGAATTTATTCGGCTGTACAATGGCCGGAATTCCGTCAAGCTGCGGCTATTGTACCAGCACGACCGCCCCGATGCCGTATTGCAGGATTCGCGGGGAAGCAAAATCGGGCTTGAGATTACCCATCTGTTCTACGACGCCACCGAAGCGAAGGCGCTTCTCGGCCGTCGGGACGGGAGCATAACCGGTCCGTCCGGTCCGATTACGCTGGCGCATCTGATCGCGAAGCTGAACGAGCTGATCCGGCGCAAGGAGTCGAAAAAGCAGGCATACGATCCGGCTTATCCGATCTCGCTGCTCATTCGCAACGCTTCGCCTACGTTCCGCTTAAGCGAAATATGGGCGGCCCGGGAACACATTCGCAAGCCTAACGATTCGTTTCTGGATACATGGTTTTTGACGCGGGACGGTACGCCGGATTGGATGCTGGTCAATTTGGACGACCTGTAGGATAAGCAATGTCGCCAATGTGTCCCGGCTGGATGCAGCCCGAGGAGCAGATCGCAGCACGCATCAAGAATCAGGCATCGCGTGGACCGCAAGCGAATCGGCAACTGCCGTCCGTTGTGCCTCCGCGGAGTAAAGTGGTATACTGTAGAACAAGTTTCGATAACGAACCAATATGAAGAGGTGAATCCTATGGACCGTATAGCAAGCGTGGAGCAATTCAAGGAAATCACGAACCGGGATTCGTTCTCGGTAGTCAAGTATTATACGACCTGGTGCCCGGACTGCAAAAATCTGGACCGGTTTATCGGCGACATCGTGACCGAGCATGCGGACAAGCAATGGTTCGAGATGGATGCCGAGCAATTTCAGGAAATCGCCGAGGAGAACGAGGTGCGGGGCATTCCGAGCCTACTCGTCTACCGCAACGGGCAAAAGGTCGCGCACTTGCACAGCAAGTTTGCGAAGACGCCGGATCAGGTGCGGGAATATTTGAACGCTTTGCCGCAAGCGTAAACGAAGCGATTCGCACAGCAGCACGCCGTAGAGGGCGCTGTGCGGATCGCTTTTTTTTGAACGTTTTTGGATCCAAAGCGGATTAATGAACCAAAGTACGTTAATATGAACAGCGTTTCGGAAGGCCGTTCTCTTTGCGAAAAGTCGTCACGCGGACGCGACGGTAAGGTCGCCCGGCCGTAACGATAGGTATGTCGGAACCAAGCTTCGACATACCGGCAGCCGACGGAGAGTCATGGAACCGACGGCCGCCTTCCAACTGACCTGCAAAAGTGCAGGCAGATTCGGTCAAAAACGGCTTCAGCCGGCTATCTGCCTGTAAAAGTGCAGGTAACTTCCCGGAAATAACCGTATTAAGCGAGTGAAGGCGCGATCTGCCTGCACATTTGCAGGTAAAAGGGTCAACAAGGTCGAAGGCGGACCAAAAAAGATGCACAATTGCAGGCAGCCTCCGGACGTACCCGATGCCGGGATTGTTCCCGCCGCTCGTAGCGCTGTCGCGCGGTCCGACATTGTCTGACGGCTGTCACCGGCACAATTGCGCGCCTCAGCCGCAGGGCGTTCCCTTCGCGGAAGTCCGGATCGAAGACTACACGATCGAGGTTGTGGACGGCCACGGGTACGAATTTACGAAACGCTGCACCGTTAAATTCGGTTCAGTAATTGTCGATCTGCTGCTGCTTATGAGCGAATTAGTGAACTGAGGTTTGCTATTAATGAAATTGGTTCATTAACGCAAAGTCTATATGACGGTCAGAGTGTCATGCCGAATCGCTTCAGTTCGATGAACAGCGGCTCCAACTGCTTGCCTTTGTCGGTCAACGAATATTCCACACGCGGTGGGATTTCCGGGTACACTTGCCGCGATACGATCCCCTTCTCCTCGAGCTCCCGCAGCCGAAGCGTCAGCGTCTTGGCACTGATGCCGTCGAGAGACCTCTGCAGCTCCCCGAAACGGACCGTGCCGTCCAGCAGCAGGTCGCGTACGATAAGAAACGTCCACTTGTTGCTGATCGTGTCCAGCGATTTGGCGATCGCGCATTCCGTTCCGGGAGTGCCCTTGGACAACGTTATCGGTTCATCCATGCCCGTTTCCTTCTTTCTTCTGACTGGTTTCCTTCACTGTATCAAATGCCCGAATCGCTTTGCAATACATATTAGTTACTAATAAGTAACTAAGTGAAAATAAGTTCACTACTTTCCAAAATAAAGTGATGAATTTATAATATCCCTTGTAGGAAACACTATTTTTCGATGCAATCCAAGGAGGAATTAGGAAATGAACCGACTGAACACCCCATTCTCATACAAAAGCCTGCAGCTGCGCAACCGGATCGTCATGCCTCCGATGTGTCAATATTCGGTTACGGCCAAGGACGGGAAGCCGAACGATTGGCATTACGTGCATTACGCTTCCAGAGCGGTCGGCGGCGCGGGGCTGGTCATTATCGAAATGACGGATGTGGAGCCGGACGGCCGCATATCCGATTACGACTTGGGCTTATGGTCCGACGACCATATCCCGGCATATGCCCGGATCGTGAGCGCGGTTCAATCGCACGGCGCCAAGATCGGCATCCAGATTGCCCATGCGGGACGGAAAGCCGAGGATGCCGAAGTGCCGGTCGCCCCGTCGGCGATTCCGGTCGATTCCAATTCGAAGACGCCGCGCGCCTTGACGACGGAAGAAACGATGGCGATGGTCGCCAAATTCCGCGATGCCGCCCGCAGGGCGATCGCCGCCGGCGTAGATACGATCGAGCTTCACGGCGCGCACGGCTATTTGATCCATCAATTTCATTCTCCGGCGCTGAACAAGAGAGAGGATGAATACGGCCAAGATTTGTCCTTGTTCGGGGTAGAGGTGATCCGTGCGGTGAAAAGCGTAATGCCGGCAGACATGCCGCTCATCTTGCGCATTTCCGCAATCGAATATATCGACGGCGGGTACGACCTCGACCATTCGCTCGAAATCGCCCGCAAATACCGGGAAGCGGGCGTCGACATGTTCCACGTCTCGACCGGTGGGGAAGGGCCGGCGGGCAAGCGCAAGCCGGGCAACTATGCCGGCTACCAAGTACCGTATGCGCGTGCGTTCAAAGAAACGCTGGACGTTCCCGTTATCGCCGTGGGGATGCTCGACAATCCGGCTTTGGCCGATGCTACCGTAGCGAACGAGGACGCCGATCTGGTCGGAGTGGCGCGCGGCATGCTGCGCGATCCGTATTGGGCGATCCACGCGGTTCAAGCCGTAGCCGGCAAAGAGGCGATTCCGGCTCCGAAGCAGTATGCCCGAGCGTTTTGATCCGCTGGGAGCGGAGGTAAGACTTGCCGAAATTCGCGATATGCTCGTCTCCGGCAACCTTGCGCCCGTGTTTAGCGTCCATATGTAGGAAGGATCGTTAAGCGAAATGGCGATTCCCGTACAGGGCTAAGCAGCGGGAACATCGGGGGCGGGAGGATGGGAACGAATGTTCGGAAAATGGAAGCAGCTGGCTGTTGCCGCATCGTTGGCGGCGGTCTTGCTGCTCGGCGGCTGCATGAACCAGAATAAGTGCGTATGCGGCGATCCTGTCGATCCGGGAACGCCGTCCAAAACGGAGTCTAAGCAATAAATATGCTAAGCGGACCGTAAAACGTCAGCCTCGCATAACCGGGCAGAAGCCTTCCAACCTCGACAGCAGAGGGACGGGAGGCTTCTTCTCGTCGCGCCGAGAGAGCGACGGATGGATATCGGCAGCGGGGTGCATCGCGTGCATGCGGGTGGTACAATAGATGGAACGATAACCGAAGCTTTTGCGAAGCCGGTGCAGGGGGATGACTGTGAACGACTCAAGCCATAACGACTACGATACGATACGTGCGGTTCTAAGGCGGCTGCCCGAGGATAGAGACGGGGAGCGCGAGGAGCTGCTGCGGCTGGTGGACGGCTTGGAGCGCCGCGAAGCCGCCGAGCGGGAGAACGCGGAACGGCTTCAAGCCGAGAACGATAGGCTGAAGCTGGACATGCGCAAGCTGCGCACCGCTCAGGCCGGCGTCATGTCGAGCCGGCTGAGAGACGCTTTGCGGGAATAAAAAACTGCGGCGGCATCATCCGCATGCAACCTGAAAGCCTGTTGATGCAGCGTGTGGCCGTAAATAGAGGAACTGTATTCCGCTATTGCCCCAATTTCCGCTGCACGCTTGAAGATAACGGAACTGGCTTCCGTTACTTCGATTTTTCAGGGTGAAAATGGGGAGCGAACTGCGGAATAGCGGAACGGTTTTCCTTTATTTTGCAAACAACCGGAGGAACTCGAGGCAATAGCATACGCCGGTTCCGTTATTGGATGGATTCGCGGTCCGCAAGCGACCAGGGGGTCGACCGCCCTCCGTCATGCAGCGAAACACCGCGGGACGGGAGCGGCGCGCGGTGCGAAAAGCGGCGAAGACAGTCGGCTTTCACCGCTCATGCGGTACATGTGCTCTGTACGCGAATGATGTTGTCGCGGAAAAAAAGCAGAGACCCCGGCGACGGATCGCCGGGGTCGGTCTGTTTCGGTTTAAACCGAAATCACCTTGTTTGTCATTTTGAGCATCACTCCTTTCCTAAGGTGATTTCATCATAACGCATTGTCCGGCGCCGTTCCATGGAACGTTTCGTTATAACGGATTTTGCACAATCGCCGCTTCGCTGCGACCTGATTATTTCTTTTTGGTTAACGGCCGTTCCGCTTCTATCTCGACCGTTTCCCCATGTGCTATGATAGGTGTTGACAAAAACTGCCGACTGTTAAACAGGGGATCGGGTCAGGCGTGTGCAGTCTCTAAGCGCAGCGCAGCGGCGGCCAATCGGCGGCGGCATGGGAGAGGAAAACGTGATGGACCTGAACGAGCAAGCGATGATCGACGCCGGAAAGGTCGTGAGCAAACGGCGCGGGGACGTGCTGTTCCGCACGGGGGACGCCGGCGAGCATATGTATGTCGTGCTGGAGGGCACGGTGGAATTGGTTTTGGAGCAAGACGGCAACCGCATCCCGGTGGCGAAATTCGGCAAAGGCGATTTCTTCGGCGAAATGTCGCTGCTCGAAGGATTGCCCCGCAGCGGCACGGCGGTGGCGGCGGGAGAGGTGAGATTGGCGCTGCTGCACGAGGAGGCGTTCCGCAGACTGATGCTGGAGGACGGCGGGCTGGCATGGCGGGTCATGAAAGGCTTGTCGACGCGAATCCGCGGCATGAACCGGGAGCTGGTCCAGCGGATCGGCCACGATTTGCAGGAGGTGTCGGCCGCGCTGCAGCTTAACGCGGACGGCATTACGGCCGGCATCGGACGGATCGCCGCCTCGGCGGGCGAAATCGATACGAACGAGCGTCACCTGGCCTCGCAAATCAAGGAAGTGCAGCATATTTCCGGGCAGATCGGCTCGATGCTGGACTTTATCCGCAACGTGGCGTCCCAGACGCACATTCTCGGCTTGAACGCGAGCATCGAGGCGGCCCGAAGCGGGGAGCACGGGCGGGGCTTCGCGGTCATCGCCGAGGAAATCCGCAAGCTGTCGGCGCAGTCCAAGGAGAACGCCGAGAAAATCGCCGAGTTGACCGGGCAAATCGGCTACAAGATGAAGGCGATCACGTCGGCCTCCGAGGACAGCGCCAGGAAGAGCAACGAGCAGGCGGCGGCGACCCGGCAAATGGTCGAAGCCGTCGGCGAGGTAGCGGGATTGGCGGAAAGGCTGACCGGCATCGCAGATTCTCTGAAGTAGGCGGCCGGCATCGCAGATTCTCTGAAGTAGGCGGCCGGCATGCCGAATCCAATCTAAAACCACATACAAGCGGACGAGCCGTGACCGGCTTCCGCACAGCCGTCCTTTCCGCGGGGACGGCTTATACCCGTTTGCGTCAGCTCCCGAGTCGCCGCCGCCGCCGATACTTCGGACGGGCCGGACGCACGGTTTGTTTAATCGGTCTCCGGAACGGGTAATGAATGAATGTAAAGTTTATCCATGTATCGGGAGGAGCCGAATCGATCATGCACATGTTATATGAAACCGGGTCTTTTTACGATGAAATGCTGGAGCCTTGCGGGACGCCGAAAACGCACTACGAGACGGTTTACCGGACCTTGCATCGGTTGTCCTCCGACGAGCTGCGCCGCAAGCACGAGACGGCGCAGCGCCGTTTTCTGCGCCAAGGCGTCACCTTTACCGTATATAGCGACGATGCCGGGTCGGAGCGGACGATGCCCTTCGATCCGATTCCGATTATAGTGCCCTCCGACAAGTGGAGAAGGATCGAGCAGGGGATGGTCCAGCGGGTGCGGGCGTTGGATTGCTTTCTGGAGGATGTATACGGGCACCAGTTGATCGTCAAGGACGATATCGTACCGGCCCGTCTCGTACATAACAATCCGTATTATAACCCGGCTTGCGCGAGTGGGCAGGACGTGCCCCGCAACAACCGCATCTTCCTCGCGGGCATCGATCTCATTCGCGACGAGTTCGGGGAATACCGCGTGCTGGAGGACAATCTGCGGAATCCGTCCGGGCTTTCCTACGTGTATCAGAACCGCAATATCATGCGCCAGGTATTTCCCGAGCTGTTCCGCCGCCAGAAGATCACCTCGCTCGAGCATCAGCTCGGTGTCCTGCACGAAACGATGCTGGGCCATGCGCCGGTCCGCTTTCGCGGTCCGGGCTGCCCGACCGCGGTGCTGCTGACGCCGGGAGCGTACAACTCGGCTTATTACGATCACGTCTTTCTGGCGCAGCAAATGGGCATCGAGCTGGTGGAATCGAGCGATCTGGTCGTGCGGGATCATTGCGTATACGAGAAAACGATTCGCGGCTTGAGGCGGGTCGATATTATATACAGGCGCATCGACGACGATTATTTGGACCCGCTGACGTTCCGGCCGGACTCGATGATCGGCGTGCCCGGTCTGTTCGAAGCGTACCGCCGGGGCAACGTCTCCATCTTGAACGGAATCGGCAACGGGGTGGCGGACCATAAGGGGGTATATGCCTACGTTCCGGACATGATCAAATACTACTTGAACGAGGAGCCGGTAATCCCGAACGTGCCGACGCTGCAGCTGCACGATCCCGAGCAGCGGGAGTTCGTATTCGAGCGAATGGATCAGCTGGTCATCAAAAATGTCGGCGCCTCCGGAGGTTATGACATGCTGATCGGCCCCCATGCCTCGGAGGAGGAGCTCGAGCGGTTCCGGGCCAAAATAATGGCGAGCCCGGAGCAATATATCGCTCAGCCTACGGTCAAGCTGTCCCGGGCGCCGACCTATCACCATGACGATGATCGCGTCTATCCGTGCCATATCGACCTGCGCGTATTCGTCATGCATGGGCAGAGCACGCACGTGCTGCCCGGAGGGCTGTCGAGGGTAGCGCTGAAGGAAGGCTCGCTCGTCGTCAACTCGTCGCAGGGCGGCGGAGGCAAAGACACATGGGTGCTCCAGGAAAGGGGCGGCCTCGTATGCTGAGCCGTGTGGCCGAGACGCTGTACTGGATGGCGCGCAACATCGAGCGCGCGGAGAATAACTCGCGCATCATCGCCGCAAGGCTGGGGCGGCTTCCGGAGTCGTGGAATGCGGCCGCCGCCGGCGAACCGGCAGGATCCGAATCGCTTTTGCCCGAGGAAATGCGGGTCGGGGAAGCCGCGCAGCGGGAAGCGGCCGCAGGGCTGGAGGCAGCAGATAGGGCCGAAGGCGAGTGGGAGGATTTGCTGGAAATATGCGCGTCGTTCTCCGAGTACCGGAGCAAGCATACCGCCTTGGAGGCGGGCGCGATCGTAACGTATTTGACCGTGTCCGGGGATAACGTGAATTCGATCCTGAATTGCGTGGCCAATGCCCGCAACAATGCGAGATCGGCGAGGGACGCGCTCCCCCACGAATTGTGGGAGGCGTTGAACGAGATGTATTGGAACGTTCGCCAAGCCGACGGAGACGGCGCCGTGCCGCGCGATTTCCATGCGTTTCTCCAGTCGGTCAAGCAAGGCTCGTTCACGACGCATGGCGTCATCGATTCGTTGATGCCCCGTGGCGAGTCGTATTTGTTTTTGCAAATCGGCAAATGGCTCGAACGCGCCGAGAAAACCGCCCGCATTCTGAACGTCGTTTGCACCAATGCGACGAAGCCCGAGGAATGGCCGCATTCCCGCCAATATTATCATTGGCTTACGGCGCTCGAGCTGGTGGGCGGGTACGATGCTTTTCTGAGGCAGTACCCGCCGTACATGAACCCGCAGGACGTGCTGGGCTTTTTGATCGCCGATCCCGCTTTTCCGCGCTCCATCCGCTACTGCGTCGATCATGTCATCCAAGGGATCGACCGGCTGGACGAAGAAGGCGTATCGCTGTATTCGGGACAGCTGATCGAAGCGCTAACCGGGCTGAACGGGTTGTTCGGAGAAGTCCGCATCGGAGATTGGCCGCTGGACGATCTCGAGCGATTTCTGGACCGGGTGCAGGATAACTGCAATACGGTCGGCGCGCTGTTGACCGACAAGCTGCAGTCGGGCGGGTCGGCCGGAACCGAGGCGACGATGTGCATACAGGAGTGATCCGTATTCATGATTTTCAAGATCGAGCATACGAACACGTTTCATTATGAAGCCCCGGTGGATCAGAGTCTGAATCACGTCCGGCTGAAGCCGAGGACCGATGTGTGCCAGAGGCTGTTGACCTACCGGTCGGAGATCAGTCCGATGTCCATGTCCAAGGAGTATACGGATTTGTGGGGCAATCATGTGGAGACGTTTTTTATTCCCGAGCAGCACCGGACCTTGTCGGTCAAGACGACTTCCATGGTCAGCGTGCAGCGCAGCCCTTACATCGGGAGGGTGGAATATTCGCCGGAAATGCAAGATATTTTTCGTTCTTCTTTATTCCGGCAGCATTACTTGGCATTTCTGAACGAAACGCCGTACACATTCATGGAGCAGGAGCAAATCGAGACGATTATAGCCGAGGCGGGCTCCGCGGACAACCCGGTACGTCTGTCCTTGAAGCTGATGAAGCATATCCACGATACGTTCGCCTACGACAAAGAGGCGACGAGCGTAAATACGAAGGCCAACGAGGCCTACGCGCTCGGAAAAGGCGTCTGTCAAGATTTCGCTCACGTCATGATCGGCGTGCTGCGTTCGCAGGGAGTGCCGGCCCGTTACGTAAGCGGGTATTTGTACATAGGGGAAGATTCGGGGTTTGTCGGGGATGCGGCTACGCATGCCTGGGTAGAGGTCATGATTCCCGGCATCGGCTGGGTCGGCCTGGATCCGACGAACAACGTCGAAGCGCTCGGCTCCCATATCCGCGTCGGCACCGGACGGGATTATGCGGACGTCAGTCCGCTGCAGGGCGTGTACCGCGGAGGGCGCCATACGCTGGACGTACGCGTCGGCGTGACGGTTCTGGAGAAATAAGGGGATAGGGCGTCGGTTTCTAGCGGGAACCGGCGCCTTTCTTGCGCCTGCCCGATCCCCCGATTTTCCGCAGCATCGCTATGCCGAGAAGGACGAGCGGCAGCAGCAAACCGAATACGGCAGCGTACGGAGTCCATATCGTTCCGGCGAAACGGATCCCGTACACGATATCCGGGTAGACGATCAGGGCATAGATGGCGGCAAGGAAGCCGAGAGGCGCGAGCACGGACTGATACCGCTTCAGCTTGAATATTTGCGCGATCCCGACAGCCGTTACGTAGAAGGTGACGGTCGTTTTGAAATAAATGGTCAAAAACCACGTGATCGCCAACAGCGCCTCGATCCGCTGCAAAAATGAACCGATATTGATTTTCTTGGTCAGCGCGAAGCTGGGGTAAATGTTTCGTACGGTCAAATACGGCCCGAGTACGGATAAGGTCAGCACCGTGATGAGGATGATCAGTATGCCTCCGATCGTCCCGCCGAGCAGGAAGGCGCGCGTCCTTTTGGACGGATCGTCCACATGCGGGTATACCATCAGAAGCAGCACGAGCTCCAAATACGGGATGCCGATCAGCGGAAGAGAGCCCTTCAATACGGGGGCGAATCCGTTATGCATGATCGGCAGCAAATTGTCCAGCTTCATCTGGGGGAGCACGAAAAGGGTAAGAATGAATAAAAAGATCAGCACCCAGGGCAAGAAAATTTCCGCCGAGCGGGTAAACGTCTCCAGTCCGTGCTTTGCCGCCATAATGACCAAAATAATAAAGACGATATGAATCGCTTCGACAGGCGTCTCCGGCATAATTTGCGTAGCCATGAAATCCCCGATATACCGGAGCATGAATACGGAGAGAAGAAACGCATGGATAACGAAGAAAATGGCAACAACCGTCCCGAGCCATTTGCCGAGCAGCCCCTTCAACGACTCGGTCAGCGATGCGGACGGCAGCCGGCTCCCTGCGGCAGCCAATAACACGATGATTCCGAGGCCGACGGCGACGCCCAGTATGGCCGATATCCAGGCATCCTGCTTGGCTTGAGCCCCGAGCGCGGCGGGTACGAGCAGAATCGAGCTTCCGATAATAAACATGATGACGAGTATCGTAAACTGGCGCGGCGCGATTTTACCCTGTTCCACCTCCATTCCCCCTTAGGAAAGCAACTGTTCGAGCCATTTGCTGATCGGCATAAACAACCGCGTGATCAGCTGCGTCGGATTCGGCACGGCGACGTGCAGCGTATAGAAAATGCTGATGGTCAAAGCGGCGGCGAGCAAACAGGCGAACACCGCCAAATCCTTCTTCATGCGGCCGCGCACCATGGCGGGCACTTCGAGGACGGAGACGATTGCCGCGCCGGCGATCAAGCCGATTACAGGCCACACGGTCCTCACTCCTTCATTTCTTCCATAAGCGAATTCGTAATCGTTCCGATCCGTCGTATCCGGTAATCCACATGGACATCGACGGGCAGCGTCACGAAGAGCTCCTGCCAATCTCGCTTCCATTCTTTCCATTCCTTCGGATACGATTTGCGGAAGACGTTGCCGAAGCCGATAAAGTCGGTTTTCAGTCCGTTTTGCGCTTTGTTTAGCGTTTTGTTGATCAGCCGTTTGAAGTTTTCGTTAATGTGCTGGCTTAGCTCCGTTATCGATTTCGGGTTTTGCAAATCGATGCTGCAGGCAACCTCGGCGACATCCCCCTCGGCGTACAGCACGATATCGATCGCCGGTTTGCCGTCGATTACTTTCCCCTTGACCTTCGTCGTCGTGCGGATGACGTCCGTCACGAGACGGCCGCCGTTTGGGCAATCGAGATGGCCTGCCGATTCTTTGACGAATCCTTGAATGTAGTTGAAGCCTTTGCTCTCGTCGTCGGTCAGCCAGCCGATCAGCTTGTCTTTTTTGAAGGCGGCGAGACCGGCGTATTCGAGCTCGGCCGGCGGGATGATCGACTGGATATTTTGAATGATGTCGCCCTTCTCCGTATTTCCTTTGATGCGGATACCCGTAACCGCAGGGCTTTTCCCTTCCTCGGCCAAGCCGTTCACGAGCTCGTCCAGAAAAATGCCGTGGGTGGGCGCCCAAAATTTGGCCGACGTTTCAAGCGAGGAGAACAAGTTGTTGGCCGGTATTTTCTCCAGAGGAGTCAACACGTTCAAAATATCGATAGCCCGGCTGCCCTTGGCGATCGCGATGAAAAAGTCGGTGCGCGTCTCGTGTCCTCTCGACAAAAAATCCAGCGCTTCGCTGATACCGCTGCGCGCCATTTCTTCGCCGATGATCAGCATGCGCAGGTGGGACAAATAAATGCGACGGGGGGCAATCGTCGTCATTTTGCGCAGAGCCTCCAAAATGCTCGGACCGGATTCCTTGTACACGGTGATCGGCACCCGCGTACCGCTGCCGGCCGCCCTCATCGCCACTTGTCCGGGATCGACGACCTGCGCGGACACGGTGAACTGGTCCCCTGTCTTATCGATGCCGAGCCCGACCGTGATCGACAGCTCATTCAATTCGCGACGGCTCCAGCATCCCGCGAGCGCAAGGCATATGCAGCATAGAAGCGCGGCAACGGCGATTCGTTTCAGCATGTCCTGTGACTCCCTTGATGTTAATAGTTATTTCCTCGCCATCGGTTTTTTCGGTCCCGATCCGCGCTCGCGGACTTTGTTCCGCGGGCTTAGAAACCTGGGCCGCACATGCAGCCGCCATAACGGGAAGCGAATCAGGCTATCCTTGAGTCCGGCAGCCGATAGCGGCGCGAACGGAGACAGAATCGGGACGCCGAACGAACGCAGACTGCACAAGTGCAGCACAAGTGCGACGATCCCGGCGGAAATGCCGAACAAGCCGAAGGAAGCGGCCAGAATCATGAAAATAAACCGCATAATCCGGGTGGAGATGGCCAAATCGTAAGCCGGTATGACAAAGCTGGATATAGCCGTCAAAGAGACGACGATAACCATTGCCGGCGAGACGAGTCCCGCCTGAACGGCGGCATCGCCCAGCACGAGCGCTCCGACAATCGAGACGGCTTGCCCGATCGCCCTCGGCATGCGAACTCCGGCTTCGCGCAATATTTCGAACGTAATTTCCATAATCATCGCCTCTACGAAGGCCGGGAACGGAATCCCCTCCCTTTGCGCAGCCAGACTGATGAGCAGCGGAGTAGGAATCGCCTCTTGGTGGAACGTGGTCAGGGCGATGTAAAAAGCCGGGGCGAGCATGGCAATAAAAAAAGAGAGCAGCCGCAGCAGCCGAATCATGCTGAAATTGTACCGGTTGTAATAATCTTCGGCGGCCTGGAAAAATTGGATGAACAAAACGGGGGCCATCAGCACGAACGGAGTGCCGTCCACGAAGATGGCGATACGCCCTTCCAACAAACCGGCCGCGATGACGTCCGGCCTCTCCGAGCTCGTCATCGTCGGGAACAGCGAGCGCGCCTCGTCCTGAATCATTTCCTCGATATAGCCGCTCTCCAGTATGGCGTCGATATCGATCCTCTCGAGCCGCGCTCTCGCTTCGGCGACAACGCTGTCCTGGGCAATGCCGTTTATGTACGCGAGGGCTACGTCGGTATTGGTGACACGGCCGATTTGTTTCGTTTCCACCCACAGATCGGCGTCCTTGATTCTTCTGCGGACAAGCGCGACGTTCGTTCTCAAGCTCTCCGAGAAGCCTTCGCGCGGCCCGCGTACGACGGTTTCCGTCGACGGCTCGCCGACGGCCCGCTGCTCGCCGCCTCCCGTGCCGACGGCGATGCATTCGCCGATGCTGTCGAGAAACAGAACGGTATCGCCGGAGAGCAGGGCATGCTCGATCGCCTGCCACTCGTTCAAGCCGCGGACGCTTCCCGCCGACACCGGAAATTTGCTCAGCAAGGAGGTCCAGCCGGTTACGGCCATTTCCTCCGGCAAACGCGTCTCCCGGCGCAGCATTCGCTGCAGCGAGTCCACGATTCCGTTAACCGACGGCGAATCGACCAGCCCGTCCATGTAGGCGACGGCCGTCTGGATTTGCCCGGATTTTCCGAGCGGCAGGTCCCGTGTGACGAGATCGCTGCTGTTGCCGAATTGCTGTCGCAGCAGCTGTACTTTTTCCGGTAATGCCAGCTGGCTAAAGTCGTTCATTTCATGGGGCATGGCGGATCACCTGACTAAGTAACGTTTTCACCCAGTATTCACCAGACCGGGCGTTTTATACTTAATCGGCCGCAAACGGTTCTGCTCCGGCGTCGGGGCACCGCTTTAATGTGATAAAATAAATTTATTGAACCGATTAATTATATTTATTTTTTCCGGCAAAACGGATTGACAGCAATCGGGAACACCCGTTATGATGAGTACTATATTTTGGAAGGAGGTCGAGGAAGATGATCCGCGATATTCGCTCGCAGTCGTACATCCGCACGTTTGTCCGTTCCGCAACCGCATATGTCCGTTCGCTCTTCGCCGGCCTCTTCGGGTCTGCTGTCACGTAACGGCCGAATAGTTTGCATAC
Organism: Paenibacillus hemerocallicola; assembly: GCF_006265175.1. Taxonomy (GTDB): domain Bacteria; phylum Bacillota; class Bacilli; order Paenibacillales; family NBRC-103111; genus Paenibacillus_AB; species Paenibacillus_AB hemerocallicola. Next base: position 22,603 of record NZ_VDCQ01000085.1, on the reverse strand, counting down.
GCAAAATCGGCCTATCCGCGCCAAAGCCACGGACGTTTTTGGAGTCCGTGGCTTTTTTGCGTTTGCATTCGGGAGCTTATTTGCGCACAAGGCGCGTTTGGAATGAAATTAATCAGGAGGAATACACCTATATGTTTACTGTTAGTAATCAAGACCTTTCTCAGGATCAACCATTGTTTTATCGGGAAGTGGAGCTGCCTGCGGGGCGGCTGCACGTGTATGCCTCGGATGCGCTGTTCGGTGCGATGGACTATAAAGTGTTCGAGATGGCGAACAACAATTTGCAAATTCCGGAACGGGTATATATGAGCTACACGCCGGACGTTCATGTCGGCGTAGGGACGTGCATCGGCACGACGGCGGTATGGAACGCCGCCGGCGGGTACGTGTCGCCCTCGATTGTCGGCAGCGATATCGGCTGCGGCATGCGCGTCCATCTGACCAACCTGCACGGGGAGGAGCTGCGCGACGTCAGACAGCGCCGCAAGCTGGTGAAGGCGATCGAATCCTACTTGCCGGTCGAGGAGCATGCGCGGGGGTACTTCTCGGATATCCGGCTGGAGCACGTAATCAAGAAAGGTCTTCACGGCCTGCCCAGAAAGTACGTGCCGGACAGCTACACGCCGCGAAAGGCGACCTCGCTTACCCATGTGGAATGCGCCAAATTCGGCTTCGACGAGGAGCATCTGGACCGGCTGCCCGAATCGGTGTGGCATCGTGCGCACCGGCAGCTCGGAACGTTGGGAAACGGCAACCATTTTGCGGAAATCCAGGAAGTTCGGATCGACGAAGGCAACCGGCATGTCGCGGAAGCGTGGGGGCTGTTCGACGGCCAGGTAATCGTTATGGTCCATTCCGGCTCGCGGGCTTGGGGCGGAGCGGTCAACCAGCAGTGCGGCGGAGAGTTGGCGAAGACGATGCGCGGTCTTGGCCTCGGTACGGCCGATCCGAAGCTGATCTTCGCGCCGCTCGAGACGGACGCCGCGCAATCGTATGTGCACCTGCTGTATTCGGCGCTCAATTATGCGGTCGTGAACCGGCACTTGATCGCTCACGGCATCCGGGAGGCATTCCGCGACGTCTTCGGCCCGAAGGCCGAGCTGTCTACGCTTTACGACTTGATGCATAATTACGCTTGGGAAGAAGAGCACAACGGCCGATCGCACTTTGTCCACCGCAAGGGCGCGACTCGGGCGCTTCCCGCGAACCACCCGGACAATCCGGCGCCGTACTTGGCAACGGGCCATCCCGCGCTCATCCCGGGATCGATGGGGACGTCGTCCTACTTGATGGTCGGCGCTCCGGGCGGACAATCGAATTATTACTCGATCTGCCACGGAGCGGGGCGAATCCGTTCGCGCAGCGCGACGAAACGGCTCGTCACCGTCGAGGAATTCAAGGCTTCCTTGCGGATAGGTACCGAATCGGAAATCGTAGTCAACCAGCGGACGCTGGAGTCGATCGTAGACGAATCGCCGCAGGCTTACAAAGACGTGGATCAAATCATAGAGAGCGTCGCGGGGGCGGGATTGGCCCGGGTAGTGGCCAAATGCAAGCCGCTCGCGACGGTAAAAGGAGCGTAACGATTATTCACAGCAATAGTATTGAAGATAAGGAATCGAGAATAGAGACGGTCGTTTCGTACGGGGAAGGGAACGGGAAGGCGATTCCCGAATATACGGAATATGCCCATGTCATCCACAGGATCCGGGAGCTGCTGAACGGGAAGTACGGGACGCCGTTTCAACTGTACGTCAGCGAAGACAACGGCCGGGACGACTTCTGGGAGCTGCTGGAGGAGGACGTTCAAGGCGGCTGCGAAGAAGTCGAGTATGTGGCCCGGGTATACGATCTGATCGAGTCCCGGGCATTCTGCTATCGCGTAGAGCCGGATCAGGCGGAGAGCGGTTATCGGGTATATCCGTCGCTGCGCAACAACGTATTCGCATATCCGGCGCAGGGAGTGGCGCTCGCGCGCGTCCCGGCGTTCCGCGAGCACGGCATTTATTGCGACGACTTCGTATTCGCCGAAAGCGACGGGGCGCTGCGCCGGTTTCTCGCATATATGCAGCGGCGGCGCCAAGACCGCGACAGCAGCCGGGTGACCGTATTCAGCGATACGCGTCACGGGATCGACCAGTCGCAGGAGCCGTTGACGCGCAAGATCGAGCGGGACGAGGTCATGATGGACGAAGCGCTGAAAACGGACATTTTCCGCTCGATCGACGAGTTTTTCGCCGAGGATAGACGTTTTTTCCGAGAGTTCCATATTCCTTACAAGCGGGGAATTCTGCTGTACGGCAAGCCGGGCAACGGCAAGACGACGCTCGTAAAGGCGATTGCGGGCAGCGTCCGGGCGCCTGCGGCTTATTGGCAAATTACCGAGCACACGAGCAGCGGCTCCATTCAGGAGGTGTTCGAATCGGCGGTCAAAATGGCCCCGATGGTGCTCATCATCGAGGATATCGATTCGATGCCGGAGCAGGTCCGCTCGTATTTCCTGAATACGCTGGACGGCGCCACCTCCAAGGAAGGCATCTTTCTGATCGGGACGACGAATTATCCGGAGAAAATCGATCCGGCGCTGATGAACCGCGCAGGCCGGTTCGACCGCGCCTACGAGATCGCTTTGCCCGATGCGGCGCAGCGCGCCCGGTATTTGCGTCAGCGGGGGCTGGCCGAAATGCTCGGGGAAGAGGCGGTGACGGACGCGGCCAAGCTGACCGAATCGTTTACGCTGGCCCAGCTGAACGAGCTGTACGTCTCGGCGGCGCTGCAGTGGCATTACGAGCGGGAGGTCCGGCTCGAAGCGCTCGTGCGCGGCATGAAGGGCGACCTGGCGAAGGGGCGCACGAACGCGTGGATGAAGGAGCCCTCCGACGGGCGAGTGGGCTTTATCGGGGCGTGAGGTTGAATCAAGAGAGCCGTCACTGCGATCGTCTCCTTGCCGTCAGGCAAGGAGACGGCAATAGTGAACCGGGTTACGCTCACAGTGAACTTCAGTGCGCTATTTTGCCCGTTCCAAGCAATTTCGCGGCAATAGTGAACCTAATTATTACTGCTTAGACCGGCTTGGTCCGCCGATAAAGCGGGAAGACAGAAATAAGGTTGAAATGGGCACTAAAGTCGGCGCGAAGCGGGAAAACGATGCGGATAGTGCTGAAACCAGCCTTATTTGTGGCGCAGACGGATGAATTCCTGTCGAAATCCGGCTTGCTTAAGGAAATAAGGTTGAAACGGGCACTAAAGTCGGCGCGAAGCGGGAAAACGATGCGGATAGTGTTGAAACCAGCCTTATTGTGGCACGGACGGATGAAATCCAGCCAAAAGGCTTCTATTTCGGCAGCACCGCCTGTACTGATTTCAATGATCTTTTAGGCGCTCCGCTTCGCCTTACATTCTGCTTTCCAAGTTCCCAGACTTGGTTTTCGATAACCCCTATCTAGAAATTCGAACTAATTTTACTATATAAGATGAACTAAAGAATCAGCTAAGAGTAGCCTAATGCAATGGAAGAAGGGAATTGCCCTGTGAGCGAGTCTTGGCTCCCAAGCTTCAACCTTTGCCGTAGGCTATTCATTCAAAGCAACTCAAAACAACCTGTCTGAAGCTGCAAGGCAATCCCTTCCGGAATGGAATGAACGTTAAAACCTTTAGTCCAACCTATATAATGCTGAACTCAGGTTCACAAACAGTGAAATTTGGTGTAACTATTTAGGTGCAGGTGACTCTGTCAGAGCATGGTCTGCAACAAGCGCACAGGACGGGGAACGCAGTCGACCCAGATAGCCCGAGCTAACGGACAGGAACGCTCTTATGGGTGGGAAAAACGTGTCTGAAAGAGCCGCAGGAAGGTCTACGGTGTTCGTTAAGCCGACCGCCGACGACGAGAATCGCGCCGACGCTTTCGAACGAGGTGACGGTCGTTACCGAGACGAGACCCATCAGCATGTAGTGGAACAGCGCCACGGGTATGCCCACGGCGTCCGTCTCTCTATACCAAAGCAGGAACAATTTGGTTCGTTAATCGCCGGGATATGCACCAGTATCGACTTTCCGGTAAGCTAACCAAGGAAATTTATATAAGGAGAGAAGCAATTATGGCATACGAAACGATAGACGGCGTCCGCGTCTGGGGCAGCCCGGACGAAGGAGCGCTGTCCCAAGCGATCACATGCGCCGCGACAGGCAACGTCGTGCGAACGCTGCTTATGGCCGATCACCATAAAGGCTACAGCCAGCCGATCGGGGGAGTCGTGGCGTACGATGGCCAAATTTCCCCGTCCGGCGTCGGCTACGACATCGCCTGCGGCAACAAGGCGGTCCGCACGAAGCTGCTGGCGCGCGACATCAAGCACCGGCTGCCGAAGCTGATGGACGAGATCGCGGCGCGCATCTCGTTCGGCATCGGCCGGACGAACGACGTCAAGGTCGACCACGACCTGTTCGACGACCCGGATTGGGCCGTCTACCGGGCGGTCGGCAAGCAGGAGCACGATAAGCTGAAGGCGCTCGCCCGCGATCAATTGGGGACAGTCGGAAGCGGCAATCATTTCGTCGATTTGTTCGAGGAGCCGTCGACGGGCGCGCTGTGGGTGGCGAATCATTTCGGCAGCCGCGGGTTCGGACATAAGACGGCGAGCGGTTTTCTCAATCTGGCCGCAAATCGGGAATTTCTCGGCAACGCTCCGGGCGAGAAGATGGACCAGCCTCCCGTGCTATTCGAGATGAGCAAGGAGCTCGGAGACATGTATTTCCGGGCTATGAAGCTGGCCGGAAGGTATGCCTACGCCGGCAGGGATCACGTCATCGACGAGGTGCTGGCGATAATCGGCACGGAAGCGGAATTCGCCGTGCACAACCACCATAACTTCGCTTGGGCGGAAGAGCACGAGGGACGCTCGTGCATCGTCGTCCGCAAAGGCGCCACGCCGTCGGCACCCGGGCAAACGGGCTTTATCGGAGGCAGCATGGGGGATATTTCCGTGATCGTGAGGGGCAAGGATACGGAAGAAAACCGCGATGCTTTCTACAGCACCGTACACGGGGCGGGCCGCATCATGAGCCGTACGCAAGCGGCGGGCAAAATGAACTGGAAGACGCGCACCCGCAGCGGTGGAGCGATATCCGTCGAGCGGATGAAGCAGGCGGTTCGCGATTACGGGGTGGAGCTGCGCGGCGCCGGAACGGACGAAAGCCCCTTCGTGTACCGTAAGCTGCAAGAGGTGCTCGACGCACACCGCGACACGATCGAGGTGCTGCACGTGCTGAAGCCCATCGGCGTCTGTATGGCCGGCGCGGACGAATTCGATCCGTACAAAGATTAATGACGCGAATAAGAAGGGATATGAAATGTTAAGCAAGGAAAATTCGAAGAAATTAAGCAAGCTGATGACAAAGATGCTGCGCCATGACCCGTTAGCCTTCGGTATCGCGCTCGATCCGGGCGACGGCTCGACCGAGGCGGAAGAGCTGCTGCGTGCGGTCCGCAGGCTGGACGGGTGGGAGGCGCTGACGATGGAACAGATCCGGGAGGTCGTGCGCGACTCCGATAAACAGCGGTTCGAGCTGTTCGGGGACCGCATCCGTGCCCGGTACGGACACAGCTACAGTCGAGTAGGCTACGCGGAAGGAACCCCGCCTGCCGTGCTGTATCACGGAACGAGTGGCGAAACCGCTCCGGTCCTGCTGCGGGAAGGGATTCGGCCGATGGGCCGGCAGTACGTTCATCTATCGGAAGGGCAGCATTTCGCCACGCTGGCGGGGAGCCGGAAGGGACGACTGGCGATCGTGGCTGTCAATACTGCGGTGGCTATGCGGGCTGGAGTGAAGTTTTATAATGCCGGAAACGAAGTATGGCTGGCCGATTTCGTCCCGCCCTCCTGCTGCAAAATCGAAACGAACGGGGAAGGAGAACGTACCGGATGAAAAATCTATTCATCGATATTGGCGTCAATCTGATGCACAGGTCGTTCCATGCGGACCGGGAGGAGGTAGTTCGCCGTGCGGCGGAGACCGGAGTCGCACCGTTGATCGTGACGGGCACGAGCCTCCGGAGCAGCGAGGAAGCGGCCGCCTACGTCGGCCGTCAGGCTGCCGGGGCGCTCTATTCCACCGCAGGCGTGCATCCGCACGACGCGAAGCAATGCGGCCGGGAGACGATCGACCGGCTGAGACGTTTGGCGTCGTCGCCGCAAGTGGTTGCCATCGGGGAGTGCGGACTCGACTATAACCGCGACTTCTCGCCTCGGGACGTGCAGCGCCTCTGGTTCGAAGCGCAAGTAGAGCTCGCATGCGAGCTGGGCATGCCGCTGTTTTTGCACGAGCGGGAGGCACATGACGACTTTGCCCGCATATTGACCCGTTACGCGGGACGGTATCCGGCCGCTGTTGTTCACTGCTTTACGGGGACGGGTACGGAGCTGGACGCCTACGTGAGCATGGGGCTGTACATCGGCATTACCGGCTGGATTTGCGACGAAAGGCGGGGCGTACTTCTGCGGGAGCTCGTCAAGCGCATACCGTCCGACCGTCTGCTCGTCGAGACGGACGCGCCCTTCCTCACGCCGCGCGACCTGCGCCCGAAGCCGGCCGACTCGCGCAACGAGCCGGCCTTTCTGCCGCATATCGTGCGGACGATAGCGAGCTGCGCGGGACGGCCGTTCGAGGACGTAGCCGCGGAGACGACGCGGAATGCGGAGCGCTTGTTCGGGCTGGCCGGAGGGGCCTGACCGCACAGGCGCGGCTGCGGAGCATGGCGCGGTGAGCGGCCGCAAGCATCGTGTCCGGCCGGCAAACGATAGGAGCCGCACCGGCTTGACGGTTAACGCCGCGAACGAATCGGAGTCCCGCTGACGGGGCTCTGTTTTTTTTGCAAAAGCACTGGGAACCATAGCGGAACGGACTTCCGTTAGCGCAACGGTTTTCCGCATATTTCCGAACTTAGCGGAATGGAGTTCCGCTAATTCAAGCTTTTCGGGGAGATAAGAGGCGCAAACGGCGAATAGCGGAATACGGTTCCTTTATTTTGAGGTGGACGTTCGGTGTCGGGCAAATAGCGGAAGCCCCTTCCGCTATTTCGCTATCCCTTCGCTGTCGGGACGAAAGCGGGCGATCAAGGCAACCATTGTTAAACGAAGGCGCGCAATAAGTAACGACAGGCAAAACGCTCCGGCGGCATTATGTTGCGCTTTCCTTGAACACAAACACAATCTGTAGCAGGGAGTCGCTCGAGCATGCGGATTTCCCGTACAAGAACGGCACGGAAAATCAAGTCGACGGGCAGGCGGCGGACGTCCCGGTCAACCGGTATTTGTTCGAGCGTCTCCGGGAATGGCGGGCCGCTTATCCGGGAACACTGTACGTTTTTGAAAATAGGATGATCCAGAACTTGTTCGCTTTGCCGTGGCCCAATTTGCCGATTTATTTGGACGATCTCCGATCGTTCCGGAAGGAGAGCGTGGACGGCGTCGTCTACGAGGCGTACGAGCCCGGTATCGGACCGTTTGTCCCGATGCTCGATACGCTCGCGAAAGCGATGTGGAGCCCGGACCTTCCGTATGAGCCGACGCCGTTCGAACAGGCGTTTTTGCGCGATCACGACGGGCCGCAGTGGCCCGGCAACCGGTACTGGGAGTCTTTCCGCGACGAGCTCCCGTTGGAGGGCATTTATCCGCTCGTCAGCGATTTCAGGGACAAGACATGCCGGGCTACCGTTGCGGCGCTGCTCGGGCATGTCCTGAGCCGTGTCGACCGTATAGAGCTCGATTGGCTGTACATCGGCTACAGGCGCTAGCACAATCTGTGTGTCCTGAACGGCGGGAAGGAGCCGCTTCCTGCGCTCGACCCTTCAGAAAAGAGATTCGTTGCTTCCGGGAAACTATGGGATTTCATGAAGGAGACGAAGCAGCCGCGCGAAACGGCGGGGCAATTGATAGAACGTATCGCAAGCAAGCTCGCGCCGCTTATCGGACGAATACGGCCGGCTGATCGCGGGCGCCACGAAATTGGATGGCGTCCGCCTGGCGAAGTGCTTTATCGCAAAGCGATGACAACGATCGCTTTTCATTTTGCGGTATTTGAGCTTCATTGCTTTTCGGAAAATTCGGCGATCCCGTTCCCGTATTACGGAAAGTATACGTTTCCTCAAATATCTTCATTTCTGACTTATGTCGAGAAGCTGAAAAGCTCGCGCGAAATCATCTCTTTACGTTATACGGAGGGACTTCCCCCAGTCAATATGGCCGCGCTGCGCCTTCAGAAAATATCCGCCTTGTTGGTCGAAACGGACGATATGCTGGAAACGATTGCGCACAAAACCGGCTACCAGAACGCCTATTACTTGAGTCGGGTATTTTCCAAAGCGATGAAGATGAGTTCCTCCCAATACCGCAACCTCCACAGAGTATAATACGGGCTTTTCTAATACAGTCATTTGACTCTGATAATATTAATAATTTATTAATTTGACTTAGATAAATATGGATTGACATCGTTTTTTTTGGTCATATATAATGAAATTGTTCTTGAAAGTTGTTTTTTTATAACCTTGACTCCCATGTTAACTTATTTTTGAGAGTCAGAAGGCGGTTTCAGGGGTTACTTATGCAGACGGGGAGGCGGGAAGTATAAGTTCATGATAAACTAAGCGGTAGTTGAAAATGACCGACATTGGAGCGTTGAACGATGGGAATACGACCGACCAAGGAACAATTTAACCGGCAACTGGAGCAAATGGCCGGCACGCTGCGCAACGAAATGATCGAAGGCCGCTATGCCCTAGGCGAATATTTGCCGACGGAGCGTACGCTGATGGAACGATTCCGCATGAGCAACAACGCGGTGCGCACCGCGTTGGAAACGCTCGTCCGCGAAGGCTGGATCGAGAAGGTGCCGAGAATCGGGAACCGGGTCGCGGCCGGACGCCCTCCGGTGAAGCTGGTGCTGGCCCGCAACGTTGTTGCGCAGCGCAATCTCGAGCTTTCCGGGCTGCTGGACAACTTCCACCGGCAATTTCCGTGGATTTCGGTAGAGACCCATGGGATTGATGGGCAAGGGAATACGGGAGACGCGGATTTGGTGCTGGCCGATAATTATCAGTTTCAGCGCATGGTCGAGGACGGAGCCATTAAGAAGCTGGAGCCGCTTACCGGGCGCGAGGACATGTACCCGGGACTTGCCAGGCAGTTTGCGGTTGAGGGAAGCTTGTACATGCGGCCGGTCGTGTTCTCGCCGATCGTGCTTTGCTACAACAAAGCGCATTTCCGCGAATGCGGGCTGATGGAGCCGGACGGAAGCTGGACATGGGACAACTTGCTCGGCTGCGCGGAGAAATTGTCGGACGGCAAAGGCAGATACGGATTCAGCTTTCACGCGCAGGATACGAATCGATGGCCTCTTTTTTTGCTGCAAAGCGGTGAACGGTTCGAATGGAACGCAGGACAGTTGAACGATTTGCGCGGCACCCGGCTGCTGGAGAGCATGAAGGTGTACAAACGGATCATTCATAACCGGAAGGCGTTCCCGCTGTTTCTGTCCGAGAGCAACGGCGATATTTTGCAAATGTTCGAGGAAGGCAAGCTGTCGATGATTTTGAACACCTACATGGGGCTGAACTTGTGGAAACATGCGAATCTGGAGTACGATGTGGCGCCGGTTCCGTTCATTTACGAGCCGCGGACGCTTGTTATCGTTCTCGGCATCGGCATAAGCGCCAAGTCCGCACACAAGGAAGAGGCGCGGCTGCTGGCCGATTATTTCGTTTCGGCCGGTGCGCAGAATTACATTTACGAGCATACGCTCAGCATTCCGAGCACGCAACTGCCCACTTATTCGCCGGCCGCCTCGACGTCTGTCGGCATCAACCGCCCGGAGCGTTACGCGTTGTTTCGCGAGATGATGTTTTCCTACCGCACCCATAGCGATTTGGGCATCCCGGTTATGTCTTTGCCCAAAATATTTCAACAATTGAAAGCTTATTTGGCCGATATGATTGACGAAAACGAATTGTGCGACCGGATTCGCGGCGCGTTGTCCGGCGAAACGCGGGCGGGCGCGAGCGAAGCGGGCGACTGAACTTGCGGAGGGATCGACGATGGCTGCTTGCCGCCGTACTGGCGGCAGCCTCGCTGACGGCAGCCTCGCTGACGGCTTGCGCCGGCGGCAAAATGAAAGCGGTAACAAAGCGGACGAAGCAACCGGTCAGGCGCCGGAGCAAAAACAACCGATGGATCTGGTGTTTTATTCGTCGCCCGGGGATTTCGACGAAGCCAGCTTTATGGCGAGGTTCGGAGACAAAATCCATGAGAAGTTTCCTTATATTACACCCAATTCGTTGTCCGAATGAAATCTCGATCAGAACAAGCTGTGCCGGGTGGGAAAGCTTTCGATGATTCTGAGCAGCTACATGGACATGAACGAGCTGCGAGCGATGCCTCTCGAACAGGGCGAGACCGCTGTCGACATAGCGCCAATTCCGTTTTTCCTTGAGCTGTCGGATCCGTAGCGGGAGCAGAAGGCAGGGCGGAAGTTTACAATGAGAATTTCAAATTAGGGGGTTGACCCATGAAAAACATGAATAGATGGTTGAAGCTGGGTATTATCGGTATGGGAACGGCGGCCATGCTGAGTGCTTGCGGTGGAGGATCCGGAAGTAAATCGGAAGCGGGAGAAGCGACGGCCGGAGGAACGGAGCCGGTTGCGCCGGCGAAGCCGAGCGGTCCGGTCGAGATCAATCTCGTGACACCCGATGCGACGATTACGCCGGAATTTCTCGAACGGCTGGCCAAGAAGTTTCCGGACTACAAGATTAACCGCTATAACCAGGCTACAAAAGGATCGGAGATTACCGATCTGCTAACCAACGGGACGCCGATCGATATTATCGGCCGCGCCGCGACCGTCTTCGAGAACGACGTAGTCGTTAACAAGCTGCAGTACAATATGGAGCCGCTGCTCAATCAGGCCGGCGTTCAGACGAAGGATTTCGAACAGCAACTGGTCAATTTCGTCCGCAGCATTTCCAAAGGCGGCATGTATGGCATCCCGGGTGGAAGCGCCATCAACCACGTACTCTTTTACAACAAAACGTTGTTTGACCAATTCGGCGTAGCGTATCCGAAGGACGGGATGAGCTGGGACGATGCGATGCAGCTTGCAGCCAAGATGACCCGCAACGAGGGCGGCAAACAATACTACGGATTCGCCGGAAATACCGGCATTATGACGGCAACGAATCAGTTGTCGATCCCGTTGGTTAACACGAAGACGCAAAAGCCGACGATCAATACCGATGAGCGCTGGCGCTCGTACTTCCAGATTATTTACGGCAACTCTGTTCTGAATGATGCACTCAAGTCGAACAACAAGGCGTTCAGCGGCGGGGCGAAAAATCTGACCGAAGGCGACACGGCGATGGTTTTGTTCAATGCCAATATCGGCATTATCGACAAGGCACTGCAGGAGGAAAAAGTCAATTGGGATATGGTAGCGTTGCCGAGCTTTAAGGAAGCGCCGAAAACCGGCAGTCCGATGAACTCGACGCTTTGGGGGCTGACGAACCAGACCCGGAATCGGGAAGCGGCGATGGATGTGATCAAGTATATGGTCTCGGATGAAGTTCTCGGCGACCTCGCCAAGATTGGTTATCTCGTGCCGAAGCAGACGGATGCGATCAAGCGCGTATTCGCAACCGAAGCGAAGCCGGCAGGGAAAAACTGGAATGCGGTCAATTATAATAAATTTGCGGCTTTCCCGGAAATGACGGTCAGCGATGCGGCTATTTCAGCACTGTATTCGAAGCAGATCGAAGCCATCGTCAAGGGCCAGACGGACATGAACACCGCGTTCCGCACAATTGAAGAGGAAGCGACCAAAATCATCGAAGAAAATGCGAGAAAATAAAGAAGAAGTTTTATTTTGCAGAAGTAGCAGATACAGAAGTCCGGGGAACAAGTCGAAACTTGTTCCCCGACATATAGAGGAGATGGAGAGATGCATACTTTACGTGCAGTTGTTGTCGGAGCGGGGACGATCGCCAACCTTCATTTGCGGACGCTTGCGGCGAGCGAACGAACCGAGCTTGTCGGCGTCGCCGATATTGCCGGGGAGCGGGCTCGCTTGGCGGCCGAAGCTTACGCGATCAGGCCTTACACGGACTACAGGGCGATGGTACAGGCGGAGAAGCCCGACATTGTCGTCATTACGCTGCCGCATGTTTTGCACAAAGAAGCGGCGATTTGGTGCGCGGAGCAAGGGTGCCACGTGCTGCTGGAGAAGCCGATGGCGATGAATGCGCGCGAATGCGCGGACATCAACGCTGCGGCTGCCCGCTGCGGCATTGTGCTGGCCGTGGGACATATGCAGCATTATTTTGCGGAAAATGTGAAAGCGAAGCAACTGATTCAGTCCGGCAAGCTGGGGCGGCTCGTGACGATCATCGATCGGCGCTACGGGTATTATTACGACGAGAAGCGTCCGGCCTGGTTTCTGGATAAGGAAACTTCCGGCGGAGGGATCGTCATCAATATCGGCAGTCATTCGATCGATAAAATCCAGTGGTTGACGGACTGCCAAATAACGAGCGTAAAAGCGGAGCTGACGCATTACGGCGAACGGGGCAATGTCGAAGGAAGCGCCAGCTTGCTTATGCGCACTTCGCACGGAGCGACGGCTTCCGTCTCGCTCTTCGGCTATCGCGGCGCGCCGCCGGCCAATGAGACGGAGCTGCTGTTTACGGACGGAGCGCTGAAAATCGCGGCGAGAAAAGGGCTTTGGATCAGCGGAGCAAACGGCTACGAGCCTGTCGACACGGGCGCAACGGGCGAACCGTTCGCCCCGCAGTGGGATGATTTGCTGAACGCCATCGGGCACGGCTCGGAGCTGTCGATAACGGGAACGTATGCCCAAACCGTCTCCGCCGTCGTCGATGCCGCATATCGCTCCCACGAAACCGGCAGAGCGGAGGAAGTCGCCGTCATCTGATGTTGGCGGGCCGCAGACGCTCGAAGATAAACGTGTTCGAGGAGGAATGGCAATTGCGCAGATGGATGGTCTGGACCGTGGCGTTGATGATGATTGTGCCGTACGGTTTGTTGGGCCCGGGAAATCGGACATCGGCCGCCGGACAAACGATTACTGAGGAAGGTGAAGCTCCGATCGAGGCGTATACGAACAAGTGGAACGTGATTCCCGCATGGACCGCCGCTCCCGTCATCGATGGGAAATTGGATGAGGCGGCATGGAGCGGCGCCGCGCCGCTGGACGATTTCCGCACGGCTTATTACAACGAGCCGGCGACCGGCGGCATCGCCTATAAAGTTGCTTACGACGAGACGAATTTGTACATCGGAGGAACGTTTGACGAGGAAGAAAAGGAAGTGCTGGAACGAATCGAAATCGTGATCAGTCCGCAGACGGCGGGCGGGCTGCATTATGTGGCGGCGGTACCGGTCAACCCGTCGGGAAGAACGATCACGACGGGCTGGAACCAGACGCCCGACGGCGTAGATCCGCAAAGGGTGAAGATCGGCGCCTTCTCCAGTGAAACGTCGTTGGCGGGCGGCGTCTTTACGGTCGAAGCGGCCATTCCGTTATCCGCCTTCGGGTCCGCCGTCGTCTCGCCGGGCGCAGAATGGCGGATGAATATCATCCACTTGCATCATCTGAATACGAAGCCGCTCTCCTCCTGGGTACCGATCCGCACGTCGAGCTTCTGGGATACGTCGGGGGCTGTAAAGGTGCCGGCCAATGTCGTGGACGAAGGGCGGCTCGGCTCCGTCTTTTTCGAACGAACGACGCAGGGCGTTGCTTGGACGCTGCTCGAACCGGAGCTCGACTATACCGGTTTTGCGACGAAGCGGTTGTCCTTTGACGGGACCAGTCTGGAACCGGTTGATACTGTCTTTGAGCTGAAATGGATAGATCCGCTCGGCAACGTGACGACGCTTGACGACGTTCAGGTCGCTTGGGAAGGAAGTCGCAGCGTACTGACGTTCTCGCATCCCGGGCCGCTTCGCGACGGCATGTACCAGCTGCAAATACTGGCCTGCGAAGACGATCCGGCCGATTGTCGGTTCGCCGTACTGACCTTCGACAGGGACAGCCTGATCGACGCGGGCATCGAAGACGAGGAGCAGGCGTCGCCCGCCGGCGATGTCGTTCCGGTGACGCCGGCCCCCGCCTCGGCGGCCGTCGAGAACATACTCGAATTGATCCCGGACCGGGTCGGCTTCCGCTTCGCCGGATTGCCGGAAATGCCGGAGCTGAATCCGGACGGGTTGTATACGCTGTCCGCCGACGGCAAAAGCATGGTTGCGCCCAAAACCGGCACGGCGTATCCGAACGCGCAGTATCCGGAATCCGGCACGGTGACCGCCGTCAACCGGAAAGGGGAAACGCTGGAATACCCGTACTACCAAGACGCCGAAGGCAAACGGTACTTCTTGTCCGCGCATCTGTGGTATTTGCAAAAAACGTATACACTCAACCAGACGAATGCGATCGCCAAAACCGATCCGCTCGGAGCGGCAAGGCTGCTGTACCGGTTCGCGCAAGTGTACGAAGGCTACGTGCCGACGACCGACTATAACTGGTACAACTATCCGATCAACATCACCTCCGGCCCGCCGTTCAACTATTGGGGCGGCATGTGGAGCCGCTGGTCGGTATCCGACCTGAACAGTCTGCGCCCGCTCCTGCAAGCTTACACGGAAGTGAAGAAGACGGACGCCCTGCAAGTGCTGAGCCAGGAAGTCGGGGAAGACGTCGAGAAGAAGCTGGTCGAGCAAGTAGTGATGCCGTCCGTCGATTATGCGCTCAGCTATCCGACGACGCTCGGCAATATGGACTATACCCAATGGCTCGGCCTGATCGAAGCCGGCAAGGCGATTGGGCAGCCTGACTACATTCATAACGTGGTGGAATGGATGAGGGAATACGTCGACAGGCGGTATATGTCCGACGGCTTCTGGTACGAAGTGGCGCCCTCCTACCACGTGCAGTCGACCGACGGTCTGAATTCGGCGATCGGGCAGCTGCAAGGGTATAGCGACCCGACCGGGTACGTTTCACCGCGTTCGGGACTGCATTTCGACAATTTGGATATGTATAACGATTTTCCGATCATCGGCAAAGCGAAGGAAATCCCGAACCTGCTTTCCTTCCCGAACGGCCAACTGCTGCCTGTCCAGGATTCGTGGGCGTCGGACAAAGCGAAGGCGCCGCGGTCGGACGTCGGCTCTATGCTGCTGCCCGATGCCGGCATCGGCCGCCTGTCCGGCGGAACGGGCGCGGACCGGACACAGCTTTACTTGGAGTTTACGCCGAAGTCCGGGCATACGCACTACGATCCGCTCAATTTGAATTTGTACGCGCAGGGCCAGGAATTGCTGCCCGATCTCGGGTACACGTATACGAAATACCGCTATTTCACCCTGTCCACGCTCGGCCATAACACCGTCGTCGTCAACGGCAAAAACATGACCACGGCCGGCGCGGGCAAAGACGGCGGGGCGATTGAGGCTTTCGCCTCCGTCGGCACGTTCCAGGCGATGCGGGCAAGCGAAGAAAACGCTTACGCGGAGACGGAAACGTACAGCCGGGAGCCGTGGTTCGTTCCGTTTGCGGACGGCAACGGCGGCGAAGGATATGTGCTGGATCTGTTCCGCGTAAAGGGTGGCAGCCGACATGAATACACGCTGCAGGGCGACGCGAACCGCGATGCCGAATTCAAGACGGATTTGCCGCTCGAGTCGTACGGCCCATATTTGCTGCCGCCGGGAACGGAAGTGCACGAGGCCGAAACTTTCAACGAGAGCGGCACGGCGGCAGGGAACTATCCCGCCTACATTTATGTGAACGATGTGCAGAAGGCCGAACTGTCGGGCGACAAGTACGAAGTGACGCTGAAGACATCCGACAATGGCGCGGACAAAGCAAGCCTGAAAATTACCGGCTTGTTGGAGGAAGGAAGCAACGAGCTTTACTTGGCCCGCTCTCCTTCGATTCGCTCCACACGCTTGTCCGGGAAAAGCAAGGACACGAACGACGAAGCGGTCCAATACGACATGCCGAAGCTGGTGTTGAGACGGGAAGCAGCCAACTTGAACAGCACGTTCGTGACGGCGTTGGAGCCATATACGGGCGCTGCCGGGTCGAAGATCGATTCGATCAAACGGCTGGAGCCAAGCCAGTCGCCGGAAGGCGCAGTGGCAGTGAAGGTGACGTACGGCGATGTCACGGACTATTTGCTCAGCTCGCCGGAGCATCCGGACCAGCCGCTCGTCGTCGGAGACATCACGATGCGCGGAGAGATGGGCTTTATCCGGGTGGAGGACGGCGTCGTACAGAACATGTACCTCGTCGGCGGGACCGAACTGAAGAAGGGAAGCAAGGAGATCAGCGCGCAAGGCTCCGTCACCGGGACGATTACCGGCACGAAACGCAAGGCGAACGGCGATCCGTACGACGCGATCGTGACAAGCACGCCAATCGATCCGGCGATTGCCGCCCTCCTGAAAGGGAAATACGTCATCGTAACGCATCCTGACGGATCGACGAACGGTTACAAAATCGGGGACATCCGCAGCGTGGCGGGACAAACGGCGATCGTCCTGGCCGAATACGATCCCGGATTCGAGCTGAAAGCGGACGGGACGTCGCAGATGATGTTTTATCCGGCGAAAAGCTGGACCGGCGCGCATACGTTCAAAATCGCCAACGTGGAAGCGCTGGACCGCAATCCGCTGCAAGCCATCACTGTGGAAACGCCGCAGCGGGATTTGCCGAAAGGCGAGACGGTTCCGCTGGCCGTGTACGGGGTGAACCGGGACGGCAGTCCCGCGGTGTTGTCCGCGGGAGAAACGGTTTTTACGAGCAGCGATCCCGCCGTCCTGGCGGTCGACGCAAGCGGAAACGTCACGGCGGTCGGTGACGGAACCGCCACGGTGAGCGTCGAGGTGACGTTGAACGGAGTGAGGAAGACGGCAAGCGTTGTCATGTCGTCGCAATCCCGGTCGCTGCAAACGTACAATATCGTCGATCTGAACATCGCGGAGCAGACGGTGCCGACGCTGTACGTTACCGGTTCGAATATGGTGCAGCTTGAGGCGAATGCGGCCGGGCAGAGCATCGCGTTCGACTTCGAGGTGGCGGAAGACGCCGCGTACGCCATCGGGATCAAGCCGTTCAAGGCGGGCAGCTACGGGAAGTACAAGATCAGCGTCGACGGCACGGAACTCGCGACCTACGACTTCTACAGCAGCATCGGCGGAGCGCGCACCGCGTTCGAGACGATCGGGACGATGCCGTTAACGGCGGGTACGCACCGGATTACGCTGGTCAACGACGGGAAAGACGCCAGTTCGAGTAACTACAAATTCGGGCTTATCCAGTTGGAAATTAAGGAGTTGCTGCCCGACGCTCCGGCTTTACAGGCGGCGGCCGGGCCGGTCTATCCCGGGCAGGCGTTCGCCATGACGTTCGCCGATTCCGCCGCATGGCGGAGCGAGATATCCGGCGTGACGGTTGACGGCGTCCCGCTGGCGAGCGGCCAATATACCGTCTCGCCGGGCAGCATCGCCTTCGCCGCGGATGCGCTGCCGGCCGGGGAAGGCGCGGCCTGGATCGTCGTGCAGGCGGAGGGGTACCGGCATGCGGCCGCAGAGCAGCGAATCGCCTCCGCCGCCGCGCTGAGCGGCCTCGCGGTCGCACCGGGCGCGCTGAGCCCGCCGTTTGCGCCGGAGACGCGCGACTACGCCGTGCTGGTAGGCGAGGCCGTGCCCGCGCTCACGGTCACGGCGCAGACGTACCGGCCCGACGCCGTCATCACGGTTGGCGGGCAGACGTACGGCAGCGCGGCAACGATCCCGCTCGCCCTCCGGCCCGGCGCCAACCCGCTGTCGCTCGCCGTTGCCGCTTCGGACGGCAGCTCCGACGTCTACACGGTGACGGCTTACCGGGATGTCCGCGAATTCGAGCCGATCGGCACTGTAGCGGGGACCGTGTACGGTGCGGGCGGCGCTTCTTTGGCCGGAGCGGTCTTGCGGTTCGTCGGACAAGCGGAAGTCGCTGCGACGACGGACGAAGACGGCCGCTACGCGATTGCGGAAGTGCCGAACGGGAGCTGGCAGCTTGCGGTGACGAAGCTGGATTATTTTGACGGGCTATCTGACGTATTCGAAGTGACGACGGGGCAGACAACGTCCGTCGACGTGACGCTGCAACGGTCGCCGGTGCCGATTTTGTCCGGCGTGACGTACGGGGCGGCGGCGATCGGTGACCCGGTGTCGGCGACGATGTCGCGCGACGGGGTGCTGCATCTCGTTCCGGCCGGTACGGCGGCGACGCAGGCGGCGATCGAAGCGGCGTCCGTCGTCACGGTCGGCGGGGCAGTGTACGGCGCGCGGGCGACGGCTGCGGCGGGAATCGCGGCCGCGCTGGAGACGACCGATTTCGCCCCCGGCCTGTACGTGACATACGCGATCGACAGCGACGGCAACGTGTCCGCGGCGTCGGAGCGGATTGCAATCATCCCGCGCAGCCTGGCCGCGATCGACAATACGAGTCCGTTCGTGATGTATTCCGGCTCCGGGACGACGACGACGAGCGCCAGCCTCCTGTACGGCGGAAGCGAATGGATCGGCACGGCGAAAGGCGCGACCGCGCGGGCGCCGTTTTACGGGACGCGGGGGCAAGTGCTCGCCACGAGGGCTTCGAACGGCGGCTTGGCTGACATTTACGTGGACGGCGTTTACCGGACGACTTACGACTTCGTCAAGCGCGGCACCGCGCAATACCAGTCGGTCGTGTTCGACACGGGGCTTTTGCCGCTTGGCGCGCATACGGTGGACATTGTGTCCAAGGGAGAAATCGGGGCAAACTCGCTGAACAACTGGATTCGGTTTGACGCGCTTCTGGTCAACGGATACGAGTCGATCGGCACCGTAACGGGGACTGTGTACGGCGAGGAGGGCGCTCCATTGACCGGAGCGGTCGTGCGGCTTGTCGGGCAAGAGGAAGTCGCTGCGGCGACGACGGATGGAAACGGCCGCTACACGATCGTTAACGCACCGGGCGGAAGCTGGCAGCTTGCCGCGACGAAGCTGGATTACGTGGACGGTTTGTCTGATGTATTCGTCGTGGAGAACGGACAGACAACGTTCGTCGAAGTGACGCTGGAACGGTCGCCGGTGCCGGTTTTGTCCGGCGTGACATACGGGGCGGCGGCGATCGGTGACCCGGTGTCGGCCA
This sequence comes from Paenibacillus hemerocallicola, assembly GCF_006265175.1. Taxonomy (GTDB): domain Bacteria; phylum Bacillota; class Bacilli; order Paenibacillales; family NBRC-103111; genus Paenibacillus_AB; species Paenibacillus_AB hemerocallicola. The sequence continues at coordinate 3,355 of NZ_VDCQ01000085.1, read as the reverse complement.
CGATGTCGCGCAACGGGGTGTGGCACCTCGTCCCGGCCGGTACGGCGTCGACGCAGACGGCGATTGAAGCGGCGTCCGTCGTCACGGTCGGCGGGGCGGTGTACGGCGCTCGGGCGACGGCTGCGGCGGGAGTCGCGGCCGCGCTGGACACGACCGATTTCGCCTCCGGCCTGTACGTGGTGTACGCGATCGACGGCGCCGGCAACGTGTCCGCGGCGTCGGAGCGGATTGCAATCATCCCGCGCAGCCTGGCCGCGATCGACAATACGAGTCCGTTCGTGATGTATTCCGGCTCCGGGACGACGACGACGAGCGCCAGCCTGTACGGCGGCAGCGAATGGATCGGCACGGCGAAAGGCGCGACCGCGCGGGTGCCGTTTTATGGAACGCGGGCAAAGGTGCTCGGAACGTTGGCGCCAAACGGCGGTTTGGGCGACATTTATGTGGATGGCATTTACCGGACGACGAATGATTTTATGAAGCGAGGCACTGCACAATTCCAGCATGTTGTGTTCGATACGGGCGTTTTGCCGCTTGGTGCGCATACGATTGAAATACGGGCGACCGGGGAGAAAAATCCGGATTCGCAGAACATTTGGATCAGGTTTGACGCGCTGCTGGCCAGCGGATTTTAGCCCGCCGCGCGTCGCCGAGGGAGGCGACGAACAAAAAATAGAAGAAACGTTCGCGGCTCGCAAATAAAGCCGCAAAACGAAACCACAACCTCCGGCCGTCAGTTTATATCGGCATGGGGGTTGTGGTTTGTCGCGGTGTTTAGGTGTTTACACGATTGGCTCGATGTCCACCTGCCCGGTGTTGCGGTCTCTCAACACGATACAGCCTTCGAGTGGCGCGCCCGAACGGTCGGTCAGCTTCAGCTTGTTCGTATGGCCTTCGCCGATCAAGCTGCGGATCATCGCCGGGGTGAGCGTTTTGCCGAGGCTTTCCTTCCAGATGACGAACTTGCAGCCGAGCTTGTAGTTGCTGCAGCCGTACCCTTTGTTGCCCATGAAAATATGGCCGCCGCACCCTTCGCGCGGGCAGACGCCGAGCGTTTCGCGTTCCCCCGGCCGGGGGACGGAGGCGGGTTCGGCGTTGCCGCGATTGCGCGTCGCCTGCCCCGGGCCGGCCTTGTCGCCGCGGCCCGGCTTGCATGATAATTTTGGTGAGCATTTTAGGGGATAATTCCGTGACAAGAACATTATCCCATTCCCGACGGAACCCGTGTCAGCAGAAATTAAAGTATTAGACAGGATGTCTTTATTCCAGTGTTTTTTCGAATCGCCAAACCGTCAGTTCCATAAAATAAGTATTAGACTGACCCCAGAAATTGAAACAGCGACAGCCAAGGACGAGAAAATAAAGTCCTAGACTGTCACTGCTTCATTGAACTATCGTTGCCGAATGGCCCGATACGTGAATATGTTGTTATTTGATGTCGGGTTTTTCCTATATTTTACTTGCCTATCACTGCGTTTTTAGGGGTATAAACATTTTACCGATTTCGGCGCCCCCTTTTCTACCATTTAGTAGTTATTCAACAGACCTGATTTCACTCATTTGTAAAGGGATGCGCTTTAGTTTATGAAATGCCGCCGATCAATTCGACAGCCAACTCATACCCGATATTATGACGGATATCGCTGAACGCTTCGGGCTTAATATGCGCTGCAGAGTATTCCTTGAATCGGTTCTGACCCGGGCTGAAATGGATATGAATTTCATTGGCGACATCGGTTCCGCCGACCTGGATCGTGAAGATATGAAACCCTCCGCCTTCAATTCTTTCCTGTGCCGTTTGTCTTGTTTCCCTGAAGGAGATAGCAGCGCGGCCATCTTTATAAAGCTTGCCGATCTCGGCCCCCTTAAGGTCTGCTTTGCCCTCCACGTGCACCTGCAAAAACGTCTTTAAATTCGGCAAAGTATCGTTAGCATGCGAATTGAGAATCGATTTCTGCTCGGCAGCGGACATTCCGTACTCCGACGCTTCCGTCAAATACCCGATCAGAACGCCCCCGTTCACGCTGCGTGTACGCATATATTCCACATCTTCCAAGGAAATCCCCGGAAACCCCAGCATCGTAGCCACATTAGCAGGGGATTCCCAGGCCAACAAACCGAACAGCTGGTTCGCTCTTGCCACCGAATCCAGACAAGGCCCCATCGTGCCTTGATGGGCGGCTACTGCAAGCTGCCGCGCCGGCGCGCCAATCATTAATTGGGCTACGTCAGCGGGGATAGTCGCCAAGAAGGGGGCCCCTAAATTCGTGATAAGCGTTTGGACGTCGGCAGGCTGCTTTCCTCCCGCGATTTCGGCCAGATGAGCTACCCCCATTGTTGTGGCGTGCTCGGCGAATTTTTTCCCTTTCATCCCAAGCAGCAGAGTTTCAAAAGAATCATACCCCATCGCCGAACAACAGATATCAACGCCGGTCCACTCGTGAACCTCCTTGAAATTTTGCAGCTCCGTCGCCATCGGTTTTTCCATGTACATACCGGAATCTCCAAGGACATCATAAATCCTCCATACCTCTTCCTGCGTAAAACCGAACCCACGCAAATCGTCTTCGAGGTCTTGGTTCCCGCCCTGATCCTTGAAATCCTGAAACTCCCCGAGTTGTCTGACCGCTGCGGTAAATGCCATATTCATATCCGTAAAAGACTTGACCATATTCCGTTCCGCCCAGCCTGTTACGATGCTTCTGGCCTGTTCGAAATTGTCCTCGGTGAGCCCTTTGATATTCTTGCTCTTCAGCTCATCATAGTCCGCCGGCACTTCTTCTGCCGTTTTCTCGTATCCGTTGATCTCAAGCGTCCGCTGAATAGCCGGACTCTCCGCCATGTAGGGGTTCCCTTGCTGAGTTAGTTGATGATTGGTTGTCAAAGCGCGTTGAAGCAAGCCGCCTACGGCCCGGTTGCCGACGGTACGCTGCAGATGCATAATGCCGCCGGCGGAAAACAGGGGATGTGATGCAACTGTTCCGCTGCCGGAATGGCCTGAAGATTTTGCCGGCTGGTGATTTTGGTTGCGTACTTGGGTTTTGGCTGCATAGGCATGACTATGTAGTCTCATAGGGCGACTGGCTCCGTTCCATAGCTTTCGCAACTGCTCCAGTAACGATCGACATGTTTTCTCCCATTATATGATAAAACGGACTAAAATTCAGGAATTATTATTCTGCCCAGCACCTCAAGTCCTCCACAAAATATCGAACCGCGCGCTGCTCGTCATCACGCTGGTCAGCGGGCTTGAGAAAGAATATGATCTGTCATCCACCCAATTAACGCACAAGAGGAGGCCGGCGTCAGGGGATCGCTCGTCAAAACGTTCAAAACTACAGTTGGGCGGAAAGCT
>NZ_VDCQ01000084.1 GCF_006265175.1 Paenibacillus hemerocallicola | reverse complement strand
CGATGCTTCACGAAAAAAACGTGTCTTTTTCAGTGGCCTCGGCGCCAGCCGGTCGGGCTTTTCTTGTCCTATGGAGAGCAATGAGCTGGCTTGCCGCCTCTGGGCAGGTTGCGGTGCCGAATGCGCTAATGGTTCGTGTATCAGCATATAGTTCGAACCGACACCGGGCTCTGTCTGAGCCATAGATGGAAAATGTACAGGTATTATCGGCATCGAAGGCCGAAATGAAGGTTTAACTGGAAAACCTCCATCTATTTCCTCACCGTGATGGCGAACAGCACCCATGCGGGAGAAATAGCTGTAATATTTCCAGTTATCGGATGAGGAATGCGCTGGATTGCCGAAAATAACTGCAACTTTTCCGGTTGTTGAAAAAGTCAAAAGAGAGATTTGCACTACAAAAAGAGATGGGGGAAATGTGCGGAAAGCGAAGTGGCTGACTTTAAAATCGTGTTGTAACCGCTAAAATCTTACAAACTAACACGATGTTAACGGATGTGGAGCGCATTCCCCCACCTCTAGTCTCCGACGCTTCCTCTCAAAGACTTTTTCAACAGCCTCAACTTTTCCATTTATGGTCGCCGCCGGGGGATCGCTCCATACGTATGTCGAAAACCCGACCGGATTGATCAACCGGATGCACTGCCATCCGGTATCCCCTCTGATGCATATTACCGGCGGGCCAGCCTCTCATGCCCACCCGCCCGACAGCCTTACTGCAACACGCCTGTCCGTTTGCCGACGGCAACGAGTTTATCGACGGCGAAGGCGAGGTCGTCCTTCGTATGGGCGGCGGTCACGATACAGCGCACCCGGCCTTTGTCCATCGCTACCGTAGGGTATACGATGCCTTGCGCGTACACGCCTTCCTGCATCAGCAGGCGGGAAAACTCGGCCGTCCGGTCCGGCTTTCCGATCAGCACCGGGACGATCGGAGTCTCGCTTCCGCCCGTATCGAAGCCCTCCTCCTGCAGCCGCGAACGGAAGAAGGACGCGTTGTTCCACAGCCGGTCGATCAGAGGCTGGCTATGCCGCAACAGACGAATAGCGGCCAAGCAGGCGGCGGCGACGGCCGGAGGGTGAGAGGTGCTGAATAGAAACGGACGCGCCTTGTGGATCAAATACCGTTTCAGCACATCGGCTCCCGCCGCATAGCCCCCGACGACGCCGACCGCTTTGGACAACGTGCCGACCTGTACATGGACGCGTCCGTGCAGGTTGAAATGGTCGGTCGACCCTTTGCCGTTCCGGCCCAATACGCCGCTTGCGTGCGCGTCGTCCACGTAGACGTAGGCTCCGTACTTTTCCGCGAGCTCCACGATGGCAGGAAGCGGCGCGATGTCGCCGTCCATGCTGAATACGCCGTCGGTCACGATGAAAGCGCGTTTGCGGCCGTCGTTTTCCTTCAATCTCCGCTCCAGCTGGTCCATATCCTTATGGGCGAAAATGCCGCGCTCCGCCTTCGTTAGCCGGATGCCGTCGATGATGCTGGCATGGTTCAGCTCATCGCTGATGACCAGCTCATCCGGTCCGAGCAGAGAAGCCAGAGCGCCCTGGTTCGTCGTGAAGCCGGACTGAAACACAAGTGCCGCTTCCGTTCCTTTAAAATCGGCTAATTCCCGCTCGAGCTCGTCGTGGATGCCCAACGTGCCGGTAATCGTTCTAACCGAACCGCTGCCGGACCCGTATTGCCGGATCGCCTCGATGGCGGCGGCCTGAATATCCGGATGTCCGGTAAAGCCCAAGTAATTGTTGGAGGAAAGCTGCAGCAGTCTGCGTCCTCCGGTTTCCATCCATGGGCCTGAGGCCCCGGACCATACGGCCGGGATGCGATACATGCCCTCCCGCTGCAGCCGCTGCAGCTCCTCGTTCAAGTAGTCGAATGTTTTATTGGTCGGCATACGGTTTTCCCCTTCCATTAATGCGTGAAAACGACTTTCCCGCAATTGCCGCTGCGGACAAGCTCGAACGCTTCTTCGTATTGCTCCAGCCTGAACCGATGCGTAACGAGCGGGGACAAATCGATTCTTCCGCCCTCCAGCAGCCCCTTCACCTGGAACCAGGTCGTGTACATGCGCCGGCCGGTAATTCCGTCGATTCGCAGTCCTTTGAATATGATGCTGCGGGACAAATCCAACTCTACGCCGCTCGTCGGGATACCGAGCAGGGCAACCCGTCCGGCATTGGCCGTTCCTTCCAAGCCTTCGCGAATCGCGTCGGGGTGTCCGGACATTTCCAGCAGCACTTCCGCGCCTTCTCCGCCGGTCAGCTCCTTCAGCCGCTCGGACAATTTCTCGGTGGCGCTGTTGACAAGCGCGTCGGCGCCCATCGTTTTGGCCATCCGGAGTCGAAAATCGTTGATGTCGGCCGCTATGACGGTAGATGCCCCGCAAGCCTTCGCCACGGCTACGGCCATAAGACCGATCGGTCCGGCCCCGACGACGGCGACGCTTTTGCCGGTAATGTCGCCGGCCATGACCGATTGGACCGCGTTGCCGAGCGGATCCTGCAGGCAGGCGAGCTCCGACGGCAGACGGGGATCGTTGCGGACGATGTTCGTCGCCGGTACGACCGCGTATTCCGCGAAGCAGCCCGGGACCGTTATGCCGAAGCTGCGCGTATGCGGGCATACGTGCGCGTTGCCGCTCCGGCACGCCCGACAGACGCCGCAGACGATATGTCCTTCCGCGGACACGCAGTCGCCCGGCCGCACGCCGGTCACTTCGGAGCCGACCGCTTCCACGATGCCCGCGAATTCGTGGCCGATCACGTTAGGCGTCACTACGCTGCTCTCCGCCCAGGCGTCCCATTTGTAAATGTGCAGATCCGTCCCGCAAATCGAGCTGGAGCGCACCTTGATCAATACGTCGTTCGGCCCAGCCTGCGGAATCGGTACGTGTCTGAGACTAAGTCCCGAAGCGCGGCTCTCCTTCACCAATGCCATCATTGTGGCGGTCATGGCTGCATCCCCCATTTGTTTAACATAACGCACTATTGTATGTCATATTATACAACTTGGAAGATGCAGGATCAATGGCCTTTTCAATATATTATTTTTTTTGTACAATATAGTATACGATTTTGGAGAAAAAGGAGTCCGCATCCGATGGATCATATTCCGATAAAGGTTGGCAAAAATTTGAAAACGATACGCAAGTCCCGGGACCTCAGCTTGGATAAGCTGGCGGAGCTGACGGGGGTAAGCAAGGCCATGCTCGCGCAGGTCGAACGCGGAGACTCGAACCCGACCATCTCGCTGTTATGGAAAATCGCCAACGGCCTGCGTATTTCCGTGACGGCCTTGATCGCCGAAGAGGCGCAGGAGGTGACGATCGTCCGCTTTGCCGATATGGAGCCGATCATGGAGAATGACGGACGGTATCAGGCGTTTCCGCTCTTTCCGTTCGATTCCAAAACGCATTTCGAAGTGTACACGGTGAAAGTCGAACCGGGTTGCAATCATCAATCGGAGGCGCATCAAGAAGGCGTGGAGGAGTTCGTCGTGGTCACGCATGGATGCTTGGAGCTGCATATCGGGGACGAGGTATACGTCGCCGAGCAGGGCGACGCCATCCGCTTCAATGCGGATCAGGGACACCTCTATGTCAATGATTCCGACGCTACCGTGTGGCTTCAGATTATTATTCGATATCCGTTCTAGAAGGCCGGTAATTCACTAAATGAAGCGGCGCCGCTCGAAAACGGGTGGCGTTTTTTTCCTATATGGTGAATAATTTGAGGTAGACGATTCGGAAACGAGGGGGCGGTTTCTATTATTTGCTTGCGGCTCAAGGAACTGGAACGGATTGTGCATGGAAAGGCAGCGGCCGGCGTGAACGGCGAGATAACGATCCGCGGAGTATCGATCGATTCGCGAACGATACGGGAAGGCAACCTGTTCATTCCGCTGACGAGGATCAAAGACGGCCACGATTATGCCCGCGAAGCGATCCGCAATGGGGCGGCGGCCATGCTGTGGCAAAGCGATCATCCCGATCCTCCGACGGACGTTCCGGTTATCGCGGTCGAAGATTGCCTCGCCGCTTTGCAAACGTTGGCCGGCGATTATCGGAGCCGATTGCCGGTCAAGGTGGTCGGAATTACAGGCAGCAACGGCAAAACGACGACCAAAGACATGATCGACTCGATTTTGTCCGTGTCGTACAAGGTTCACAAAACGAAAGGGAATTTGAACAGCCAGATCGGACTTCCGTTAACGCTGCTCGATATAACGCCGGATACCGAATATGCGGTCATCGAGATGGGGATGAGCGAACGCGGTCAGATCGAGCGCTTGTCCAAGCTGGCGAAGCCGGATATCGCCGTCATTACGATGATCGGCGTCTCGCATTTGTCGTCGCTCGGCTCGAGGGAACAGATTGCGGCGGCCAAGATGGAAATAGTGCTCGGAATGAAGGAAGGCGGAGCGCTGGTATACAATGGCGGGGAGCCGCTGCTGGCGGACGCGGAGAAGGCTGCGGCCTGCCGATCCGTTCGTACGGTCCGTTTCGGGACGCCGGATTCCTTCGGCTATTGCGCGAAATCGATCCGGTCCGATGCATCGGGAGTTTCTTTTCAAGTCGGCGGGAACGAATACCGCATTCCGCTGCTGGGCAAACACAATGTCACGAACGCTCTGGCTTCTATCGCCGTGGCGGCCATTGCCGGAATTACGTCGGAGCAATGCCGGGCAGGGTTGAGCAAGCTGACCGTAACCGGGATGAGAATGGAGATAAGCCGGTCTTCCGCAGGTTATACCGTAATCAACGACGCATGGAATGCGAGTCCCGTATCGGTTCAAGCGGCGATCGAAACTTTTGCGGAGCTGGAAGGATACTCCAACAAATTTCTCGTGCTCGGAGACATGCGCGAGCTGGGACCGGAGGAACGGGCGTACCATAAGGAAATCGGACGCCTCGTGGACCCGGGAACGATCCAATACGTATTCACGATCGGCGAGCTTGCGAGAGAAATCGCGCTGGAAGCCGCCGGACGATTCCCGACCGGAAACGTAAAAGCTTTCGAGCATAAAGATCAAATCATCGGCGAGCTTCGCGCCGTCATCGCCCCGACCGACGCCGTATTGATAAAAGGCTCCAGAGGGCTGGAGCTGGAGCATATCGCTTTCGGCCTCATGTAGCGTCAACGTGTCGGTTCGCTCCGATCTTGCTCCCTTATAGCATCGAGAAGTCGCATTGCATGCTTACCCGGAGCAACGCTATGTCGTCGGAATCGAAAGCTCAAGCTGACGAGTGGGGAGGGGGGCTCACGGAAATACTGGGAGCCACTCGGATGCCGCCATGCCGATCCGCATCTTTCCATACGGATCGGTTGTACGATCGGAGGTATATCCCGATTTGAAGCCCCTCCCGCCCGTCATGTTGTCCTATTCGGATCTTACGCCAGGAAGGCCATATCTTTCTCTTCGACTTCTCCGTCCATCCGTTTGTCGTTCAACAAACGTTCGATCTCTTTCACCGCATACTTGCCGATCCGATACATGCCGTTCGTCACCGAGCCGGCTATGTGGGAAGTAAGGATGCAATTGTTCAGGCTGCGAAACGGATGATCGGCCGTCGGAGGCTCGGGATCGGTCACGTCGATGCAGGCGAAAATGCGCTCCTTTTCCAATTCGGCGACGAGCGCCGGCTCGTCGATAATCGAGCCGCGGGCCGTATTGATCAGGATCGCATTGTCTTTCATCAAGGCAAGGCGTTCGCCGTTGATCATTTTGTAAGTAGAGGGCAGCGACGGCGCATGGATGGAGACGACATCGGAACGGCTAAGCAGGTCTTCCAGCTCCGCCTTGGACGCGCCGATCGCTTCGGCTTGCTCGGGTGTAACGAACGGATCCGCCACCAGAACGGTAACGTCGAAGTTTTGCAGCAGCTTGATGTAGTGCTTGCCCGCTTTGCCGGCCCCGATCACGCCGATCGTCACGTCGAACAGCTCGCGCACCCGTTTCTTCTCGTCGGCCCAGCCGCCTTGCCTCGTCTCGCGGGATACTTTCCACATATTTTTCAGACTGGCGATGGTCAGTCCCAGTGCAGTCTCGGCTACGCCTTGGCCGAGCGGTCCGTTCGCGCTGGATACGCGAATGCCTCTGTTCCACAGCTCCGGGGTTACGATCGGCTTGACGGTACCCGCGGCATGTATGACCGCCTTCAATTGCGGTGCGGCTTCCAATATGTCGCCTGTCAGACTCGGAGTTCCCCAGGACGATATGGCGATATGGGCGCCTTCGATCGTTTTGCGGATGGATGCAGGATCATTGGCGCCGTATTCATTGCATACGACTTCTCCCCATTGCGATAATTCCTCCAAATGCTTGGGCGTAAGCACTCTTTGTCTTGAAGCGTCAGGCGGTAATATGGCGATTCTTAACGTCATTGTCGTCGACCTCTCCCTTGAATGGTATCTCTGCTGTATGCTGATGTAAAAACGATATTGCCCGAGCGGCTGACCGCATGCCGAATTCTTGGATCGCGATAGGTGAAATGCTCGTATCTGATTCACAGCAGATGTAAAAATCATAAAATCTGATGTCGATTCTGTCAATAATTAGTTTTTGATGTATATTGGGGTGATAAAATACAGCAATTTGCTGTACTTTTTGGCGAATTTTCGGTATGATCTATTTATGGGCAACAAAATCAGGAATAGAGGCTGGATGCGCATATGAACACGACACGATCGAACGACAAGCCGTTCCGGCTGGACGATATGGTGAAGCAGCTGAGGGACGACATTACGATTCGCGGCAAATACGCACCGGGCGAATTTCTGCCGTCCGAGCTTACATTGGTCAGTCAGTTCCGGTTAAGCAACAAGACCGTCCGCAAAGGCTTGGAGCAGCTTATTGCGGAAGGACTGATCGAGAAAATCCCGAGAGTCGGCAGCAGGGTGACCGCCGAATCGGCGAAGCGGAGCGCCGTTACTTTGCGGCTCGGGTCGATGCATTCGCTCGAGCGGGACATGAAGCTGTCCGCGTTGCTCGGGGAATTCGAGAGCCGGAATCCCGACATCCGAATCGAAACGGTCAAATTCCATTCGGATTATTTCACGGGAGCGATCGAGGCTCACCTCGCTGCCGGCGTGGTGGATGCTCTCATGATCAACGACGAGCTGTTCTGGCAAATGAGCGGGCCGGGCGGCGAATTCCCGCTTGAGCCTCAGAATCGACTGGAAGAGACGTATCCGTTCCTCCACGAATCGTTTTCCTTCGGCGGTACGTTATACGTACAGCCGCTCGTCTTTTCGCCTGTCATTCTTGCGTACAACAAAGCCCATTTTCGCGAATCGGGCATACCGGAACCCGATGGCAGCTGGACTTGGGACGATGCGATCGGGCATGCCGTCAAGCTGTCCGTCCCCGGCAAACGGTACGGATTGTGCTTTTACCCGTTATCCAACAACAGGTGGCCGGTTTTTTTGCTGCAAAGCAACGAGCGATTCGAAGCCGAGCCGGGCGGCCGCTACCGCCTGAACGGCACAAAGCTGCTGGACGGCATCCGACTGTATAAATCGATCGTCCGCAATCGGGACTATTTCCCCGAATATTTGGCCGAATCGAGCCGGGATTTCGTCGCGTTGTTCCGCAGGGGCCATGCTTCGATGATTATGAGCACGTACAATTTGCTGAACGATTTCGCCGCTGGCGGGCCGGAGTACGACATCTCCGCATTGCCGTATCGGGGAGAGCCGAGAACGCTGCTGACGACGATCGGCATTGCGGTGAACAAGCATTCCCGCAACAAAGCGGCGGCCAAGCTGCTTGTCGATTTTTTATCGTCCGAGCATGCCCAACGTCTGATCCGGGAACGGACGCTCAGCATACCGGCCATGAAGAAGATCGCCGATTCGCCATTGTCCGATGAAGATGTCCTCAACCGGCCGGCACGGTTCCATCTGTACCGCAATATCGTTCCGGGGTATCGCCGATACCGGGATTTGGGGCTGCCGCCCGGGGCGTTCTACAGGCTCCGGGAGCTGATCAAGCTGTACGGGTCCGATATGATAGACGAGCCTTCCTTGCTTGGACAATTAACCGATATCGTCAATGAAAAGGCCGTGCCCGAATCCGGAGTGCCCCATTAGGAGTCCGTTGCGCAATCGAACGGACCGAAGCGGGACGGTTCGTCGGATCTGAAGCGCCAAGCCTTGCGCCGTGCGGGAAAGGCGGGTCGATCAAGTTGTTTTTGCCGCGAAGGTCGGGGTATACTTATAAATAACTTGAATCGACGAAGGATGTAGCAGGATGAGCGGAAAGACGAGCCAGCGATTATTTCGCGTCCGTTTGGAGCGGATGATTCAGCAATTGAGGCACGATATTGTAAGCGGCAAATTGGCGCCGGGAGACTATCTGGCGTCCGAGTCGGATTTGGCCGGACAGTTCGGGATGAGCAACAAGTCGGTCCGCCAAGGCTTGGATATTTTGGTGGAGGAGGGACTGATCCGGAAAATACCCCGGGTCGGCAATCAGGTGACCGAAGCGTCCAAGCAGGCGACGACGGTTACGCTGGGAATCAACAGCAGTCTGGAGCGGGATATCGCGCTGTCCAAGCTGTTGGACCGTTTTCAACGCAAATATCCGTCCATACAGGTCCAGACGATCACGATACCGGGGAACTCGCGCACCTTCGTCAAGGAATATGTGGACAACGGTTTGTTGGACGTTTTTCTGATCAACCGCCAATACTTTCAGCACATGGAGGAGGACGGTCTGCTGCATACGCTCGAGCCGCTTGCCGTCGCGCCTGGGACGTACCGGTTTCTGGAGGAGTCCTTTACGGTGGACGGCCTTCTGTATGCGCAGCCGATCCAGTTTTCGCCCGTCGTGCTCTGCTACAATACCGATCATTTCCGCGAGGCCGGCCTGTCCGAGCCCGACAGCAGCTGGAGCTGGGAGGATTGCTCGGATAATGCCCGCAGACTGACCGAGCGGCGCGGCCATTACGGCTTCGTTTTCTACGAAATGTCTTACAACCGTTGGCCGGTCTTTCTGCTGCAAAGCGGAATGAGGTTCGAGCGGAATGCGGACGGTCAATGCGATATTGCCGGAACTCCGCTTTACGACAGCATTCGGCTGTACGAGCGGATCATACACGACCCGGATGTGTTCCCGAAAATTTTGTCGGAGAGCAACGATGATGTGATGCATTTGTTTATGGCCGGCAAAGTATCGATGATTTTGACTAGCTATACGAGCTTGAACGAGCTGAAGCACTCCGACGTCGCCTATGACATCTCCACGCTGCCGTATTTATACGAACCGAGGACATTGACAATCTCGATCGGGGCCTGCATCCGGAAAAGCTCGGAGAAAAAAGAAGCGGCTCGCGTTCTTGTCGATTTTTTATCGTCCGAGGAAGGGCAGCAGCTGATCCGCAGCGAGACGCTCAGCATTCCCGCCCTGAAGTCCGCCGCGGAAATGCCGGTCAAGGACGGGCTGAACCGGCCGTCCCGCTTCGATCTGTTCCGCGACATTTTGCCGACGATGCGGGGCCATCAGGATTTGAATCTGACCAGCACCGGCTTCGTCGTCCTCTGGAAAATGCTGAAGCAATACTGGTCCCGCGTGATCGACGGGGAGACGCTGCTGCGGGAAATCCGCGAGAACCTGGGCGCCCATGTCCGGACCTCATCCGATCGTAAATAAGAAAGAAAAACCGTTCATCCCGAGCGGAATCCGGCAGCTGTAGCGCGCGGATTCCGTCAAGGGGAACGGTTTTTTTGCAGTGAACTATGTCGATAGGGCTGGTGCGGCAATGGTGAACCCAATTGTTACTGCCGAGGTATAGAGAGGCGGGTGTTCGGCTTAACGGACACCGTACAACTTGATTCTGAATAAGATACGCAAATTGAGCGGAGCGATTGCGACGGTGCAGCATACGAGCTATGACCGGCCGTACAGACACACCGAGGTGCACCACGCCTTGACCGTTCGGGTACAGCGGCTGTGCAGCGCAACGACCGAGCATGGCAAGCTGACAGCTGGAACGAGCGCGCAAGGGAACAAGACCGTGCAGGAGCCCCGCACAACTGTCGAGTCAGGAACCGGGCACAGACTCGCTAGCTCTGCGCGCCTACGATGTCGCCGTCCGTGTCGCTTGCCGGATCGCCGTTCTTCATGCGCAGCCGACCCGAGCTGTCGACCCAAAGCCTGTATGCGCCGAGGCGGAGACCGCCGGCATCCAGCGTGGACCACCCCGACTGAAACGTCATGTATTTCTTCGGAACAATCGATGTCGCCGCTTCCAGCGATAAGGTGCCTTCCGCTGTCACTTTGCCCGTCGTGCCGGCGATTCGGACGCCTCCCGTTACTTTCAACTGGCCGAAAAAGTCGGACAGGACCACGTTGTTCGAACCGGAATTCGTAACCGCCGCACCTCTTCCGCCGGCAGAAATGTCTACTACGCATTTCTCCGATAGCGCGGTCAGCTCGATCGATCCCGCCGTATGATCGATAACTCTGCAGCCCAGAGCGTCGTCGATATACATCTTCTTCTGATTGCCCACTCCGTCAAGATTCGTGCCGGACAAGGCGCAATAAATCGCCCGTCGGGCAGCGCTTGAAGTTAGCAGAACGCCTCCCAAGCCGCAGCTCTCCGCCTGCAAATCGTACGATTTCAACGCGAACGTACCCTTGGCCTCGAGGCCGTATCTTCCGAAGAAGGCGATCTCCACGGCGAACAGCTTCACTTCCTCGTTGTCTTCAATATATACGGCCGAGCCGTTCGTCTTCTCCGTACCGTTCTTGTCGTTCCAGCCGAACAGCTTCGCGCGGGATAGGACGCCTTCGTTGCCGTCGATGATCTCGATCCCGTTGGCCGAAGATCCCGGTACGAGCGGGATGAAGAAGACGTCGTCGATCAGCCACATGTCGCATTGCAGCGTTTTGACGAGGGCGGCGCCCATATATTGGCCGCTTAAGCCGCTGGCAATAGCGGGATTGCGGCACCGTTGGAAGACGACTCCCTTCACGGCCAGCCCGCATCCGTCGAACGCCATATCCTGGCACGAAACGTCGCTCAGAAAAGTCGCGGGATTGTAGAAGCGGAAGTAAGCTTCGCCGGTAAAGGTGCCGCCGTTGCAAATTCTCGTCATTTGCCGATGGCCGCGAAGATGGATGCCCCATCCGGTGAATACGATCTCGCGATCGATCCGGATGCTTCCCCGCGGGAATACGAGCGTCGCTCCGACATTCGTCTGGTACGATTGCCCGGGCGGATTGCCGTTGAGAGTGGCGGCATAGGCAGCCGCTTTCATGATGACGTCGTAGGAGTCGGTTTGCCCAGTAGGATCGATGCCGAACTGCTCCAGCGGGATTTCCGATTGCGCCGGACGAATCCAGCATCCGCTCACGCTCGGAGCCGTATCGCCGGTGCCGTTCAAGTAACCGCTCAAATTCGAGAAGTCCGGCAGCAGAGGAACCGTAGGGCTGATAATCGTTCCTCCGTTATGGGAAGACCTCGGCCGGCCGGAGTCCCAATAAAACAAACCGCCCCCCAGGCCGGTTCCGGGGCGATAGCCGAGCAAATTGACGATCGAGCCGTTCTGGTCGCCTTCCAGGCCGACCAGGTCCAGCACGCTGCTTAACGAACAAATCTGCGTCTCGCACGGCTCCCCGCCATTCCCTCCGTAGACGCTCCGGTTCACCGAGTTGCCCGGAAAAGGCGCTCCCGACACAATCCCGGCCGTGGCCGTCGCAGCGACCGTGGCCCCGACCGCTCCTATGCCCGCCGCGCCCAACACCGTCAACAATTGCCTTCTGCTCATCGATTCCTTGGACATTTCAAAACACCGCCATTCTCTCGAATTGGATTGGTAATAATACGATTACTTCCCGGCTGCGGCTTGAATCTTCTTGTTCGTCTGCTCTTCGGCTTCCCGGAGAGCCGTATTCGCATCCTTCTCGCCGACGATGACCGCGAGCATCGCATTCGTCATTTCGGTCTGGCCGGTAATGTTATAAGGGCTGTACGGCATAGGGGACGCCGTCTTCTGGTTTACGACTCCGGCGATGTTTTTTCCTTTCCAGTCGCTCACGTTTTTGCCGTATGCGGCTTTTACTTCTGCGTTCTTTAACGGAGTGAGGTGGGCCATATCGGCACTGCGCTCCATCTGCACTTCGTCGGACACAAGCTGAGTGATCGCCAGAAATGTGTCGTCGCGGTGCTCGCTGTTGGACGATAAAGTCAAATAGACCGGATACGGCTGTGAGCCGACTCCCGGAAGACCTTTCATCTCCGGAAGGCTGACCAGGTCCCAATTCAGATTGCTCTTGTTCGCGAGCGGAGCGCCGTTGCTGAATGCGACGAGCATGGCGGCCGTTTTCTCGTTAAAGAACAAGTTCGACTGATCGTTTACCGCGAGCAGCTTTTTGGTCGGACTATAGCCGGGCATTTGGTATAGCGGGACGAGCGCGTCCAGGAACGATTTCCATTGATCTTTCTGCAGCGCGGCCTGATTTGTTTTCGGATCGACAAGGCCAAGCGAGAACTGATTTACGGCCACGAAATTGGACGGACCGCCGGCGAACCCCCGGTATAACACGCCCCCGTCCTCGCGTGTCAATCGTTTTGCCGTATCGAGAAGCTGCTCCCAAGTCATGCCGTCCTTCGGATACGGTACGCCGAACCGGTCGAACAAGTCTTTGTTGTAATACAAGGCAAGCCGGAGATCGTAGAACGGAAAGCCAGACAGCTTGCCGTCGCTCATGCCTGTTATCGCTTCCAGATAGGTCGGCTCGAACCGGCCCGTATCGTATTTGTGCTTCTTCACGAGGTCCGACATGTCGCCGAACAGGTCGTACGACTTGAGGTTGCTGAGAACCTGGAAGGACCCGAATATGAAGTCGACCTTCGTACCCGTCGCCATAAAAGCATCGATCCCTTTGTCATTGTTGATGAATTCCAGCGAGATGTGGGGATACTTCCTTTGAATCGGTGCTTCGTACATTGCTTTTAACTCGTCCGTCGTCATCGAGGATTTGGAAGCGAGAAAAAACTTCAGCGTGACCGGCTCCTTTTTGGCAGCCGTCTCCGGGGAGTTTGCCGCCGTATCCGATGTCGTACCGCTTTTCCCGCAAGCCGTGAAAATCAAGGCCGTCGTGAGCATCAACGGCAGCAGGGTCAATCCTTTCTTGCGCATAGTAGAAACCTCCCGTGTAGTTGAGAATGATGTGCAGGGAACTTTTGAATGCTGACCCCCCGAGCAAAGTACATGAATGCCTGTTAAGCAAAGCTTTATCGAAGCGCCTCCAATCGTTTAGTTTCCAATCTGATGTAAATGTAATTCCAATTTTATTCTACATCCACTTTGCAATCGCTGTCAATTGGATTACGAGTACATTAGTTGCGAAATTTATGATGCAAGAACGGATTTCCATTAAAACGATGCAACAAATTCTCGGTATTTTCCAAATGTTGCTTTTCATGCATACTGAAGCTACCGACGATACAAGGAGGGAATACGATGGAAGACGGGATAAACATAAGGGAGCTTCGGGAAGAGAGGGTAGGGGGGGGCTTCCACGGGCAGACGAGGGAGATGAAGCCGCGGAACGAGAAAATATTCGAGCTGCACACAGGCGGGATCCCGCTCGCCGAGCTGGCGGAGCTGTACCATTTAAGCGAGGAGCGCATTCGCAATATCGTCTACGAACAGCAGAGAGATTGAGCCGAAAAAGGGAGGAAAGCATGTATGTTGCCGAGCCTGGACTGTCGATGGATTAACGGAAGACTAGCTTCCGCTATATTTCGGTCACGGAACGATTATTTCCGCTATCGTTTGCCGAGAGGTCGAATATGGGGGTGTACGGAACTTTAAGTTCCGCTATTTCAAGAATTGCCCCGGAAAAATACCCTTTTCTAGCGGATAAAGGAACTAATCCTTCCGTTTCGCTTCATTTCGGCTTGGTATTGAAAAATAGAGGAACTATTTGTTCCGCCAAGCTCCGAACTCGGTCAGCATCTCGGATTCGTCGAACAGTAACGTCGCGATTTGGTCGGTGATACTCTGTTCTTGACTCTTACGACAAAACATGATAATTTGTTATCTAATTTACAGATAGCGAAATGCAATGAAGAGGAACAGTAGTCAACGAACCGACTCGCAGAGAGTCCGCGGGGGTGGGAGCGGATAGTCGGCATTGATGAAAGAAGCCTACGAGTATCGGACGGAAAAGTTGGGAGTACGTTCGGCGGGACTTCCCGTTACAGAAGGGTGCGATCATGGGCTTGAGCATGAGCATGAGCATGCTGCATGAATCGCTGCATAAGAGGGTCGTTATGACCAATTCAGGTGGTACCGCGGAAGCACAGCCTTTCGTCCTTGACGGGATGAAAGGCTTTTTTGCATACCCATATCCGGTATGGAAAGGATGAAGAAGCATGACAACGTGGGCCGAGCTAGCCGATTTGCTTTTTCCCGACGTCGCGCTGCTCCCGGAAACGATTGCCGAACAATATCCGCCGAGAGCCTTGAAGCCGGGAGCGAAAGTGACGAGATTCGCCCCAAGCCCGACCGGCTTTCTGACCATTGGCGGTCTGTACGCCTCGATGATTTCCGAAAGAATGGCGCGTCAGAGCGGCGGACTGTTCTATGTGCGCATCGAGGATACGGACAAAAAACGCGAGGTGCAGGGAAGCGTCGAGGATATGATCGAATCGTTGGAACGGTTCGGAATCCGCATCGATGAAGGGCCGACCTCCGAAGGGGAGGAGACCGGGAGATACGGACCATACCGGCAGAGCTCCAGAGTCGGGATTTATCAAGCGTGGATCAAACGTTTGCTGGAGCAGGATTTGGCGTATCCTTGCTTCTGCACGGAAGACCAGCTGAACGAGATCAGGGATCGACAGCAAGCGGCAAAAGAAAATACCGGCTACTACGGCAAATGGGCCGTTCACAGAAACATGACGATCGATGAAGTCCGGGAACAGCTGACCGACGCAAAGCCGTTCGTCGTCAGACTAAAATCTCCGGGTTCGGCCGACAACCGGATCCGATACGTCGATATGATCAAAGGAGAGACCGAGCTGCCGGAGAACGACCAGGATATCGTCTTGCTGAAATCGGATGGCGTCCCGACCTATCATTTCGCCCATGCGGTCGATGATCATTTGATGGGGACGACGCATGTGTTTCGAGGAGACGAATGGATTTCGTCCGTACCGATCCATTTGCAATTGTTTCGCATACTCGGATTTCGGGCACCCGAATACGGTCATCTGGCCCCGCTCATGAAGATGGACGGAGCTTCGAAGCGCAAGTTCAGCAAGCGGAAGGACCGGGACGCAACGGCAAACTATTACCGGAATCAAGGATACCCGAGCTTGGCCGTCACAGAATATTTCATGACCTTGATCAACTCCGATTACGAGGAGTGGCGGTTGGGCAATCCGTCGGAGCCGTATACGGAGTTTCGTATCGGCACGGACAAAATGAACGTCAGCGGAGCGTTGTTCGACTTGAACAAGCTTAACGACGTCAGCAAAGACGTAATCTCTCGATTTAGCGCCGAAGAAGTCTATGCGTCGGCAGCGGAGTGGGCCAGAGCCTGCGATGCGGAATTATTCCGTTGGCTGGATGGCGACAAATCCTACTCCGTAAACATACTTGGCGTAGGAAGAACGCCGGAGAAGCCGCGGAAAGATTTAGCCAAATGGTCGGACGTGAAGCAGGCGGTCGCCTTTTATTATGACGAGTGGTTCGAGATGGAAGCTCCAATCCTTCCTCTTCCTGCGGCAGTGACCGATTCGAAAGCGAAAGAAATCGTTCGCGACTTTATCCGGGTACTCGATCTCGGGGACGACAAGGACACATGGTTCGGTAAAGTCAAGAACATTGCCGAAACGCACGGCTTTGCCCGGGAGATGAAACAATACAAGAAAAATCCGTCCGCTTACGCCGGGCATGTGGGCGATGTGGCGGCGGTAGTCAGGGCCGTACTGACGGGCAGGCTGCAAACTCCCGATTTGTATGAAATGATGCAGGTCATGGGCGATAGCAGGGTGCGGAGCCGACTAGGCCGGTATGTCTCGGCATAAAAAACGGCATGCCCGATGTTGACAATAAGTTCAACGCCGGGCATACTGATCGTAAAGGAAGGGAGATAAGGCCATGAGCGGTTTTGGCGAGCTGCTTCGCAACTTGCGCAAACAGAACAAAGTGACCCAAAGGCAGTTGGCCGCGCTTGTCGGCATCGATTTTACTTACATTAGCAAAATCGAGAGCGGTACGATGGACCCGCCCGCAGAGGATAAAATTATCCGGATGGCCGAAGTGCTTCATGTGGAGCCGGAAGAGCTCGTATTGGCGGCGAAGAAAGTACCGACTACGTTCCAGAAGCTGATTACGGAAAACAGCGATGTGCCGATTTTTCTGAGGAAAGCATCGGAGCTTTCTCCGGCGCAATGGGTGGAGATCAAGAAGATTTTGCACGGGAAAGAAGAGGATGAGACGGAATGAGCCGTTCCAGCTTCAGCTACATCCCGATCGGACGAATGGAGTCGATTACCGGGCAAATTTTGTCCGATTACGGGTTCGACCCCGACGATAAGCAGGTGCGTTCCGTCCCTATAGAGGAAATCGTGGAGTTTCACTATGATTTGCAAATTTGCTGGGAAGCGATAGATCGGTTGGATGCCGAGGGTATGGTCATGGCCGCGATTATTCCCGACAGAAAGCAGATTATATTAAACGAGACGCACCGCGATTTGTTTGACAAGAAAATCGGCACCTATCACTTTACTTTGGCGCACGAGCTCGGTCATTGGGTGCTGCACGCCCCCGGCCAGTCTTATTTAAGAAGCGGCAGCGAATATGGCCCAGGTTACATGCGGAGCGATTCGGCCCCCGAGAATAGCAGCGACGCGGATACATACTATTGCCGGAGCACGTCTCATAAGCCGGCGGAAGAAATTCAGGCGGACCTGTTCGCCGGATGCTTGCTCATGCCCCGTCCGATGATGGTGCGGGCGGTCAAGCAATTGAATATGCTGGGAGCGATTCAGCTCCCTCACATATACGGACTGGCCGATTGCTTGAAGGTATCGATCTCCGCCTTGTCCGTTCGGTTAAAGCAGCTGCGGCTGCTGCAGATCGAATCTGACGGTCGAGTCAGTCGCGCGGACGGAAGAAGCGCTCCGGCCTGCGAGCAGCTAACGATGGATTTGTAATTTTTTTTGAACCGAATTTTGAGTTGAATATCAACGCAATGGGACGAAATTCGCTTGATAGCAGTGTTTCATTCCATAGTTTCATGAAAATCCGATCCGAACGGAGAAAAACTTTCGAAATTAAGAAATTCCCGCAGATTGTGTTATACTGGATGCATAGGGAAGCTTTCGATTTGGGGAGGAAGCGTCATGAATGCTACGGAGGGTACGCTCGTTCAGCTGTCTCGCACCGGCGATTCCGCTGCTTTTATGGAACTGATTCATTTGTATCGGGATAAGCTTCACCGTCTCGCGTACCGGATGCTGAACAATCAGCACGATTCCGAGGATATCGTACAGGAGACGTTCATGCGGGTTTATTTGAATTTGAACCAGTATGACGACACGCAGAAGTTCTCGACCTGGATATACCGGATCGGCAAAAATCTGTGCATCGACCTGCTGCGCAAAAAGAAGGACGTCCGGTCGCTCGATTCCGGTCTGGGCGACGAGAAAGAACGGACCTTTTACGACAAGCTGACCAGCGACGAAATCGGCCCCGAGAACCGGGTGCTGCTGAACGAGTTTCAGGATCAGCTGCGCAAAGTGATCGACAAGCTGTCGGACAAATACAAGACGATCGTGATGTTGTATTATTTGAACGAGCTTACTCTCGAAGAAATCAGCGAGACGCTCGGGCTTCCCGTCACGACGGTAAAAACGAGGCTGTACAGGGGCAGGGAGCAGCTCCGCAAAAAATGGGGGATGACCTTGACGGTCAGCATCATGATGATCTTGTTCAGCATGCTGTTCCAGATCAACATGGACGGCGGTATGGTGAAAGCGTAGCAGGAACGAACCTATAGAAAAAGCCCCGTATCCGTCGAGATGCGGGGCTTTCGATTTACATATGGCTTTACAGCAGCTTGGTCGTCCAAGATTCGCAATTCCATACTTCGGTAGCCACTTCCCGGTAAAATTCAGGTTCGTGGGAAATAAGCAATATCGTTCCTTTGAACGCCTGCAGGGCGCGCTTCAATTCATCCTTGGCTTCTACATCCAGGTGGTTCGTCGGCTCGTCCAATACGAGCAGGTTCGTTTCTTTGTTGATCAGCTTGCACAATCTCACCTTGGCCTTCTCGCCGCCGCTCAATACTTCGATGCGGCTCTCGATATGTTTGGTCGTCAGTCCGCATTTGGCTAGAGCGCCACGGACCTCGAATTGCGACATCGAGGGGAACTCGTTCCACACTTCGTCGATGCACGTATTGCCGCTCGAGCCTTTCATTTCCTGCTCGAAGTAGCCGATGTACAAATGCTCGCCACGCTCTACGGTACCGTCCAACTGCTTGATCTCGCCAAGAATGCTGCGCAGCAACGTCGTTTTGCCGATGCCGTTCGCTCCGACGAGCGCGATCTTCTGCCCGCGCTCCACCCTCAGATCGAGCGGGCGAGACAGCGGTTCGTCGTAGCCGATGACCAATTGCTTCGTTTCGACGACAAGCTTTCCGGACGCTCTCGCATCTTTGAAGCGGAATTCCGGCTTCGGCTTTTCTTTGGCCAGCTCGATGACGTCCATCTTGTCCAGCTTCTTCTGGCGCGACATCGCCATGTTGCGGGTGGATACCCGGGCTTTGTTGCGGGCGACGAAGTCTTTCAGGTCGGCGATTTCCTGCTGCTGCTTTTTAAAGGCGGACTCCAGCTGCATCTTCTTGGCCTCGTGCTGCTGCTCGAAGACGCTGTAATCGCCGACATACCGGTTCAGCTCCTGATTCTCCATATGGTAGATCAGGTTGATGACGCTGTTCAGGAACGGAATATCGTGGGAAATGAGTATAAAGGCGTTCTCGTATTCGTTCAAATACCGCTTCAGCCATTCGATATGCTGCTCGTCCAAATAGTTGGTAGGCTCGTCCAGCAGCAGGATGTCCGGTTTCTCCAGCAGCAGCTTCGCCAGCAGCACCTTTGTCCGCTGACCTCCGCTCAGATCGTGAACGTCCCGGTCGAGACCTATATCTTCCAGCCCCAGTCCGCGGGCGATTTCCTCGACCTTGGCATCGATCATATAGAAATCGTGATTGGTCAGCGTATCTTGAATCGTGCCGACATCCTCGAGCATTTTCTCCAGCTGCTCGGGCGTAGCTTCGCCCATCTTCTCGTACATGCCGTTCATTTCCGCTTCCAATTCGAACAAATAGGCGAATGCGGTTTTCAATACGTCGCGGATCGTCATCCCTTTTTGCAGCGCCGAATGCTGGTCCAAATAACCGACGCGGACCCTTTTGGCCCATTCGACCTTGCCTTGATCCGGTTGGAGCTTGCCGGTAATAATGTTCATGAAGGTCGATTTGCCTTCGCCGTTCGCGCCGATCAGGCCGATATGCTCGCCTTTAAGCAGCCGAAACGAGACGTCGTTGAATATGGCGCGGTCGCCAAAGCCGTGGCTTAAGTTTTTTACGGTTAGTATGCTCATTTTGCACCTTTTTCATGTAATATCGTCTTATTATAGTATGTTCCGGACCCGAAACACAACGGGGTATTCCTGCTATAATGAACAATGCCGACCCGAGAAGGGCCGGCATTGTAATCGGGGCATTTCGATCAGATGGACTCCTCTTCTTCTTCGGCAGGCGCCGCTACGGCTGTAGGGGCGTCGAATTCCATATTGTAATCCGCCAGCGCGGACCCCGACAAATAATCGGCATCGAGGTATTGAGCCAAATAGCGGACTCCGAACAAAATGTCGTACTGCAGCTCTCTGTATGGGTCGATGACCGACTTGGCCGAATCCGGCACGGTATTGTATAAGTTTTGATCCGCATCGACGATCAGGCCGGTCAGCAGCCCGGGGTATTGCTTGAACAAGTCCAGATTGAATTCGAAGTTGGCGGGCAGCTCCATCTCGAGCTTATCCAACACGTATGCGCCAAGGAACGAGTTGCTCATCGTAGGCACTTCATCCTGCGGAAGCTCGAAGTTGGACCACATGACGAACGGTACGCTGTGCATCTTCTTCTGCTCCTCGAGGGACCAGGCCTGGGTTCCGATAAAGCCGCCTTGCTTATACACTTCATAGTCCAGACCGAGCATCGGCAAATGATCGCCGTAAAAAACGATCACCGTCGGCTCGCCGGACTGCTCGAAATGATCGATCAGCATTTGCAGACTTTGATCCGCGTCACGAACGCCATGCGTGTATGTTTCCAGCAAGTTTCTGGCTTCGTCCGTCAAATTGCCCTGTACTTGAATCGGATTTTCCTCATAACGGCCATCATCGTACGATCCGTGGTTTTGCATCGTGACTGCGTAAATAAACATTGGCCGGGACGATTCCTCGACGGCGCTAATAATGCTGCGGGATACTTCGTTATCCGAGATGAAGGTTCCTTTGTACTCGGGATCGTCGAATTTCTCTTTGCTTTTGAAGCTTTCGAAGCCGAGCCACTTATAGACGCTGTCCCGGTTCCAGAACCAGCCGTCGTACGAATGGATGCCCATGCTTTTATAGCCGATATTTTGAAAGTAGCTGGCGAGGCTCGGCACCGGCTGCCGGATATATTGCTGGTACGGGATGGAGCCGCTGGGCAGAAAGCTCATCGAGTTGCCCGTCAGCACCTCGAACTCCACGTTGCTGGTTCCGCCCCCGAATTGAGGCGACAGCAAGTATCCCGAGGTCGACTCCTCCTGGAGCCTGCGGACGGTAGGAATCGGGTCTTCGCTAAACGTTACGTCGGGAAGCAGCGTCGGGTCCCAGAAAGCTTCGTTCATAATAAAGATCACGTTCGGCTGATCTTCCTTCGGGGTGACGGTAGAGGCGTTCCTGCGATCGGATATTTGCTGTGCGACCGTCGCGATGGACGCCTCGCCATAGCCGGGCGGCTTCGATATGATCGAGTTCTGGATGTTCAGCGTGAAAGCGAGTCCGAATCCGTTATACCCGTAGTTATCCTTCTGATTCCATACGACCTCGTTCACCCCGGCGCGATCGTACAGCCGTTGGGCCGCGGGAGTTCTTTCCGCCAAGTTTTGCAAAGCCGCCGCCGCCAACAATACCATTACTATGCGGCTGACGACCGGCATACGGAAGCGGGGAAGGAACAGGCGCAGCAGGAACAGCGAAAGGACGACCGCCGCTACGACGCTTACGCGCACAAGTACCGTCTGGTTCGTCACGAGCGGGATGATGTTGGCGCCTTCCTTCTTCAACAATATATCCCACGGAAAGAACGGCTCTCCGATCATTTTCGTTTTGTAATGACTGATTAAGGCGGCAAGAAACAGCAGCAGAGCTGTGCAGCCTACGGCCGGGAACAAAGAGCCGATCAAGCCGTATAGAAGCAACAGGGCAAAGCAATAAATCAATGCGTTCATCGCAAACAGCGACGGGTTGGCCGCGATCCAATCGGCGGCATCGCCGAACGTGCCGCGCTCGATCGTTTCGACGCCGAATGCTAGCAATAAAGGGAAAATAGCCAATAGCGCGGTTATGACGGCAATTTTTTTGGTGCGGTTGTTCGTTAGCCGGTAAGAAATTCGTTTCCGGAAAAAATAAAGCCTATTCATGATGGTCCATACACTCCTTTCTCTCTAGTACCCCATATATAGTGTAATTGTTGATCCGCAGACCGGGCTTCCACACGTAGCCGGTAAGAGTCTCCAATGTTGTATGCGCCGAGTGTTCGACAGGAAATGGAATGGGAATGGATTGCATATAGTCGCCAATGCCTGATGGACGTAGTTTCTCTCCTTTACCGATTGTAAAGAATGAACCTTAATAAAACCTTAATATTTCTATATACTTCCTATTAAAGAAGTTTCGTGGAGTAGAAACGACCGGTTCACAAAGAGTTCATCTCCGGCGCTTTACTTTGCTGCCTTCCGCGATACAATTAGGATGATCGACCGAAACGGAAACGGAGGGACGGAAACGATGAACGCTATGGTTGTAATCGCGCTGCTCGTATTGATCGGTTTTGCCGCCGTCGCAACGGTCATGATCGGGAATTCCAAGCCGAATAGAGAAGGTAATCCGGATTATGACAAAAAGACGGGAGCCAATACGATCCGGCTGACGCTTTTCTATGTTATGGCCGGAATCGCTTCCTGCTTTGCATTGGTTTGGTATATAACGGGCTAAGCGACAACGTGCATATAAATCGCAAAGAGCGTCAGACTTTCTCCGTACTAGGGGAAAGTCTTATTCATTTAAGAGAGGAATTATGTCGGCATGATATTGCGGGGGGCTGCTTATCAACGAGGTCGCGATCCGTGGCAGGCGGCGTAGCGGGGTTGTTCCTGTAACAAATAGCGGAACTGAAGTATGCTATGGAGCCGAGCACTTGAATTGATGGCAAAGTAACGGAAAACCGTTCCGCTATTCCGCAGTTCCAGTTCATTTTCACCCCGACAGATCGAAATAACGGAAGTCGGTTCCGTTATTTTCAACCGTATACCGGAATTCGAGACCATAGCGGAATATAGTTCCTCTATTAACGGCAGCACGTTGCGCCAGCTTCATTAAGGGACCTCCGGGATGTATGCGGATCTTGATGTCGCAGAAAAAAGACCGTCCCCTGTTCCGTTCGCGGAAGGGACGGTCTTTCGTGTATTAGCGGTCTCGCGGAACGCTATTGATAATCGCTTCCAACTGATTCGCCGTATCGTATACCGCTTGGTGGGGATTCGTCGAGTAGATGCCGATTTCCGCCGTCAGCGTGTCGTCATAGCCGACTTCCCGCAGAGCGGCAATCACTTCCGGCCAGTTCACGTCTCCGGCGAGCAGAGGGACGAAGCCTCCGCCGTTGCCGACAGCCGCTTTGAAATCTTTGACGTGAACTTTGAAAATGCGGCTGCCCAGTATCCGGATCCAATGCTGCGGGAATCCGTACAAAATAATGTTGCCTACGTCGAAATAGACGCCCAGATTCGGCGAGTTCAAATCATCGACATACCGTTTCATTTCGAGCGGAGATAACAGAAACTTGTTCCACACGTTCTCTACGGCGATTTTGACGCCGCGCTTCTCCGCTTCCGGAATAAGCTTCTCCAGCTCGTTCCGGCTGCGCTCGTAGCAATCGTCGTAAGAGGTAGCCGCATTGACAAAACCCGGCACGACCAAAACCGAGTCGGCTCCGATGCGTTCTGCGATTTCCAGCTGCTTGACGACAACGGCTCTTCCTTGCGCCCGAACGTCGGCATCCGGCGAAGACATCGGCGTCTTCCCCTGCAAGCCGGTGGATACGCTTTTCAGCTGCAATCCGTATTCTGCCGCCAGCTTGGCGATCGCATCGGCTTCCCCCGGCGTCGTGTCCGTCGTAAGACCGACGTTGCCCGGCGCGTACAGATTCAATTCCACGGCGTCATAGCCCGCTTTGCGGCTCACCTCGAACAGCTCCTGCAAAGGCGTGCCTGCCGGGAAGCACCATTGGTTGACGCTTTTGAGCATGCGCTATCACTCTCCCTGGTATATGTAGTTATTCGTTATCGGACGGTTGCCGTACTTCCGCTCTCCGCCGCTTCGTTGAATGCAAGCGTCGCTTCTAGCGTCGCGACCGCTTCGGCGTAGCTCCCCAGCACAAGGTCTTGGCGGCCGGTACGTACCGCCTCCACGAATGCGCGGTCCTGCTCCAAATAGAAGTCCGTCTCGCATTTCTCGTTCAGCTTCTGCCCGGCGTCATGGATCGTAAGCGAATTTCCTTTAATGGACAAATAAAAATCTTGTCCGAACAGCTCTACGTCGCCTCGTCCGAAATGAGGGGAGATGCACGAATTGACAAACGAGCCGATCGCGCCGGAACGCAACGTAAACGACGTAACCCCTACGTCCGAAATGGTGGCGTCCGGATCGAGTTGCCGAATCCCGCGTTGGGCGGTCAACGATTGGACCGTATCGAATTCGCCTGCCAAATAGCGGAGAAGATCGACCTGATGCGTCGCTTGCTCGACCACTTGTCCGCCGGATTTATCCTGCTGGGCCCACCATTTCATCGGAGGCAGGCCGCCGATCCGATACGAGAGCACCATGTCGATCTTCTTCCCCTCCAGGTAGCTCTTCGCCTTTTGCACCGTCTCCAAGTATCGCAAGCAGTAGCCGGACGAATTGATAATTCCGGCTTGATCGATCGCGCGGCTGATGCGCCTTGCCGTTTCTTTATCCAGCGCGACCGGCTTTTCCGACAGCAGATGGATGCCTTTGGCCGCGGCCTCCTCCTCGACGGTTCCCCTGGCAAACGGGGGCGTGCAGACGAACAGTGCATCCACCTTGCCCGAATCCATCATCTGCCGGTCGCTCGCAAACACTTCCGCACCATACGTATCCGCGACCTGCTTGGCGCGCTCGGCGTTAATATCGTATATCGCCGTAAGCTCCGCCTGCTCGATTTTTTGCAGCTTCTTGATGTGATTCTCGGCCATGCCGCCGACGCCGATAAATCCGATTTTCACCTTGTTCATGCGGATTCCTCCCAAGCTTGCTTCGTATTTTTTTGGCGAAACGTTACGCTACACGAACAACAATAGTGGAAATGTCCGGAAAAGTATTTATCGAAATGGAACGGGAATTTACGCAAAAAGACACCCTGCCCGGGTGTCTTCGAATGGAAACGGATGAATGCGGACGGCTACGACTGGACGTCGAGGTCGTGCATCGTTTTTTGGCGTTTGCGCCACAGGGAAGGGGAGGTGCCCTCCGCGCATTTGAACCATTGGGAGAACGAATGGAGCCGATGAAAGCCGACCTGCTCGGCGATTTCATTCATGTCCTTGTCGGTCGCGCTGAGCAGCCATTTGGCTTCCTGCATCCGGCATTGCTGCTGGTACTGCTTCGGGCTGAGCCGGTACATTTTCTCGAAGGTGCGACGGAATCCGGCTACCGTAAGTCCGGTCAGCTCGGCCAGATCGGCCACCTGAACGTTCTGGCGCAAGTTTTCCCGGAGAAAGTCGGCGGCCTTCGTGATCGTCATCGCCTGCAAGTCCGTCTGGGAATGCTCGTACAAGTAGAGCAGCAGCAGCTCCGCCCATACGGCATGAGTCCGCTGCGGCTCCTTCAGAGGAGAAGCGAGCACGCGCAGCCATTCCCGGAACAGCTTCTCGAAGCGGTCGCGGTCGATACGGGATAAGGCGTAAATTCGCGGCTGCCCATACCCGCGGGCAAGCTTGTCGGCGACCTCCCTGAGTGCGGGCGGCATTCCTTGCAGGTGAAGCACTCCGAACCGGACCTTCGTCACGGCGGCGAACCGGTGCGAAATGCCCGGCGGTATGATGACGACATGACCGGTCTCGATGAACGCCTTGCGCTCCGGCCATTCGAACAAGCCGCGTCCTTCGAGGACGATTTCGATTTCGAGCGTCGTGTTCTGGTGGAAGCCGACATCGTGCCATTCTTCACTATAGGTTCCGATAGAGCCGCGTTTGTAAAAAGCCGGTTGCTCCATGGCCGTCCCTCCAACCGTACAAGGGGATTTATCCGTTCTTCTGCCGCTCTATCCGTTCGGCCAGCTCGGTCAAGTACGTCCAACGCTCCAACAAGCTTTCCAGTGCCGCTTCGAGCTCCTGATGCCGGGAGGTCAGCTTGGAGAGCGCTTCGTAATCGGTGCCGGCATTCGCGATCGCTTCCTCGATTTCCTGGACGTCACGCTCCGCCCGTGCGATCAGGTCGTCGATTTCCCCGTATTCCTTCTGTTCCTTGAACGAGAATTTCAACGCTTTCTCCCTGGAGCGATTATCGGAGGCCGAATCGGCGGAAGGGGCGGCCGCTTTCTTCTCCTTGACGGAAAGCGAAGCCGCCTCCGTCTCCTTCAGGCGTTCCCGGTATTCCGAGAAATTGCCGGCGTGATGCGATATTTCGCCGTTTCCTTCGGCGACGAGCAGCGAATCGACGGTCCGGTCCAGGAAGTAGCGGTCATGGGAGACGACGAGGACCGCGCCCTGGAACCGATCCAAATAATCCTCCAGAACGGTCAGCGTTTGAATATCGAGATCGTTCGTCGGCTCGTCCAGCAGCAGCACGTTCGGCCCTTCCATCAAGATGCGCAGCAAGAACAGCCGCCGCTTCTCGCCTCCGGACAAATTGGCGATCGGGGTCCATTGCGCCGACGGAGGGAACAAGAACCGCTCCAGCATTTGCGAGGCGCTGATCAGCTCGCCGTCCGACGTGCGTACTTGCTCCGACGCTTCGCGGATATATTCGATCACCCGCAACGATTCGTTCAGCTCTTCGTTTTCTTGCGAGAACATGCCGATTTTGACCGTGGAGCCGATGTCGAGCCGTCCGGAGTCCGGCGTCAGCGAGCCCGCGATCAGCTTAAGCAGCGTGGATTTGCCCGCTCCGTTCGGTCCGACGATGCCGATCCGATCGTCCCTCTGCACGATATAGCTGAAGGAGCGTATAATTTCGCGCTCTCCGTACCGTTTGGAGACGTCGTGCAGCTCGATCACCTTTTTCCCGAGCCTTGCGCCCGACAGCGCTATGTCCATATCCTGCGCCGCCGCATCTGGCGCGGCATCCTGCAGCTTCTCGAACCGTTCGATCCGCGCCTTTTGCTTCGTCGAGCGCGCCTTGGCTCCACGCCGGATCCAAGCCAGCTCGCGGCGGAACAAATTTTGGCGCTTGTCCTCCGACGCTTGCTGCTGCGCCATTCTTTCGGCCTTCTGCTCGAGGTAAACGCTGTAGCTGCCCGTGTAGCCATACAGCTTGCCGCCGTCAAGCTCGACGATGCGCTGGGCGACCCGGTCGAGGAAATAGCGGTCATGCGTAATCATGAGCAACGCCGATTTGGACTTGGATAAATGCTGCTCCAGCCAATCGACGGTATCGGTATCGATATGGTTCGTCGGCTCGTCCAAAATCACAATATCCGCAGGGCGAATAAGCGCGCCGGCGAGTGCGACCCGTTTGCGCTTGCCCCCGGACAGCGTTCCCATGCGGGCCTCGAAATCGTCGATACCGAGCTTTGCCAATATCCGTTTCGCTTCGTTCTCCACTTGCCATGCGTCGGCCGCATCCATCCGTCCGCTCAGCTCGAGCAGCCGCTTCTGCAGCGCGGGGCTGTCCTCTCCGCGCTCGAGCTGTCCGATCGCCTGCTCATAGTCGCGGAGCAGCTGCATAAGCGGGGAGCGCCCGCTGAAGATGTGGCCCAATACGGTAGCATCGTCGTCCATCGGCGGATTTTGCGGCAAATATTCGACCGAAATGCCGTTGCGAATCGAAATCGTCCCTTCGTCGGGCTGCTCCGCTCCGGCTATCACTTTCAGCAGCGTCGATTTGCCGGTGCCGTTAATGCCGATCAGTCCGATTTTCTCCCCTTCGTTTACGCTGAAGGATACTTGCTCGAACAGCTTTTTCATGCCGAAGCTTTTGCTGAGTCGTTCTGCGGTCAATAGATTCATTGGATTCGGTTCCTTATTATATTTGTATTGTAAACTCAAGCATAGCATATTTCGTCGCGGAACAGAACGTTTGGCGCATCATTTGCTTGCCGCGTCCGTACGGATTGACGCGCCGCGAACAAGCGTGATATCTTAGACACCGTAAGCGGGACAGGTACGATTTGGCCTTTGGACACCGAACGGGAGCTGAACAGCATGAATCGATTGCAGCCTTACGCGCCGCATGTTTACTATTTTTTCTTCTTTGCCGCCGCGGCCTCCTATTCGCCGTTCCTCGGCTATTGGCTGAGGGAAGCGGGCTTGACCAGCCAGCAAATCGGGGCGCTGTATGCGATCGGACCGTTGGTGGCCCTTTTCGTTCAGCCGGTATGGGGGCTGCTGTGCGATAGACACGGCATCGAGAAAGCGGTACTCATGCTGTGCGGCTTGATGACTCCGGCCATCGCCTTCGGATATTCGACGGGCGGAGGATTCGGTTTTTACGCCGCGACGGCCGTAGTGCTGGCTATCTTCAATTCTCCGATGGTTCCGCTGTCCGACGCCATTGCGGTAGCACATGCGCAAAAGCACCGGCAAACGTACGGGGCCGCCCGGGTATGGGGCTCGATCGGATTCGCCCTGACGGTTTCGCCGATCGGCATTATTTATTCGCATATCGGCATCGAGCATATGTTCGTCGTCTATATGTCGATGATGGTCATCGTGGTCGGAATCGCCATGCTGCTGGAGAAGGGCGGGGTTAGAAGAAACGCCTCGTGGCGCGATGTAGGCAAGCTGCTGAAGAAAAAGGAATTTTCCGTTTTTTTGCTGCTCGTTCTGCTTGTCGCGTGCGGCACGCAAAGCTTCAGCGTGTTTTTCTCCGTCTATCTCGGCACGACGGGCGGCAACGTTTCGGAGAAAATCGGCTGGCTGACCGCCGTGTCGGCGCTGTCCGAGCTGCCGTTTTTTATTTTTGCCGCCCGCTTCTCCGAACGGTTCGGTTACCGGAGGATGCTGGCTCTGGCAGCTTTTGCCGCCGCGCTTCGCCTATGCATCGTGTCGTTCGACCCGCCTATGGGGGTGCTTCTGCTTACCCAACCGCTGCAAGGAATAACGTTCGCCTTGTTCTACGCCGCGGGCGTTCAATACGCCAATGATTTATGTCCGGAAGGCTGGAAGACGACGGCCCAGACCTTGTTCAGCATGGTGTATACGAATTTGGCCATCTTGATCGCGAGCAATTTCGGCGGCTGGCTGATCGACCATTCCGGCTTCGATACGTTGTTCCGGTTGGCGGCAGTTCTATGCTGTATCGGGGGAATCGGCTTTCTTGCCGTAAGGCAATTGGGGCGCGGTATCGAGAGAGTTTGAGTTTTGTGTTATGTATACGTCAAATAAAATGACATTAACATAAAAAATACGCATCTCCACTCCTCCTTGTGTTATGATATATAACATAAAACGGAAAGGTGGAGATTCTTTATGTTGGTCGGACTTCGTGTTATCAAAACCGTCATTGCTATCGCGATCAGCATCTCGATCGCCCGTCTGCTGAAATTGGAGCCGGATCACTTCGCGGGCATCATCTCGATGCTCGCCGTCCAGCCTTCCGTGTATCGGTCGCTAAAGCATACGCTATCCCATCTGGCCAGCGCTCTCTTCGCCGCTCTGCTCGGTATCGGAGCCGCACTATTTATCGGGGATTATTCCATCGTCATCGCGGGCGTGTCGCTGCTCGTCATGGCGATTCACGTCCGTCTGCGTAAAACCGCATCGTTGACGCTCGCCGTAATCGTCGCCGTGAACACGGTCGGCACGTCCGACGAGCTGCACGGCAACGCTGCCTATCATCAGCTGATGCTCGTCATTATCGGCATGCTGGTCGGAACGGCAGTCAATTTGATCCGCAAGCCGGTTCACCGGGAACGGGAGGAAGTGCTGCTGGTGAAATCGGAAAGCATGCTCCGCACGATGCTTTATTATGTCCAGTACGACCTGATGTCCAGCCGAATGACTCCATATAAGCCGCAAATGCGCATGCAAATCGAAGAGGTTCGGAGCTATGTGGAATCGGGCAAGGAAATATCCGGCCTGATCCGGGAAGATCGCTGGCTGAACCGGAAGGACTCCTTCGAGCCCGGTCATTTGTTCCGTACGTACGAGACGATGCTCGAGAGGGTACGGGATTTGGTGAAAGCTTTGCAGAAGGCGGATTTGTCCTGTCCGGAACGCGCGCGTCTGATCCGGGCGATCGATTTGACGGTCCGACTGCAGGAGCGGGTCATGCAAGGAAAGAAAATTCCGTCAGGGCTCATGCTTAAGGCGTTGAGGCCCGAGCTGCTGAAGGCGGACGGACCGGATTCCGCCTACATGCTGTTCCCTTACTATCAGGCGTACGAGGCGCTGACGGAATATGTTCAGGAGTTTGCCGGCATCAAGCAAACGTTCCTGTTCGTATCCTCCCGGTCGATCGTGGACGGACGCGACGCTTTTTTCAGAATATGACGGCAATGAATCGGATAGGTCTTTATGCCTATTTAATTTGGTGGAGGTAGTTCTTTTTTATAAGTAGTCATGCTATAATGAAATCGATTCGAATATGACAAGTTTTCACTAAGATCGACAAATGGCAAACCTATCGAAAGGTAGGGACGCAAAGCTGCAGGCCTAATGGATTTCCTAAGGCGGCTGGGTTGCCGAAATTGAGGTGATTTCCGTTTATTTTGGCGATCACTGCCCGATTTTGGGCGGTTTTTCTTTTTTCGGGCGGATCGCCGCCGTTGGAAGCGCAGTTTGCGAGAGTATGAGGGAGGCTAATGACGAGTACCGTATTGCACGCAGCTACTATTCATCGACAATGGAGGAACAAGGCTATGAATGAACCGGGAATGCGCGAACTGACCTTGGAGCTGGAGCAATGGATTAGTGAGGCCGGCGTAAACGGATTGCTGCAAAGTTTCGACAACATGACGAAAGAGGAGCTGATCCGGTTTACGGAAGCGTTGGGCACGGTGCAGCAATACATGCTGACCGTCCATAAGCGGTGATGATCGGCAATAAGCATATAACAGCGGCGAGCGTTGGCTTGCCGCTTTTTCTTATGGAGGCAAACAGCGGCCGGTGTGACACCGCGAGATGGAAATAAGGTTCAAAAGAGCACTATCCGCTCGAAAAGCTGCCCCCGAGGCAAGTATAGCGCCGATTTGAACCTTAACGTCCCTGGCAAGCTGCTGCTCACTTGCCCGCAGCCGCCTTCAACGCGGAGTTGATTTTCTCCACGTCCACCGGACCGGACGGGGTGTCCTTCAAGCTATAGCGTTCCTTTAGAGATAAAATCCGGTAAACGCTCCGATCGATTTGCTCCTTCGGAATCGTGCCGGATTCGGCCGCTTGTACGAGCGAGTCGATCGCCTTTTTCACCTGCCCGTATTCGTGCGCTACCAGTATGATGTCGCTTCCGGCCTTGACGGATCGGACGGCTGCGGAGCCCACGTCCATATGCTTCACGATCGCTCCCATCGTCATGTCGTCGGTCATGACGATTCCATCGTAGCCCAGCTCGCCGCGCAGCAGGCCGGTAATGACCTTGGACGACATCGAGGACGGAGAGTCCGGGTCGATTTTCGGCAGTAAAATATGCGCGATCATGACGGCATCCGCTTTCGAGCGAATCGCCTCGGAGAATGGTACGAGCTCCAATTTCCGCAGCTGCTCGGGCGTCTTGTCCACGACGGGCAATTCAAGGTGGGAGTCGACGGACGTGTCGCCATGTCCGGGAAAATGCTTGACGACGGGGATGACCCCTTTCGACCGGAGGCCGAGCATCTCCTCGATGCCGAATGAGCTTGCGACGGATGCGGTCGAGCCGAACGAACGGCTGCCGATCACCGGATTGTCCGGATTGCTGTCGACGTCGAGTACGGGAGCGAAATTCATGTTGAAGCCGAAGGCGCGGAGCTGTTCCCCGATCGCTTCGCCGAATGCGCGCGCCTTTTGAACGCTGCCCGATTTCCCGATGTCCCGGCTGGACGGGATGGCGGCGAACGATGACGGCAGCCGGTTCACTCTGCCGCCCTCCTGGTCTACGCTAAGCAGCAGCGGTACGGGATTGGAGCGGTTCGCTTCCTTCAGCCCGTTCAGCAGGGCGACCGTTTGCTCGGTCGATTCGATATTCGGTTTGTATAAAATAAATCCCCCGATGCGATCGTCGACGATCAGGCTTCTCGTATGCTCGTCGATGTCCGTCCCTTCCACTCCGGCTATAATCATTTGCCCCAGCTTCTGTTTGAGCGGCATTTCCTCTATTTTCACCCAGAGCGGATCCCGTTCGATTTTCGAATCGGAGGGAGGCTCGTTTGTTTGCTGTCGTGTATCCTTGGCACAACCGGCGGCTCCCAATAGGAGCGTTGCCGACAGCGCCAGCGCGAACAAAGATCGTGATAGCCTCATGACAAAATTCTCCTTTCCGGTCCTATCCAGCAATATGCCCATCGCGAACAAGCGGAATACGCGGCGATTGATACTGAGAACGGTTATCAATATAATAAGGGTAAAGCTTTTATTGACGGCAACGCGTCAGACGGGGGAGAAAACCATAGTGGATCGTATCCATTCTAAAGTATACCGGCTTATGAGAGCCGGATCCAGCGAAGCGGTTCCCGAAGAGCTGCCGGTCAAGGAAATGTCCGCCTCGTACATGCTGATCGTCGTCGCTTCAGGAAGCGCGGAAGCGTATATCGAAGGCAGGGCCTGCAAGCTGAATCCCGATTCCGTCGTATTCCTGAATCCGCGCGCTTGTCTGGAAATTCACCGTGTTTGCGGCAGCAGACTGAAATGGCATGCCATCGCCTTCGAAATATGGAAGGTGGCGGAGGAGGACTCGGACGGGCGGCAAACGCTCGTTAAGGAAACGTCCGATTATAAGGAAACCGGGCAGATCGAAACCCGATTTTCCCGTACGATATCCGCATCGGCTGCCCAACTTGTAAAAGCATGGCGGCATGCCGGCGTGAACGAGGGGATGAGCTTTCAGGCCGACTCCTTATTCATGAACGTTCTGCATCATTTGGCGAGCAATCCGTCCAATGGCGACGAATACGATTCGGAGCGGCGCATTCGCGAAGCCGTCTCTTACATCCGGGACAACTATCGGGAGGATATTACCGCGAGTTATTGTCTCATAGGTGCGGGCTCACGCCGGAATATTTCTCGTCCGTGTTCAGAAAAGTGACGGGTTGTACGTTCGCCGACTATTTGGCACGGGTGCGCATCGCCAAAGCGAAGGAACAGCTGCTCGTCTCCAAAAGCACGCTGAATCAAATTGCGCATACGGTCGGATATGCGGACGGTCTCTATTTGAGCCGCAAATTCAAACAGATGGTCGGTTTGTCGCCTACCGCCTATATCAAGAAGCCGAAGAAGATCGTATGCCTGCAGTACCTCGGACATATTCTCGCGTTGGGACTAACTCCGGCGGGAACGACGGCCAAGCAGCTGTCGCCCTTTGCGCTGTCCCCAATAACATCGGGAATTCGGGATGTAGGAATACCGGTATCATTACCCAAAATCGCCGGACTCGAACCGGACCTGATCTTGACGATACGCGAACAGCACGAGCATTTGTCGCAAATCGCCACGACGATAGCGATACCGTGGGGGCGGCTTGATACGCTGCGGGAGCTCGAGTATATCGGCGAGCTGCTGGACAGGCGGAACGAAGCCGAGGCTTGGATCGCCGGATTTTGCGAGAAGGAGGAACGGGCTCGCCGGGAGGTGGCGGGGATCGTAGGAAAAAGGGAATCCGTCGCCGTATACGAAATATGGGGCGACCGCATATGGGCGGTCAATATCGGCTATGGCCGCGGAACGAGAAATCTATACAAGACGCTTGGCTACTCGCCTCCGCAGACGTTGGCCGAACACGTGCTGGGGAAAGGTCCGGGCAAGGAGATTCCGTTCGATCGTTTGCCGCAATATGCCGCGGATCATATGTTTGTCAGCGTCTGGAAAGAGCATGGCGGCGAGAAGCAGGCGAAGCGGTTGATGGAGAGCGAGCAGTGGAGAGGCTTGGACGCGGTGCGCAATAACCGAATATACGATATTGATCTCGACACGTTCGTTTGGAACGACCCGCTATCCATCGAGAAGCAGCTGACCGTCCAGACCCGGCTGCTGCGGCGGCAATGCTGATCGGCAAGCTTTCGGACCATCATACAATAGTCCATGCCAAATCTTATATTCGGAAATAGACGCAATCTCCGGCTGTTGTTACGATTATATTGATAATGATTATCAATGTTGTCTGGAGGGGAAGACATGCCATATTTGAAACGAGTCCTATTCGCCGGTTTGGCCGCCGCGTTGTTGGCCGTAATGCTCGCCGCTTGCGCGAGCAAGCAAGACGAAGCCGTGAATGCCGCATCGGGGGCGAAAAGCGCGGGGCAAGGTGCGGCCGAGGCCGCCCGGACGACAGACAAGCCCAAAACCCGCCTTTACAAAACGGTGAAAGGGGACATCGAAATTCCGGTCGAGCCGAAACGGATCGTCGCCACGCAATACCTCGGTCATTTGCTGACGTTGGGCGTGAAGCCGGTCGGAGCGGGCTCCGCGAGCTTGAAGCAATATTTCCTGAAGGATAGGACGGAAGGGATAGCGGATATCGGGGACGATTCCGTTGCCTTGGAGAAAATCGCGCTGCTGGAGCCGGACTTGATCATACGGCCATCGGACAAAAACTACGAGCAGTTTTCCAAGATCGCTCCAACGATCGTCGTGCCTTGGGGGCAGAAGGATGTCATGGACGAGCTTCGAGATTTCGGCGAAATGGTAGGAAAGAAGGCCGAGGCCGAAGCGGCGATCAAGCGGTTCGAAGCGAAGGCGGCCGAAGCGAAGCAAAAGCTGGCCGGCGTCATCGGGCCCGACGAAACCGTAGGCGTTTACGAAATATGGGCGAAAAGCTTCTGGGCGGTCAGCCAGAGCTTCGGGAGAGGGACGCGCAATCTGTACGCGAGTCTGGGCTACTCGCCACCGGAATCGTTGAAGAAATATATATTCGAGAAAGGCGGCTCCGGTCTGGACATGTCGCTCGAAGTACTGCCGCAGCATGCCGCGGATCATATGTTCGTTACGGTGTATGCCGCTGACGGAGGGGATAAGCGCGCCGCGGACATCATGAATAGCGAGCTGTGGAAGGACCTCCCCGCCGTCAAAAACAACCGCGTCTACAAGCTGGATATCGATCAGTTCGCCGCGGGCGATCTCATCTCGCTGGAGAAGCAGCTGGACATTCAGGTGCAAATGCTGCTGTCGCAAAACAAAAAATAAATCAAGCGCAGCCGTCCCTTATTGGGGACGGCTTTTTAATGCATCCGCATAATCCGCATACGACCTGGAGGGCTGTCGATGAGGCGGGAGCAATATGCTGCCGACTATAGAGGAACCGATTTCCGTTATTGTTCCATATTTGGATACGTCTCCGAATATAACGGCACACATTTCCGTTATTTTGGAGCTTTCGGGGCGAAAATGAGGATGAACAGTGGAATAGCGGAGCCGATTTCCGTTATGTTGTCATCGACACGCGTAACCGTGTCAATAAGATACGCCAGTTCCGTTATTTTATCGATTCGCGGTCTGCCGGTCGTCGGCAAAGGCGCCGAGCCTCCGTCGGTCATGCCATGCATGCGCGTCTGGAGGCGAACTATGCTGACGACGTTTTTTACCGGAGAGGTTGTGTCTCTTTCCTGCCGAATTTTGCTTTTCCAAACGGCCGGGTTCGTGATAGAATGGAGTTATTCTCCAAAGTATATAAAACAAAATGGAAATAAGCTCTATTACTTCATGCCACGGGGAGAGAAACCATGCACAAGATCGTATATGTCCCGCTAGATGAAAGACCTTGCAATTATCGCTATCCGTTGTATTTGGCGTCCATGACCGACCTTGAGCTGCAAGTGCCGGAAATCGGACTGCTGGGCCGCAAAAAGACGCCTGCCGACACGGATGCGGTCCGCGATTGGCTGGTCGGTGCCGCATCGGAAGCCGACGCGCTGATCGTCTCGATCGATATGCTCGTTCACGGAGGGATCGTGCCTTCCCGTCTTCATCATACATCGGAAGCGGCGTGCAAGGAGCGTCTCGGAGTTCTGGCCCGGCTGAAACAATCGAATCCGCGATTGCGCATATACGCCTTCAACCTGATCACTCGCGTTCCCGCCTATTCCAGCTCGGAGGAAGAGCCGGATTATTATGCGGATTTCGGCAACGAGCTGTACACGTACGGCTGGCTGAAGGACAAGGCCGAGCAGGAGGCGCTGGATGCGGACGAGACGGCCCGTCTCGAATCGTTATTGGCGACCATCCCGCAGAGCGTGCTGGACGATTTCCTGACCCGCCGCAAAACGAACGCTTACGTCAATGCGGAGACGATGAAGCTTGTCCGAGACGGCGTAATCGATTTTCTGATCATCCCGCTCGACGACAACTCCAAATACGGCTTCAGCCCGCTCGAGCAAAGAAAGCTGTCGCTGTTGGCGGAAGAGCTTGACCTCGGCGACAAAATCATGATCTACCCGGGCGCCGACGAAATCGGCTGTACGCTGTTTGCCCGGGCGTTTTGCGAAGCGAAGCAGTATACGCCGAAAGCGTTCGTCCGCTATTCCTCGGTTCATGGGCCGTTTGTCGTTCCGAAATACGAGGACAGGTCGCTCGGGGAAAGCATCAAATATCACTTGACGGCGGCAGGCGCGGTCTCGCACGACAACTCCTGCGGCACCGACTTCATCCTGATGACGAACTCGCCGCCTGTCGGCCAGAAGGAAATGGCCGAGTGCTCGACTCCATACGGCCAGCGCCACCGTTCGTATTTCTCGGAGGTGAATACGAAGGAGTTCGTACAGGCGATCCGACATTACATTCGCGAAGGACACATGGTCGCTCTCGCGGACGTCGCCGTAAGCAACGGCTCGGATCATCCTTTCATGAAGCTGGTCAGCGCCAGCGGGCTGTTGCACGAAATCGCGGCGTATGCGGCCTGGAATACGTCGGGCAATACGATGGGAACCGTCGTTTCCCATGCGGTGATCGAGTCGTATTATCGCGGCCGCGGGGACGATTCGGCGGAACGGTTGAACCGGAGCCGCGCCTATTATTATTTCCGTCTTATCGAGGATTGGGGCTATCAGGCGATCGTCCGCAAGGACGTCATCCATAACGAGCTGCCGAAGCTTGGGGCAAGCTACTATGAGCTGACTCACGTGCAGGCGGAAGTATATGCCGTCATTCGCGAGAAGCTCGAGCAGTTTTTTGCGCAATACGTTCAGGAAGGCTGTCCCGGCCGTGTCCGGATCGAGGATGTCCACTTGCCGTGGAGCCGGATGTTCGAGGTCGG
Source organism: Paenibacillus hemerocallicola (assembly GCF_006265175.1). Taxonomy (GTDB): domain Bacteria; phylum Bacillota; class Bacilli; order Paenibacillales; family NBRC-103111; genus Paenibacillus_AB; species Paenibacillus_AB hemerocallicola. The sequence goes on along the minus strand of NZ_VDCQ01000084.1, from coordinate 438 downwards.
GTTCGAAGCGGTGCTCGAGCAATAAGAGTTGTATGGAGGCTGCCCGGAGCGGGCGGCCTCTTTTGCGTCCCGTTTCCAGGCGTGCCGGTGAAAGAAGGCGCGTCAGGTTAGTTCAACGTGCTGCAACACCGTTCCCGTCGCCGAAATTCGGCGCACGGACGGGAAGGTGGAGGTCGCCCGGTGCTGGCAGTACGAAATTGCGGAGCGCTTACTTATAGCGCTGAAACCAACCTTATTCCGCGAAAACAGTATGCTCGGATCGCGCATAGTGCCGATTTCAGCACTATCCTGGTGCGACTGGGCGGTCGAATCGGGTGGCGTGGAGAATATAGCGCTGAAACCAACCTTATTCCGCGAAAACGGTATGCTCGGATCGCGCATAGTGCCGATTTCAGCGCTATCCTGGTGCGACTGGGCGGTCGAATCGGGTGGCGTGGA
>NZ_VDCQ01000083.1 GCF_006265175.1 Paenibacillus hemerocallicola | reverse complement strand
CTCTGCCACGTAGACTTTACCGGTCCCTGCCACAGCGACCTTGCCAGCCCCTGCCACGTAGACTTCGCCGATCCCGTCACAGCGACTTTGCCGCATCGGCCCCTGCGACTTCGACGTCTCAACGACGCAGACTAAAGCTGACCGTCTATGTCTAACCACAAACTCGGCCATGGCGCGACACTGGAACGTCCGAGCGTCAATACATCGAAACGTTCTCGGCCGAACATGGCCTTTTCCAATTCGATCCCGCCATAAACTTTTTGTTTACAATTAGAGAATACGTATAATATAATAAGCCCATAAACGCATATTGATCCTAATAACGACGCCGTCTCCGTTTCGAGAAAACGAATTCTTAACCTTTCAATTGTTAGAAATCGATTTCTATGGTCGGCGACTGTCGGGAGGTGAGAACCAAGAGCTTGACGGTCTGGATGACGCTTATGCATTTCCAAGAGGATCGCAAGTAAACAAAAATGAAAACGATTTCCGGTTCTGCAGTCCAGGAAGCGAAAAGACGGATCGCGCCGATTCGTCCGGAAAGCACATCTTTTTTTCACAGATCAGGAGGGGTTGTTTTGCAAAAACGAAAGCTTACTGTAACGCTGAGCCTTGCACTCGCATTGGCTTTGACGGCAAGCGCCTGCGGCAAGAGCGGTACTACCGCTAACGAAAACGCCGGAGAGACGCCGAAGGATACGACGAAAAAGAGCGCGGCCAATGAGCCTGCCGAACTTACCTTCTTCACGATGGGCGGAGAGTCCCAGGACAGCTTCAACGACCGGTACGGCAACGCGATTCGCAAGCAGTTCCCGAACTATACGATCAAATATATCCGCAGCGAGAAAGGCACAACGCTGCCGGAGCTGATCGCGTCGGGAACGAAAATCGATATTTATTACGACTCGATCGGCAATTTCTCGGATGGCTTGCTCGGGTACCAAATGCAGTACGACATGTCCGATTTGATAAAGAAAACCGGCATTGACCTGGCGAAATTCGAGCCGACGCTGATCGACGCGATGAGAGACATATCCGGCGGCAAAATGTACGGCCTGCCCGTCTATAACACGAACCTGATCCTGTTCTACAACAAAGCGGTGTTCGACAAGTTCGGAGTCGCTTATCCGAAGGACGGCATGACGTGGGACGAAACGCTGGAGCTGGCCAAGAAGCTGAACCGCAAGGACGGCGACAAGCAATACCTCGGACTTTCCGTATCGCCTACTCACATGCTGAGAATGAATCAGTTCTCGCTGCCGTACGTCGATTCGAAGACGAGCAAGCCCGTTCTCGACAGCGAAAAGTGGCGGAAGCTGTACCAGACGACGATGATCGACCCGGCCCAAGACCAAGGCTATAAAGACCGGATTACGGAGCTGAAGAACGCGCTTCCTTATCGCGATGCGCTGCTGAAGGACCAGACGCTCGGCATGTTCGTCTTCCTGTCCGCCATGCCGTTTACCGTAGCGGAGGAAATTACGCCGCTGAACTGGGATATGGTTTCGCTGCCGACGTTCAAGGAATTGCCGGGTGTGGGCTCGCAGGCGTATCCGACCTACTTCAGCATTACGTCCATGGCGGGCAATAAGGATGCCGCGATCGAGGTTATGAAGTTTCTGACTTCCGCCGAATATCAGACCGACCTGTCCAAGAAAGGCACGATGCCGGTATTGAAGGACGAAGCGATCATTAAAGCGTTCGGCCAGGATACGAAATTCAAAGGCAAAAATTTTCAAGCGGCGTTCTATAACAAGTTCGCGCCTATCTCGTACAAGTCGATTTACGACGTCACCGTGGAGAAATCGTACGTCAAGCAGATCGGGCTCATGGCCAAAGGCGAGATCGATATCAACACCGCATTCCGAACCGCCATCGAGGAAGCCGAAAAAGGAATTGCCGACGTGAAGGCGCGCAGCGGGGCAAAGTAAGCGGGCGGGAAGCCATGGCAAGGAGAGGGCGGACACGGGGCGGAAATTCGAGTCCGCGTCTCCCGACAACACCGGCACGATCCTCGTCAACATCGGAGGAGCAAGATTCAAGCGCCTTATAGAGACCGATTACTTGAATGTGAAATGGTTCGGGGCAAAAGGAGACGGAATCGCGGACGATAGCTCCGCGATCCAACAGGCCGATACCGTCGCCGCAGCGTTGTCAAAACGGTTGTTTTTTCCCGAGGGTACCTACAAGGCATACGGGCTTCTAATAACGGCATCCTGGTTTGGCGGCGGTCGCACCGTCCTTGAAAGATGCCGAAACGGCTCTAATTATGAAAGCGCTGCAAGGAACGCCGCTCGACTCGATCCGGAATTGCTTGCTCGAGATTGTCGTATGGAAAGACTTTCAGGAAGCGAGGTTCGACAATTGGCGGTTTACCGGAAATGCGCAATCGCTCGGACAGTCAACCGCTGCCGGCGACCTCCATGTGACTAACAGCTCGATTGCCGGTGTTGTGCAAATAAGCACGAAAGGACGAATCCGCTTCGAATCGGTTCAAGCCAAGTTGACCGGCACTCAGCATATCTCCATCATAAGGAATGTGGAAAATCGCGATATTAGGACCGAATTAGTCACGTGCCGCTTCGAAAAAAATATCGACGTGTCCGATTATGCGGTCCGCATCGAGGAAGTCGGCACGATCAAACCGACTTCGCTGTTCCGCGGCTGTATGTTTTATAATACGAACGACACGCCAACGACAAGCCGCACGTTTATTTGGAACGTCGGGGCGGGGACGAATGCGCTGTTCTCCGAATGCTATTCGGACGATACCGTCGCTAACGTATTGAAGACGGGTACGACTTTGATAGCCCCTGCGGGCAACACATTGCTCGATCTTCACTGATTGCAGCAAATCATGATGCCGAACAAGAAAAAGCGCTCCCGGAGAAAGTTCAAGTTCCGGGGACGCTTTTCTTTTCTTTGCGGAGCGATAGCGCCTTCTAAAAACGCTTCCTAAAGCTTCGGATCGTACACCGATCCGATAAACAGCACCGTCCCGGTCTGACGTTCGTGAAGGACGATCAGGAACGGACGGTTCATTTCCATCCGGAAGCCGGCAGGGGCGGGAGCGGAAGTGGCCATCGTCTCGACCTTGGTGACGGCAGCCGCTTCCGTTCCTTTTTCGTCTACCAGCACGAACGTTTTATGCTTCACGTCTCCGATATAAGCGTTGGGAGGCGGAGCGAGCATGCCGCTCAAGTCGGCTTGATCCGGATCGAACGCCATGGACATGCCGAGCGCTTTCAACTGCTCGTTCAACGACGCTTCGTATTCCATCTTGAAACGGGGCAAGATTACTTCGCCCTGCCGTTTGCCCAGCGCGGCGGTCGCGTCCCGCCATTCCGTATCCGTGATCCGGTCCGCGAGAGCGGAAAGCGTCGTTCCTTCGTCGGGCAGCAGCACGACCATTCCGGTATTGCCGTTGCCGTACGGCAAACGGACCGCCTGATAGCCGTCTCTGTCGGCATAGTCGAACGCGCCGGTGCGGGCCATCATCGATCGGTTGACCTTCGTTCCGTCCGACAAGGTAAACGGTCTTTCGCGCGTAGCGTTTTTCTCGAACGATACGGTCCAGTTTCCTTTGAAATAAACCGCGTTTAACAGAAACATGATCGATTGCGGGTTGATGTTGTCGTCTATAATGGATTCGATGCGGCCCTTCGTTTCTTTCTTGACCCATTTGTTGATCGTCGCGGCGGCTTTGCGGTCGGCGAAGTCCAACGATTCCGCTTGGGCGCCGTAATACGTTTTGTTTGCGGCGAGAAAGTCCGGATTGAACTTGAGCTCCTTGCGCGCCCAGATCGAATTGGCGATGGACAGCTGCACCGCGGGATCGGCCGTGCGGAGCACATTTTGCAAGATGCGCACGCCTTCGTTCGCCGCGTCCGGAGTCATCTCCTTCAGTCCAAGAGCTTGCGCCATCCCTTCGCGGGTAGGCCCGACCGCTCCGTTCATCGTCATGGACATCGCGATCGCCACGCTTGTTGGCGACAGAAACATGTTCTGGCCAGTCGCCGGTTGTCCTGCGGCGAGTTGCCGGTACAGGTCGAAGCCGAAAGCGTTATAACCGTTTACGAGCCGGGCGTCGATGTCCGCAACTGTAGAGGATTGGCCCTTTATCCCCGGTTGCCGCTCCATGCCGCAGCCGGCCGCAGTTACGACCGCACCCAGACATATCGCGGCAATTCCGGTCGTCACGGCTATTTTTCCAAATGTCCGCATGCTTCTTCCTTTCATCGTCCCCATTGCCAAATTCCCCCATTCGCGCAAGAGCTATATCGTTACCTTTGACGAAAAGAAGGATTGGAATGTTGCACCAGCCGTCGAACAGAAAAAAGCGCCCCTGCGAACCGTGTCCGGTCCTCGGGAGCGCCATGCATGTTATTAGTCCTCGATCGTCGACAAATCGCCGGTCGGCAGGCCAAGCTCCCATGCCTTCAGCACGCGGCGCATGATTTTGCCGCTGCGCGTTTTCGGCAGCTTGTCCTTGAACTCGATTTCGCGCGGCGAAGCATGCGCGGACAATCCGATTTTGACGAATTTGGCGATGTCGGCCTTCAGCTCTTCGCTCGGCTCGAAGCCTGCACGCAGCGAGATAAACGCCTTGATGATTTCCCCGCGGAGCGGATCGGGCTTGCCGATAACGCCCGCTTCGGCGACGGCCGGATGCTCGACCAGCTTGCTCTCGACCTCGAACGGTCCGACGCGCTCGCCCGACGTGTTGATGACGTCGTCTACGCGGCCTTGGAACCAGAAGTAGCCGTCTTCGTCCATGTAAGCGGAGTCGCCGGATACGTACCAGCCCTTCAGGCGGAAATATTCCTCGTATTTGGACGGGTTGTTCCAAATTTTGCGCATCATCGACGGCCACGGCGTCTTGATCGCCAGATTGCCCATCCGGTTCGGAGGGAGCACGTTGCCGTTGTCGTCTACGATCGCCGCGTCCGTTCCGGGAATCGGCTTGCCCATCGAGCCCGGACGGATGTCCATGCTCGGATAGTTACAGATGAGCTGGCCGCCCGTCTCCGTCATCCACCACGTATCGTGGATCCGTTGGTTGTACACTTTCAGTCCCCAACGGACGACTTCCGGGTTAAGCGGTTCACCGACGCTAAGCACATGACGCAGGCTGGACAGGTCGAATTGGTTGACCGTATCGTCGCCGGCCCCCATCAGCATCCGGAACGCGGTAGGAGCGCTGTACCAGACAGTGACTTTGTGGCGCTGGATCGTGTTGTACCAATCTTGCGGGCTGAAACGGCCGCCGCGAATGACGTTGGATGCCGCGTTCAGGAACGGAGCGAAAATGCCGTAGCTCGTACCGGTTACCCAGCCCGGATCGGCCGTACACCAGTATACGTCGTCCTTCTTCAGGTCGAGTACGATTTTGCCCGTGTAATAGTGCTGTATCATTGCATTGTGAACGTGAACAACGCCCTTCGGCTTACCCGTGGAGCCTGACGTATAATGCAAAATGAGTCCGTCCTCGCGGTCTACCCATTCGATATCCAATTGCTCGGATGCTTGCGCCATTTCGTTCTTGTAATCGACGCGGCCCGGAGCGGCTTCGAATTCGTCGGTGACGAGGATAACGTGCTTCAGATGAGGCAGATCGGCTACCGGTATGCGGGGCAGCAGCGCAGGCGTCGTTACGATCGCGACGGCTTGGCTGTCTTCCAGACGGTCCCGTACCGCTTGTTCCATGAACGCTTCGAACAGGGGGCCGACGATGGCGCCGATCTTGACCGAGCCGAGCAGGGAGTAGTACAGCTCGGGGGAACGCGGCATGAAAATGAAAACGCGGTCTCCTTTGGCTACGCCCAGCTTGCGGAGCACGTTGCCGAATTTGTCCGAATTGGTTTTCATTTGACCGTACGTAACGGCTTCGTCCCGGGTGGCATCGCTATAGTACAGGGCTACTTTGTCCCCGAGACCGGCCTCGACATGACGGTCGATCGCCTCGTAAGCCATATTCACCTTGCCTGTCGTATACCAGGAGAATTCCTTCTCCACTTCGGTCCAATCGAACGAGCTGCGGGCTTCTTCGTAACTTTTAAGGTTCGCATCCGTTGCAGTCGCTTTGATGATGTCCACTTGCTTGTCCATAAAATACGCTCCTCCTGAATGGAAAATCTTTTATGAAACGCTTCCAGTGTTGCATCTCTTAAAACAATGTTTCAAAAAACTCCCAAGATATTATATCACATCGGATTCTCACTTTGCATGTGAATTTTCAAATTTTGGACAACAATAGCGATGTGAAAATATTGTCTCGAAATGATCGAGGATAAAATGATTGGAAAAATCAAAATAAATGATTGAAACGATCATAATTAAAGCTTATACTAAAGCAAGAAAGTCTGCCGCCATTAGATGGACAAAGATGACGGTTCGGACATGAAGCGAACTATTAAAGAGGAGTGGATTCATGATGGCAAACGCATTCGGCCAACTGACTTACCCGGAAATATCCGCCCAGGCGGAAGCATTGGCAGCCGCGCACGCGCAGCTTAACGTCCAGCGGGATTGGGTGGACCGTTATATCGGCAATAGCGCTTATGACGAAGTGATCTTTATCGGCTCGGGCTCGTCCTATTATCAGGCGCAAACGATGGCCGCCACGTTCAAGAAATGGGTCGGGCGTCCGGCCAGCGCGCATCCGTCCTCGGAAATTTACTTGTTCCGCGACGCCGCGGCGGTACCCGGACGGAATTACTTGCTGGTGGGCGTATCCCGCTCCGGCGAATCTACGGAAGTCATTTTGGCGCTGGAATCGGTCAAAGGCGTACCGGGATGGACGACTTGCGGCATTACGTGCCACGAAGACAGCAAAATGGCGCAAATGACCCAATGTCTCATTTCTCCGCTCGGGAAGGAAAAAAGCACGGTCATGACGAAATCGTTAAGCAGCATGACTTTCATGATGCAAGCGGCTTCTGCTGTCGCATCGGGCAAGCCGGAACTGCAGGCGGAGGCGGGAAAAGTCGTCGAAGCCGATGCGGCCGTCGTGAAGGCGGCCGATCCGTTCGCGAAAACGTTCGTTCGGGAGCGCGAGCTGAACAAATTCATCTATCTGGGCATGGGCTCCTACTACGGCTTGTCTCAGGAAGCTTGCCTGAAAATCAAGGAAATGTCGTACGTCTGGACGGAAAGCTTCGGTACGCTGGAGTTCCGCCACGGACCGAAATCGATCGTGGAGCCGGGAACCCTCGTCTGCTTGCTGTTGTCGGAAACGGCCCGCTCGTACGAGCTGAAGGTCGCGGAAGAAATGAAGGCTTACGGCGCTACGGTGCTTGTCGTAACGGCGGCGAAAGGCGACGATACCGCATTCGCGGATGCGGTGTTCGAGGTCGGCGGAGCGGAGCTTAGCGATGAAGCGCGCGGCGTGCTCTATTTGCCCGTGCTGCAGTACATCGGATTCTACACGGCGCTGAAAAACAATGTCGATCCCGATCATCCCCGCAATTTGACCCAAGTGGTGAAAATTTAAGGCCGGATGGGAACGATAGGGCGCCAAATTTAATGTTGACCATGGAGTGAGCTTTTTATGCAGGAGCAGTCTCTTTCCAAAGGCGATCAGCGCCGCCAGGCGATTCTCGGGATGTTGAAGCAGAAAGGCCGCGTATCCGTTCAGGACATCGTCGATACGCTGCATTGCTCGGAAGCGACCGCCAGACGCGATCTGGATATGTTGGAGCAGACCGATTCCGTCATCAGGACGATCGGTGGCGCGATTTACGACGCGTATCATACGGCCAAGGAAGTATCGTTCGAGGAAAAGACGTCGCTGTCTTGGGTGGAGAAGGAGCGGATCGCCTTCACGGCGGCGTCGCTTGTCGAGGAAGGCGATATTATTGGTTTGTCGGGCGGCACGACGACTTACTTGATCGCCAAGCAGCTGAAGGCGCGAAACGGCATCACGGTCGTGACGAATGCGCTCAATATCGCGATGGAGCTTGCGGATAGCGACGGCATCCAGCTCGTCGTGGCGGGAGGGATTCTTCGCCACAAAAGCTATGAGCTGTGCGGTCCGCTGACCGAGAAGGTGGTCGAGAGTCTCAATATCGGCAAAATGTTTCTCGGCATCGACGGATTCGCGCTCGGTCAAGGGCTGACGACCCATTCCGAATCGGAAGCGCAAATCGCCAAAATATTGATTCAGCGAGCCGAGCGGACGTTCGTCGTCTTCGACCGGTCGAAGGTGGGCCGCGTGTCGTTGTTTTCCATCGCGCCGGTCGCCTCCGTCCATGCCTGCATTACCGACGCCCCCTTGGAGGGACCGCTCCAGGAAGAATTGCGCAAGCGGGATATACGCGTATACGTGGCGAAGTAGGAGGAGCGGCAATGACTACCCATTTTATCGGAGTCGATATCGGTGGAACGAATATAGTATGCGGGCTGCTGGACGAGCGGCTGAATCTGCTTCGCAAGACGAAGAAGCCGACCGGAGCGGCCAACGGGGCGGACTACGTCCTGAACCTGATCGCCTCGATGATCGACGAGCTGCTGGCTCGGGAGCAATTGACAAGGACCGATCTGGGAGCGGTCGGGATGGGCAATCCCGGCTTTATCGATCCGGTGCGGGGAATATCGCTTTCTTCGGCCAATCTGAAATGGGAAAACGTGCCCGTCAGCGAGAAGCTCGGCGCTTTGCTCGGCGGCATTCCCGTCTTTATCGATAACGACGTCCGCATGTATACGTACGGGGAAGCGGCCGCCGGAGCCGGACGGGGCTACGATCACGTCATGGGCATCACGCTCGGCACCGGTATAGCGGCCGCCATGATCAATAACGGCCAGCTCTATTACGGCAGCGGCTTTCTGGCCGGCGAGCTGGGCCATGTCCCGCTGGACGGGGAGAGCGCCTTGTGCGGCTGCGGGATGCGGGGCTGCCTCGAGACGATCGCTTCGGCTACGGGAATCGCCAGAATCGCGCGGGAGAAGCTGGAACGCGGAGAGTCTAGTATTCTCGCGGAGTGGTTCCCCGGCGAACGCCGCAATGAAATTACGGCGGCTGACATCTCGCGCGCTTACGATGAGGGCGACGCTTTGGCCAAAGAGGTGCTGCAATTCGTGGGGCGCCACCTGGCCAAAGGGCTTGCCTGGGCGATCACGCTATGGAGCCCCGACGTTATCGTGATCGGCGGCGGTGCCGCGAACGCGGGAGAACGTCTGCTCGCCCCGATGCGGGAGACGCTTATGCCGCTCATCCTGCCGATGTACCGCAACCGGATCGTCATCAAGCTCGCCGAGATGAACGACGACGCCGGGGTCGTCGGCAGCGCCGCGTTTGCCAAAACGCGAGTCAGCGCGTAGCGAAGACTCGGAAGGCGTGAGCAAAATGAAAAGCCGAGGCTGCGATGGCCTCGGTTTTTCTTTGTGCTTGGTAAATTGAGCGCTTGCTCATGGTTAGCGGCAGATGGCGGAGGGCGGCTGCCGTCCCGCCTTATTCAAACTCCTCGCTCTATTCAACGCGCCTTACAATCGCCCTTTTCAACTCCCGCCCGGTCTTGTATAATGCTGCTCAACACAAATGACGGCGAAAGCGCCGGTTGGGGAGTCGACCTTCATGACGATGCTGAAGCGGATCTCGATCCGCAAAAAACTGCTGCTGCTCATCATCGTGTTCCTGTTCGTGCCTATGCCCGCATTGGGTTGGATCTGGTACGGCGTCTCCACGTCCACGATCGAACAAACCGCGGTACGTTATACGCTCGAGCTGTTCCGGCAGGTGAATCGCAATACGGACGAATATTTCGACAAGATGGAATACATCACGCTGCCTTATTTGACCCACCCGGTCATCCAGCAATATTTGCAAACCGAGCCTAACGACTATTACAGCCAGTTCCAATTGGCCGGACAGCTGCAGGCCGAACTGATTCCGACGCTGATGTTCTCGATCCATGACGTATACGGCGTATCGATTTTGTCCGACAAAGGGCTGATCGTGCAGAGCACGAGCACGCTCGGATGGACGGACGCCGATTTGCGAGCCCGGCACGAACGGTACAGGCGGGAGCGGCAGACGAGCGGACAGCAGAGCCAGACGGTCATCCAACTGAACGAGCACGGCGGCATCCCGATGATCACGGTTATCCGTCCGATCTTGAACCAGTTTACTTATAAAGAAGCCGGGGTACTGATGATCGACGTAAGCCTGAGCCGGCTCGCCGATATGATGAGCAACCTGCATCCCGGAACGTCCGGAACGTCTTGGGTCATGAACGGGAATGGCGGAATCGTCTATTCGCCTCCGGGCTCGAACGCACCGGACCCCGAGGTTATGTCGTCCATAGCGGCGAAGCTTGAGGCAGGCGGCAACTACCTGCTGCGCGGCAGCGGCTCCTCCAAGCAGCTGGTCGTGTTTCAGCCGATGGCCGTCACCGGCTGGATAGCCGCGGTGGACATCCCGCTGCAGGAAGCGATCGGCAGCTTGAACGCCGTTCGCAACGTGACGCTGCTCATCGGTACGCTGCTGCTCGCCATCATTATTTTTTTGATCGGCTCCTACTTCATCCGCATCTCCGGGGCGCTGCTCGCCTTGAAGCGCAATATGCACCGGGCGGAAAACGGCGATTTCCAGGTGAGGTCCCCGGAGGACCGCAACGACGAGATCGGCAGCCTGAACCGCAGCTTCAACAACATGGTGACGGAGATCGAACGTCTTGTCGAGGTGGTGCACGTCGCCCAGCTCAAGGAGAAAGACTTCCTGATCAAGCAAAAGGAATCGATGCTGCGCACGATGCAGGCGCAGATCAATCCCCATTTCCTGTACAACACGTTGGAAATCATCAATTCCCACGGCATCGTTCACAATATTCCAGAGATCGTCCGGACGTCCAAAGCATTGACGCGCATTCTCCGCTACAGCCTGAACCAGTCGGAGCAAGTCGTGCCGCTGCGGGTCGAATGGGAGCATGCGTTAAACTACCTGGATATCCAAACCCAGCGTTACCCGGATCTGCGCATCGTGACCGATGTCGATCCCGACAGCGCCTCCCGTGTCCAAGGCATCAAGCTGACCGTACAGCCCCTTATTGAAAACGCTTTTATCCACGGCTACCAAAAGCATAAGCTCCGGCCTTCCGCGCTTCGGCTGTCCGGTACGCCATTGGATGAGGCGTACAAGCTCGTCCTGGAGGATGAGGGGGGCGGCATGACGGAAGAGGTGAAGGCGCGGTACGACTGGTTGTTCCGTCAAAGCCTCACCGAGGACGTATGGGCGAACGATCCGGAAATAGCCGGACATATCGGCCTGCTTAACGTTCATTACCGGATCAGGCTCTGCTTCGGTCCCGGCTTCGGGCTTCGTATCGCAAAATCGGACAAGACGGGCACCGTCATCGAGATGCTCCTTCCATATGCTGGGGACGATGAAACGATACGATGACGCCCGATTTGTCGTCCGATTTTTTCAGGCGGAGATGCCGCTTGCCGTCGGGGTCTTCCTGCTCGAAGCGGACGAGTTCCTCCGCATAGGCGCGCAGTCCACGGCTTACGACGGCTTCCGCCAAATCGGTCCAATACGACGGCTCCGCGCTATCGCGGCCGGGCAAGTAAATGCCGTCGCTCAGCATGACGAGATGCTGCAGCCGGATACGGTTGACGGTGCCGTATTCCACATAGTGCGAGGCGGCTTCCTCTCCGTTGATGACGGAGTAGCCGTCGGGGGTGTTGCTCCGCTCGCGATTCGCCTTGATCGTCTCGTAAATGTAGGCGCGAAGCTGCTGCTTCGTCTCCAGGCCGCGTTCGCGCCCTTCCTGCCATTTCGCCAGCGTGACGGAGTCGATATGCGACAGCTGGGGGCGGGTCAACGGGCGTACCGTTCCGTCCCGGTAAACGGCCAGCAGCATGCAATCCCCGGCTTGCGCGAAGCTGACCGTATGCTCGTGGATTTGGACGACCGCCGCCGCCGCGCTCCACAGCCGTTCCTTCCGATCGACGTCGATGCCTTGCTCGGCCATTTCAGCCCGCAGCTTGCGGTTTGCTTCCAGAAGCTCCCCGCGCACGTCGGTTGGTCCGGAAAGCCGTTCGAAATGTGCTTTCAGCAAATTGGCGGCGATATATCCGCCGGTTTCGTTGTTGCGATTCACGTAAGGCGTCAGCGAAGTGGCGCCGTCCAGTACGCCGAACAAGCCGGCCAGGCTGTTCAGGACGAGCGCGTCCTCGTTCAGCGGCTGCTCGCCTTTTATGGAGACGTAATCGAGCTTTTCCAGCATAAGTGCGTGTATCCCTCCCGTCATTTCGGCCTAATCGTAGTGAAGCGCCGGTCAAAAGTCAATGCGATTCGGCGAGGTTGGACGGTTCCAAAGCAAAGCCGGTAAAAAATAGACCGGAAACGAAAAATGGAGCCATATACGGACTTCGCGCCAACCCCCTACAATAAGCTTGTAAGCGTTACAATTAACGGAAAGGGGATGCGGTCATGAAACAAAGAAAACCGCAAAAGCTGCTGTTCACGGTGTTATTGTCGGGCGCGCTGCTGGCCGCAGGCTGCGCCAAGGAGGAGACGGGCAAGACGGGGGCAGAGCCGGGGCCGTCGCAGCAATCGAAGGAGCCGCGTAACATCCACGTGCTGCTGTCGCACGCCAACGCGCCTTACGCGATGAAGGCCGGTGCGGACGATCCGTACGTGAAGGAAATGAGCAAGCTGTCCGGAACGAACCTGAAGTTCGAATTTCTCGGACACGGCGGAGATTTTACGAAGCAGATGTCGATCCGGTTCGCGTCCGCGGAGCTCCCGGACCTGATCCGGACGGACAGCATCCAGTCGAGCATGCACAAGGGCGCGCTCGAGCAGGGCGTCTTTACGGAGCTCGGACCGCTTATCGACAAATATGCGCCGAATTTGAAAAACAAGCTGCCGAAGGACATTTGGCAAAGTCCGAAGTTGTCCAAGGACGGCAAAATTTACGGCATTCCCGCGCTGACGGCGATGAACACGAACCGGGTCGTCTACATCCGCCAAGATTGGCTGGATAAGCTCGGCATGCAGCAGCCGAAGACGCTGGACGATTATTTGAAATATTTCGAAGCGGTCAAGCAGCAGGACATGAACGGCAACGGGGACGCAAACGACGAGTACGGCTTCTACGTGCGCGAAAATTTGGACCACAGCCTGTTTTTCTTCCAGGAGTTCAACGCCCATCCGGAAGTTTGGCAAATGCGCAACGGACAGCTGACCCCGAACATTATCGCGCCGGAGATGAAAGAGGCGATCGCCTTCTGGCGCATGCTGTACGAGAAAGGCTATATCAATCCGAATTTGTTCACGAACAAATCGGCGGATTGGGGCGCGGGCATCCGGCAAGGCAAGGCGGGCAGCTGGACGCATGCGGTCACGAACTACAATCTCGACTGGGCCGTCGACAAGTTCGCCGACAAGGACAAAGTGAAGCTGAGCATGATCGCGCCGCCGGAAGGTCCGAAAGGCAAAGGGCTCATGCCGGTCACCGACCAAATCTACTTCGTCTGGGTCATCCCGGCGAAGACGAAAAATCCCGAGGAAATCGTCAAGTTTCTGGACTGGGCATGGTCGGACAAAGCGGAGACGTTCCTCGACTTCGGCATCAAGGACAAAAACTACACCGAGCAGGGCGGACAAATCCAATGGGATCCGAACGCTCCCGCCAACAGCGCCGATTCCGCGTACAACTTTTACCAGCTCTCGATCAACCCGCGGGGGGACGGCCGGATGGAAACGAAAATCGTCGAGAAAAGTCCGGACGCCGCAGCATTGAAATCGGGCATGAAAATCGCAGCCGACGCGGGCTTCAAGCATGACAGCCTGCATATGCCTCAGCTCGAATCGCTTAATACGCATCCGGAGCTCGTACCGGGAACCGGCAGCGGCACGCTGTTCCTCGAAATGTTCGCGAAGGTGGTAACCGGCAAAGAGGAGCTCGATCCCGCGTTCGACAAGTTCGTGGCCGAGTGGAAAAAACGGGGCGGAGACGCCGCGATCAAAGAAGCGACGAACTGGTACAACACGTTCCACAAAAAATAAAGCGCGAATGGCAGCTGCATACGTACGTACGGGGCTTGACGGAACAGCCGGCTTGACAGTCATACAGGCCGGCTTTATTTTGCCGGCGGGCCGCTCAACGAAGCGGGCTTTGCCCAAGCAAAGCCCGGCAAATGCTTGCGAAGTCAGCTTTGCCCCTACAGGCAAAGCTCTTGAGGAGGAACGAATATTGCTGCGAGGGATCGGACAATTCATCTTGAGAGACCGGGTGCTGATCTGGCTCATCGCGCTGCCCGGCATTATGCATTTGCTCGTGTTCAAATACGTGCCGCTGATGGGAAACGCGATCGCGTTCCAGGATTACGGCATTTTCCGAGGGATGTGGAACAGCCCGTGGGTAGGCTGGAAGCATTTCGTCACGATGTTCGCCTATGCGGAGTTTTTTCAAATATTGCGCAATACGCTCATGCTCAGCTTGTATTCGATCGTGTTCGGATTTCCCGCGCCGCTCGCGCTGGCGCTGTTTTTCAACGAAATCCGCTTGCGCTGGCTGAAGAAGCCGGTCCAGACGATGCTTTATTTGCCCCACTTCCTGTCCTGGATTATCGTCGGCGGCATTTTCATTAATCTGCTGGCGTTGGACGGCTTTCTCAATACGGTGCTGGGCTGGTTCGGGAAGGGCAAGATCGACTTTATGACGCAGCCCGAATATTTTCGCGGCATCGTCGTATCCATCAACATTTGGAAAGAAGTAGGCTGGGGCATGATCATCTACTTGGCGGCGCTGACCGGCATCAATCCGCATTTGTACGAGGCGGCCATGGTGGACGGCGCGTCGAGATGGCGGCAAATGTGGCACATTACGCTTCCGGCGCTTATACCGGCTATCGTCGTCCTGTTCCTGCTGCGCGTCGGCAATGTGCTCGACTCCAATCTGGAGCAGGTTCTCGTCCTGCTCAATCCGCTCGTCCGCGAGGTGGGCGAGGTCATCGATACGTATGTATACCGCGTCGGCCTGCTGGAGTCCCAGTACAGCTTCAGCACCGCAGTCGGCATGTTCAAATCCGTCATAGGTTTCCTGCTGATCGCAATATTGAATCAGTTAAGCAGGCGCATGACGGGAGAAAGCATCTACTAAAGGAGGCATCCGCCCATGATCGCGCACAAATCGGAACGCCCCTTTCAATGGATCAACGGCATGGCGTTTGCCTTGTTCAGCTTGTCGATGATCGCGCCGCTCATTCATCTGGCGGCGGTCTCGTTAAGTTCGACGCAATATACGGAAGCGAAGCAAGTGTATTTCTGGCCGAAAGGGCTGCAGTTCGACGTTTACAAAACGATTTTCGGCATGGATCAGCTGTGGAGATCTCTCGGAGTAAGCGTAACGATTACGGTATTCGGCACGGTGATCGCGCTGCTGTTCACCTCCACGCTCGCGTATGCGCTGTCCAGACCGATCATGGCCGGCAGAAAAATCGTGCTGAGAGCGGTCGTCATCACCTTCGTTTTCTCCGCGCCGATGATCCCGAGCTATTTGGTCGTCAGGGCGCTCCATATGGAGGATACGTTGTGGGCGCTTATGGTTCCCGGTGCGCTGGCCGCGTTCAACATTATTATTATGAAAACGTTTTTCCAAGGTATTTCCGTGGAAATGTACGAAGCCGCCAAAATCGACGGCTGCACCGAAGCCGGGCTGTTCGGCAAAATCGCCGTTCCGTTATCGATGCCGGTGTTTGCAACGATTGCCTTATTCCATTCGGTTTCCCAATGGAATTCGTACTTTCATGCGCTGATCTATATCCGCTCCAAGGAGCTGCTGCCGGTACAGGTGCTGCTGCGGAACTTGGTCATCAGCGACGAGGCGAGCTCGATGGTCGATTCCAATTTCGGGGACGCATCGATCATGAGCACACCGGAAATGATGAAGGCGGGCATCATTTTATTCGCCACGCTGCCGATTATAATCGTATACCCGTTTCTGCAAAAGTATTTCGTCAAAGGGGCGACGCTCGGAGCTTTGAAAGAGTAGCGGCCGCGTCGGACGGCCAAACGGATGGGGGGCGGCACATGTACAAAGTGATCGTGGTCGACGACGAGTTTATGATCAAACGCGGCATATGCGCCGTAATCGAACGGGGCAACTGCGGGTTCATTTGCGCGGGGGAAGCGAATGACGGCCGGGAAGCGCTGCAGCTGTGCCGGGAGGTCGTCCCCGACGTCGTCATAACGGACATCTGCATGCCGGTTATGGACGGACTGGAGCTTGTGGAAGCGTTAAGCCGGCAATATCCCGTCCCGAGGATCGTCATTTTATCCGGCTACGACGAGTTCGAATATGCCCAGAAGGCGCTTCGTCTCGGCGTAGACGACTATTTGCTGAAGCCGCTCGATCCCGATGCGCTGCAGGAGCTGCTTGTCAAATTCGCCGGTCGTCTCGGAGCGGAGAGCCGCAGCACGCTGGAAAAGGGCAAATTGTTCGACGAAATCGGAAAAAGAGCGAAAAAGCTCTCCGAAGCGATCTGGGCGGCGGACGGAAGCTCCGCCCATGCGGTTTTGGAAGAAATCCGCGTTCTTCTCGGCGGTGCCGGCGAAGCCGTATCGCTGCGGGAGCTGTACATGTATTTGTTGTTCCGCACCGATAGCGAGCTGGTCTACGTGTCGGGGAGATCGCTGCTGAACCCGGACCGGATCGAGCTGCCGAACCATTCCGAACCGCTCGCGGTGCGGGTAACCGAGCTGGTGGACGGGGCCATCGGGCAAATCCGCGCCTCGAAAAATTGGAACGGGAGCCATACCGTCGCCAAGGCGGTCGATTATATACACCGCCATTACAAGGACAGCGAATTGACGCTGCAGGACATAGCGGGGCAGCTCGGGATGAACCTGTCCTACTTGAGCCGGGCGATCAAGGAAGAAACCGGCGTCACTTTCGTCCATTATTTGTCCGAGCTCCGCCTCTCCGAAGCGAAGGAAAGACTCATGAAATACAACGCCAAAATATACGAGACGGCGGCTGCGGTCGGCTATAAAGACTATTCCCATTTCGCCAAAGCGTTCCGCAAGCGGTTCGGCTGTTCGCCCACGGAATTTTTGAAAATGTCGCAGCCCATTCCCCGGCGGCCTTGAGCATTCCGAGCGGGGATGGGCTTTTGCTTGTTCCATCGGCTGGACCGAGCTGCAAAAATAGCGGAACTGGAGTATGTTATGGAGCCAAGTATCCGTGTGGTTAGCAAAATAAAGGAAAATCGTTCCGTTAATCCGCTGTTCGCGATCCTTTTTAACCAGAAAGATCGAAATAGAGGAAGCCTGTTCCGTTATATTCGGGGGTGTAACGAGATTTGGGGCGATAACGGAATACAGTTCCTCTATTTACGGCAACGTGTGTTGCGCCCGCTTCATCAAACGGTAGCTGTCACAGTTTTTTTGCCTAAGAAACGAGGGATAGTATTTTGCGCCGCAATCCGTTATACTATTTTTAAATACAGGTTAGATACAATTTAGCCATGCGCATACGGGAGAGGGATACAATGAGCAAACTGGCAATCGACGGGGGAACACCGATCAGAACGAAGCCGTTTCCGGAATGGCCCATATTCGACGAGCTGGAGGAGCGGCTCGTTCTCGAAGTCGTCCGTTCCGGCAAATGGGGCGGCACCGGTCGCGTCAAGCTGCCCGAACTGGAGGAGAAGTTTGCGGCTATCCATGACGCGAAGCATGCGGTCTCGATCGTCAATGGAACGGTGGCGATCACGATCGCCTTGCAGGCCGCCGGCGTTCAGCCGGGCGACGAAGTGATTATGCCGCCGTATACGTTTATCGCCACGGCCAGCTCCGCGCTCATGTTCGGCGCGATTCCGGTATTCGTCGACGTCGAACCGGATACGCTTCTGCTCGACCCGGAGAAGGTGGAGGCGGCGATCACGTCGAAGACAAAGGCGATCATCGCCGTTCATATTGCCGGTTCTCCGGCCAACCTGACCCGCTTGAAGACGATTGCCGCCAAGCACGGACTTCGCCTGATCGAGGATTCGGCGCAAGCGGTCGGCGCGAAGTGGGACGGCGTCGGCGTCGGCGCGCAGGGCGATTTCGGCACGTTCAGCTTTCAATCGAGCAAAAATATAAACGCCGGGGAAGGCGGGATGATCCTGACCAACGATCAGGAGCTGGCCGACCATGCCTGGTCTCTGGCGAACGTAGGACGCATTAGGCAGGGCGGCTGGTACCAGCACGAGACGATCGGCTGGAATTTGCGGATGACCGAGTTGCAGGCCGCGATTTTGCTCGGACAGCTGTCGCGTCTGGACGGCCAAATGGAGCTCCGCGAGCGGAACGCCAAGCTGCTCACCGGGCTGCTGGACGGCACGCCGGGAGTCCGTACGCTCCGCCGCGATCCGCAGGCTACCCGGCACGCGCAGCACTTGTTCATGTTCCGCATCGAGCCGGAGCTGGCCGATCGTATCGACAAAGCCGAGGTGATCCGCAAGCTGAACGCGGAGGGCATTCCGGTCAGCTCCGGCTATGTTTCCCTCAACCAGAACAAGGCGGTCATCAGCGAGACGAAGAAGTGGACCGGAGAAGACCGCGTATATTCGTGTCCGAACAGCGAGCGGGCGTGCGACAAAGAAATTTTGTGGCTTCACCAAAACGTGCTGCTGGCGGACGAGGCGGATATGCGTGACATCGCGGATGGCGTTCGTAAAGTGATGGCCTCCTGCCAGTAAGCGGAAGGTCCGACCGGAATACGAACCGAAAGACGAACTTTAATAACTCTTAAACCGGCATCCCCGCGGACGCCGGTTTTTTTGCTTTTCCGGGATGGATCAGCGCGAACCGCCGTGAACGGCAATAGTGAACCGGATCCGGATAAGGGAAAAAAGGATTTTTCGTTCCGTTTGTCGAATTTCGACAAAAGAAAACTTCCGAACACGGAGGTGACGGGTGAAGAAAAGCATCGTACTTTGTTTGCTGGCCGCGTTATGTCTGTTCGAGTATATCCGGACCTCCGCTTCCGATCAGGACCCTTACCTCGTGACCGATTACGGCAGGCTGCATCCCGTCAAAGTGGAACGGGTCGCGAAGGGCAAAGAAGAGCGGCAGCTGGTCGATCTGGTGAAGGAGGCGCGGGATAAAGGCTTGACGATTTCCATCGCCGGACAGCGGCACAGCCAAGGCGGCCATACGTACTACAAGGACGGGATCGTCCTCGATATGACCTCCTACAACAAAATATTGGAGTTCGATCCGGCCGCGAAAACGATCCGGGTGCAAGCCGGCGCTACCTGGGAGCAGATTCAAAACAAAATCGATCCGAGCGGCCTGGCCGTGAAGACGATGCAATCGCAAAATATTTTCACGGTAGGCGGGTCCGTCAGCATCAATGCCCATGGCCGGGATATACGCAACGGCTCCATGATCGGAACGGTCGACTCGTTCCGCCTGCTGACGGCCGACGGGCAAATCCGCCATGTCAGCCGGGCGGAGCAGCCCGTCTTGTTCACCGCGGCGCTCGGCGGGTACGGTTTGTTCGGGGTCATTACCGATGTTACGCTCGCTCTTGCGGACAACGAGACGTATCGCATGTCCACGGAAGCGGTTACCGCCGAACGGTACAGCGCCTACTTCAAGGAGCGCGTACTCGCCAATCCCGACGTGCGGATGCATATCGCCCGTTTGTCCGTAGCGCCCGACAGCTTCCTGAAGGACATGTACGCGATCAACTATACGCTGGACAAAACCGTTTCTCCGCGGCAGTACGGCCCGTTGAAATCCGGCGAATCGTTCGTCGGCTTCAAGAAGCTGCTGTTCCAAATGAACCGGTCGTCCGATTGGGGAAAGAACGCCTACTGGAATTTGCAGCAATCGGTCGTTCCGATGCAGCAGGACAAGCGAATCAGCCGCAACAACGCGATGCGCTCGGAATCGGAGTTCATGGATTACCGGCAGCCGGGGAAAAACGATTTGCTGCAGGAATATTTTATCCCGGTGGACGAGTTTGCCGATTTTGTGCTGAGCATGAAAAAGGTGCTGAGCGAGGAGCAATTGAACCTGTTGAACATTACCGTCCGCTTCGTCAACGAAGACAGGGAAGCGCTTCTGTCGTATGCCAGAGAAGATATGTTCGCCCTCGTATGCCTGTTTCATACGCCGCTTTCCGCTCGGGAGCAGGCAAAATTCAAGGAGGGTATCAGGCGCGTGATCGACGCGGTGCTCCGGCACCGGGGGACATACTATTTGCCTTACGCGCCTTACCCGAGCGTATCTCAGTTTCGGGCGGCTTATCCGGAACAGGATGAATTTTTCCTGAGAAAGGAACAATTCGATCCGGAACGATTGTTCATGAATGATTTCTATGCCCGGTATAAGGGGGAGTAGGGCGATGGACGCGAAATGGCTCATTCGTTCCCAAAGCATCGTTACGCTGGCAGCAGGTATGATATACCCTTACTACTTGCTGTTTCTGAAAAATTTGGGCAACAGCTACTCGAAGTACGGCTTGGCATTCGCCGTATTTACGATCAGCTCGGCGGCTGCCTCCCAATGGCTCGCTCCGCGTATCGACCGTCACGGCTACTCGATTCTGATGTACAGCTCGCTCGGCATGAGCGTTGCGATGTTCGCGTTTCCTTGGGTGTCGTCTTATTTGTGGGTGCTAGCGATCCAGCTCGGGATGGGCGTGTGCAATGCCATGCAGCGTATGAGCGAACGGCTTCTCCTCGCTGACCATACGTCCGTCGGCTCGCGCGGGCCGGTGATCGGCGCCTACCATTTCTGGACGTCGGTCGCTTCGGGCTTCGCCGTCATCGTCGGCGGATACTTGATCGACTGGCTTACAATCAACACATTGTTCTATGCAAGCGCGCTTCTGTACGGGGCAGGCGCATGGGCCGTTTGGCGGGTGCGCCGTCGTCTCGCGGAGCCGCATCGCGCGGACGATTGACGAGTATGCCGCAATAGAGCAGCAGGAATACTTAGGTTGTTGAGAAAGACATAAAGAGAATTGAACGCCCGATTACTACCAGGTAAATGGAGCTGATACCGTGGAACAAATACGTTTAATCCGACCGGACGAATTCCAGGCGGCCGCGAGGCTCGCCGACCTCGTATTCCGGGATGCCGAACATAAATCGATGGGGGAGGCGTACCCCAATGCTTTCTCTCCCGGTTTGTCGCAATCGTACGGCGCTTTCGCGGACGGGGAAATCGTCTCGTTCGTCGGCTTGGTGCCTTCGGTCGTCCGGATCGGGGAGGCCAGCCTTAACGTATACTCGATCGGGGCTGTCTGCACGCATCCGGATCATCGCGGCAAAGGATATGCCGGAGCGATTTTGGAGTTGATCCGGGAGCATAGCCGTGCGGCCGGTGCGCCGGTTATTCTCGTCTCGGGCAACAGGGGCATTTACGAACGGTTCGGCTGCCGGACGTACGGCGAAACGACGTCTTTCGTCATGGACGAGGCGTCTTCGGCCAAGCTTGCGTCTTCGCCGACGGTAAGGGAAGCGACGCTGCGTCCTTTCGCGCACACGGACTGGTTCGCGTTGAAGCGGCTTTCGGACCGGCGCGTCGTCGGTTACGAGCAGAGCGTATGGGACTTGGCTTCCCTCATACGGGCGGAACCGACGGCCAGCAACTACAAGCTGGCGCACCGCGTATGGGTGGCCGAGCAAGGCGGAGAAGTCGCGGCCTTCGCCGTCATCGCCGTTCCCGACGGCCGGATCGCCCCGCTGGGGAAGCCCGTATTGATCGAATGG
Source organism: Paenibacillus hemerocallicola (assembly GCF_006265175.1). GTDB lineage: Bacteria > Bacillota > Bacilli > Paenibacillales > NBRC-103111 > Paenibacillus_AB > Paenibacillus_AB hemerocallicola. The sequence goes on along the minus strand of NZ_VDCQ01000083.1, from coordinate 16,389 downwards.
GCGGGCGATCCCGCCCTAGCGGCGGCGCTTGCGGCGCACGGCGCACGGGAAGCGGGCGCGGAAACGTTGCGGGCGGTCGTGCCGTGGCACGAATCCGGGTTTGCCGCAGTATTGTCAGATGCGGGCTGCGCCTCGACTCCGGGCGAGCAGAGCGGAACGATCGCCGTCGTCGATCCGGAATTGCTGATGTCCCAGCTCGCGCCGTACTTGCGGCGCAAAGATGCTTCCGCCTATGGCAAGCTGCGCTTCGGCACATCCGATGACGGCGGCTTTATCGTGGAGTGGGAGGGCGGTTTCCGAACGTTGTCCCCGGAGGCTTTCATTTCCTTGGTGTTCGACCGCAACCGCGCCGGGGATCGTTTGCCCGAGGAGGCGGAACGTTCGGCGGCGGCTTTATTCCCGATTCCGTTCCCGTATCCGTCCGGCTTGAATTTCGTATAACGGGCAGCCTGATCGATATAATTTACAAACTATGTCATCTACGGTAGAATAGGAATAATGAACTTGAATTGGAGCGGAATCTATTGCTGCGAAGACGAAACCTGTTTCAAGAGCGGTACGACCACTTTTTGAGCGAGCTGAAAAATGAAATATTGAGCGGCAGTCTGAAGCCGGGCGAATTCATTCTGCCCGAAAACACGTTAAGCGAGAAGTATAAAATCAGCCGCGTCTCCGTTCGCAAAGTGCTGGCGCAGCTGGTCGAAGAAGGGCTGATCGAGAAAATCGCGGGCAAAGGCAACCGGGTGAAGCCTCCCGTCGAGGAAATCGTCCGGCAGACAATCACGATGTCGTGGTTTTCCCAGTCGTACGAGCAGGACGTGCTCCATACGATTATCGAGCGGTATGAAGCGAGCCATCCGTATGTGAAGGTCGATCTGATCATTTTGCCTGCGGAGCAGTATCCGAAAAGGCTGGCCGACATGATCGAGCAAGGGACGGGGCCGGACTTGTTTTTCATCTCGGACGTGCATTTCCGCAGTTTGATCGAGCTCGACAAGCTGAGCGTCATCGAGCCTTACCAGCCCCCGAAGCTTCAGCCATCCGCAGACAGCTATCCGAAGCTGTTCGATTTGTTTACCGTCGGCGATACGCTCATGTCCGTACCGATCCATTTCTCGCCGGTCGTCATTTGCTACAATAAGGATATGTTCGAGCAGGCCGGCATTGCGGGCAGCGATCCGGTAAGCACGTGGGACGACCTGCTCGAGACCGCGAAGAAATGTACGGCCGAGCCGAACGAGGACGGCATGATCGACCAATACGGCTTCTGCTTCTCGTCTTCGACGAACCGCTGGCCGGCGTTTATTTTGCAGAACGGCGGACGCTTCAAATCGGCGGACGGCAGCCGTTCCGTGTTCGCGGACGAACGCAACGTAGAGGCGCTGCAATTTTGCAACGACTTGATGTACAAGCATCAGGTGTCGCCGATCTATTCGCATTCGAGCAGCTACTTGGCCGAACATATTTTCAAGAGAAAACGTTGCGCGATGATGCTCTCGACCTACTATTTCATGAACGAATTCCGCAATATGGACCTTCGTTGGGACGTATTGCCCGTTCCGAAAAACCGCGAGAAAGGGACGCTTCTGCTGAGCGGCTCCCTCGGAATCAATAAATATACCGACAAGGTGAAGGTGGCGCAAAGCTTCATCGACTTCTTCGTAGGCCAGGAGGCGCAGACGCTGCTGAAGCAGACCGGCTGTACCGTTCCCGTGCTGCGCTCGGTCGCGGAGGACAATTCGCTGCTGAACCCGGATATTCATCCCGTGCATTACAATACGTTCATCGATGCGCTCGAGCACAGCTATTCGCATCGGGAATTGGGCATTACGAGCGACGACAATACGATTTTGTACGACGAGCTTACTACGCTTTGGGCGAATATGGATACGCCGGAAGACGCATGCCGCCGCATCGAGGAACGGACGAACCGGATGCTCGAGGAGAAGCGTACAGGCGCGTGAGCACGGGATCATAACGAACCGAACCAGACGCAAACGTTCTGTCCAGTCGGCACGTTGCGGGTTGCTGCGGCACCCCGGATACGCCTCCGATCGCACAAATCGATTTTTACTGAAAAGACCTCCGGCCCACCGTTACGGTGAGACTGGAGGTCTTTTTCCATTTTGTCGGGTCCCAAAGCGTTCCCCTCGATTATTTCCGCTTGTATTCCGTGTATATAATCTCTCCGGAATCCAATTTGCCCAGCTCGTCCTTCGTCCAGCCGGCCAGCTTGTTGTTGCCCTTGACGCCGGTCAGCTTGATCTTGTACTTCGACTCCAAATATTGGTGAAGCGCCGGCATATCGGCCTCGGTCAGCTCCTTCAGTTTTTTCTTGCCCTGAATTTGCCCGAGGATGACGCCGATCGATTCGGCCGCCAGGCCGGTATTCGGTTGGATGCGCGCGCTGCCGTAGGCGATGGCCGAAGCTCCCACGTTTTTGCCGGCGAGGATGACGTTGGAGTAGTTTTTGAGCAAAAAGCTGCGCAGCGGCATGCCGTATTTGTCCGGACGCCCCATTTCGTTGCCCCACTTGTTCACGCTCGTCCCCTGCAGATCGAGCGGATATCCGGCGATGCTGACGTTATCCCAGAACATATTCGCCCCGAGCATGTCGGAAGGCTTGAGCACGTAATCCGTCTCGTAATGGTTGTATTCGCGTATGTACAAATAGTCGGGAAAGCCGTTCAGCTCCGCCTTCTCCCAGCCTACGATCGACTTGCGGAAATGGTTCAGGATGAGCGGAATTTCCTTCTTGCCCAGCTCGAGCCCCTCGGCTACCGATTTCGGATCCGACGGGTCGATCGTATAGATCAGAAAAGCGTTGATCAGCACCTCGCCGTCGCGCTGGTTGACCGCGTTCAGCCCGCGAAGGAATACCCGGTCGTTCGTTTGCTTGTAGGCGTTCGTCATGCCGGTCAACCCGATGGCGAAGCTTTCATTGACGTAGCCCCCGCCGTACTTTTTGCTTCGTTCCGCCGAAGTCAAGCCGTTGAAATGGGTGGAAAAGGTTTTCCAGTCCACGTTTTTGAATTTCATCATCATGCCCGCGCTCATGTATTCGATTTTGTCCGGATGTCCGTAGAACACTTCGAGTCCGGGCATGCGCGTCACCTTCAAGCGGGAAGCAAGCGCCGCATAATCGGTATTGTCGACCCAGTAGGCGGCTTCGATCCGTTTCGGGGAGCCGTCCTTCGATTTGTAGTCCACCGAGGTTACGGCAGTGTCGGTTGCGCCTGCGGCCGGAGCGGCCGTCTTGACATCCGTTATCGTGATCCCCGATTCGATCGGGATATCGCGCCGCAGCTCGTCGATGTAGCGGACGAATTCGTCCTTTTTGCGGATTTTGGCGCTCTTGAAGCCGTCGAACAGCTGCTTGATCCGGCCTTGCACAAGGGTGCGGCCTTGATCGTCCTTCGTTTCGTCCAAGAACAGCATTTCTCCCTCGATCAGTTGACCTCCGACTTGATCCCGGGGATCGAGCACCTTGACCTTCAAGCCTTCGTCCGCCGCGGCACGGACCAGATACAGTCCTTCCATCTCCGAGCCGAACATGACGATATCGACCTTTTCCGTCGGGATAACCGGTTCCGGAGGAGGGACGGGCTTCGTATCTTTCGGAGGGGTTGTTTGCGTCTTCGTCGGGTCTGGCGTTACGGATTGCTCCGCGAGCTGGCCACCCTCGTCTCCGTTTTTGTTCCCGTTCTTCATCGCGATTGCCGCCCAGCCCGCGAAGAGGAGAATGAGAACCAGAATCGAGGCGACGATGACCGAATTGCGTTTGATGCGCATGCCTAAACTCCTTTCTGATGCCGATGATCTTGTTCAAGTCTATCATTTTTTGGCTCACCCCCACAAACGATTTTCGAGGAGCGAATGGATTTATCAGTACGGGAACACTTCGCGAAGGTTCCGGACCGGGGGCGAGCTGGGAACGCAATTCCCTTTATCTGATCAATAAAGGACATACCCGCGACCCGCTCCCAGCGTCTGAATACCACCATGAAATCGCATACATATCCGAACAAACGGGGAGAGTTGATTCATATGAGAAAAATATTCAAAACAACGGTTCTTACGACGATGACGCTGGCAATGATCGTGGGGGGCGCAAGCTCGGCTTTCGCGGACGGAAAAGGGAAGGGCAACGACAAAAATGACGACAAGCGCAGCTCGCAAAGCTGGAACAACGGTTCGAGCAACGGTTCGAAGAACAATTCCAACAGCGGTGCGACCAACATCAAGTTCGAGAACAAGGGCGACGTCAACTTCTTTATCAATTTCAGCGATATGAAGGGCGGCGACGCGGAATGGGCTCTTAAATATATAGCGAGTCTGTCCGGCAAAAAAGTATTCGAAGGCTTCGAGGACGGAACGTTCAGACCGAACCAGAAAGTAACCCGCATCGAGGCGATTACGGCAGCGGTCCGGTTGATGGGATTGCGCGCCCAAGCCGAGTCCCAGGAAGAGAGGAATACGCAGCTTAACTTCAAGGACGCCGACAAAGTGAAGCAGCAATACGGATGGGCGGTCGGTTATGTAGCCATCGCCTTGGAAAACGACCTGTTCTCCGAAGCCGACTCGTCGGTACAGCCGGAAAAACCGGCGGATCGTCTGTGGGCAACGACGCTGCTCGTGAAAGCTTTGAAGCTGGACGCGGAAGCGAAAGCGAAAATGAACACGAAGCTGACATTCAAGGATGCGGGCCAAATTCCGGCAGGCTCGGTCGGTTATGTGGCGGTAGCGGTCGAAAGAGGACTGATCGACGGCTTCGAGGACAACACGTTCCGTCCGAACGAATCCGTAACGCGCGCTCAACTCGCCGCCCTGCTTGACCGCACGGGAGATCAATTGCCGGATCAGGAGCAAAACGTCGCAACCGGTACGGTAGCGGTAGCTCCGAATAATAACGTGCTTATCGTGAACCGGAACGGAGTACCGACTTCGATCACCATCGATCCGAACGCCTTCGTCTACCGCAGCGGCGTACGGGTAGCGCTCGGAGCCCTTCAAGCCGGCGACGTGGTGCGCGTGAAGCTGGTCAACAACGTCGGCATATACGTCGAAGTAACTACGGCTACGACTTCGCCGGTCACGGACTTCTCGGTTACCGGACGCGTCTACTCGTACGATATGGGAAGCGACGAGAAAATAACGAAAATTTATGTGAATACGGCGGCCAACACGACGGATCAGCCGATTATTCAAGCCTATACGGTAGAAGCCGGCTATACGATCGAGAACGGCGACCGGTTGTCGCTGATTGCGGGCCGGAGCATTACGGTGAGCGGCACGAACCAAATCGTCAAAAAGATAAAAGTCAACTGGTAATAAGGTTGACGCCCAGAGGAGAAATATACGCGCGATGCGCGGCGAAGGCGAGAGAGCCGGGAAACGGAACGGGGAAACCGTCCGACTCCCGGCTCTTTGCCTTTCAGTCGGGGGCTTTTCCGGCGGCATAAAGCGAAAAACGCCGCTTGCCGAGCGGGGATGCCTGCATGATCAGGGCAACTTACGCAAAATGGGCAAGGGCGTTTATGGTTCGCGGGCGCTTATTCGTGAATAACGTAAATAGACGTTTATCTTGGTTATTGAGACGAAACTTTCTCCAGATCGCTTACGCCTTCGTAAATCGTGTCGAACAGCTCTTCCAGATGCTCCGCCTCGATGCAGGAGAAGGCGACGCGCAGGTCGGTCGAGCCGAGGGCGATCGTACCGATGCCGTACTTGTCGAGCAGATGGACGCGCAGCGTCTCGGCATCGACCGACTTCAGCTTCAGGCACATGAAGTAGCCGGAGTTGAACGGGTAATACGTCCAGGCGGAATCGAATTTGCCGCTGTCGAGCAGCTCTTTCGTCCGGTTGGCGCGCGCTTTCATAATGTTGAACTTCTCCAGCCGCTGCGTCTCGAACTCCGGCGACTGCAGCGCGCGCAGGACGAACGTCTGCGACGGGTGAGGCCCGCTGGAAATGGTGGCGCGGATAATGCCCGTCGTCTTCTGCTCGAGCGCGTTGAGAAGCGATTCGCTTTGCGAAGCATATGTGATGAAGCCGACGCGGAAGCCCCAGACGAACTCTTCCTTGGTGGCGCCGTCGACCTTGACCGGCAAGATGCGCGGGTGCAGGTCGGCCAACTGGCCGAACAGCGACTCGTGCAGCGAGTCCTCGAAGAACAGGCTGAAATACGCGTCGTCGGTGACCGCCACGATGTTGATTCCCGCTTCGGCTCCGGCTTGCAGCGCGGCGACGATTTCTTTGCCTTCCTTCGCGGTCGGCGTATAGCCAGTCGGGTTGTTCGGAAAGTTCAGGATGACGATCGCTTTGCCTTTCGCCTTCTGGGCGAGCACCGCTTCGCGGAGGCCGGCGGAGTTAAACCGGTCGTTGTCGTCGTAGAGCGGGAAATTGACGATTTCGGCGCCGCGGCGTACCCCGAAGCACAGCTCGTAATTTTCCCAGTTTTTGTCCGGGAAGATGACGGCGTCTCCGGCATCCGCGAACAGATCGGCGACGATGCTGAGCCCGTGGGTCAGCGCGTTCGTGACGATCGGATTGCTATATGTTTTGCCTTGCATCGAAGGGTTCTCGACCAGCATTTTGTCGCGCCAAGCTTTGCGGAGAGCCGGCTTGCCCTCGGGAGGCGCATACGGATAAATGTCGTTCGGGTCGTAATCGTTCAGCGTATCCTGGATCGCCTTGAGATACATCGGCTTGCCTTTCTCCAGGGCGGTGCCGATGGTGGCGTTGAACTTCTTCGCCTTCGCCTTCGCTTCGGCCGATTGGCTCAAGATGCCTTCCTTCGGAAAATAGATCGCTTTGCCGAGCCCCGAAAGCATAGAGAACACATGAGGGTTTTGTTGTTCGATGGTAGCATTCAGTTGTTTCACCAATTCATTCATTGGGGTCCATCCTTCCAAACCGTGTTTTCGTGTAAAGTCGCCTTATTATACCATTTCGGCAAAGGCGAGTCACCCACGGATTCCCCTCGGCCCCAGGCATGCTCGCCGCTTGCGGGAAAGCTTACTTGGTGAAAACGAGCTCCAGCTGGACGGCCAGATTGTTTTCCGCAGCCAGAACGACGGCGTGCGGATTTTTCATGCCGAAGTCGTCAAAGGTGACGATTGTCGAGCCCGACAGCTTCAGCTGCCCTTGCTCGTATAGAGCGCTTGAATCGAACGTCACTTCCTTGTCGATGCCTTTGACGTTCAGCTTTCCTTTTATTTTCAGAGGAACGATTTGGCCCTCCTTCCATTCGGCAGGCATCCCTTCGAAGCCCGCGACCGCGAAGGTCGCTTTCGGATGCGCGCTCGCCTGCAAATAATCGTTGCCTTTGACGTGATTGTCCCGTTGACCGTTGCCGGAGCTGAGCGAGGCGATCTCGACTTCTCCTTGGCCTTTCGTTTGCGCCGGGTCGGACAAGTTGACGGTCCATTGCCCTTGAACTTTGTCCCCGACAATGTTAACCGTCTCCTTCGAGGTGGTGACGGACAAATATACTTTGGAGGAAGCGGCGGCGATGTTCCACGTTCCGTTCAGCTTGTCCGCGGATACGGCCGTCGAAGCGGGGGCGGAAGACGGTTGACCGGCGGCGGCTTGTCCGCTTGAAGGAATGACCTGCTCGATCTCCACATGGTTGCCGGCATAATAATCGTACACCGAATACCCGCCGACGAGCAGCAGCAATGCCAAGCCGGAGGCGTAAAGCACGTTTTTGCCGTTTTTGTTCCGTTTGTTCGGATTGTTTCCCATTATTAATTCCCTCCAATTCGATCGGATATAGGCTATTCCAGACCAGTGTAGCAACCGTTCGTGTCGAGACGAAGTCGAACGGCTGAAAGTAAGCTGAAAGTCCTGCTCAATTGACGGAAGGAGGGAAGGCTGATATACAATAGAGGCAATCGATACGAGAGGACGAGACGGATGCGGACGATTCTGCTTGCGGAAGACGAAGCGGCGATAGCCCGGGTGCTGTCGGCTTATTTGAAGCGTGCCGGCTTCGACGTGCGCCACGCTGCCGACGGGGAACAAGCGCTGCTGCTGTTCGACGAGCTCTCCCCGGATTTGGTGCTGTTGGACGTCATGATGCCTGCCGTCGACGGGTGGATCGTTCTGGAGCGAATTCGCCAGCGCAGCAGCTGTCCGATTATTATGCTGACGGCCAAAGGGGATGTCGCGGACCGGCTGGAAGGACTGAATCGCGGGGCTGACGATTACATGTCGAAGCCGTTCGTGCCCGAGGAGGTGGTCGCGCGCGTGAATGCGGTGCTGCGCAGGCCGATACGATGGATCCAGGGGAGCGAGATGCGCTATTTCGGCAATTTGACCGTCGATTTCGCGGCTCGCCGGGTATGCCTGAACGGAGCGGAGCTGCTGCTCAGCCCGCGCGATTTGTCGCTCCTGTTGTTTCTGGCCGAATATCCGAACCGGATGTTTACGCGAGAGCAGCTTATCGAGCAAGTATGGGGAATCGATTACGAAGGAAGCGACAGGGCGGTCGATTTATCGATCAAACGATTGCGCCAGGCGTTATCCCATTGGCCTCTGGCCGAAGGGGAAATTCGGACGCTGCGCGGAACGGGGTATCAATTTTGGGTCGGAGAATGAATACCGCATCGCTGTTGTCCTATTGGACGTTCCGCTATTTGCTCATTCTTTGCATAGGTCTCCTTGTGGTCGCTTCCGCAGCGGTGCTGTGGGTTCGACAGACGACGATGGACGATCGGATGCGGATGATGGGCTTGCTCTCCCAGGAAATAGCCGACCGGGTGTCGGGCGACGGCAGCATGCCGGACGTTTCCCCCGCGCTCGACGATTTGATCGCGAAACGGAAACGGTTTTTCAACTTGAACGACGAGCTGTGCGTCACGATTACCGGAGACGGAGGCTTGCTGCTGTACAACGACCGTACGCTGTCTCCCGAAGAGATTCGCAAAAGGTTGAATGACGATTTATCGGCTCCTGCGGACCCGGACATCGTGACCGTGTCGACGCCGATTGTGAACGATGGGGGAAAAACGATCGGCCATGTGACGCTGCTCCAGTCGAAAAAGGCGCTGACTTACATTCCGAACGAAAACCGGCTGCTCGCCATATTGCTGATCGGCATTGCCGTTCTCGGCTGGCTGACCATTTACTTGCTCTCCCGCAAGCTGTCGCGGCCGATCCGTCAAGTCGCGGAGGCGGCCAGACAAGTCAGCGGAGGCTCCTACGATATTCGGCTGGAGGGAGAATGGCGCGAACGGGAAATCGGCGAACTGATCGGTTCGTTCAAGGAGATGACGTCCAGGCTCAAGCAGCTCGAGGAATGGCGCTCTCTCATGATGGCGGGCATTACGCATGAGCTGAAAACGCCGGTCACCTCGGTAATAGGACTTGTCCATGCCGTCCGCGAAGGCGTCGTGAAGGAGAAGGAAGCCGACGAATTTCTCGACATCGCCCTGAAGGAAACCGAGCGGCTGCAAACGATGATCGCCGATTTGCTGGACTACGACGCTCTGGCTGCAGGTTTCGTCAAGGTAAGGCGGGATCGGCTCGATGCCGGGGCTCTCATAGCGGAAATCGTTCATCAATGGAACGTGATGCAGGGAGAAGAGGGCTGCGAGGCCGTATTGGAGCCGACGGAGCCCGGGATGACGATATGGGGCGACCCGTTGCGCATTCAGCAAATCGTCGTCAATCTGCTGAACAACTCCAACCAGGCGAAAGCGCCTGATCGTCCGCTGAACATTGCCGTATCGCTCGTAAGCGGGGGCTGGTTCGTCGAGGTGGCCGTGACGGACAACGGGTACGGGATCGGCGAGTCCGAGCGGGAGTTCGTATTCGAGCGTTTTTTCCGCGGCGAGCGGAAGCGGCAGCGAATACGCGGACTGGGCCTCGGCCTGACGTTCAGCCGGATGCTCGCCCGCGCCCAAGGCGGCGATCTGCTGCTGCTGCACAGCTCCGACGAAGGGAGCCGGTTCGCGCTGCGTCTGCCGATGCATCCGAGTGCTTCCGACAAAGCGACTTGATCGTGGCGTGCCGACGGACTGCCTGCATGGATGCGAAGCTTCCTTCCGGAAACCCGGCTGCGAGGGAATCCATCCCGTTTTAACAGGGACGTTTCGGTGTAATCATATACGACAGAACGTTGCCTGCGAGGCTATCGGAAACGAAGACGGCGCCGAGTAGTCGGTGCTGATTTTACGTTGAACGTCCGCTTTCGGGATTCGTTTTTTTCTGCGATAGCCTGATTCGCGAACAGGAGCGCACGGCGACGCATGATCGGTGAAGACCGGCTGCCTGTGCCGATGCCGGTGCCGATGCTTGCGGGATCGTGAATTCACCAAAAATAGCGGAACTTGCGTATGTTATGGAGCCGAATTCTTGTGTCGATAGCAAAATAACGGAAAACCGTTCCGCTATTCCGCTGTTCACGATCGTTGTCACTCCGCCAGATCGGGATAACGGAAGTCGGTTCCGTTATCTTCAAGCGTGTAACGGAATTCGGGACAATAGCGGAATACAGTTCCTCTATTTGCCGCAGCGCGCTGCACCCGCTTCATCATGAGACCTCAAGCCGGATGCGAAGTATGCTGTCGCAATTTAGTTGACGAATATTGCGGCTTGCAGGCTTGGCTCTCCACATTGTGGACGGATTGTGACCATAAAATGTATATAAAGAAAGGATAGCGCCAATACCAACAAGTAAGGACTGGCGATCGACCGCGCATGAACGATTGAACGAGACTGCCGGGCGGCGTTTCGACACGACCCAGGACGGTCAAAACCGATTTTCTTTTTTGGTTGGGATCGGTTACAATAATTGAACATTGTTACATTGTGGCTGCCGCCGTGAGCTCGCTGGCGGGGAGGGGGACGTATGAATCCGAAATTGAGAGCCGCCGGGGTAATGATTCGCGATTTCGAACCGGGTGATTCCCGGTATGGAACCGAAAGGCAAGTATTGGTGCAGTGCGATGAGGACGAATCGTTTTACCGGTTCGCAGGAGGTACGGTGGAATACGGCGAGACGGCCTCCGAGGCGATTATCCGGGAGTTTATGGAGGAGTACGACTTGGTCGTCAGAGTCGGTCCTCTTATGGCGGTAAACGAGCATTTTTTTCAATACTACGGCAAAGAGCACCATCAGGTGACGCTGATCCATCACTGCGAGCTGGAGGAGACGGAGGAAATTCCCGAGCCTTTGTGGCATAAGGAGCATTCCTCGGTGAAGCTCGTCTGGCGCACATTATCCCAGCTGCGTCGTCGTCCCGTCTATCCGGAAGGGATCTTCCTCATGCTGGAGAAAGACTATCCGACGATCGCCCATCTGGTAACCGGAAGAGGCTCGCGGTAAATCGCCGCGAAGCCCGAGAGCGCAAGCATCCGCTTGCGCTGTTTGGCGTGCCCGCGGATGCGCTCGATCGCCGCTGCGCGCGGTCCGCCGCGCCGAGCAAATGGCCGTCGCGCGCAGCGGCGTACACGGACAGAGCGGCGTTACTCGACCGGACACCGCCCCGTGTATTTCTCCATCAAGTCGGCCGTATGCAAGTCTCCTTCCGTTCCCCGCTCCCGCAATCCTTCGCATACTTTCGCGAACCGCTCTTCGTTCAAATGCTGGCCGAACGCGAACTTGGCGCTCAACGATTCGGCGTTCAACCGAAACACCGCAACGCCCTGCAAGCGCGGCACATAAGCCGGATCGGCAGGGTCGATCGGACTGTAGCCGCCTTCGGGCTGGAGCTTGCGCATAAGCGCGCCGAGCACGTCCGCTTTTTCCGCCGCATCCTCCACGGCTTCGGCTCGTCCCCTAATCAACACCGATTTGAAATAGGACGTCGCCGGGCAGGCGAGCAGCGGATCGCTGAAATAAGACGGGATAAGGGCGTATTCCTTGCAAACGCTGAACGCGACATTGCCGCAAGCGCGGATCGCCTCCATTTTATGGCCTGCTTTGCTGCCGTGCAAATAAATGCTTTTCCGGTGGTATACATAATTGAGCGGTACGGCATAAGGCCATTCTTCTCCTTGCATGACGAGTGTGCCGAAGCTCATCTCGCCCAAAAATTGTTCGATTTCCTCCTCGGATGTCATTTCATAGGCGGTTCTTCTCAAGCAGATGCGCTCCCTTCGCGATTTCACTCATCATAGAAGAAATATTGACAATCGAAAAGTGCCAATTATGATAGAAAGGAGTAGTCCAATTTTCGGGATGGCGTGCCATTCGTGCGCTAAGTCGCTAGCGCAATGATCTCGTTTAACTGATCCAGCACATATAGGGTTAGTCATATGCGCCAACACGCGCGAAAGAGAGGAGACGGGAACGATGGCCGATTTTCATCTGCCGCTGAATCTGTATATGGAGCGGTACCCGCACAAATATACGGCGCTGTACCATGCCCTCAAAGACCGAATCGCCTCGGGCCGGCTGGAGTATGGCTCCAGGCTGCCGTCCACCCGCGAGCTCGGCGGCTTGTACAAGCTGTCGCGGGGCATCGTCAGCCAAGTGTACGAGATGCTCGCCTCGGAAGGGTATGTCGCCTCCGAGGTCGGCCGGGGAACGTATGTCGCGTTTCGCCGCGACCGCCTTCCCGCACAAGAGAAGCAAGCCGCGGGCGATGCGGCGTGCGAGCTGTCCGCCTGGGGGCGCCGGGTGGCCGGGCTGCCGCTGCGAAAGCCCGACGAAGGGCCGCGGCCGACGGTCGATTTCGCGGTCGGCTATAGCGACCGCGCGTCTTTCCCTGCGGAGGCCTGGAACCGCGCGCTGTACGCGCAGGTGCGCGGGATGACCGATTCGAGCGCGATCGAAGTCGACAAGTTCGCCGCGCTCGGGCATATGCCGCTGCGCGAAGCGATATGCCGCCACCTGCGGCGGGCGCGCGGCGTCGAAGCCGATCCTTCGTCCGTCGCCATCGTGAACGGCTCGATGCAGGCGATCGCGCTAATCGCGCAATTGCTGGTCGAGCCGGGCCAGCCGGTCGTCGTCGAGAACCCCGGCTACCCCGGCACGCTGTCGGCGATTGCCGCAGCCGGAGGCCTTCCCGTCGCCGCCGCGGTGGACGGTCAAGGCATCGTCCCGGAGCAGTGGGACGCCAAGCTCGTCTTCGTCACGCCGGCCCGGCAGTTTCCGACCGGCGCCGTACTCAGCCTGGATCGCCGCCAGCGGCTGCTCGCCTGGGCGTACGAGCGGGGAGCGATCGTCGTCGAAGACGACTATGACAGCGAGTTCCGTCATCGCGGACGGCCGATCGAGCCGCTGAAGGTGCTCGACCGCCATGACCGCGTCGTCTATATCGGCACGTTCACGCGGACGATGATGCATCATTTCCGTATCGGCTACGCCGTGCTGCCGGACGCCCTCCGCGAGCCCTTTGCCCGTGCCAGGCAGCTGTTCGAGCCGCACCCGACTTCGATTTTGGAGCAGCGCGCGTTAGCCTCGTTTATGAACGGCGGGGACTACGAGCGTCATCTGCGCCGGATGGGACGCGTCTACAGCCGCAAGTTCGAACGGATGCGCGGGCGGCTCGTCGGGGAGCTGCCTGAGCTGTTCGACCCGGTACCGACGGACGCCGGGCTGCACATATTCGCCCGCTGGAAACGGTCCGCCGGGCAATATGAAGCGTTCCGCCGGGAATGCCGGGCCTACGGCGTCTCGTGGTCGGACGGAACGGCTTATTATGCGGAGAACGGCACCGCCTCCGCCTGCTTCGGCTTCGCGCATGTGAGCGAGCGGGAAATAGACGAAGGCATCGCGCGGATGAAGCAAGCCGCAGACCGGGTTTTTGCCGATCAAGGGTGACCGCTCCCGCACGATATGCGCGTGCATAATGAAGCGAAGCTTCCCTTTATGGGGAATAAGCCGTCTGGTATAATGGCATAAAACGGACCATGCCTGATACATAAAAAGGGGGACGGACATGGCGAGGATGAAGCTGAACTCCAAGCTGCTATACCGGTACATCGTATCGTATTCGATCGTTCTGTTGCTTCCCGTACTGATCATCGGACTGATCGCATACAACTTTTTCATCCAGCTGCTGGAGCAGGAAGTGACGAAGAGCAATATGAACCTGCTGACGCAGGTGAAGGATACGGTAGATGTCAATATGACGGAGCTGAACAACATCGCTTTTCATATCGCCGGCAATACGAACCTGACGCCCTTCAACGTCACGAAAAGCCCGTTTACCGAATTGAATACGATCGCCCAGCTTCGAAATTATGTCAGCGCCAATCAATTCATCGACCAATTGGTGCTGTATTTCCGCGGCCACGATACGCTGTACACGCCGTACAGCACTTACGACGTCCGTACGTTTACCGATAAAATCGTTGCTTACGCCGATTGGAAGCCCGAAGATTTCGTCCGCGACATGCAGGCGGCAAAGTACCCTTATATGCGGGGAGCGGAAACGGTAACGGGCTCGGGGGGCACGACCGAGAAAATGGTCACCTACGTGACGCCGCTGCCTCCGAGCAGCACGACGCCGTACGGAGCCGTCGCCTTCTTGCTGAAGGAAAGCGCTTTCCAGACGCTGCTCGAGAAAAAATTCGGGGACGACTGGGGCGATACGTTTATTTTGAATGAAAAGAATGAGCTGATCGTCTCAACGAACGGCATCGCGGCGGAAGACGCCGAGCGGCTGACGGAAGCCGCTTATGGGGACCGGACTTCCGACGGCACGAAGACGATCCGGCTGCGCGACCGCGACTTTTTCGTCTACGACGTCCGTTCGGAGCGGCTCGGATGGACGTTCGTAACGCTGGTCGACCAGGAGGCCGTGCTCCATAACGTGGAGCTGGCCAAGCGCAGAACGCTGTACGCCATATCCGTCGTTTTGCTGCTCGGTGGACTGTTTGTCTACTTCGCCACGCATATGAGCTACAAGCCGATCCGGACGCTGCAGCGGTTTGCCGAGAGCAAGGCGAACCGGGAATTCGCCGGTCTCGGCGAAATCGAATCGATTCATTCCGCGCTGACGCTCATGTCGGACAGCAATGAGGAGCTGAGCCGGAGCATTTCGAGCAGCAGGCCGGCGATGAAGCATTACGCGCTGCTGAACCTGATACGCGGACGGCTGCCGGATCACGGCGATATGGCGAGGACGCTGGAGCTGGCGGACTTGCGGATGACGAAGCCGTACCATATGGTGGCCGTGCTGCGGTTTCCGAAAGGCTACGCGATCGATCCGTCGGACCGTTCCTCCCTGCTGGACGATTTGGAGCAAAGCTTTCCCGAGCAGGCGGAAGTATACGGGATGGAGAGCGTCGAAGGCGCGAACCTTATTTTCCTGATGGGGACCGACGATCCGGATGGAGCGGAGCATACAGGGCTGCTGTTGGACGCGCACCGTTCCTTAAGCGGGAAATGGGGTACCGAGATGACGGTCGGAGCCGGCACGGCCTACGGACAATGGAGCGAGCTCGGCAAATCGTACATCGAAGCTTGCGGGGCCGTCGACTACAGGCTCATAGCCGGAAACGGCAAAGTAATTTGTTTCGCCGATATCGTGTCGAAAGCCCGGCTCCCGCATGCGGACTATTCGAAGAGCGATTGGAATCAGCTGAAGCTGTTCATGTACCAGGGCGATGTCGCCAAAATAGCGGACCATCTGGAAAGGATGATCGGGACGATCCGGGAGCGGCAGCTGCCGTTGTTTCTGGTCAAATGCATGTGCTTCGACCTGATCCATGTCATTTTGTCGATGCTCAGCGAGCTGCAATGGGACGATGCGGACATGGCCGGACAATATCCAGACGTATGGTCGTTATCCGAATTCGAGACGGTGGAGGAGCTGATCGGGCTCGTCAAGCATATATCCGAGGACATATGCCGCATCGTGGCGGATCGGAAGGAAAGCGGCAATACGGATCTGGCCGGTAAAATGATGGCCTATATGCAGGAGCATTACGGCTCCAACCAGCTGTCTCTGCAGCAGGTCGCCGACGCGTTCAAAATGTCCTCCTCGTACTTGAGCCGATATTTCAAAGATCAGACGGGCCAAACCGTCACGCAATACATTCAAGCGCTGCGCATGGAGAAGGCCAAGGAGCTGCTGCGCGCCGGAGCCGACAATTTGCAGGATGTGGTCGAGAGAATCGGCTATGGAAGCGTATCCGGCTTTATACGCAAGTTCAAGGAATCCGAGGGCGTCACTCCCGGGGAATTTCGTACGATGCACCATAAATGACGGCGGTCTCCAGTCGGCAGCGAGCTTCGGTCAATCGTGTGTTACCGATAGCGCATCCTAACTAACGTTGCGACAACCGAATGTAAAAGGCGGTGCATCGGCAGCAGAAACCGTGCATTTACGGTTTCTGCTATTTTTTCTATTGTTAAAGAATGCTTAACTTCGCTTAGCGCTGAGGCGAGGTGCGGCATTCTTTACCAAGAAAAGCTACCGCCAAAACACG
>NZ_VDCQ01000082.1 GCF_006265175.1 Paenibacillus hemerocallicola | reverse complement strand
TAAGGTTGGTTTCAGCACTATCCGCGTCGGTTTCCCTTCTTTTGGCCGACAATAGTGCCGGTTTCAACCTTATTTCTGTTTCCCGTTTCATCGGCGGCGGACCAAGCCGACCTTAGCAGTACCTCTGGGATCACTTTTCGCTGAATTTTCCCATCCGGCAAGCGATTAGCGAAATGAGGTTCAGTAATTCCACGACGAGGCGCTGAAGTTGCAGCATACATCAAGTACATCGCGATCACGGAGTAATATACGGTTGGCTAACCATCCGCATCAGCCGATTATTGTATCCTTCAAACGAGCCGGTTTTTCAACTTTACTTATACGTGTAGCATGCTAATCGGCCAACAGCCCACCGCCCGCCGTTCACCATTAACCTTCCGGCTTTCGGACGGCAATCGTAGACTTCCTCCGTCGCTTAATATGCCGCCAGTACCCGGTGCAGACTTGCTCATCGGGCTTGCAAGGGGCACGACTTGGTAATAGCTCATGACTCAAAGCCAGGTTTACTTCGAAAGCCGTCGATTTGCCCTTATCGGGCAAACCAACGGCTTTAGCCCCGCCTCCATATGTTTTCATCGCGTGCCCCGAAAGCAAGGGATCTTGCTGTATGCCGTATTAACGGTTCGCCTTTTTTGCGGGGCTTAAGACGCGTAAGCGTGCTGATAGCCTTCTTCGAACGCTTGAGCGAAGCCTTCGTCGAAGCCTTTGTTATATCCCATGTTGTAGCCTTGGTCATATGTCATTTGGGCCCCGGCCTGCGGCGCTGCTCCGCCGACCGCGCGGCGGCGTCTCAGCAGCCGGCGCTTTCCCCGCTTCGCCAGCCGTCTCTTTCCTCCGGGACGCTTGACGGCGCGACGCACGCGTCTTCTTCCCGATTTGCCGGCGGACTTCTTCTTCCTGATGACGCTCATACTATCCCTCCTAAGAGCCATGCGCATGCAAAGCTTGCTATGGAAGCATTCGCTCGAATCAAGTTGTAACTGCTTCCTCTCTTGCATACTTCTCGGCAGCCTCATCCATGCGCAAGCAAAGAAAAGCTGCCTTCGCCTTTTCTAAATATTGTCGGCCTTGATGATCGGCGGCGCGATGACCGGCAGTCCGATCGGATAAGCGGCCGCCTCGGATTCCGTCAATGTCTGGACCGGATGCCGGTTCAAGTTCCACACCTCCGTGACCCAAGCCGTTACAAGGCGGTGAAGCTTTCCGCCGCGGTGCTGGTACAGCCGCCCATCCGGAGTTTGCGCAATCCGGCCTTCGGCAAGCGGCCCCCCTGGGCTTCCCGCGGCAGCCATTACGGCTTGCTTGGCGTTCCATTCCGCGACGGAAATCGGTTCGCCGGAAGGCCAGTTTTTCAATTCGATCTGCGACAGCCGGGTTGCCTGAATTCCGTCGGAGCTCTCCAATGGACGCCGTATGCCATGCTCCACCCAAAATACGGTAGGACCGGTTCCTTTCACGGTGACGTGCGTCGGATAAAAATCGTTTACGGCGAGCGGACTTCCGTTCCAATGGCCGGACACTTCCTGCAGCAGCGCATGCGTCTCGCCCCATTTGTCGGAGTAAAAGGCGAGATTGCGCGCGTACATTTCCTCGAACTCGGCCGGTGTGAGCGTCTTGATCGTCGTGCTGCCGACATGGTGGATAAACGTATCCTTCGCGATGACCAGATCGAGACCGAGCAGCCGGTTGCGAAAGCCGAAATCGTCATCCTCGCAGTTGCCGATCTCGAATCCTTCGTCCAAAAAACCGATCCGCCGGAACACCTCTTTGCGCATGAGCACGCAAAAACCGGTCAGCCTCCCGGTTACGGCCCACTTGCCGGGATCGGGTCGGTTGAACGATTTCGCGAATCGGTGCATTTCTTCCGTAGAGCCGTACGTGGTAGAAATCAACTGATCGCCGCTGATATAGTTCGTAACCGGTCCGACCAGCCCGTGACGGTCGCTGCCGCCGAGGCAGGCCAACTGATTGGACAGCCAGCCTTCCGTAACGATCGTATCGTTGTTCAGAAACAGGAGCGTCGAGCCGCGCGCCATCATCAGCCCCTGATTGACGCCGCCGGCAAAGCCGAGGTTGCGTTCGCTGATTTTGTACCGGACGGTCGCTTTGCGCAGTGACCGCAAATAGTCGGCAGTACCGTCCGTAGAACCGTTGTCGACGACGATAATTTCATGCGGCTCCGGCGTATATTGCCCGATGCTCTCGATGCAATCGGCCAAATAAGCTTGCTGGTTGTACGACGGGATGACGATGCTCGTACCGTCGAAGCCGGCGGCGTACGAATCGCTTCCTTTCTGGAAGCCCAGTCCGTAGCCGTGCGAATGCCCGGTATCGTAGCCTGTATTGTAGCCGTTATTGTACGTGGCGTTCATCAAGGAAACCCGTGCCCGGGCTCCCTTGCGCTTTCTCGTTCCCACGATTTCTCCCCCTTTCCCGTCTATTTGAAGGGCGCTTCGCCCTTGATCATCGAATTGGCCAGATGGCCGAAATCGATGGCGACCTTGCCGAGCTCGGTGGCGATCCGCTGCGAGAGCAGGACGGCGGCGACTCCGGCCGCGACGAGCGCGATATCGAAATCGCGGGCGGCGATTTCCTCCATGACGCGAGGAACGTCCTTCACCCCTTCGACCGGCGATACCGTCGCCACGACGTTCACCCCGTTTTGCCGCATATAGTCGGCAAGCGGCTCCGCAAGCATCCCAGCGATGAGCACGCGACGCCCGCCCACGATCCGGGAAATATGTCCGGCATGGTACAAATAGTAATTGATCAACGAATCGGTCAGCGTCACAGATCCGTAACCGATGCCGTGCGCGTTGAATACCGCGAGGGCAAGCGGTTGGAAGTTGCGCACCCGCAGCTTCGGAATGCCGACGACCGTCGCTTGCTTGATCGCCTCCTTCACCTGATCCCTCGCGTCGAAGTCGGGCACGTCTACGCCGGCATAGCCGAGAAACGGCCCCTGCTCCTTGACCTGTTCCACGCTGAGCACGCTCCCCTGCGCAAGCGTCAGCAGCTCTCCGTCGCCGATCCGTACGAGGGAGAACGGGGAACGCGTGTCGAGCGCATGAAGGATGCGGCCTGCCAGCTCATCCGGCGTGAGCATATGCCGGAAATGGGGACGCAGATGCTCGACCCCCGCCGCGACGATTTGTTCCGCCGTGAAATCCGGCAATATTTCATACTCCGGAATGAACGAATCGATCAGTCCGTCGACGCCGTCCCGCCACTCGTTCCGGCCCTCGCCGTCGTACTTGCCTTGCCGGTAGCCTTCCTCGTGGCCGCCGTTGTAGCCTTTGTTATATCCCGTATTATAGCCTTCGTTAAAGGAGTCGCCGGACTTGACGCCGGCGGTCAAACTGCGCGTTCTGCCTCTTGAATTCCGCAACGCCTTTCGTCGAAGCCGCCCTTTTCGCTTAAACGGCAGTTTCTTCTTGCGCAAAACGAGACGAGACAAGTGACGTCACCACCTTGAATTGTGCTGGTTTTCCCTTATCGTATTCGTCCCCGGTCCATCCGTGCCGGGGACATCCGACCAAATGTCCGTTCAGCCGAAAACGGTGACCAACAGCTGCCGGACGCGTCTCGGATACGTATGCTCGCGCATCGTTCTAGCATAGCCCCGCAGCGCGATCGTTTGCCGTTCTTCCTCATGGTTTAAATAATAGTCCGCTTTCTCGATTAGCTCCTCCGGCGACGCGTAAGTCGCAATCTCCTCCCCCGGCGCAAAAGCGGCTCCCAGGCTATGGCGGACGTCGGTCAATTGAAAGGCCCCGCAGGCGCCGATCTCGAAGCTTCGCGGATTGACCGACAACGCGGGAATGCCGCCGACGTTTTGATTCGTCTCATCATCGATGGAGCGATGCAGGTTGATGACGATTTTGGCCCGGTTGTAGAACGACGCCGTTTCTTCCGGCGATACCCATTGGCCGTTCCGGATTTGACCGGCGAGCATAGGGAAGTTCGCCATCCGTTCCCACCAGTAGCCCGCGATAAACACCTTTTTCCGTTGCAAATAGGAAGCGATCCGGTCGAAAAAAGCGGCCCGGTTGACAAAGGCGCTCCCGATGAAGCAGATGTCCGCCTCGAATCGGGCTTCAGTGCGCTTCGGCAAGTAATAGGCCGTATTCGCTCCGAACGGCACATGGGCGACATTGGCGCAGCCCAGCTCCCGGTACACCGGCACGCACGCTTCCTCCAGCGTAAATACGTAGTCGTAATGAGGGGCAATATGCTTGGTCGCATCGATAAAGTAAGGGTCGTCGGTAAACCAGACCGCGGTGCGGATGCCCATGCCGCGAATCGCGTCCACCTTTGCGACGCTCAAGCACTCGACGGAATTCAGGGACAGCACGAGATCGGGACGGACACTCGCGGCAAGCGCGACCGTATCGTCGGTCGGAACCGCTACATGAACTTCGCGGACCAATTGGCGCAAGGCGTCGATAATGCCCTGGTCGAGCGGATCGTATGACCATAGCCCCGTCCGGACATAGAGCACCCGCAGCTCCAGTACCGGCGCCTCGAAACGAAGCTGACGCGAGATCGCCTCGCATGTGCCGAGCCGTCGCCCTTCCTGCCGGCCCGCCCTGTAGCCGTCCTCCCAGCCAAGGGGCCAAACGGCTTTTTTTGTGGGCATTCGCTCCCCTCCTTTCTTCACGGTATTATTCGGGGGGCTCCCCCGGAAGTAATCGGAATACGCTCCGAAGCTTGGGTAATTATCCGAACACCGCTCCCAGCAGCCGCTCGATCCGTTTCCGGTACGTATGCTCGCTCACTGTCCGATGCAACCCTCTTCTCGCCATTTCCCGCCTTTCGTTCTCATGGGATAAATAGTATTCGATTTTGTCGACCAGCTCGCCGGGCGTGGAAAAAGTCGCGATGTCGTACCCCGGCGTATACAAGCCCGGCAGCTCCGTCCGGTTGTCTACCAACTGGAGCGTGGCGCATGAAGATATTTCGAACAGACGGGGGTTGACCGAAGTCGCCGGAATGTTGCGGCTATTGCTGTTGTGCGACGGGTCCTCCGTCGACCGGTGCAGGTTGATGACGATTTTCGCGCCGCTGTAATGTTTGGCCGTTTCCTCCGGAGAAAGCCATACGCCGTGGATTTTATCGGCCAACAGCTCGTAGCTGCGCATCCGGTCCCACCACCAGCCGATGATTTTGAACTTTTGCCGGGCCAAATAGTCGGCGATCTCGTCGAAAAAATGGACCCGGTTCCAGAAGGCGCTGCCCACGAAGCAAATATCGTTCCGGTACGACTCATCCACCCGGACATGCCGGATATAGCCCGGATTGACGGCGAAAGGCAGGTGATGCACGTGCGGACATCCCAATTCGCGATATAGCTCGACGCAGCTCGATTCGAGCGTAAACACGAAATCGTAATGGGGAGCGATCGCGACGGTTTTGTCGGAATGGTAAGGATCGTCGGGAAGCCATACCGCCGTACGGAAGCCTTTCGACCGCATCCGGTCGATCTGCTCCGTTGGAAAAGACTGTCCGATCGCATCGAGGACGAGCACCAGATCCGGTCTCGCCGCTTCGCACAGCTGCACGACATCCTGCTCCGGCGCGGCGACGACGACCTCCCGGACCGACGACCGCAGCGCCTCTTCGATTCCCTGATCGAGTGCGGCGTAAGGAGCGCCGTCCGCCTTTACGTACAGCACCTTCACATCGCGCAGCCCGGCAGTCGCGGAAGCCGCCTGACGATAAATCGATTCGCACAAGCCGTAATGGTATCCTTCGTTTTTGCCCTCCCTGTAACCGTCCCCCCAGCCGACTATCCCATCGTCGCGCGGAGGGGCCGGGAGAGGGGTCTCCCTCGTCTTGGCGTTCAACCGGCGCATGCGTTCACCCCCTTTGTTGTCCGCCCTCGTCCTTGAGACGGAAATAGTCCCGGAGCGCATCGCTCCAATGCGGCATCGGACGGAGGCGATTCAGCTTGCCGTTATCGAGCACGCTGTACGCCGGCCTTCTCGCCTTCGTCGGAAACTCGCTGCATGTCACCGGACGCAAGTCGGCCACAACCCCGCGCTGCCGGAATATTTCCGCAGCGAAGTCGTGCCAGCTGCACTCGCCCTCTCCGGAGCAATGGTAAATGCCGTAATCGTCCACGCCCTCCATCAGCAGCATCTTGATCGATTCGGCGATGTCGAGCGTATGGGTCGGCGACATGATCTGGTCGTTCACGACGCGAAGGGGAGCTCCGCCCGCGGCGACGCGCAGCATCGTTTCCACGAAATTGCCCCCTTTCCCGCTTGCCCCCGCCGTACCGAACAACGACGATACCCGCAGAATGAAAAACTTGTCATGGTGAGCCGCTACGAAATGTTCCCCCGCCGCCTTCGAGACGCCGTATGCATTCAGGGGAGATGTCGCGTCCTCCTCGAGATATGGCGTCCGTTTTCGGCCGTCGAACACGTAGTCGGTCGTAATATGGACCAGCACCGCTTTGGCCTCGCCGCAAGCTTCGGCCATCTCTCTCGGTGCCAGCGTATTGACCGCGAACGCCTTGGCGGCGTAATCCTCGCATTCGTCCGTTTTATGGTAAGAGGTGCAGTTGATGAGCGCGTCATACGGGCCGATCCCCCGCAACACCCCGCCGATTCTCTCGGTCTGTTCTACGTCGATATCGCCGCGGTACAGCGGAACAAGGTCCACCGGAGCGTCTCGGAAGACGCGCCGGATGTCCGTGCCCAATTGTCCGTTCGCTCCGAGCAGGACGATCCGCTTCATCGGCCGTCGGCTCCCCGGATATCGATCATGCCGCCATACATTTCCGTCTGCCGGATAATCCGGTGCCACTTTGTCAGCTCCTGATACCAGTTCAACGTGATCGTCTGCTCGAATTCAGGCACGCGTCCGGCCTCCAGGGCGTTGTAGATTTCCATCGCGCCTTCCGCCGCGGTCCATCGCGCCTTCCAGCCCAACGCTCGCCCGATCTTGTCGAAGCTGACCCGGTACGAGCGGTGATCCGGTTCGCCGTACCATTCGATGCTAACCGGCTTCGGCAGCGTCTGTGCGATCGTTTCGCCAAGCGGGCCCAGCTGGTAATTGTTGTCGTTCGAGCCGACGTTGAAAATTTGTCCGTTCACGTCAGCCGGGTCGGCATCCAGCAGCAGGCACATGACGTCGGTCGTATCCTGCACGTGAACGAACGGCCGCCACTGCGATCCGTCCTTCATGAGCGGGATGACCCCGTTTTTCCAGCCTCCGAGCGTCATTCCGTTGATCGCCAGATCGAACCGCATCCGCGGCGAGAAGCCGTACACGGTCGCCTGCCTCATGACCGCGACCGTAAACCGGTCGTCCGCCAAAGGCAAAACGCTCTCCTCCGCTTTCTCGTTCGCCTTGGCGTAAGTCGACAGCGGGTTCGATGCAGACTGCTCGTCGACGATGACATCCGGAGACTGGAACCCGTAAATGCTGCAGGAGGACGGTAAAATGTACGTTTTCACGCCGAGCTTCTTGGCCATGTCCGCCGTTCTCGCCCGCGAAATATGGTTGATCTGGTACGTCGCTTCGCGGAACAGCTCGCCGCTCGGATCGTTGGACAACGCCACGAGGTCGATGACGGCCTCCACCTCGGCGAAATGCTCCTCCCGGATTCGGCGGCTGTCTTCGTGTATCGTCACGAGATTCGGGTGAGGCTCGAGCTTGTCGGTTCCGAAGAAATACCGGTCGAGCGCCTTGACCTTGAAGCCTTTGGCGAGCAGCTTCGGCACCAGAACCGACCCGATGTAGCCTCCGGCCCCAGTAACTAGTACGGTGCGCATCATTGTCCCTCCCTATAGGCAAAATCGATCTCCGCGTCCTTCAGCCGCGGCTGGCCCTGATCCTTGGCCGACAAAATCGGGGCCGACGCCGGCCAGTCGATGCCGAGCTCCGGATCGTTCCACAAAATACCCCGGTCGTGCTCGGGCGAATAATACTCATCCACCTTGTACAGCAGCTGCGTATTCGGCACGAGCGTGCAAATACCGTGGGCGAACCCTTTCGGCACGACGATTTGCCGCTTGTTGTCCTCGCTCAGAACGACGCCGATCCATTTGCCGAACGTCGGCGAGCCTTTGCGGATATCGACTGCGACATCGTAGACGGCGCCCGTCAGGACGCGCACGAGCTTCGTCTGCGCTTTCCCGGACAGCTGGTAATGCAGCCCGCGGATTACGCCCGCCTGCGCCGACAACGACTGATTGTCTTGGATGAAATCGTAGGTCAGGCCGAGCCCCTCGAGCTTGCTTCGCGTATAGCTTTCCATAAAATAACCGCGGTGGTCGCCATGAACGACCGGCTCCAGCAGGAACACTCCCGGCAGCAACGTATCGATTCGCTTCATAATAAAGTGTCAAACTCCTTCCATTTCAGAGCCTTGTGCGGACCGGCGGGCGGCGATCGTATCGACGACGTATGCGGCGAACGGGATGGAGCACGTAAAAGCCGGAGATACGGCATTGAGCACATGCATCGATCGATCGTCCCCTTCCACGATGAAGTCCTGCACGAGCTCCAGCGTTTTTTTGTCCAGCAGCTGGGCGCGGATGCCCGGCCGCATAAACGGTCCGAACCCGTCCGGATCGACGTTGCCCGCCAGCTTCATCGACAGCCGGACGAAATGGGGCTTGAAATATTTTTTCATCTCCTGGAAGGCGAGCCGGCGAAACCGGAACGAATCGGTGACGAACAGCTTCGCCTCGTAATACAAAATATGCAGAAACTCCCCAAGCTTGAAACGGGAAAAGCCGCGATATTGCTCGCGCCAAAAAGCGGGTATCGCCGTCGGGCCGATCTTGATGCTACCGTCCACAGTCTTCGTATAATGAACGCCGAGAAACGGATTGGCGAGATTCGGCACCGGATAAATATTCGTGCGGATATCGGTTTTGTTTTTCACATATTTCACGTACATCCCTTTGAAAGGAATAATCGTATACCGCTCGCCGAATCCGTAATCGCGGGCTATCCGGTCGGCATACAGCCCGGCGGCGTTGACGACGTACGCTGCGCGGATCGGGCCTTTGCCGGTCATAATGCCTTCCTCCCAGCGTCCCTCGTACTTTGCATCGAAATGGAGGTCGATGCCCAGCCCGAGCGCGTCCCGCTTCATCGACATGCACACCTGAAGCGGATCGACGGTAACCGTGGTTGGTGAGAAAAGCGCTTTGCGGAACGTGCGGGCATTCGGATCGACCTTCCGGATGTCCTCTTCGCTCATCCAGTGCAGCTCGACTCCATTCGCATCGCCCCGCCGCTTCAATTCCTCGAGCCCTCTCAGCTCCTCTTCGTCGCCCGCCACGACGAGCTTGCCGCACGGATTGACGGCAAGCCCCCGGCTGCGGCAATATTGCTGCATCGCCCGATTGCCCTCGCGGGCGAACTTCGCCTTCAGACTGTTCGCCGTATAGTAGAAGCCGGCATGCAGAACGCCGCTGTTCCGGCCGCTGGCGTGATACGCGACGTCCGACTCCTTCTCCGCAACGGCAATCGAGGCGTCGGGATAGCGACTCTTCAGCTCCAACGCGATCGTCAGCCCGATAATGCCGGCGCCGATGACGACGTAATCGTACTGCCTCATCGTTCGTCTCCGTCCGTGGAGGCAAGCTTCTCCCCGGCTTCCCGAAGCGAATCGAACGTACCCGCGTCCGTCCACCAGCCGGTCAGCAGACCGTAGCGCAGCTCGCCGTTCACCGCATACACGTTGTTCACGTCGGTAATTTCCATCTCCCCGCGCTGCGACGGCCGGATTTTGCGGATCACGTCGAACACGGCCGAATCGTACATGTATACGCCGGTCACGCAGTAACCGGATTTCGGAGTGGAAGGCTTCTCCTCGATAAAAATAATGCTGTCCTGCAAAAATACCGGCACGCCGTACCGGTGCAAATCTTCAACCTCCTTGAGCATGACCATCGCGCCACGCTCCTGGCGGTTGAACCGGTCCGCGAAAGGCTTCAGATCGTCCTCGAACAGGTTGTCGCCGAGCAGGACGACCATTTTCTCGCCGGGGGCGACAAACCCTTCGGCCAAGGAAAGTCCTTGCGCGATCCCTCCCGCTTCCTCCTGAATCCGGTACGTCAGCCGGACGCCCCACGCTTTGCCGCTGCCCAAGTAATCGAGGAACAGGCCGGCGGACTGCTTGCCGAGCACGATCAAAATGTCTTCAATGCCGGCCTGCGCCAGCTTGCGGACCGCGTAATGGATCATCGGGTACTTTCCC
The DNA here is from genome assembly GCF_006265175.1 of Paenibacillus hemerocallicola. Lineage (GTDB taxonomy): Bacteria > Bacillota > Bacilli > Paenibacillales > NBRC-103111 > Paenibacillus_AB > Paenibacillus_AB hemerocallicola. The sequence continues at coordinate 27,988 of NZ_VDCQ01000082.1, read as the reverse complement.
GCCGGCAGCAAATGCTTGTTGACCACCTTCGTCAAAGGGGCCAGTCGCGTGCCCGTGCCTCCCGCCAATATAACGCCCTTCACAAGTCCTCCATCCTTTCCGCGTTAGCCTCGTCATATGAACTCCTTCGGATCGATCCCCCATTTGTCGACAAATTTATGGAAATTCGTCTCTACGAGCCGGTCCATCCGATCCTGCCCCTGCTTGCGGAAGCTTGCGCTGCCGTGGTGGTGAACGACCGTGTCTCCGGCGATGAGCAGCCGGTACCCGGCCAGCCGGGCTCTGTAGCAATAATCGTCGTCCTCGTAATGCCCCGGCGAAAACCGTTCGTCCAGCAGCCCGATCCGCTCCATCAACTCCCGCTTGAACAGGAAGCACAGCCCGACGAGCCGGTTCACTTCCGCCCACTTCTGGGGGTCCGGACTGTTTAACGTTTCCGTCTGACGGTGAAATTCGTCCAAGCTGCCATAGGACAGCTCCATCTGCTGCTTCCCGCTCGCGTAGTTCGTTCGCGGGCCCACGATGCCTACGAGCTCTCCGCTATGCAAACAGCTCAGCATATTGGTCAGCCAGCCCTTCGACACGACTACGTCGTTGTTCAGCAGCAGCAGCTCGCTGCCGCTTGCCGCCTTCAGCCCGAGATTGCACGCTTCCGGGAATCCCCGATTATGGGGGAGCGAGACGAGCGTGACCGGCTTCTTGAGGCAATATTCCACCGTCCCGTCCGTCGAGCCGTTATCGACGACTACGATTTCGTACGGACTGTCCGTATAAGTCTCGATCGCTTGCAAGCATTCCCGCAGCAGGATGAGCTCGTTGTAGGTCGGGATGACGATGCTCGTTACGCTCATGACGTCGCCCTCCCGAGCACGTTGCGGTTGCGGATATTGTCGGCGTCCCTCAATCTTGCTCCGTCCGTTCGCATCAGCAGCTCGAGCGCCTCCAGATGATCGCCGACGATCAGATGGGATACCGGATTGTCGCGCCCGGAATTTTTGTCCCTTACCCGGTTTTTCGAAATGACGTCGACGCTCATCGCGGTATCGACCCGCAGCCCGTTCCGGATCGCGAGCGCCTGCGCCTTGGGCGGCACCATCAGATTGGCGCAGCCGATCGTATCGAGCGCCTTCCTCGATAAGGCGTGCGGCACCGCCGTCAACGAGTTGGCGGCCAGTTCCTCCCGGCCGAGGGCACGGTTCAGCATCTCCTTCACGATCGTTACGGGATCGCGGCTTGCAAAGACGTCGATATACGGCGTGATGTCGTTCAACGCCACATCCGTCCCTTTCTCCACCGCATGAATAAACGGTACGAGATGCTCGGCGAATATCGGAAAATCGCCGTCCAAGAACAGCACGATATCCGCTCGGGCCAGCTTCGCCCCGATGGCCCGCCCCACGTCGTGGCCGAGCGGCCGTACATAGTGCACGACGATGCCCCCGCTCAACTTTCTCGCGCTCCAGAACGTTTGGTCCGCCGAGCCGTTTACGACGACGATCGTTTCGTCAAGCGGCAGCCGTCCCAGCTGCTCCATCACCCCGGGGATCGCCTTCTCCTCATTCATCGCCGTGACGACCGCGCCGATCGTCTTCCGCGTCGGCACGAGAACCACATTGCCCAGTCTGACGCCCGCCGCGCTTTGGAAGCCAGCGGCAAATTTGCCGGCGATATCGTGATAGGCGCTCCACCCTAAGCCCGATACGCGGTTCGCGTCCGCCCAGTCGTTCCAGCACCGGTTCATCCATTTCAACGGCCCGGCATTTTCCGTATCGCTCGAATGGATCGAGGCTTCGCGACCCGCCTCGAACGCCCGCAGCGCCATTCCCGGATCCGAGTTAGTTGTGACGGCTGCGGGAGCGGCCGCTTTGCGGCCTAATGCGCGTCTGCCTCTCAGCGTTCCCCTCCTGCGATAACGACGCAGTCTTTGTTTGCGCACGCGTCCCGTCATGCGGTTGCGGCGTTTGCGTAAGCCACCCATGAATTCACCTCACGATTTCCCTCGCCCGCGTCAAGTCGGGCTTATTTCCCCTTTCGTTCGTCGCCCGGATATACCAGTCGAGCGCCTCCAGATGGTCGCCGACGATCAGCCCTTCGAGCGGATCGTTGCCTTGACGCCTTCTCCGCTTCGGGTTCGTCCGTCCGACCTCGATATAGTGAACGGCGCGGACATCCAGTCCCCGGCATATCCCGATCGCCTGCGCCTTCGGCGGGATCGCCAAATGCTCCCAGCCGATCGCCTCCAGCGCCTTCCGGCTGACCGCATGGGGAATCGTCGTCATCGACGCCCCCTTCAGCTCCGGGCGGGACAGGGCAATATTCAACGCGTGCTTGGCTAGCACGACGCCGTGAACGTTCATCTTGTCGGTCGGTCCCAAATAGCTGTTCAGCGCGATATCGACCCCGTTCTCCACCGCTTTTACGAGCGGCATCATCTCTCTGGCCGGGATGACGATATCGCCGTCCGTAAACAGCACGATTCTCCCCTTCGCTTCCCTCGCCCCGATGCTGCGTCCGACGTCATGCCCGAGCGGCTCGGGGAAATGCAGCACCTTCGCGCCGAGCGACTGCGCCACCTGCGCCGTGCCGTCCGTCGAACCGTTCGCCACGACGATCACCTCCGTGTCCCGGTGAACGGCGAACGCTTGCCGGATGACGCGGGCAATCGTCTTGCGCTCGTTGACGACCGGGATCACGACGGATACGACGGGTGTCGGCGACTGAGACGCTCTCGGCGGCACCGCGTCAGGAGACGTCGACGCTTTCGGCGGAGCGGCGGATGGAGACGCGGAACGGGACTTCGACGAGACGACAGGTGCGGAAGCCGAGGTTTTCCGGTGGGCGCTTTTGCGGACCGTTCTCCGTAACGGTTTCCTTCTTTTGCCCGTGCGTGACTTCAACATCCTTCACCTCCGATTTCGCTTGAAGCGTGAATGCAAACGAAAACGTTATTGACGAAAAAGCGTCCTTGCGAGAAGCTTCCGACCTCTCCCCATCCGACGCCCGAGCCGCCGGAATAGGTATTCGCGGGAAGCTTTCTTACGAGTCATTTTATGAAAATCCGCATTCGACGGAAGGGCATCTGCCGATTGTCCGGGAAAAAGGGCTGTGCGCTCCACCCGGACACCGTGATTCTCCCAGCGCTCGGCGTGGCATTGCATGACGGCGGTCGACCGCATGCGGCGCGGGAATTGTTATTGAGGTATATGACGGGTAGCGGGGGAATGTGTTGGGGTTTGGAGAAATTGGGGGGCGGCTTTCTAAAAGTATCCGGTGATGCTGCAGTGCTATGCTTCTGTTGGGTGAGCTGATGGGACGATAATAGGGCTGAGGTGATGCAGGGCACCCGGGTTACGTGGCGCGGACCGGGATTTTTTCGCTCCCTGGATCAAATGCTTGCGAGAAGAAGAAGAAGAAGAAGAAGAACAGCGCCTCGTTACGCTTGCAGTTTTCGAACCGACTACTGCTTGCGTGCCCAAGCTAGCCTACGTGCAAAAGTGCATTTCGTTCGAGGCAAAAGAGGCGTTCGAGTACGATCTACCTGCAAAAATACAGGTAGATTGGCGGATTTCAGCCAAAATTGGACGTTTCTCCCGGAATGTAACTGCAATTTTGCATGTAAAGTGAGGTGGTTGCTGGAAAAAATGGGGTAGAAGATGTAGTTTTGCAGGTAGGTTTAGTTGAAGGGGAGGGTATACTGAAGAAGGATATCAGGAATATGCAGAATACGACCAGTCAGATGACTACGAATTTATTTTCTCAGAATGGTTGCTTTATAGAACAAACCTTCTTCGTAGCGAAAAAACTGTTTCGGTTTAGTAAAGAACTGGCGTGACCATGAAAATACCGATATTGACGAGCTTTAAAGTGTTGATGGGCACACTGAAAATGGATTAACAGGAAATTGAAAGACACGGCGGCGAAGTCAAGTTAACTCGCTGCTATTATATTATATTTAAGTATATACATATACCATGATAGGATCTTGTCCAAATAAGAAGCAGATTGTAAAGAATCAAATAACTCCACTGATATAAAAACATATAATTCGGAACTACTACTTATAGCCAAGTAGCTTGATTCGCTTTCGGTTTCCAAATAACTGCTTTTTTTTTACTTGTTAGGGGAAATTTCAAGTATGAGTCTACCGTTCGATGTGCCAGGTCAAAGTTATTAAGCGACTACCCTGCAATATTACTTCTTACTTAAATCATGTTCATATTTTATACGAACAGCGCCATGACCAAAGATCCCATAAGGCTGTGCATCTCCAATCTGTTCCTTAGTTATTTCAACCGTTTCCTGCCCATCAATCAAAAAAAACTTATCAGTTAATGCTTGCGATTTATAAAATTTCGGAGGGGAGTGATCGGTAGGAATCGCGAAATTACCAACAATCCTCCAAATTCCCCGAGTAATCCCCGTATCAGTACACCACACAGTAAATAAGACCTTAACAGCATCAGTAATTTGAATATTATTAATGTCCATCGGCTCGTATAGTTCAACTAAAATGGATGGTTTATCGAGTCCTACAACACGCCCAAAACCATTCCTATCAGAGCCGTCTTCTAACTTAAAAACAAACAAATCTCCAATTCTGTATTTCTGACGAGACATCGACTTTCCTCCTTTTTTACATTGAAGTGATTAGCTAATTCAAGATATTTTTGCCTGTTTGGGTTATAGAGGCTTATAGATTACTCTAAGTTAATAGTTTATTAAAACCTCCGTACTTTTCAACTTATTAATACTTCAGTCACTCCTCGTGCCTCCTGATCACGACCGTTCCCGACGTGTTGCCTATCAGCACAACCTCGCCATGGCTGTTTTGCAAGTAGCAGTACGACAAACCCGCTGACATGTTGCTTCAGCAAGGCGAAACAGGGAATTATTCATATATAAAACCCCCGAATAACTCAACGTTATCCGGGGGCTCTCTCATTTCATTACGCTCTCGTACCCATCGCAATCCAGTTCACGATGCCGGACGGCTCCGGAGTAAACTTGGTTCTTACAATCTCGATGACGGCGCTGGTCTCCGACTGGGCTTTCAATACGGAGTAGCAGGCCGTATGGTTCGTCATCGCCACCAGGACGAAGTTTGGAGCTGCAAACGGCTCCTCGAAAGCGACCTCCACGCACACCGTCTCGGCATGGACGGGGAAGTGGAACGGTACGGCTCCGCACTGCTGGAGCGCGCCCGATGATTTGGCGGTCGTCCGTACGGGGACGAAGTCCAGCTTGTCGGACGAGATCGCGCCATCGGCTACGTGCTCGCCGCGAACCGCTCCGGCTGCGAGTTTCTCGGATGTGACGGCCTGATCGGCCAGCTTCGGTTCGGTAACTTCGCCATTGGCTAACTGGGCGCCGGAGACGCTCGGGCTATCGGCTTGGATGCCAGTGTCGGCCACGTTAAACGGCAGCTCGATCCCTTTGAGATGGTGCAGCTCGATCGATCCGGGCTCGATATGGTGACCCCGGATCGTTCCCGGCCGGATGTGAATGCCTTCGACGCAGTCGGAGGCGAGGATCGCGCCGGTAACCGATCTATTCGCCAGCTTCTCGGAAGTGACTGATCTGTTTGCCAATTTTTCGCTCGTTACGCTGTCGGGCCTCAATTGCTCCGTCGTGACGCTGTCGGCTGCGAGTTGCTGCGACGTAACCGTTCCGGCCTGCAGCTTGTTCCCGGCGATGCTACCGTCTGCTAATCGGTCAGCAATCCATTCCACGCCGCTCAGATGCTCTTCGCCGATCGTGCTTTTTCCGATATGGTAGCCTTGGATCGCTTCCGCGCCGATATGCGCGCTCTCGATGCTCACGGCTGCGATGGCGGCTCCCGTTACGGCTCCGTCTGCCAGTTTCTCGGCGGTTACGGCATCGTCCGCCAGCTTCTCGCTCGTTACGCTGTCGGACGTCAATTGCTCCGTCGTCACACTGTCGGCGGCGAGCTGCTGTGACGTAACCGTTCCGTCCTGCAACTTGTTCCCGGCGATGCTACCGTCTACCAGTCGGTCGGCAATCCACTCCACATTGCCCAGATGCTCTTCTACGATCGCGCCTTTTCCGATATGGTAGCCTTGGATCGCCTCCGCGCCGATATGCGCGCTCTCGATGCTCTCGGCTGCGACGGCGGCTCCCGTTACGGCTCCGTCGGCCAGCTTCTCGGCGGTTACGGCATTGTTCGCCAGCTTGCCGGAACTCACCGACTCGTTCGCCAGCTTCTCTGCCGTGACGCTCTCGGCCGCGAGCTGCTGCGACGTAACGGTTCCGTCCTGCAATTTATATCCGGCGACGCTTCCCTCCGCCAATCGGTCGGCAATCCATTCCACGCCGTTCAGATGCTCTTCGCCGATCGCGCCTCTTCCGATATGGTAGCCTTGGATCGCTTCCATGCCAATATGCGCGCTCTCGATGCTCTCCGCTGCGATGGCCGCTCCCGTTACGGCTCCGTCGGCCAGCTTCCCGGCGGTTACGGCATCGTTCGCCAGCTTGCCGGAATTCACCGACTCGTTCGCCAGCTTCTCTGAGGTCACGCTGCCGAAGGCAAGCTTATCCGCGGTCACCGATTCTGCGGCAATGGTTTCGTTCAGGACGCTGCCGGAAGCAAGCTGATAAGCCGTGACGCTGTCCGGCGCGAGCTGCGCCGACGTAACCGATCCGTCCTGCAGCTTATGTCCGGCAACGCTGCCGTCGGCCAGTCGCTCGGCAATCCATTCCCCGCCATCGAGATGCTCGGAGCCGATCGTTCCTGTTCCGATATGATAGCCCTGGATCGTTTCCGGACGAATATGGCGGCCCTCCACGCTGTCCGAAGCAATCGCGTCCGCTGTGACGGAACCCGACTCCAGCTTCTCGGCGCTGACGGACCCGACTGCCAGCTTCTCCGTCGTGATGCTGCCTGCCGCCAGCTTCTCGGCCGTAACCGCGCCTGCTGCGAGCTTCTCTTCCGTTACCGCTTCACTCTGAAGCATTCCCGACGAGACGGCGCCCTCTTGGATGTGCTGTTCCGCAACGGATTGATCGGACAAATGGCGGGATTCGACGGAGGCGTCCGTCAGATGTTCACTGTCTACCGACGAGGTCGCCAGCTTTTCCCCCGTAACGGCTCTATCTCTCAAATGGTCCGTACCGATGGACGCTTCCGCGAGCTTTTCCCCGGTTACGCTGCCGGAGCTGTAATGCTCGGACCGGAGGATGCCTTGTTCCAGATGATAGCCTTTGATCGAACCGGCGTGCAGATGATAGCCGCGAAGCGACTCGGCCTTTACGTGCTCGGTTCCGACGCTTTCCGCCGCAAGCTTCACGTCCGTAACCGAATGGTCGGCCAGCTTGCTTTCCGTTACCGATCCGTTTTGCAGCTTGGCGGACGTGACGGACTGATCTTGCAAATGCCGTTCGGAGATGGCGGAAGGTGCCACATGATCGGAGCGGACCGATTCCCCGGACAAATGTTCGGCCCTTACGGCCTCTAATCCGATTTTACCGGCGCTCACGGCTCCTTCCGTCAAATGAGCTTCCCCGACGGAGGATGTTTTGATTTTATCGCCGCCGATCGACGATGGGGCGATTTTATCCTCGCCGACCGCCCCGGTCGCCAGCTTCTCTTCGGTCACCGCACCGTCTTGAAGCGAAGCCGCAGAAACCGCATCGGGACGCAAATGCTCGAAGCCGATCGAAGCTTCTGCCAATTGTGCCGACCCGACACTGCCCTCGGCCAAATGGCGGGTTGTCACGGCTCCATCCGCCAGCTTGTCGGCTGTCACCGACCCGTTCGCCAGCTTCTCCTCCGTCGTGCAGCCGTCCGCCAGCTTGTCGGCCGTCACCGCTCCGTCGGCCAGCTTCTCGCCCGTAACGCTGGAGCCCGCAAGATGGTCCGCCGTTATGCTGTCCGCAGCAAGCTGCTTCGACGAGATCGACCGGCCTTGCAGCTTCGTGCCGGATAGACTGCCGTCGGCCAATCGCCCTGCGATCCATTCCACATTGCCGATATGCTCGCCTTGAATCGCGTTTCTTCCAATGTGGTAGCCTTGGATCGTTTCGCGTCGGATATGACGGCTTTCGATACTCTCGGCAGCGATTACGGTTCCGGTTAACGAACCTTCTGCAAGCTTGTCGGCCGTGACGGACCCGTCAGCGATCTTATCTGCCGTTATACTGCCCTCCGCGAGCTTATCTCCGGTCACCGATTCCGCGGCCATCTTCTCCGCCGTTACCGAGCCGGCCGCAAGCTTCTCTCCCGTCACCGCTTCATCCTGCAGCATCCCGGTCGCGATCGCGCCTTCTTGAATGTGCTCCTCGGCGATGGACTGATCGGTCAAATGGCGGGATTCGATCGACTCGTTGGCCAGATGCTCCTTGCCCACCGATGCACGGGTCAGCTTCTCCCCCGTAACGGAGCCGTCAGCCAGCTGTTCCGTACCGACGGAAGCCTCCGCGAGCTTGTCGCCGGTTACGCTGCCTATTCCGTAGTGCTCGGTGCGGAGCGCGCCTTGCTCCAAATGGTAGCCTTTGACCGCGCCTGCCTGGAGATGGTAGCCCCGGATCGATTCCGCCTTCAAATGCTCGCCGCGGACGCTTTCCGCCGCCAGCTTATCGGCCGTTACCGAATGTGCGGCAAGCTTGCTTTCCGTTACCGCGCCGGTCTGCAGCTTCGCGGTCGATACCGCTTGATCCTGCAGATGCGTCACGGCGACGGTCAGGGGAGCCACATGTTCGGACTGAATCGACTGAACGGATATATGCTCGGCTTTCACGGCGTTTAATCCGATTATTTCGGAGGTCACGGCTCCCGCCGCCAAATGCTCCTCACCGACGGAGGAAGGCTTGATTTTGTCGCCATCGACGCTTTCGCGGGTCAAGTGACCGTTCGAGACGGCACCCGCTTCCAGATGGTTGCCGCGGATCGCGCCCGGCTTCAGGTGATAGCCTTGAATCGTCTCGGGCTGGACGTGTACCCCCGACACCGATTCGACGGCCAGCTTGTCGCCGGTCACGGACGACGGGGCGATCTGGTTCGCGCTTACCGCTCCGTTCGCCAGCTTCTCTCCCGTAACAGCGCCGTCTTGGAGCGCATCCGTCGATACCGCATCCTCCCGCAAATGCTCGGGACCGACCGAATATCCCGCCAAATGCGCCGAACCGACGCTGTTATCCGCCAGATGCCGCGGCGCTACGGAGCCGGCCGCCAGATGCGCCGGACCTACGCTACCCTCAGCCAAATGACGGGATACGACTGCGCCGTCGATCAAATGCTTGCCGTTCACGCTGCCGGCAGCCAAGTGACGAGAGACGATCGCCCCTTCGGCAACATGCGGCCCGCTGATGGAGCTGCCCGCCACATGGCGCCCCGTCACCGCATCGGGAACGATATGGGACGATCCTACGCTGCCGTCGGCGAGCCCCGCCGCCGTTACCGCACCGGACACAATATGCCGAACGTCTACCGAGGCGCCGGCAAGCCGCTTGCCGTCCACGCTGTCCGGCGCGAGCTTATAAATCGTCACCGCGCCGTTCGCCAGCTTCGCTTCCGTGACGGAGCCTTCGCCGATCGCTCTGGCGGTAACGGCGTTCTCGCGCAAATGCTCGGCGCTTACCGTTTCTTCGGCCAAATGCTCGCCTTGGATGAGACCTATGCTCAAATGCTCCGATACGACCGAGCCTGCGGCCAAATGCTCGCTGCGAACGGCATCGGCAGCCAGCTTCGCAGCGGTAACGTTGCCGTCGGCCAGCTTCGACGTCGTCACGGCCAAATTCGTCAGCTTATCGGTCGAGACCGCTTCCGGGGCCATCTTGGAGGTCGTAACGGCGTGATCGACGATATGGTGCGTATAGACGGTTCCCTGGACCAGATGGTTGCGCGTAATGGAGCCGAGCGCGATTTTGTTCCATGTGATCGAATAGTCCTGTACTGTTTCCGTGCCGACGGCATTTTTGCGCAAATGCTCGGTACCGATCGCGCCCGGCTCCACGTGCCGGGACAGGACGGAACCGTCCGCCAGCAGCTCGGAGGTAACCGCGCCGTCGGCCAAATGCTCGGCGGTTACCGTGCCCGCGGCGAGCTTATTCGAAGTAACCGCGCCGTCGGCCAGCTTCGCTTCCGTTACGGCTCCGTCCATCAGCTTGGAGGTGACCACGCTGTCGGGCGCAAGCTCCGTCTCGCCAACCGCTTCGGTCTCGATCTCCGACGTGTTGACCGCACCCGGTGCCAGATGGCGGCGCTCGATTGCCCTATCCGCGATTTTTCCCGACGTTACCGATCCTTCCGCCAGCTTTGGCGCCGTAACCGCGCCGCTCGCCAGCTTCGCCTCGGTGACCGCCCCGTCTTGCAGCTGCTCGGCCGTCACTGCTCTTGGAGCGAGCTTCGGCGTCGTGACCGCGCCGGCCGCCAATTGGATGTCTCGTACGGACCCTGGCGTCAGATGCGACGATTGGACCGAATTGGGCTCCAGCTGAAGCGATCCGACCGATCCTGCCGCCAGCTTGTCGCCCGTCACCGCCTGCGGCGCCAGATGGCCGGTTTCGACCGCTCCTTCGGACAGATGCCCCGCGTGGACGCTGTTTGGTAAAATATGCTCCGCGGCCACCGTCCCAGCCGCTAAATGCTCCCCCACTACGGAGCCATTCTGAAGGTGTGTCGATCCGACGCTGTTATCCGCCAGCTTGTCGGCCGTCACGCTGCCTTCCCGCAGCTTCTCGGTCAATATGGCGCCGTCGGCGATTTTGGCCGAGTTGACCGCGCCGTTGGCCAAATTGACCGACAAGATGGCTCCGCTTTTGATTTTCTCGCTGACGACGGCCTGGTCTTGAATGAGATCCGTCGAAATGCTTTGGCTGTGCAGATGCTTCGCCACAATGGAGCCTTCGGCGATTTTCATCGAATCGATCGTTTTATCGGCGAGCTTCTCCGACGTGATGCTGTTGTCGATCAGCTTGTCGCCGCCGATCGATTTCGACTTCAGCTTTTTGCCGGAGATGGTTCCTTGGACGATATGTTTATCCTCGATGGATGCCTGGGCGATTTTGCCCGCGGTTACGCTGCCTTCGGCCAGCTTCGCGTTATCTACCGCGTAATCGGCAAGCGAATCGCGTCCGATCGAGCCCGGCTTGATTTTCGTTCCGTCTATGGAACGGTTGGCGATCTTCTCGTTCGTCACGGCTTCGTCGACGATGTCGTCCGTATAGACGACGGCCACATTCTCGTGCTGCGCCCGCTCGAACAGCAACAGGACGGGCGAAATATCCGAAGGTTCGGCAAATACTTCGACATTCGGAACAGGCGGGCTTTGCTGCTCTTCCTCAGCAGCCGTTGCCTCGGGAGCCTCGGGAGCCTCGGGAGCGAGTACGGAAGCGACGGCTGCCTTTTCCTCCACCGTTTCGTCCGGAATAGCGGACTTATCGGATGGCTTGCTTGCGTTTGGATCCGTTTCGGCGGCAGACTTCTTGTTGCGTAGCTGCTTTGCCGCTCTATCCCTATCGTCGTCCAGCCAGCTCAGCTCGTTAGTGTTCGCGTTATAGATTCTTTGACCGGATTGTTTGCTTCGTCTCGAACCTTCGCTTGATTTGTTCTTTTTCATCCGGGTCACCTTTCTTTTCCAGGAGTAGTCATCTGCAACATATGCGTTCACCCAGAAAGAGGTTCGCAAATGCACGGAGAAAAAGGGGAAATGCACTCCGCGAAAAAGAAGCGCCCCCGTTCGCGGGAGACGGATTCGCCTGCTTCCGGACAGGCGAAACGTTCCCGCGGCGTTCCGCCATAGCACCATTTTTCAGCCGTATGCACATATAACCAGAACCAAACCGCCCGGACGAGTCATACACTATACCACTGGTGCACGAAAGGAGGAGTCGAATCCATGCCTACGATCAAAAACGTACCGGATCTGCTGTATGAAAGATGGCTGGCGGATCGCAGCCCCGGTCTCATCCCCGGCGGCAATCGCACGAAAGGGAGCCTCACCGGCGGACAGCGCACGCCCGGTCACCGTACGCCCGGTCACCGTACGGGCGGCAACCGGTCTATCGGACAGCGCACCCGCGGAAGTCTAACGGGCGGCAATAACCGCAATGAAGGCAGCCTTACGCGAGGCGTCCCCAACGAGAATATTACGGGGGGCAACCGCAATCGCGGAGGTCAGACCGGAGGCAACCGCAATCGGAACGAAGGAGCGCGCAAAGGCAAACGCCACCCTCACAAGCACAAACGCGGCTGCCAATGCCGCTGCGGCCGCCGCAAATAAGCGATCTTGAACGTCCGTTACGTTGCGTAAAAAAAACCGTTCCGAATCTTCCAAAGATACGGAACGGTTTTTCTGCGACGGCACGATCCGCGTACAGGAGTGAATTTGCCGCGTGATCGGTAAAGGCTGGCCGCCTTTGCCGGTGCTAGTGAGACCGTGAATCCATCATAGCGGAGCTGGAGTATGCTATTTGACCCGAATACGGATGTCGGTCGCAACATAACGGAAGTACATTCCGCTATTTCGCTGTTCACGATCATTTCACCCCGAAAAACCAAAAAATAACGGAAGCATGTTCCGTTATCCTCAAGCGTGTAACGGTATTCGGGGCAATAAAGGAATGTAGTTCCTCTAATTATGGCAAACACGTTGCACCCTCGCACCGCGCTGCTCCCGGCGCGCGGTGTTTCTCTGCATGACGGCGGTCGGTCAACCACCCGTTTCTTCAAGAGGCCTCCAAGGCGGATGCGGATTAAGCTGCCGTAGTTTTTCTCGGTACATCGTCATGTCCCCCTCTAGTCGAACACTTGCGAAAAATTGCTCCAGGCCATCCCCGACCGGGCGCCCGCCGTCGCGCCCGCCTGTTCCTTCGCATATCGTATCCCACAACAGCCTACCCGCTATGGATAGGCTGTTCCCATGTCACGAAAGGCGGGACCGAACCTTTATGGCACTGGCCGAGTACAACATTGTCATTGGAGCCGACGAGAAAGAACGGATGAAGAAACATATGTGGAGCGGAACGTTCGTTTCCGCACGCCTTCTCCGCGAAGGACGCCAAGTACCGATCCGTATCCGTTACCGGGGCGGCCATACGCGGAATTATCCGAAAAAATCGTACGAAATCCGCGTCGAGGGCAAGACATATCATTTCAACGCCGAGTATGACGATCCGTCGATGATCCGCAATGCGTTGTCGTTCCGGTTTTTCCAATCGATCGGCGTATCGAGCCCGTCAACCCGCCACTGCACGCTTCGGATAAACGGACAAAACGAAGGCGTATACCTGCTGATCGAAGCCGTAAACCGGGCTTTCTTCCGGCGCCGGCGGATCGCTGCGGCAACGCTTGCGTATGCGATAAACGACAGCGCGAATTTCTCTCTCGTCAGTCCGGAATCCGGCAAACGGAAAAAATCGTTGTTCGAAGGATATAAGCTTGTATCGGGCTCCCGCACCGGCCGGTCGAGACTAATAAGCTTTATCCGTAATCTGCACGGGCTGAAGGGCGAGCGATTGGACGCCTATTTGAACCGGAAGCTGGATACCGGTAATTATTTGCGCTGGCTCGCCGGAGCCGTGCTGACGAACAATTACGACGGGTTCGATCAAAACTACGCGATTTATGAGCATAAGCCGTCGGGCAAGTACAGAATGATTCCTTGGGATTATGAAGGGACTTGGGGGCGGAACTGCTACGGCAAGCCTTGCGCCAGCGATCTGGTGCGCGTGGCGGGCTACAACAAGCTGACCGAAGCGCTGCTCTCGGACAGCGCCGTCCGAAGGCGGTATCGGGTCCTGCTCGAGGATTTGCTGGAAACGAGATTTACCGAGCAGCAAGTCATGCCTATGGTGAGAACGATGCACGGCCGAATCGCCGACAGCATTTACCGGGACCATACCCGGAACTGGCCCGTTCGCGTATTCGACGGGGAGCCGGAGCTGATCAGGCGGTTCATTCAGGAAAAGCGCGAAATCGTAAAAAAACAAATCGCCGAATGGTGACGAATGCAAAAGCGGCTCTTCTCCGCAGGGCGGAAATGAGCCGCTTCTTCATTTGGGATCCGTCGCTTCGCCCGACGATGCATCGACGGACGTTCCGTCCAAGCTGCCGTACAGGTCGAGCAGACGGTCCGTCGTATGCTGCCACGTGAAGCTGTCGCGAACCCGGGTTATTCCGTTCTCGCCCAGGCTTCTGGCATATTCCGGATCGTCCAGCACCCGGCATATATGCCGGACAAGCTCTTCGGCGATATTACCGGGTTCGATCAGCAGCCCGGACCGGTCATGCTCGATAATTTCTTTCATTCCCCCCGACGCGGTGGCGATAACCGGAACGCCCGACGCCATCGCTTCGACGTTGACGAGCCCGAATGCCTCCTGCTCTGCCGAAGGAACGACGACGACATCGGCGAGACGAAACCAGGCCGGAATTTTGTCATGCGAGACGAAAGGCACGAAGCGTACGTGCTCCTTGACGACTTGCGCCATCCGGCGCAGCCGGCGCACATACGGTGTCTGCCGGTTCGAGCCGTAATACGCTCCCCCGATCATGAGCAGCACGGCATCCGGCTGAAGCGCCGCAATCGCGGGCATCGTGCCGATCAGATGGTGAACGCCTTTGATCGGAATGAACCGGCCGACATACAGAATAATTTTTTTGCCCGACAGTCCCAGCTTAGCGAGCTGCTCCGTCCGCTTTGCTTGCTCTTCTTCCGACCATCGCGACACGAAGCGGTCCGTATCGACGCCCAGATGATTCACTACGATTTTCGCGGCGAGCGATTCGTCCTCGGCGGCAACGCGCTTTTTCAAGTAATGGCTGTTTACGACAATCGCATCGGCGGAATGAAGGCAAGAGCGGAGAACCGGGGCGGAAATGTGCGGCTTCGACATAAAGGCGGTCGAATGCAGTGACAGCACGACCCGGGCATCCGGATGGCGTTTCTTGACGTAACGGGCATAGCGCGGGCGATTCTCCACCTGAATAATATCCGGCCGTTCTCGGCGGAGCAATCTCGAGGATACGCCGATGTACGGCTTCGCGGCAGGGCGAATAAACCGGATTCCGTCGCGAACCTCCCGCGCCGGCAGCCTCTTCGTCTTTTTGCCGAGCACGACGACGTCGGCATGATGCCTTAGCCGACTCCCCACCTGCATGGTCACGAGCTCGACGGAGCTGCTTCTCCCCGAAGGGATTGCGAACGTGCCGGGCGTGATGATCGCGATCCGTAAACGGGACATGAGCGTCCACCTCCTTTCTATGACGGCACGACGTTCCGGACTATTGCCGGATCGTGACGGGAGTCCCGATCCGCACACGCCGCTCCAGCTGCAGAACGTCCCGATTGAACATGCGGATGCATCCGTGCGACGAAAGCTTGCCGATGGACGAAGGATCGTTCGTGCCGTGTATGCCGTAATGCTTCTTGGAAAGCCCGATCCAATATGCCCCGAACGGTCCTCCCGGGTTGGGGGCTTTGTTGACGACTTTGTACTCCCCCGCAGGGGTTGCGGTCAGCATTTTACCGATGCCGACGGGATACGACTGGACGACGCGGTCGTCCTCCAGCAGATGAAGCTGTCGATCCGACAAATCGACGATGATGCGGGTTGACGGCATCTTGCATCTCCTCCCGGCGATAGTCGCCGGCGCAGACCCGGCGCTGCATCCGCCGCGCCATTCCCGGACCTTACATCATATGCGGGCAAAGGGCGGGCTGACAACCGAGGACGGCGCGTTGTTTGCAGGGAGGCATACTCTCCTTGATACGCCTCATTGGTCCAGCGTTCTACGCGCCACCTCGAGACAGATCCGGGAAGTCGTCGCGGCCAGCTCGGACAAATTGACGTGCCAGTCGTCCCAATCGTCGTCGACCAGACAATCGCTGACGAAGCCGATCCAGACGCTTTTGATCCCGCACACCCGGGAGACCGCGTACAAGGCCGAGGTTTCCATATTCACGATCTCCGCCCCGGCCGAGCGCAGCTCCTCCACAAGCTCCTTCGTCTCCCTGTACAGGGCGTCGATAGTCGCCGCCGTCGTTTCCCGGACATCGCCGGTCAGCCCGTTTGCCTCCACCGCTTCCAGTGCCGTTCGCAGAAAACCGGCGTCGCACTCGAGGTATGGCTCATCCTTCCTATAAGCCCGGCTGGTCCCGTCCGACAGAAGCGTGCGGCTCGCGATAAGCTGCTTTCCTTTGGCAATTCGTTTGTCGATCGACCCGGCCGCCCCGTACCCGATAATCCATTCGACTCCGAGCTCCGCCAGCTCCTCGACCAAGATGGCGGCTTGCGGGCCGCCCCAATTGCATCTTGTCACGATCCCGACCTTGCCGCCGGCCAGCTCCGCTTCATATACGATCGGTGCGCCATCGAACTCCTCCATTCCATAAAGCACTTTATAGCCGACCGGCGTCGCGCCGAAAGCCTCTACTAATATTTGCGACCCGGTATAATCGCGAAAGCATAGGATAGCCAGCCTCCACGCGGGCGCCGGTCGATGCCGGAAACGGTTCCTCATGACCGTACCGGGTGTAATGTAACGCTGCATCAAGCACAACCTCCTGTAAGGGACGTGTATCGGTTTACAACATTATACAGGCGGAGGGTGATGGCGTCGATATGCGAAATCATCCGGGAAATCATCGACAACTGAACTCGAAATGAAAACCGCCCTTAGCGGAAAACGGAGGCGAACCGGCCTAGGCGGACCGGCTCGACCCGATTCGCGCTCGGGCGGTTTGGGGTCTTTCCTTCGGGAAGCCTTCGCGAGACGAATGCCGGCGGACCGGTATTACTTCTCCTTCGAAGTGCCGGCTTGGGCGGTATCGGAATCTCCGCGGTTGCCCGGCTGCTTTTTTTTCCCGTTATTGTTCGATTGGTTGCGGCCCATCGGCTCACATCCTTTCTTGCTTGTTGCGGACTAGCCTTGTTAGTATATGGAAATCCGAACCGATTATACGCCGTCAAGGCATGCCGTCCCGTTGCCCGGCCCGCCTGCGGGAACATTCGTCTAACCGCACTCGTCCATACCGGGACTGGCATTCGCGCATACGGTATACGGGAGGTGAAGAAGCAGTCATGGACAATCGCTTTATCGGCATTCTCGTCAACGATTCCTGGTTCCGGGGCATTCCGACCGGCCGTACGTACCACGAATCGCTGCCCTGCTATGAAAGAGCCGGACGACTTCACGGAGTCACCCCGTGTTTTTTCCGGCTGAAGGACATTCAACCGGGGCAGCCGTTTATCCATGCTTACGTCAAAACGGAAATAGGATACAAACGATGCCGGATTCCCGCGCCGGACGTCATCCATAACCGGACGCTATATACGAACAAGCGGCCGAAGCTGGCGATCCGCCGTCTCGTGGACGACGGGAAACGCATATTCAACGAGTGGAACCGGTACGGGAAAGGATATATTCACCAGCTGCTGATGACGGATCCGACCTTGCGGCCGCATCTGCCGGTTACCCAAGCGGCGACTTTGTCGGCGGTGAAGGAAATGATGGCCGTATTTCCGCAGCTCATTCTGAAGCCGAACAGCAGCAGTATCGGCATGGGCATCATGAAGCTGGAGCATACCGGGCCCGGCTGGCTGCTGCACGGCGTCGTCAAAGGAAGGGTAATCGCCTTCCGGGAAAAGCTGCCCGCCGTCTTGAGGCGCAAGCTGAGGTCGCGGCCTTATCTCGTCCAGCAGCTGTTGCCGCTCGCCACCTACAACGGCAGACCGTTCGATCTGCGGGTATCCGTCCAGCGGAACGAGACCGGGGATTGGCAAATCAGCGGCATCGCCGCGAAGGTCGCCAAGCCGGGCGCATACCGGACAAACGTAGCCCAAGGCGGCGTCGTGTATCGGCTCGACCATGTGCTTGAAGCGTATCCGCTGTTGCGCGCCGAATCGGTCAGACAAGCGATCGGCGAGTTTTCGCTGCGGGTGGCGTGCCATTTAAGCCGGTACTTGCCCCACCTTGCGGATATCGGGCTTGACGTGGGACTCACGGAGCACGGTTTTCCGATGTTTATCGAATGCAATGGGCGCGATCTCAGGTACAGCTTCCAGCAAGGCAATATGCCGGATACGTTCCAGCAATTGTATTCGAATCCGGTAGGGTTCGCCAAATATTTGTTGGAATCGGGGGGACATTCGTAAGAAGTAAGCTGAACCAAAGTTCACTAAAGCATTCCGAATCGACGATCGAAAGGCCGCGAACGCTCCGGAATATTCGGACGCCGCGGCCTTGACCTTTATACGCTTCTTCGCTTCAGGCTAACTTGCATGCCGAGCCGCTGCATATCCTCGAAGAAAGACGGGCACGTCTTCGACACGCAGCCCGGGTCCTTGAGCCGTATACCCGGCACTTTCGACCCGATCAAGGCCAGCGACATCGCTACCCGGTGATCGTCGTACGTCTCGAGGGCATCGTCGCCGGCCGACGGGGCGCCCGGATGCACGGTCAGTCCGTCCGCCCTTTCTTCCGCGACGATGCCGAGCCGGCGAAGCGATTCGCACATCGCCGCGATGCGGTCGCACTCGTGATGGCGGACATGCGCCACGTCGGTAATCGCGACCGGCGCGTCGGCGAACGGCGCCATAGCCGCGAGCGTCATCGTCTGGTCGGACATTTCTTTCATGCTCACGGAGAATCCCCCCCGCAGCCGCTCCGGTCCCTGCACCTCGACGCCGTCCGGTCCCCGGCGGACGAGACAGCCCATCCTTTCCAATATATCCGTAAACCCGATATCCGGCTGCAGCGTAGCCGCATTCAGATTCGAAATAAGAACGCGCCCGCCGGTCAATGCCGCATATGCCATATAATAGCATGCCGTCGAAGCGTCGGCTTCGATCGGGGTCGTTTGCCCCGCGTACCGCCGAGGCTTTACTTCGATCCTTTCGAACGTATCCCCGTGGGATACTACCGCGCCGAAACGCCTCATCAGGTCGACAGTAATGCCGACATACGCGTGCTGGACGATGCCTCCCGGCACGTCAATCTCCGTCGGCGCCGCAGCGTAAGAGCTCGCCATGAGCACCCCGCTCACAAATTGGCTGGAGACGTCTCCGGATATTTCGATCCGCCCCCCGGCGAGTCCGGACGCGCCGACCGTAATCGGGAGCATTCCCTCCCGCTCCGCGTAAAGGATATTCGCTCCCAGCGCGTTCAGCGCTCCGACCAAAGGGCCGATCGGCCGCATATTCAAGCTACGGCTGCCTTTCAGCCTCCATCGGCCTGCCTCCGCGGCAGCCAGAGCGCCAGGCAGAAAACGCGCTATCGTACCCGACGCCCCCAGGTAAAGCTCGGCGTCCTTATTCGGCCAAGCTCCCCCGGTTCCCTCGATCCTCACTTCCTGTTCGCCTACGGCAATAGAGACGCCCAAGCTTCTCAGAGCCTCGATGCACCAGTACGTATCGTCGCTTCTCAACAAATTGCGGATAACCGAACGTCCTTCGGCCATTGCCGCCAGTATCAGCACCCGGTTGGACGCGCTTTTGCTGCCGGGGGCGTCGATGCTTATTCCTTCGGGCGGCCGAAACGGCGGATCGATCCGCGCTTCCTCGATGTCGTGCAGCGCCGACCAGGGCGATCGGGCAATAAAATCCGGCTCCGGTTTTACCATGGCGATTACTCCCCTGCTCCTTATTAGCGGCAGTCCGCTTGTGTTTCATTATAGAGGGGGATAAGATATATAGATAATTGATGTTTTAAATTCATGACATAGAGGTGTTCTATATCAATGAGCTCGCTAACCTATTATAAAGTGTTTCACCGGGCCGTCATGAACGGCAGCATTACGAAAGCGGCGGAGGATCTGTACATTACGCAGCCAAGCGCCAGCTATGCCGTCCGGCAGCTGGAGGAGCAGCTCGGAGTGAGGCTGCTGGTCCGGAAGTCGAAGGGCGTGGAGCTGACGGAAGAAGGGCGGGTGCTGTTCCGGTTCGTAGAGCAGGCGTTCGGGCTGCTGCAAGCCGGGGAGCGCAAAATCGGGGAGATGAAATCGTATTTGTCCGGGGTCGTTCGTCTCGGAGCGAGCGATTCGCTGTGCAGGCATGTCGTGCTGCCGTTTCTGGAGTCGTTCCACGGCAACCATCCCGGTATCCGGATCCGTTTGACGCACGGCAAAAGCGAGGATTTGCTGAAGCGGCTCGATGCGGGCGATATCGACTGCGGCATCGTGCATATGCCGGCGGGAGACGCCGTCCGCGTAACGGCGCAAAGGACGGTGCGGGATTGCTTCGTCGCGGGCCCCGCATATGCCCGTCTCGCGGAGTCGCCGGTCCCTTTGAAGGAGCTTGTGCGGGAGCCGTTCATCATGCTGTCGGCGGAGAGCCGGACCCGGTCGTTTCTGCGGGCGTTTCTGCAGACGCACGGGCTGGAGCTGGAGCCGGAGATCGAGCTCGGAAATATCGATCTCGGCATCGAATTCGCCGCCCGGAATATGGGCGTATGCTATGTGAACCGCGATTTCGTCCGCACGGAGCTGGAGACGGGGACGCTGCTGGAAATCCGCACGGCGGAGCCCGTGCCCGAACGTTCCATCGGCGTCGTAACGGCGGAGGAACAGTCCTTGTCGCTGGCCGCGGCTCTGTTCGTCGGCGAGCTGTCCGACCACGTCGGCGATTCCGCTTGAGCCGTTCGGGCCGTCTCTGACGGAGCGGACGCCAAAAAGCACTCTCGCGACAACGGGAATGCGGCTTCTTGCGTATGACGGATATTCGGCCTTGCTCTATTTGTCCGGTTTTCTGCCGCTATCGTACTTGGCGCGCTTCTCCTTCAGGAGCCGGAACATTTCCAGGCTGTCGCGCAAATGCTCGGCCTCTTCCTCCGTCAGCTCCTCGACCTGTCCGCCGAAGTACATTTTCGCCCGGCCTCCGGCCGCGGCCGACCCGCCCGTCTCACCCGTAAGCAGCCAATCGATCGACACGTCGTACAAGACGGACATTTTCTGCAGAATCTCGTTATCGGGCTGAGATTTGTCGTTCTCGTATTTGGAAATGGTCGTGAAATTGAGGCCAAGCGTATCCGCCACCTGATGCTGGGTGAGTCGCTTGCTGTTTCTGGCGCTTCTCAATCTCGCACCGAAAGTCATGATTTGGATCACCTCTGACATTCAGTATAAGAGATTTGAATTTTCTTCAATATATAGTTGAAGATTATTCAATTGATAGTGTATAATTTGAAATATATGCTATGGAAAGATGTTCTTAATCACCCAACAGTTAGGGGGAATCGTTAACGTGCTTCCAACTTACAGCACGCCGATCATCATCGTTGTCGTCATCGTCGGCGTCATCGGCTTTATTTACTCGATCCGCATCGAGATGCGCTACCGCGAGAAGATGCGCAAGGAAATGGAAGAAATTCGACGCACCAAGCGCACCTGAAGCCGATTCGGGCATTGACAATCCCTTCCGATACGTTATGCTGTACTACGGCCCGCGGATTGCCGCCGTTGCCGTACGCGCGGCGCCGCAATCTTCTCCGGGTCGCTCCCCCCCGCGGGATCAGCTTGAAAAACGATCAGGGAGGTTGTGCGATGCAGCACTATTACAGCCAACGAGCGCAAGAATATGAAAGAGTCTATCACCGGGACGATCCGGTTCGCCGTCAAGAACTGGCCGATCTGGAGCGGGATTTGGGAGCCGCCCTGCAAGGACGCCGCGTGCTAGAAATCGCCTGCGGTACCGGTTATTGGACCGAGCGCGCGGCAGGAACGGCCGAACACGTAACGGCGACGGACCTGACTCCGGAGACGCTCGACATCGCCTCGGCGAAAGGATTGCCTGCGTCGAAGGTCCGCTTTATCCAGGCTGACGCTTACGCCTTGGAGCGGATCCCCGGCTCGTTCGATGCCGGACTTGCCAACTTCTGGCTCTCGCACGTGCCCGGATCGAGGCTCCACGAATTTTTGACCGGCTTTCACCGCAGGCTCGCCCCCGGTGCGGTAGTCTTCATGGCGGATAATACGTATGTACAAGGAATCGGCGGCGAGCTATTTCGCAAGGACGGCGATGAAGACACGTACAAGCTCCGTACGCTCTCCGACGGCTCCCGGCACGAGGTGCTGAAAAACTATTACAGCGCCGACGAATTGACGGCGCTGCTCACTCCATATGCCGAAGAGCTGCAAGTCCGCGTCGCCGCCTGCTTCTGGTCGGTACGTTACCGGATGCGTTAAGCCCGAACCAGCCCCCGGTTGCATGACTACAGCCCGAATTATTCGCCGCTACCCGCCGATGTGCGACGGTACACATAGTATACGTAAGCATGCCTGTTCTGTTCGTCCGTAGCCCCGCGTTCGCGCGATATTTCGTTCCATTCCGCCGGGTCGAGCTCGGGGAAATACGTATCCCCGTCGAACGTTTCGTCGATAACGGTCAAGTAAAGCGTGTGCGCTACCGGCAAAAACAACCGGTATATTTGTTCCCCGCCGATTACGAACAGCGGGGAATTCGCATTTCCCGCGTACCGCGCCAGAGCTTCATCGACCGTTCGGACAACCTCGCAGCCATCCGCCGCGAACGCCTGGTCCCGTGTCATCACGACGTTGGTTCTTCCCGCAAGCGGCCGCTTCATCGCCTCATAGTTCAGACGTCCCGTGAGCACCGTATGCCCCATCGTAATCCGCTTGAAATATTGCTGCTCCGCCGGTAACCGCCATGGAATCGCGTTGCTTTTGCCGATGACGCGATTGCGGTCCATCGCCGCGATCATGGCGACGTTCGGCGACGTTCCCCCGACGTCCCCCGTTTGTTTCATGTTCATCGTCGTATTCCGCTCCTTCCGCCATTTCTCTCGTGAGACCGCTGCCTCTGCCATTCGTCATGAACCATCTTATCACGGTTTTCGCCATTTGACTGCCGGATGTAAAGGTTAGCCTGTCGACGGTCGTAATGGTCTGCTCGTCAAAATGCTCGGTTTGGTCAACACGATGTGGGCGCTGATCGTGCCGATCCAGTATCGCGGTCTGGCCAAGAGCGACAGCGCTTGAGCCGGCAAGCGTACGCTCCCCTATCGTGCTATAATGGGCGGATAGGCGAACATACGACGGAGGTAGCGATGAAACACGAACTATTCGACATTTTCGATGAGCATATGAACCTTATCGGCACCGCAACACGCCGGGATACGCACGCGAACGGCTACTGGCACCAGACGTTCCACTGCTGGATCGTGACGCGAGACGCCGACGGGCAACCGCTTATTTTGTTCCAGAAACGGCATCCGGACAAAGACACCCATCCCGGCAAATACGACATTACGTCGGCCGGACATTTGCTCGCGGGAGAAACGGTGGAGGACGGCGTTCGCGAGCTGGAGGAGGAGCTCGGGCTGCGCGCGGCTTTTGCCGACCTGACCCCGATCGGCACGATCCCCGTCGAACTGCGCTACTTGGATTTGATCGACCGCGAGTTTTATCATACGTTTCTGTACGAATGCGATCTTCCGCTCGGGCAATACCGGCTTCAGCCCGATGAAGTCGTCGGCCTCGTGCGGATCAACGCGATCGAGGCAGCGAGGCTATTCGCCGGCGAGGCGGACACCGTGTCGGCCAGCGGTCTGGAAACGGGAGAAGACGGCCGACCCGTTCCCGTCGACCGCCTTCTTCGGCGCAGCGATTTTGTCCCTCATGGGGAGCTTTATTACAAGCGCATTCTCGATGCGGTCAAGCATCACTTTTTGTAGAAAAGGAACAGCGCAGCCGCGAGCAGCACGATCCCGAGCACCCTTTGCCAATCGATCGGGATCGGCTTCCCGCTCATTACGCCGAAATGGTCGAGAATCGTGCTCGTCAGCAGCTGCCCCGCGATTACGGCAACCATGGACGAGGCGACGCCGATTTTCGGCACGGCGAACACCATGCCGATTACATACAACGCCCCGAGCAAGCCGCCGGTCAGCTGCCATTTCGGCAAAGAAACGATTTGGAGCACATTGCCCTTGCCTAGAAACATCATGATAAGAAACAGCGCGACCGTTCCGATCAAAAACGAAGTAAACGCCCCTTCAATCGTTCCCACTTTGCGCCCCAGCGCGCCGTTCACTCCCGCCTGCACCGCGGTAGCGCCCCCGCCCAGCAGCACGACCAGCATCATCATCCAATTCATTCCCGGTTGTCTCCTTTCGGGGTGCATGCCTGCACCCGCATCGTTGGCCTTACAAGCCGCGTCCGGAATATCCTCTATTGTTTCCCGGACAACAGCTTCTTGGCCCCCGCGATCTGTACGCACACGCACAATATTTCAATTGCCGTCCCGAGCTCGGACAGCGTCGGATACGACGGCGCAATACGGATATTGCGATCCCGCGGATCGCGGCCGTACGGGTATGTCGCCCCTGCCTTGGTCAGAGTGACGCCAGCCTCGGCGGCCATCGCGACCACTTCCTTGGCGCAGCCGTCCAGCGTATTCAGGCTAATGAAATATCCTCCGTTCGGCTTGTTCCACGAAGCGATCCCTTTGTCGCCCAATTCCGTTTCGAGCAGGCTCAGCACCGTATCGAATTTTGGCTTCATGATGGCCGCATGCTTGTCCATATGCGCCTTTATGCCGTCCATGCCGCCAAAGAAGCGGACGTGCCGGAGCTGATTGATTTTGTCCGGTCCGATCGTTTGGACGGAGAGCGCCTTGCGGATCTGGTTCAGGTTCGCGACGCTTGCGGACATTGCGGCTACGCCAGCGCCGGAGAAGCTGATTTTCGACGTGGAGCTGAACAGGAAGACGCGGTCGGGATTGCCCGCCGCCTTGCACGCCTCGAGAATCGGCTTCAACCGATCCGGATGATCGGTTACATGATGCACGGCATATGCATTGTCCCAGAAAATCCGGAAATCCGCCGCCTTCGCCTGCATGCGGGCCAGCCGGTCCACAACCTCGTCCGAATAGGTGATCCCGTCCGGATTGCTGTATTTGGGAACGCACCATATCCCTTTGATCGACTCATCCTCGCCGACAAGCTTCTCGACCGCATCCATATCCGGTCCGTCGTGCTTCATCTCGACGACGATCATCTCGATTCCGAACAGCTCGCATATGGCGAAATGTCTGTCGTAGCCGGGACTCGGACACAAAAACTTGACCGCGGAAAGCTTTCCCCACGGAGCGGCGCTGCCGAGCACGCCCTGCAGCATCGCTCTGGCAATCGCATCGTGCATCATCGTCAGGCTGGAGCTTCCGCCGACGATGACCTCGTCCGGCTGCACCTCCAGCATTTGGGCGAACAGCTCCTTCGCTTCGGGAATACCGTCCAGCCCGCCGTAGTTGCGGGTATCCGTACCGTCCGCCGTCTTGGGACTATGGGCGGAACCCACTGCGTCGAGCATTCCCATGGACAGCTCCAGCTGCTCTGGGCATGGCTTGCCTCTCGACATGTCCAGCCTCAACCGTCGATTCCGGTACCGTTCATATATCGCTTGCCGATCCTGCAGCAGACCGTTCAACTCGTCCGTGTCCAGCGTTTTCCAATCATTCATACCGATAGCCTCCCGTTTTGGTTTCCCCTGATGGACTATAGCCAGATTAGCAGTTGTCGGTTTCCGGTTCAAGCTGCTGCATGAAATAACCCCACAAGGCGGAGCTTTTGCTCCGATGTTTATCCAGGCGCTTTGCGGGGACCCCGAAACTTTTTAAATCTATACGGTTGAAAAAAAGCCGCGACAAAGGTCGCGACCGATAAAGAAAACCGGACTACTCGCCTACCGCTTTCAGCCATGTGGTGGCCATCAGCATGTCGCCGAGCGTAGTCATATGAACGCCGTCCGTCGTCAATGGCTTGCCGGTGCCCCGTTGCAAAAAATCGAGGAAGGCCGTATGCGTCGGAACGAGAACGGCTTCGAATTCCGCGGCCAGACGATCGACGATTTCCACATAAGGCTTGAGCATGACATTCCCCGTGGAATCGGGAATTTCCTTGACCGCGGTCGGCTGCATCAGGATGAACCGGCAGCCCGGAAGCTCCTCCTTCGTCAGCTGAAGCAGGGAACGGTACACCGCTTCGAAGCGGTCCGGGTATACTTGCTCGGCGTCCGGGGAATCGAGCTGGCGCCACACGTCGTTTATGCCGATCGAGACGGACACCCAATCCGGCTTATGGTCAAGCACGTCGAGCCTCCACCGCTTCTGCAGGTCGATGACCCGATTGCCGCTGGTACCTTCGTTAATGACGTGCAAGGACAGCTCGGGGCGTGCGGTCGCGAAATAATCGTGCAGCACGCGGACGTAGCCGCCGCCCAGCTTGAGCGGGTCCGTCTTTCTCCCTTTGTCCGTAATGCTGTCACCGATGAATACGATTTTATTGCCTTTGCTGAATGTCACAGTCAAGAGCCCCCTTGTTACGTTCCCATGGAATGGAATCATGGCGTAGAACATGGATTGCAAGCAGTCATGTTCTTTAATATAGAATGATGTTCTCCAATAAAATCATACTACTTGCGTTCCCATCGTTCAAGACCGTTTGGAAAATTTTATATTTCCGTCATCATCGGTCCAATGTTATGGAAAGTTATTGCCGGTTTTGGTACTTTCATTACTTCTCCCGAGTTGCGACAAGGAGATCCGGACTGCCTTGCGGAATTACTCCCTCATTGCCAGCGAGAGGAGAATAACGATTGGGCGGAATTCATCTTCACCCCCACGATATATTGGACGAAGGTCCTGCAGCCATCATGAAGCTCGTCGGAAAAATGGGCCGCATCCGGTATTTGCTGCCGGAGGCAAACACGATATTCGAAAGAAATCCTTACCCGGCAGGCATCCTGCCCCATAATCCGGTTCATGATGTCGTGCAAGGAACGGGCACGTTCCATTTGAGTCTGGACACCCGGAAGCTGTGTCCCCGTCTGTACCAAGCAACGGACTCTTCCGTCGAGGACGGTCGCGATTCGCTGGGCCTGCTGCTGGAAGCCGCGAAAGGCACCCCCTATTCGGTCGTCCCCTGGGTGAATCTGTTAAACGGGCATTTCGAAGGCGATCTGCACCATAACGGCGTCGTCGATTTCCGCGGAAATCCGGTCGAGCATTGGCTTTGTCCGAACGGACGGGACGTGGTGGAAATGTGGACGAACGTGCTGCTGGCCGCAAGCGAGCGATACGGCTGCACGACGTTTCTGCTCGACCGCATCCGCTTTCCGGACTGGGCGGGCAAGCAAGTGAACCCCGCCGGCTTGTTCAGCTGCTTCTGCGATCGGTGCCGCAGCAAAATGGTTCGTCTCGGACTGGAGCCGGACCCCTTGAGGGCGGAATTGGACGGAGTCGTTCGAATGCTGGGCGAGAAACAATTCGACGAGGCCGTTGCCCGCATAACCGATTCGGCTGCCGTACAGGCTTGGATTCGTTTTAAGCAGGACAGCGTCTCGTCGTTTATCGAATCGCTGACCGCAAGCCTGCGCCTGCGCAATCCGTCCATCGTCTGCTGGCTCGATTTGTGGCCTCCTTCCTACGCCTGGATTTTGGGACAGGACTACGCGCGGCTTACGAAGCATTCGCCGGCATTGAAGCATTTCCCTTACCACAAGCTGGGCGGCGGTGCGGACGTCCAAGGACTGATCGAGTATTTCGCCTCCGAGCGGGATGATCGCGAACAGGCATTCCTGGCCTTTATGCGGCTATTTGGCATGGATTACCGGATATCCTACGAGCAGTTCAAGCAACACGGCTTCCCGATCGAATTCGTAGGTGTCGAGAACGACAAGGTCAGATCGCTTTCCCAACCCGGAACGTACATTTTCAGCGGTATCCAGATGTGGAATTTGTCGCCGGACGAGCTGGTCCTGGCGATTGATGAAGCCGATCGGAGCGCTGCGGACGATGTGCTGTACTATTGCTACGGCTGGGCCGACCCGGAGCTGTTCGACGCGGTTGGAACGCGGATGGCGGATGAGAAATAGCGGAAGTCTTATCGCTGCCGCCGCAAGGGGCGAATTGCGGAAGTCCATTCAACAAACGCTGCATGGGCGGAATAGCGGAGCTCCTTTCGCTAACGCTGCAAGGGCGAATAAGGGAATCCTTTCGCTTCCGCCGCAAAGGCGAATAG
>NZ_VDCQ01000081.1 GCF_006265175.1 Paenibacillus hemerocallicola | reverse complement strand
GTCGGTCTACAATTCGGCGAGCGGCAACGCCTTGACCGCTCTCCGTTGGGCGCTGGGCGAACGGACAGCCGCGGACTTCGCTGGCCCGACCTTCGGTTCGGATGTACCGCCTTCCGGTTCGTTTAGTGTCACCACAAACGGCAAGTATACGGTATTTGCACTAGATGCCGTTGGGCATTCGGCGGTACGGACGATCGAGATTACCAATATCGTCAACACTCCGCCAACGCAGCAGCCGATAGATCTGGATACGGGACCGGGTCCCGCCCCGTTATCCGAATCGAGCAAGTTCTCCCTCGAGCCTGGCAAGGCATATACTTTGACGTTCGAGGGATTGACACTGCATATTCCGGCTGGCGCGATCGAACGGCCAACGATCATCTCGGTGGAACATTTGAAAAACCAAATTCAACATCTGCTCCGGCCCGATCAATCACTGCTCAGTGATGCATTTGAATTAACGAAAGATGTTGCCGGCAAGTTTAAAATGCCGATCCGCCTGAGCTTTGAGTGGAGCGACGGGAAATTGGGGGCGAATCAGCGTGCGGTCCTCGCATATTTCGACGAAGTCGCGGCGGAATGGGTTGTACTCGGAGGCACGATCGACGGCAACACCCTGTCCGGCGAGACGGATCATTTCACAAAGTTCGCGGTATTGGCCTATGACGCCTTGCCCGAGCCCGGTCTGACCGATATAGCCGGACATTGGGCCGAAAGCGCCATTCGAGAAGGTGTCGCGAAAGGCGTTTTGGAAGGGTATCCGGATGGAACGTTCTGTCCCGACCGCCCCGTCTCGCGGGCCGAATTTACCCTGCTGCTTCAACGTATCATGGCATGGCCGAATGGCGGAAGGCTGTCTTTCCAGGACACGAATGATATTCCATCGTGGGCGGCGGATGCAATAGCGGCAGCCGTGCAGGCCCGCGCCGTAAGCGGATATCCGGACGATACGTTCCGTCCGAACGCAAACATCAATCGTACGGAAATGGTTGTCTTGATCGCCAAAGCCGCCGGGCTGCGCACCTCCGAAGCGAAAGAAGCCGCCTATGCGGATGCCGACGAGATTGCCGGCTGGTCCCGACCATTTATCGTAGCGGCGCATGAGGCGGGACTCATTGAGGGCCAAAGCGGGAACCTGTTTCAACCGCTGGCTTCGGCAACGAGGGCGGAGGCGATCGTGCTGCTGCTGCGTATGGCCGCCTACATGCAGACACCGGATACTTGATGGAATTCATCCCTTCTCATACGAACGCAAAAACCGCCCGGGAGCGCAAGCCCACGGCGGTTTTTTGTGTCGACTTCCTGGGCCGGATCCTCCGGAGCAAAGGCGCAGACTAGGGCGTGTTTGCAAACCGTCTCTCCGAAGCCTGCTGCAGGCGAAGCCGCTCCGGAACGGCAGCATGTATGCTTCTGCTCTTGGCAGAAGTCTCTCGGATACGGCCATAACGCCCGTTTGCAAACACGCCATAGGGCAATCCGGACAACCTGTTCGACCTGCCCTACTCACAAACCGCAACGGACTCCCTCGTAATAAACGCACTCCGCCATAAAGAAGAGCGAGTAGTACAGCTTCTCCCACTCGTACTGCGTCAACAGCCTGCGGATCGGCTCGCCCGCCTCGAGAACGAGCTGTCCGTCTCCGCTTAATACGACAAACCATGCGGCGAACAGCGGCTCCCGGACGTACTTGGCTTCATATGCCTTGCGCGGCGACCGGCCGTGCCATTGCCTCGACTGGATGCCGGCCACGCGAAGCGCATCCTCGACCGTCGCCTGCGGCTCCCACCATTCGTTCAGGAAGCGCCAGTCGCTCTCGAATCCGAGCGCATTGTCATTGTCGTACGCCGAATTCGCCTCCTCCCGGATATAAGCGAGCGCCCGCCTTGCGTTCGTCTCCAGCCCCTCCTTGTACATCCGTTTCAAATCCGGGTCGTCCTCGAGCTCGTACAGCTCCCTCAAGCAAGCCTGCGAGCTGGCCGACGTCCAATACTCGGAGTTGTCCCGGATGCCGAAGCCGCACCATTGAAATCGTGATTTGTCCGAGCCCTCCGGTATTTCTTCGCCGACCTTGCGATAAAGGCGGTCCCACTTCGGATCATCCGTCAACACCCCCATCAGCTTCAGCATGAACAGTACCCGGGCCGCATGGATAAAATGGCCTTCCGCCCAGCTGCCGCGAAACGTATACTGCTCGCGGTCGCAAGGGATGCGCCATCCGAGCGTCTCGATCCTGTCCCCCGCCGCCGCGAACAGACCGACGATGCGCGATCGCATGTCCGGACCGGGCAGTCCGCTCTGCCAATACTTCCACAGACCGTAAAACCAGGGGGCCGTCTGGTCGTCCGATCCGAGCGCATGATGGCTTTTGCCGTCGTCCGCGATCCCCCGCGCCACGAAGCCCGGACGGTCGGCGATTTCCGCCAGCCGCATAAGCCCCAGCGCGATTTTCTCGACTTCGCCGCGGTCCCGCTCGTCGCCGGTCGTCCTCCAACGGTTCAGCAGGCCGTCGATATACAAGCCGTTAAAAAAAGCGCCGTTCTCCGCCGGACACCACCAAGCCAGCGCGTTCGGCTTGCCGTCCGCGCATTCCTCCGGGGTCGGGAGCGTGACGAAGCCGTCCAGCCCCGCGTAATCCAGCACAATTCCGTAATCGTCCCTTTCGAGAACGAACCTTCTCCATAATTCCCGATGCGCGCGTTCCACCGCTTCCGCGGCCTGATCGCGCCGTATCGTATCCGCCACGTTTTCCGCCTCCTTATCCGCATGTTTGCCCGATATTTCCCTGACTTACTGCTTCGTGACTGCGTTTGCTTCGTGTCCGCATTTATTTCGTTGCTTCAATCGCTTCGCGTACGCACCTACTTTGCTGCCGCTTTCTCCGCTTCCGCCTTCTTGTTGACCGCTTCTTCCATTTCCCGCAAAATCGTGTTCGTATCTTTGGCCGTCGTCACGTACTCTCTGTATTTGTCATACAGGATGCTTCTGACCGCCAATTCATACTTGGACATGGCGGGAAACGGGGCCAAGCTGTTCACGAACGCCGCCTGCGTATTTTTGCCCTGGGCTGTCTTCAAATCCTTGGCGAATTCCTTCTTCAATTCCGGATCCTTCATCAAAATCTGCGAGCCGGAGCGGGCATACATCGCCTGCACTTCCGGGTCCAGCAAGGCCGACATCGCCGCGAACGACTGCTCCTTGTATTTGCCGGCCGAGGTGGCCGCGATAAACGTCGCCAACAATTGCGTGCCCGTCTTGGGCGCTTCCTTGAACACGGGCAGCGATACCATGTCCCAGTTGAGCGTCGGATCGTTCAACGACTCTATGTTCGGAAGCATCGAGAAGCCGGCGAACATGGCGACATTGCGTTTTTTCGTAAAATCTTCTATATACGTCTCGTAGTTGGCCGGCATAACTTCGTTGCCGGGTATTTCGAATACTTGCTTCCACGTCTCGAACATGTATTTCCACTTGTCGCTGTTCTGGATCGCCTTGTCGGTCTTCGGATCGAGGAGGGTGAGCGAGAGCGAATTGGCCGTCAGCATATAGTTCAGCGGCAGCATCAGCCCCCGGTATTGGGTACCCCCTTCGTTGCGGGTGAGCTTCCGGGCCAGCTCTATCGTCTGCTCCCACGTCATGCCGTCCTTCGGGTAAGCGACGCCGAACCGGTCAAACAGATCCTTGTTGTACACCATGGACGAGCTATTGTTGAAGAGCGGGAAGCCATATATTTCCCCTTTGGCGGAAATGGATTTCACGATATCCATAATGCCGTTGTCGTAAATGGACAGGTCGAGCCGGTGCTTCTGGATGAGCGGCGTCAAATCCGTCTGCAGATTCGCCTCGATGACATTGGAGATCGTATTGATCGAGGAGATGACGAGATCCGGGGCGCTGCCGGTGACGATCATATCCTGAAACTCGTTTGCGTAGCTTCTCTTGGCGTCGTGCTTGACGAACTTCAAGCTGAGAAACGGATACTTTTTGCGGATCGGGTCCTCGTAAAACTTCTTCAACGTCGGGTCGTCGATCGTCGGCATCACGAAAACCGTCAGCGTGACCGGATCGGTGCTCATGGCCGGAGTCTCGACCTGCTTCTTGCCCTCTTCGGGCGATGCCGCAGGCCCGGTATCGGCGCCTTCCTTGCCGCAGCCCGCGACGAGCGATGTCGCAAACAGGCTCGCCAGCAAGCATACATGGATTTTGTTCATGTTCGTCCCCCTCTTTCGAATCGTATTGGCAGGTGTTTCGTCTGTCTTCCGGCACAAAAAGCGTTTTATGCAGGAGCGTCCGCAATTTGCTATAATTGCGTTTGACTGAATTATAAAGCGCTTACCCTTTTTCCATCCATGACTATAGGCGCGTTCTTCGAACAAAAAATATTGGAGGCTGTCATGCCATGTACTTCTCCCTTTCCCGGCTGTCCATGCTGGACGTCAAATGGGCGAGCCTGTTCAACGCGAACAACGACGCTTTCTTCGAGCAGCACTATAATCCGTATTACGAATTGATTGTCGTCGCGGAGGGAACGGTGCATTTGCAGCTGGACCAGTCGCGGATCGTCATGCATGGCGGAGAATCGCTGCTGCTTCAGCCCTGGGAGCAGCATCAGGGCTTGTACGCGAAGGAAGGGCAGGGGAAGTTTTTTTGGGTGCAGTTTTCGTGCGAGCCCGGTCTGAAGCCGTTCGAATTGGAGCGCACCGCCCAGCTCGATATCAGGCATGCCGAACGGACGGAGCTTCGGACGAACGAAGCCCGCCATGAAGATTTGATCGTCCTCCCCCGGCAATTCGTCATCGGGGAATGCTACAAGCTGCTCGGCATGTTCGAAGAGCTGGTCCGCACGGTCAAGAAGCCAAAAGGATATTTCCGCTTCCAGGCCACCTTGCTGCTGTCCGGCATGCTACATCTCATCGCCAGCGAATTTCTGGAGCAGAACCATCTCGATCACGACTATCCGGCTTCCTATATCACGTTTCGCAAGCTGGTCGACCAGTTGAACAATTACTATGACGAGGACCTGAACAAGGAGCGGCTGGAGCAGTCCGTAGGCCGCAAATTCGAATATTTGTGCCAAGTTTTCAAAAAATATGCCAATGCGAACATCCATCAGTACGTCCACCAGCTCCGGGCGCAGCGCGCCAAATATTTGCTGCGCAATTCGAGCAAAAGCGTGAAGGAAATTGCCGAGCAAGTCGGCTATAGCGATCCTTTCGTGTTCAGCCGGATGTTCAAGAAGCTTGAAGGCGTCGCACCGCACTATTACCGGAACGATCGGACAACGGACGGGTGAGGGTTATCGGGGGCAATCGAAGACAAGACTATTTCTACTAATTAGGCTCATCAGCTAAATTCGCGGGGCCCCAGGCATAGCCTGGGGCTTCATATTTGAGTGAAGAAACGGTTAGTTCAGTGTTCGGAAACGCGGATGGCCGCATGGTGCTTCCCTCCTCCAGCGATGGCCGGTTTGGCTCTCGTCGCGGATTCCAGGATCATCATAGCAAACCTCAGCACAGGAAAACGTTTTTTCGCAAGCGATCCTTATTCGCTTGCCGCCTCGTCCTGTACCGCAGTCAGCTCGCACCAGCCTGCGGGAGGGATGATGAGCTTGTGCACGCCCGCTGCGCCATCGAATTCGTCAGTCGTAACCATGCGTCCACGGCAATCGCGCACGGCCATGCGTCGCTTTCCGACTCCAAACGGCAAATCTGCAATGACCTCTTTGCCCATCGTCCCGTTCACAATGATCCACTGCTCCGGAACACGCTCCGGACGGACCACCATGGCCGCATATACGGCGGAGACCAGCTTTCGCCCGGTCCGGGCATGGATAACGGGATAGTACAGCTGCGGATACAATGGCAGAAGTTCGCCGTCCAGCAGCGCGTCGCGATGCTCCTTCCAGAAGCCAAGCCAATGCTTGACCATCTCTACATGATCGGGCGGCACCGCGTCGAGCCGAACGGACAGCTGCGGCACGGAAAACAGCGTATGAATGAGCTGCATCGCGGCAGACTCGGCGGAATCGCCCGGATGCCACATCACCATGTCCGCATGGACGGCGGTTCGCCCGGCCAGCAGCCGGATGTCGATGGTCCGAATGCGGTTGGTGGCGGCATCGTTCGGGCAGTCCGCTGCCCGCATCATATTGCCGTACTTGCGCATCAGAGGCCCAATGTAGTTTTGGCGAAATTCGATCATGACATCGGGGCGAATGGCGCACAATCGCACAGACACGTCCTCGAGCAGCCGGATGACTGCTTCGGGCACGGACGGCTCGTCCCGCCCCTCCGCCTTCGGCTCGGCATGAGCCGGCACGCTTTCCGGAAGCCTGTCGATAAAGTCCAGCTTCAGGCCATCCAGCCCCCAATCTCGCAACGCCCGCTCGTAAGTGGAGACCAAGTAGGCCCGGACATCCGGGTAACGCGGGTCCAGCAGCATCGTGTCCGGCTTCTCCGGCAGCAGCTTGCCCTCAAATCGCTTCCATGCCCGTGAGCGATTGCCCGCGTACGGCACCGCCATCCACAGCATGTAGCGCATGCCAAGCCGCTGAACCGCCTCCACGTGGGCGCGCATATCCGGAAACCGTTCGGGACAAGGCTCCCAATCGCCGCAGCTGGAAAAACCGGATATCTCCCCGTTTTCATGCCAGCCATGATCGACAATGACCGATTCGCACCCGGCTTCCTTGGCGAGAGCGCACTGGCGCTCCACCTCCTGCGCGCTCAATTGCTGGTGATAGCCGTACCAGGTCGAGTACATCGGCAGCCTCGCGGCTTCCGGCACTTCGGCCGGCTCATAGCCAGGCATGCTCTCCCACCAAGCAACGACATCGCGAAGCGCTTCGTAATACGGCACGTCGCGCGTGTCGATGCGAAGCCCGAGCTCGTACGCTGCGCTTTCCGGAAATGCAACGGTTCGCACAAAAATATCGCAGTACAGCTCGGCTGTCTGCTCGTGCACCGAGCAGCGGATCGCGAGCGGATGACGGGCATCCGAGCATGCCAGCGTCAGCCGGTTGCGTCCTTCCGGATTGTAAAAGCTCTGCACAGGGGCAATATGGTTGGCCCTGGAACGCAGGAGCGGCCCCCACTCCACCTCCAGGCCGCGGAAATTGCGCAGGCCGGGGTCCCAGGAGCCGTGAATATCCTGTAGCGGATGGCTCAGCCGAAGGCGCTGCCCGGTCAGGGGACGTCCGTCCGGACTGTGCAGCACAACGCGGAACGTCTCCACTCCCGGCTCCGTTTCCTTCCGCTCGATCGTCACCTCGGCCGGTTTCTGTAATTCGTCCTTGACCGTAACGGTCAGCTGATGTTTGCTGTGTGTAACACTCATATGGTTTCTCTCCTTACGTCCGCTCAAATCTCCCAGATAGCCTTCCTAAATCTTTCAAACGCTGTTTGGGCCGCTACCGCCGCAAACGCCCCGAGACAATCTTTGGAACTGCTGCGAAATTAACGTTCGGTCTAGTAGAAGCATGGTGAAAACTCCGCTGCGTGAGCAGAAGAGGCCTCCGATCGCTGTTGTTCCCGGATTTTTCGGATTACAGAAGCCCTTAATCAGCGAAAATCCGGGAACAAAGGCGATCGCTGGCGCTTCTCCGCCCCCTTCTCTCCCTCCGCTTTCGTATTTCCACCATGCTTCTGGGACGTGTTTGCAAAACATGCCTTATAATTGCGATTTCGTACCGGGATCCTCTAGGTTTCGACAGCAGGGGCTTACTTCTGCGCCTCCGCCTGGAGCATTTTGTCGATCTCCTCCTGCGCCATCCGCAGCGCCGTGTTCATATCCTTGTTGTTGACGATAAAGTCGATATATTGCGCGTTCAATATCGCCCGCGCCTTGCCGTCGTAAGGGCTGAACAGCGGGGCAGGAACCGGCTTGCTCTTGAAAATACTCTGCTGGCGTTTGCCCTTCATATAGTCGAGACCCGCGCCGAACTGCTCCTTCATCGCCGGATTGACCAGCGGCGACAAGCTCGGCCGCGTCTGAGCCGCCAGCAGCTGCACCTCGTCGGAAGCGAACACCTCGATTACCTTCAAGGCGGCTTCCTTGTGCTTGCTCGTCTTCGTGACGCCGATCATATGCAGATCGACCATGCCGTACGTATTCGGGCTTCCCTTGTAGCTCGGATACTGCGCCACGTCCCAGTTCATGCCCGCTTCAGTCGGCTTTTTCATCAGCTCGAAAATATTGATCGTGGCCAGCATCGCCACATTTTTATTGTTCGGGAACCGAAGCGGGGCGCCAGAGGTCAGCTCCGCAGGCTTGGCCGGAATATTGCCCTGGACTTCGTAAACGCGTTTCGCCGTCTCAAATACTGTGCGCCAGCCGTCGGTCAGCACGTTGGCCCGATTGGAGGCGGCATCCACCGGTACGATCGACAGCGGGAACGACAGACGTGTCGGCGATTCCGGGTCCAGTCCGTAATAGCGGATGGTTCCGTCCGTACGCGCGACTTTGCGCGACAGCTCGATCGCGTCCTCCCACGTCATGCCGTCCTGCGGGTATCCCGCACCAAATTTGTCGAAGATGTCCTTGTTGTAGAAGAGCGCGTTGAATTGCACGGAATAGGGAATGCCGTACAGCCCGCCATTGCCGGATACCGCTCGAATGGCATCCACATAAATGCGGTCGAAGCGGGAGAGATCGTATTTCTGCTTGGTCACGAGCGGAGTCATATCCTCCGTCAGATCAAGCTGGATATAGTTGCCGATATCGCCCTGAAATGTCGTGTACAGATCCGGCACATTGCCCGTGCTCACCAGTTGCTCGATGCGCATTTCCGCCGTAGGCTTGACGATTTCCACCGTAATGTACGGATACTTTTGTTTCAGCGGTTCATGCAGCAGTTTGTTCCAGTTCTCGTCGGTCAGGTTTTGCCCGGCATACAACTTGAGCGTAACCGGGGTTGTATCCTCCTTGACCGCCTCCGCCTCGCTTGCCGGCTGCGGCGTCTCCGCAGGAGCGCCGCAGCCGGTCAACGCCGCAACAGCGGGCAGCAGCACACATAACCACATTTGTGTTTTCACTTTCATGTTCATCTTCCGTTTCATTGAATTGCGCCCCCTCTGGATATGAAGTAAATCGTTAATGCCCGCCTTTAATCAAGCGCTTTCCCATTCAGCCAAACCATCCTTACGACTGGGCGCCGACTACGGTGCCGTCGCTGTCGCCGGTCGGATTGCCCTGCACGATCCGCAGCGTGCCCGCCGCATCGACCCACAGTGCATAATCCCCCAGCCGCAGTCTCGCGCGGTCCCAGCGGTGGCCCTGAAGCGCCATATCCGCTGCGGCTACCGTCCGGCCGTTGATCGCCGAAGATACGTCGATGGCGTTGCGCAGGGAGTTGAGCCCGTAATGCACCGCTCCCGCGTTGGAGCCGATCTGCACCGATCTGTTCAGCCCCGGACGGTCGGAGCAGCCCGCGATCGTCGTATCTGTCGCCGTCTGCACATAGATCGTCGTATCGCCGGCAGTCGTCGAACGGTTTTTGATGTTTTGCAGCGTCACCCGCTCGGATGTCGGCCTGGCAAAGCCTCCGCGCACCCAGATGGCGCGGCTGCTGTTCTGGCCGTTCGCGCCGCGCACGACCCCATCGCAAACCGATAAATCGCTGCATCCCAGCACATTGACAAACGCCGCCTGAAAACCGGTTACCATACCGCCGTCGATCAGATCCTCCATATTCAGCGCCCCTCCGGCCGACAGACCGGCCGCTTGCAGACCGCTGCATTTGCTGAAGCGGATCGTGCCCGCCGCCGTCACGTTCGTGACCGTCATGTCCCGCATTCCAGTCGCCCACAGCGAATGCGGAGCGCCCTGCTTCGGCTTGGACAGCGCCAAATTGCCGACCGTCACTTCCTGTCCCCATCCGGCATAAGGGGTGAAGTAGAAATCGAGGAAAAACGGATACACGCCTTGGGCGGACGTACAAACCGTATCCAATGAACGGATGTTGGACACCGACACGCCGATCGGCGACATCATTTTGAACGAGCCGTTGTCGGTTCCGCCGGTTCCGCCTCGTGTCACCACATTGGAAATGACCGCGTCGCGTATGTGACTGAAGCCGCAGATGATCGGCGACTGCCCGTCCGCACGGATCTGATCGGCCGAGAGACCGACGCTGTAGCCGACCGACAAGGCGCTGCAGTGCAGGTCGTACAAGCGGAGATTGTCGCAGCCTCTCGCCGTTATCGTATCGATCCGCCCGCCGGAAATCGTGACGTCAGCGACCGCGTCCATTTTGACCAGTACAGGGTCCGTATGCGCGTAAGCAAGCTCCTGCTCCAGCACCAGCTCGGAGGTGCCGACGCTTTTGATTCGGACCAGCTCGAAATACGCTTTTGCGCCGCCGGGGACAAGCTCGGTATGGCCGGGAATGCCGTACCAGCAATCCGTTCCGCTGCGGTTTTCGATGCGCAGCAGATCGCCCGGAGCGAACAAATGGCCAAAGCTGCCAGCAATCGTGTAAGCCCCTCGCTGCAAAGTGCCTGTCCAATTCGCGCCGATCGTCTTCGCCGCATACCAGTCCGGGTAACCCCAGCGCAGCGGCGTATCCAGCGTCAAGGAAAACGGCGTCACGGCAGTTACCCCGGCGAAATCGTATCCCTGTTGATTGATGGAGGCAAGCCCGGCTCCCTCCAGCCCGATCATGACAAAATCGCCGACGCTGTAACCGGGGAACGAGCCGTTCAGCACCGTTGCCCCCGCCGCAAGCGAACCTGCACCGTTCACTCGCTCCCGGCTGTACAGGCCGCGTTCATTCGCATCCGGTCCGATCACGCGCACCGCACCCCGAATGTGGCCGCGGTTGCGGATCGTTTTGCGCGACGGAACCGTCAGCTCGGTGACCGCATAATTGCCCGGAGGAATGTCGATAACATCGAAGTGATCGATCGCCGCCTGCAAAATAGCCGTTGCGTCCGCGGGATAAACCGCTTCCCCGAAACTGGCGGCGCTGCCCAGCTCGGCCAGCACGTCGCCAAGCCGCCGCGACGCCGTCGTCCCCGAAGCCGTGACCGGCAGATTGCTTCCGTCCTCGCAACAAACAGCCTCTCCGCTCTCCGAGCCTCCCCCGTATACCGCAGCGCTGACGGTACCGCCGCCCGCACCACCCGCCAGCACCGAACCCGCCAGCACCGCGCCTGTCCCCAGCAATCCGCACCCAAGCAATTCCCTGCGGGACCAGACGCGTCTGCCTGCCTCGCTTGCCGTGCCATTTCGCTCGCTACTCCGCTCAACCACGGACGCCGCTCCCGTCCGTTCTTCGATGATAGCCCGTTTCCCGACCTTCGTTTGTTCGCCATCCCCCGTTATCCGCGCTTCGCTCATGATTTCTTCCTCCTCTGGCATCCGGCCTCATATTGAAAACGCTTCCGATAAAGACTCCAGCAGCTCAGCCTGCGATTCCCATGCCTCATTCCGCTTCTCGGGCACACGCCCATTGGAGCGCGCCCCCTCATCATGCGGCGTCCGTCTCCCACCGATGTCGGCGACA
Source organism: Paenibacillus hemerocallicola (assembly GCF_006265175.1). Classification (GTDB taxonomy): domain Bacteria; phylum Bacillota; class Bacilli; order Paenibacillales; family NBRC-103111; genus Paenibacillus_AB; species Paenibacillus_AB hemerocallicola. The sequence goes on along the minus strand of NZ_VDCQ01000081.1, from coordinate 30,676 downwards.
TATCTGGCATCGTCGTCAAACTCATTATAGCAAGAACTCATAGTGGGCCATTACTGATGCGTTGTGCTAAAATGTTGCTAGATTGCGATTGTGGTCAAATCGCGGATACGAACGGAGGCGACACATTGAAGTTCATACAGGACATGGGAGTCGGAAAAACGCCGTTTGTCGTCGACCTGCTGATGAAACGCGCAAAGCCTTTTGGATACTACTACCACGCCCACCAGGGAATGGAGATCTTATATGTTCATTCGGGTCGGGGGCAGGTCATCGTCAACCAGCAGCGGCATCCGATTCGGCCAGGGACGCTGCTCATTTTTCAACCTTTTCAATTGCACCGGGTGCAAATGGAGGACGTTTCGCCGCAATTCCCCTATATTCGCTCGGTTGTCACCTTTGAGCCCACCTTGTTCGATTCGTATCTGCTCGCCATGCCGGAGCTGCAGCAGTTTTTCCGCTACTTGTGGAAAAGCGCGCTTACCTCACAGCTCCTGTACCTGCCTGAGAATGAGCGTATGCTCGACCATCTGCTTGCCTACTATAAGCCCCGTTTTCCCGAACTGGCGGAGAGCGCGGGCGAGGAATGCTTCGAACCGGCCATGCTGCTGACGATGCAGTTGTTCGATTACATTCGCATGCATTGGGGCAACGAGCGGATCGATCAGCCGCAGGACGCTCGCAACCATCATGCGCAGAGCATCCTGCAATGGATCGAGGAGCATTATGCCGAAGCGTTTCAGCTTGAACGGCTGGCGGCGGACCTGCATTTGTCCAAATACCACATCTCCCATTTGTTCAAGCAGTATACCGGAAGCACGATCAACGAATATTTAATTGCCAGGCGCATTCGTCAGGCGTGCTGGCTGCTGCAGACAAGTCCGCTCCCTATTCATGAGGTCGGCGCACTGGTCGGCTACGATAATCCCTCGTACTTCTGCCAATTGTTCCGTAAAATGACCGCTGTGACCCCGCAAGCGTACCGTCGGATGCGGGAAACCAGCTATCAGTTGTGATTGAGGTAAAATGGCCATATATCGCTTCGCAAATCCGTGGCTGTAGCGCCTCGCGGTCGCAGCACGCTACGACCGAATCTGTGGACCGCGACACCGGACGTGGAGATGCTGTCTGTGCATACTTGAAAAAAACAAGCCACCCCGCGACTTCCTGCGGAGTGGCTTGACTGTTTATAGAAACGTGGTGAAAAACGAAAGCGGAGGGAGAGAAGGGGCCGGAGAAGCGCCAGCGGTCGCCTTTGTTCCTGATTTTCACAGCTTTTGGGCTTGATTAATCAAGTTTTCGAACTACCATACTCTTCGAAGCCCACATCATAACCCGAACTTGGCAAGCTAGTCGCTATCTCATCATAATTTACTCGCGCGGGGAAAACCAAGTTGCCATTCTGACTCGGCGGCCCGTGTCGTCCGCCATCATCTCGATCAGCTTCTGCAGTTGGTTCGACGCGTTGTAGACATATTCGCTTTTTTTGACCGAATACGCAAGCTCCGTCTCGGTTCCGGGTCCACATACCCGCTCGGCTGCGCCGACGTATACGTCTCCTGCTGCGACTGACGGTTGCCGGACCTGTCATAGCCGTACAATGTCGTAAAGTCCGACGAATCGGTAACGGTCTGGATGTTACCGGAACCTGTCACGGCCTTTTTCGATCTTCCTTAACTTGCATCCGTTCTCTCATCCGCTGAAACTCTGCTAGCTGGCGCCTGCAGTACTTGCTTTCACCGATAAGGCCATCGCGCAGCCTCCGGCGAAATCGAATTTCCAGCCAGATGCAGTACACAAAGTTAACGGTTACCAGCACAATGACCCATTCAACAGGTATCCCAAGTATATGGACATGGTCGCTCCTGTTAATCGTGTTGAGACTGTAACGTAATAGCCAGATAAGTCTGCTCTTTATCCAAAATGAATTCTTTCCTAGCGACCTTATATGAGAGAGCTTCTACTGTCACACAATCCACTACCTCAAGCGCGAATAAAAGCTGGCTGATGCTGGGTACATCCATGTCTCGGGTAATATGATCCGGCAATATCCACTTTATTTTCATAACAAATACCTCCCTGGTGTTACTCCGTTTCTTACTGATTCTGTGCGGCAATCCGATGCAAGAAAATTGTGACTCAAGTAGCGAAAATCCAATATTACACAAAACGTGTATTAATCCAAAGAGTATCACAAAATATACGTGTAAACAACACTTTTTGTGGAAAGAATTAGAACATCATTTTTTACCTGCTACAATAGCTTTGAATGTGAGGTGAGGATCTGTGTCCATACTTTCTGAACGCCTGAGAATGCTGAGGGAAGACCGGGATTGGTCTCAAATTTATGTCGCGCAAAAACTTGGCCTCAAACGCAGCAGCACGTATGCAAACTGGGAGTATGGAATACGCGATCCGGATACCGAAACTTTGGTGAGGCTGGCTCAACTGTTCGGTGTCACAACCGATTATCTGACCGGCGCTTCCGAGCTCATGCATATTCCGGAACTAAACGAGTCGGACCGCAAGCTTATTCAAGCGATTCGCAGCTTGAGCCCTGAAGATAAGGAGTACGTTTTGGGGTTTATTGAGCGGATTCGGGGGAAGTAGTTGAACTATCTTCCACACCCTGATTAGTGGCTGCTTCCGTAACCACATCGAACTTCGATGGGAATTACTACCTTATGAAAATAGGTCAGCATGGCACTATTTCACCAAACCGACCTGGTGTAGAGTACTTCATTCCAAGTAAATGTTTTATATTTTCTTCGACTACATATTCTTTTTCGAGAGGAAGTTCATCATAATTAATACAATTCTGATCAATATCATTCTTCATTTTCATCACATTGTGGGACGCTCTCTAAAAAATCCTTATACTCACCTTTCCAACCATTCGGTACATATTTCTCAAATGACACAGGCTTAGGAAAAGTGAATAAAAGAGTCGTTTATCGAAATTAACATATAGCGATGGCATATAGCTCAAGATCGTCTCTCTTATCACTACCGGTGTCCAAATCCATAAAGAACTTTTCTCTTAATTCGTGGACATCCGCTTTTAAATCAGCAATTTGGGCTAGAAAGTTACTTGCCGTACTTTCATCCAACCGAGATATGTCGAATCTGCTAGAGTAATTTCCTAAATTGAAGACTTTACTTCCTGCCTGTACTGCCTCGTTTTCGAGCATAGGTAAATCTAAATACCAGTAGTCCTTTTCAGTAACATACCAGCCGAACTTCCCGGGATGAACAACGGCTACTATGATATTTTCTCCGTACTCGACTGTTATTTTCATATATTTCAACCTCGAAATGCTTATTTAATCGAATCCTTGAGGCTTTACCAATCCACCCTTAGTTTCCTTTCATTTTCCGATAGATGGCAGTGTATTACTACCTCCTTCCATAACTCTTCTCCCAGTTTAATAAAGATACTGGACATTATCGAATAGATGATTAACATTGAAGGGCGGCCGCCCTTCAGCACCCAGCAGAAATACGCCGGATGATCTACCCTTGATTCATCCAAAAAAGGACTATGCCACTTCGAAGCTGAAAAGAATGTATATCGCAGCTAGCTATTCATGTTGCAAATACGAACTTTCTGCATGGCGCTCAATAGCTAGGCTTGACACGGAGCCTCTTCGGCGATCGGGCGATAGCTCGTAAATTCGTATCACCAAGGCAATTCAGCCTATCCTGCCCGCCCCTCCACACCGCCCCCGGCAGTCTAACAGGAAAACAGGAAGGTAATTCCGGAAAAACACCCAAACACGCCGAAATAACGGGAAAACCTGCATGTAAATCTTCGCCAAAGCCCAAAAGGAGGGGAAATCGCCGAAAATAGACGCATGTTTTCCAGTTAACCTCCCCAGCCAAACGCTCCCGCTTAAAATAGCTTCAGGTTTTACAGGTAATGCCCGTTGCAGCCGGAAACCTCGCACGCCCTCCAGCTACGCGAAGCGTGCCAGCCTCATTTGAACAAATTTAAACGATTCCCCAACGGATGGTGCAAAAAAGAAACGAATCGGTGTGACGAAGCTCCGTCATCCCGATCCGCTTCCGTTTTCCTGCGGTCCAAACCTGCGTTATCCGAACGCTCCTTTTCAAAACCACAAGGACCCGCATGTTGCGGGTCCTTGTGGCTTATTATTGTAATGAATATCATGCCGTCGTTCTTAGTTCCGACGTTCCTAACGCTCCGTTCCTACTCCGGCCCGAACGAAACCCGGACCTCCAGCAGCTCCGAACGGCTGCCGATACGCAGCGGCGGGCCCCATGTGCCGAAGCCGGACGAGACGATGGCGTGCATCGCGCCTTTGCGCAAGTAGCCCCAATCGAGCTCGAACAACCGTCGGGTGATGAGGTGGTTCGGCATCATTTGCCCCCGGTGCGTATGCCCGGACAGCATCAGGTCGACGCCCGCCTCCGCCGCGGCGCCGAGCTGGCGCGGCTGGTGGTCGAGCAGCACGATCGGCAGCGACTTGTCCGCGTCCGCGAGCAGCTCGGCCACGCCGAGTCTCCCCTCGCCCGCCAGCCGCTCAACCGCCGCATCCTTGCGGCCGGCCACGTAGAAGGCATCGTCCACCTTGACGACCCGGTCGACGAGCACTTCGATGCCGATGGCCTTCATCCGTTCGACATATTCGCCGATATGCCCGCCGATGTATTCGTGATTGCCGAGCGATGCATAGACGCCGAGCGGAGCTTGCAGACCGCGCAGCACATCGTCCATCTTCTCGCGTACGAACGGCTCGATGCTGTCGTCCAGCACATCCCCGGGCAGCAGCACGAGGTCGGGCTCCATGCCGCCGATGCGCTCCACGAGCCGCCCCAGATGTCTCTTCCCGACAATCGTGCCGAGATGCAGATCGGAGGCGACCGCGATGCGCAGCTCCTTGCGCGACCCGGGCGATTTCCCGATCCGGATCTCGTAGCGGCGCACGATCGGGTTCGAAGCGTTCCACGAGCCGCGGATAAGAATCGCGACGAGAAGGAGCAGCACTGTCCAACCGATGCCTCGCACGGCCGCAGACGCATCCACGCCTCCCCATCGAAGCAGGACGAACAGCAAGTCGGCGACCGGAAGCGCCAGCAGCAAATACATGAGCACGGCCATCCCGTAGGAGCCGATCAGCTTCAACCCGGTGTACAGCCTGTACGGAAGCGCACGGCGCAGCAGCATCGCTACCAGGAAGGAATAGGCAAGCAGCCCGTACAGAAGCCAATACGCCCAGTCCGCCCCTCCCGTAATCGCCGCGTTCCAGAACGCGAAGCCGTTCCAGCCGATGTATGCCGTGAGAGCCGCATAAAGGAGAAGAATACCAACAATAACCAGCATCGTACGGACTTTCAAGACGGCCCCATCTCCTTGCGCAAATAGATACAGCTCTATTTTCTCACAAGCAGAGTCCGATAACAAAGGTAGCCGGAACGGTGTATTTGGGATGAATTAAGTTCTTGCTTAAAGGGTCCCTTACTTGGTTCACAAAGCTGCAGCCCGCGCGCTATCGAAGCAGCCCCTCGACGCTGTAGGCCATCGGTCGGCGGCTCAGCCTCTCAGCACGACCACGCCCGGCGGCGCGTCGATCTTCGAGTCGACGGTGCCGTCGCTCCGCCGGTCATGCCGAACGCTCACCGTCCCGTACGGGGTCGGAAGGCTTCCTTCCGCCCAATCCAAATCGCCGAGCCGGGGCTTCACCTCGATTAAGGCGCCCCCCGCTTCCTTGATCCGGATGCCGAGCACATATTCCGACAGCCATGCGGTAGGGCCGGCCGCCCAGCCGTGGCACAAGCTGTGGCGGTAGCCCTTATAGCAGTATTGGCCGTATTGCCCGTGAACGTCTGTTTTCCCCGGAGGCGTCAATTCGTCGATCCGGGCCGCGTTGTCCATCCAGTCGATATCGAAGTCTTCCCAGAACGTCGTGGCGCCGAGCTTCAGCATCCCTCCCCAATATTCGCGGATGCAGTCCAAGCTGCCGAGGATATCCCCCGCCTCCCCCCGGGCTTTCAGAACGTAATAGCCGAGGAAGGTGGAAATGTTCCGGGGGCCGTCTATGGCCAGCACATCGCGGTTGGCCGCTTCCGGATCGAGCAACCCGGCGAGCGCCATCAGGGCGGCGGCTTGCTTGCTGTTCCCGTGATCCGGAACATGCCTTCGCAGCTTCCGCTCCGCGGCGCGGCACCGCTCCGCAGCCTCCGCTTCCTCCAGCGCCCCGCATAACTCGGCCCCCGCGGCCATGGCGGAGACGAGCAGCGCGTGGACGCCGGCGCGTACGCCGGCATCGTTTGACGAGGTAGGCCAATCCAGAAACGGCTTCGGATCGTCGAACCGGCCATCGTCCCCTATGCCGGCCGCCAGCATCGCGAGCAGCTCGAGCAAATAAGTACGCTGCCCGCGCAAATATGCCATATCCTTATGAACCCAATACCAATCCCGGTGAATGAGAATCCACCATACGGAGTAGCTCGGAATGGAGTTCATCCAGCCCGGCAGCGGCGTATTGTCGCGAATGAGGTCCAGGCTTTTCGGCACCACCTCGTTGTGGCCAAATACCGCTCCCAGCGCGGCGACCTCGGGATGCATGTCCCCGATCCAGACGAGCCGGTCCCGCTTGATGCCGTCCCACAAATACTCCTGCATATTCAAGTGGACCGTGTAAGCGCCCGTTTGCCAGATCCGCTCCAGCAGCGGATCGCTGCAGCGAAACCGCCCCTTGTACTCGATATCCCGCAGCAGGCAAACGGCTCGGACGCTTTTCAGCTCCACCTCGCATTCCTGCTCGAGCAGGTCGATTCGTACGAAGCGGAACCCGGAATTGCCTATCTCGGTCATCCCGAGAAAGCTGCATGCCTCCACGATCTGGTCGCGGACGGCGTGATCGTTGCCGGCATTCCGCTCTCCCCCGAGCTCGTTCATCGCCTCCATGGCGGATTCGCCGAATCGCACCCGCATCCGTACCGTTTTCTTCCTGCTTTTCTCGAACCAGACGCAGAGCTGGATTCCTCCGTGCAGTTCCGTTCCGAAATCGAGCAGCAGTCCGGCGCTTTCTCCTCCCGCGCTGCGCAGCACGCATCCGCCTTCCCCGGCCAATGTCGCTTGACCGTCCCGTCCTTCGAGCAGCGCCTCGGCACGCTCCACTCCCGCGTTTGCCCCTTCGGTTGCCCAGACGATTTTCCGCGGATCGATATAGTACCGGGTACGCGGATCTTTCGCCCATCCGTTCGCATAATCGCGTTTGTCCATTGCCTTCCTCCCCCTCACATCATGAAGCGTTCTCCTGACACAATACCGCAGCCCCGGGACATGCGACAGGCGCGATCGGACTTTGCGGGTGTGGCGATTGTACTTTCTATGGCGCAATGTTTGTGGTATGTATGATAGGGACAAGGAGTGGTGGGAATGAACCGGGTCGATACATTGAAGGCCGAACATTATTTCGAGGCGGACACGCCGATTTGCGTAACGAAATACGCTTACGACCGTTATGACGAGATTCGTCTGCACCGGCATGAATTTATCGAAATCGCCTATGTGTGCAAAGGAAAAGGGCGTCACGTCGTGGACGGCCATGAGCAGCCCGTCTCGCAGGGGGACTTGTTCATCGTGCAATTCGATACGCCGCACAGCTTCTTCCCGAACGACCCGGCCAATTCCGACCGGCTGGAAGTGTACAACTGTATGCTGCTGCCGGAATTTCTCGGCGCCATGCATATGGAGCTGCCGATTTTGAAAGAAGTCGTAGGCCTCTTTCTGTTGAACGGACTGTACCCGGAAGAACGGACGTACAAGCCCGACCTCAAGCTGACCGATTCGCTCCCCAACGATTTTCAATCCGTCTTCGCCGATATGTACGAGGAATATGCCGCCAAGCGGGAAGGATACGTCGAGCTGTTGAGATTGAAGCTGTGCGAGCTGCTGATCAAAATATATCGCGCCTACAACAGTCGATACCGGGAAACGCCCGATCCCGAACGTTACCGATTGGAGCTGATCCAGCGCGCCATCTCGTATTTGCGCGAGCATTACGCCGCGCCCGTGCAGCTCAGCGACATTTCCCGGCATGCTCTGCTCAGCAAAAGTTATTTCTCCGCCCAATTCAAAAAAACGACCGGCATGAGCGTCTTCGACTATTTGCAGAAGCTGCGCATCGAGGAGGCTTGCCGGCTGCTGGAGGAACGATCCGACAAAATTACGGACATTGCCGGTCAGATCGGCTATGGCGATTACCGGTTTTTCAATAAGACGTTTCGCAAAGTGACGGGCATGACCGCCGGGGAATACCGCAAAAAAGCCAAGCGGCCCCCGTCCGTTCCGACGGAGGCACCGGATAAGGAATAAATGGCCCGCGCTACCGCAGCCGCTCGTCCTTCGTAAACCATTGCCGGTCGCTCAGCCGGCCCATCAGCATCGCCGTCAATGCGGCGGACGAAGCCAGCACGAACATGATGAGAATCTGATAGCGCACCGCTTCCACCGGATCGGCACCGGCGACGATCATCCCGGTCATCATGCCCGGCAGCTGGACGAGCCCGACCGTCTTCATCCCGTCAATCGTCGGGATCATGCTGGAGCGAACCGAACGTTTGACCGCTTCCCGGACCGCCTGCCGGGCCGTCGCCCCGAGAGCCAGCAGCGCCTCGATTTCTCCGCGCGCCGACTCCATCTCCCGCTTCATCTGATTCAGGAACAGCCCGCACACGATCATCGAGCTGCCTATCGTAATGCCGCTGACCGGGATGATATATTGCGGAGTCGGCTCGATAATCCTCAACCCGAGCATCAGCCCCATCGTAACGGCTTCCGTGCAGCATAAAGCCGCCGCAATGCTGAGCTTGATGCCCGGAATGTGCCGGACCCGCCCGCCCGCATTCCAGGAGGCGACCGCAATCATCGCGGCGACGATCAGTACGATGAACAGCGGATGCTTCGTGTCGAAGACGAAATGCAGCACGTATCCGATAAACATCAGCTGAACGGCCGAGCGGATCGTACCGACGGCAATTTCTTTTTCCAAGCCGAGCTTCTGGCGGAAGGACAGCGCCATCGTAACGGCCACGAATACGAGCGTACAGACTAGCGCCGCATTAGTCATGTTCGTCCTCTCCCTTCGAAGCATCCGACGACCGGATATAGCCTCGTGCCCGTTCCGTAACCGGATTGCGGAAAAAATCGGACGTGCGGCCGTTTTCCAGAAGACGCCCCTCATCCATAAACCAGACCGTATCGCTAGTATGCTTCGCTTGCTCCAAGTCGTGCGTAATCCATAGCAGCGCAGCGCCCCGCAGCGCTGCCCACTCGTTCAGCCACTGCTCCACGGCCCGTTTGCTCGCCGGATCCAGCGAAGCCGTCACCTCGTCGAGCAGCAGCACTTCGGGGGCGAGCAGCAAGGAACGGACGAGGACGGTTCGCTGCTTCTCGCCTCCCGACAGCTCGGCGGCAGGCTTCCGCCAATCGATCGTCCCCAGACCGACCGCGGCCATGCACCGCTCTGCCGCATCCCGGTCGAAAGGCTCGCCGTGAAGCTCGCTGACCGCCCGCAGATTATACTCCACCGTCCCGGGCAGCATGACCGGCTGTTGGGCTACATAGCATATCCGCTTGCGCCACTCATTCGGCTTCCAGCCTTGAGACGGGGTGCCATGCAGAGTGATGGAGCCTTCATCGGGCAAGTCCAACCGGGCCAGCAGGCGCATCAGCGTGCTTTTCCCTTGCCCGGAAGCGCCCAATATGGCGATTCGCTGCCCCGCTTCGACCAGCGCCGAAATATCCCGGAACAAATATTGTCCGGTCTTATCCGGACGGCGCTTGGAGAGTCGATCGATACCCAATACCACGTTCAACTGCAACACTCCCAAGAAAGGTTTTTCCGTACCCCGACCCATGTCGCGGACAATCATGACCGCAATAGTCTAATTGTAGCAGATCGTCCGATCCCCATCGATCTGCCCCCACCGGAATCTCGGCATGTTCCGTCGCCAAAAATCCCCTCCGGCGCAAGGAGGGGACATTCGGTAGCTTCCTATGCGAATCAACCGCCGAATTCCGCGGCGTACACCCTCTGGATGTCTCCGTCGGCAACGGCCACGTCCAGCTCCTTCAAGGCATGGCCGATCAAATTCTCGGCATTTTTGTTCAACGCCGAGCCGTCTCCGATCGCCTTCATGTCCCCTACCATTTTAATTCCCGCCTTGCTGTCTATGTCGACCTTTCCTTCCGCCTTCGTGAAGAACGGCGTGGAGAACACATGAATGATTTTGGCCGCCTCCTTCTCGTTCATTTTATCCCGGTAGCCTTGAGCCTCGCTCAGCACCTTCGTCACGAAAACATGGCCTTTGCTCCATTTGTTGTAGGTCGCCTTCGCATCGACCTCGTCCCGGCCGTGCTCGCTGACGCCTTCTCCGGCGCCGCCCTTGGACGCTTTCAAACCGCCGCTCATAATGTCGTTGACATGTTTGTCGAACGTGGCGTGATAGAACAGGCACGCCTGAATCACCTTCTTGATGGCCGCGTCTCCGGCCGAGCCCCCCAACGCGATTTCGTCTCCGGCCTGGCGCAATCTCGGATTCAGAAAAAGCGGCTTGATTTGGCGGTGGTCGATGATGATCTCCGCCAGCTCGCGCTCGGTGTAGCTTTGTCCGTTGCCCAGCTCCAGCAAAACGTTCCGGGGCGTTGTCGCGGCCGCCTCGCCCTCGGGAATGAAAGTGCTCGTGTAGCCGGGCATCCCGTCCTTCCCCTCGCTGCGGTTAACCATTTTGCCCCACAAGCCCGACAGCTTATCGTTATTCCACACCACCTTCGTCGTATCCTTCAGCTCGCGCTGGACGAGCGTCCCGCCGGGCGCCCGGCTCGCCGGAGCCAACCCCAGCATTTGGCCGACGCCGCGGTTGCCGATCGTTCTTTGCAGCTGCATCAGGCGCCCTGCCGGAAGCGTCGTATGGGCCGCGCTTCCCGAATAATGTTCCCGTCCGGTAGAAATGGCGGAGCGTGCGGCCGTATCCGCACCGGCAGTACGAGAATGGCGTAAACCGCTCTTTGGCATGATCCGTAATAGTCCCCCTTTACCGATTCGGATATATCTCCTATTCGACGGCAACCCATTTTTCCCCTTCCGTTTCCTTGACGTGTTAGGAACGAATTGCTGCGTGCTCGTACCAAAGAGGCCGCACCGTTCGCGCGCTACCGCGAAGGGCAACCTCTCGGGCCCCGTACCGCATTACCGTATACTAACCGAAAACCTTCTCCAGCGACACGTTCAAATTTTCCAAAACGGTTACCTTTATCACACAGGCGAGCCCGACCTTTTTCAGCTTATTTTAAGGTTCCGTTAAGCTTGTTTTCAGCATCCGTTCACTCATACTTCATAATGGCCTGTCATAATGCGATAGACGAAACCATATGAAGAAAGGCCGAGTGATGTGGACCCTAAACCGAGTATACGCATGATACAAGCGTCCCGCGGAGTCGCCGTTGTTCTTGTCATGCTGTTCCATGCTTCCCAGATCGGACAGCGCTACTTTCAGTACGATTTCCTGGGCATAAGCGAGCTGGGCCGTTCCGGCGCGTATACGTTTTTTTTCGTCCTGACCGGTTATTTGATGTACTCGCTGTACCGGCGGCATTTCGGAAATCCCAACGTGTTCGGGACGTTTCTGCTAAAAAGATTTATGCGCATATATCCGTTGTATTGGCTCATTATGCTCGTCCTCGTTCCCGTCTACTTTATAGTGCCTTCCTTCGGCCTCGGCTTCGAGCGCGAACCGTCCGCGATAATCCGATCGCTGCTGCTGTGGCCCCAGGCTTCTATTCCGATTTTGCCCGTGACATGGTCGCTCACCTACGTCGTCTGGTTTTATATCGTATTCTCGCTGTTTTTCCTGATGAAGGAAAAAGTGATGATCGCCCTCTACTCGTCCTGGATGACGATTATCGTGCTGAACGTCTTCGGCCTGATCCGGCTGAAGGAAAGCGTCCCGCTTCAGTTTTTGTTCAGCGTATTCCATCTGGAATTCGTGATGGGGATAGGGGTCGCGGCTGTGGCCCACAAGTTTTCTCCGAAGTACAGTCCGCTGTGGATGACGGGCGGGGCCGTCCTTTACGTCGCCTTATGGATAGGCAGACATCAGCTGACGAACCTTCCGCATGTCGATTTTCTGCACACGGTCGGTTCCGTTTTGCTGCTGATCGGGATTATTGCATGGAGAGGCGAAGAAAGCCGCCTGCTGAAGCCGCTGGAAGCGATGGGCAACGCCTCTTATTCGATATTGCTGGCCAGCCTGCCGATGATGTCCATTACGTTCAAGCTGGCGCGGGCGGCGAATGCCCCGAGTATTATCGGTGCCGCTTGGACGATCGGCATATGCTTCTTGACCGCTCTCGGTCTGTGCCTGTTGTTCTACCGTTGGATCGAGCAGCCGCTGAACGTGCTGCTGCGGAACGCTTTGCCGTCCGTCTCGCGTCCCAAGTCCCTGCCGGTCGTCAATCGTCCGTCCGTCCGCTAGAAGCTCTTTCATTTGTACAACGCCGTCCGAAGGGGCGGCGTTGTTTCCCATGGCGACGCAAACCTAAGCCGATTGAGCCCGGATCCGATTGACAATAATAGTTGCACTACATATAATTGTCTAGACAACTATTTGACCGAAAGCAGGTTTTATATATGGCGAAATCACCTGACAATCCGGGTATTTTGGACCGATCGGCTGGCTTCATGATGGGAGTCACCTCGCGCAAGCTATCCCAAGTGTTCACGCAAAGACTGAGGCTGTACGACATCACGCCCGAGCAATGGATGGTGTTGTACTGCATCCAGGAGCGGGACGGGATGATCCAGAAGGAGATCGCGCAAAGGGCGTGCAAGGACAAGCCTACGACGACGCGCATTCTCGACGTGCTCGAGTCGAAGCAATGGATCACGAAGCAGACCGGGAAGAGCGATCGCAGATCGTTTCTCGTCTATGCTACGGATAAAGGCCGTGAATTGATCTCCCAGACCGAAGGAATCGAGATCAAGACGGTCAAGGACGCCACGTCCGGACTGAGCGAGGCCGAATACGACCAGCTTCTCTCCCTGCTGCGCCGGATCGGCGACAATATCGATCATCTAACCGAGAAAGAATAGGAGTGTACTAGTTCATGCCGCAGCCAGAATCGCACCCGTCGTTGAATCCCTCGATTACGGCTCCGAAACTGTGGACCCGATCGTTTATCGTACTTACGTTCAGCTATTTTCTCATGTTCCTCTGCTTGCAAATGCTGCTTTCCCCGCTTCCGACCTATACGATGGACCGGTTTGCCCCGGGAGATTTCACGGTCAGTCTCGTGACGAGCCTGTTCGCGCTTTCGGCTATCGCCTCCCGTTTTCTCACCGCGGCGTTGATGAAAAAGGCGCCTCGCAGCGTGCTGCTGTTCTGCGGCCTTGGCATTGCCGCCGCCTCTACCGCCGCTTATTCGTTTGCCGATTCGATCCAGACGCTCCTGCTGCTGCGCATCGTATTCGGGATCGGCTTCGGCGCCGCCAGCACGATCATGCCGACGCTCGTGTCGCAAATTATTCCGATCCGCCGGATCGGCGAAGGGATCGGCTACTTCGGCTTGTCCACCAGCTTGGCCATGTCGTTCGGTCCGCTGATCGGCTTAACGATGCTGGAGGAGTACGGCTTCCCGTCCTTGACCGCGCTCGGCACCGTTTCGGTCGCCCTCATCGTCCCGCTGCTGCTCGGCTTTCGCTCGATTCCGGCACAGCCTCATAAGCCCGCTTCCGTTCATGCCGCCCGGGCGCAAGCCCGTAAAGCGTCCTTCAACACGAAGCTGCTGGTGCCTGCGCTTCTGAATGCTCTGCTGTCGATCACTTATGGCGGACTGCTCAGCTTCTTGGCTCTGTTCGGCAAAGAAGTGCATTTGAGCCATGTCGGCTTGTTCTTTTTATTCAACGTCTTTACGATTCTGATCGTCCGGCCTATATCCGGGCGGCTGTTCGACAGCAGAGGGCACTCGGCCGTACTGATTCCGGCGGCGATTCTTATTTTCGTCAGCTTGACGATTCTTTCGTTCGCGGACAACCTGTTCCTGCTGATCGTCTCGGCACTGATCTACGGCCTCGGCTTCGGAGCTACCCAGCCTACGCTTCAAGCGTGGATGATTCGCGACTCGGCCCCGGAGAAACACGGAACGGCCAACAGCTTGTATTACAACGCCACGGATTTCGGCGTCGCCGCAGGAGCTATGGTGTTGGGCGTCATCGCTTCCCATACCAGCTATGCGATTATGTACCGGTATTCCGCCGGCTTCATGCTGTTGTTCTTGCTCGTCTACTGCACTTACCAGCTGATCTCCGTTAAAAAGGACAAGCCTTCCGCTGCTTCGTCCCAGAGGGCTTGAATGAAAAACAGCCCCGCGAAGCGAGGCTGAAGCTGATGAAAAAGTCTGCAAAGAGAGGTGCGCCGGAGACAAGAGGTGGGGAATGCGCTCCACATCCGTTAAAATCGTGTTGTTTGTAAGATTTTAGCGGTTACAACACGATTATAAAGTCAACCGCTTCGCTTTCCGCACACTTCCCCCGCCTCTTTTTGTATTCCAATTCTCTCTTTTGACTTTTTCAACAACCAGGCCCCGCGAAGCGGGTCTACGCTTCGCGGGGAACCTCCGGGAAAATTCATTTCCATACGAATTTATCCCCGTAATCTTTACCCCAGTCGTACATCATCTTTAGTATGGGCATTAAGCTTTCTCCGTACTCGGTAAGCGAATATTCCACGCGCGGAGGAACTTCCGCATACACTTTGCGGCGAACCAATTGGTCGTCCTCCAGCTCGCGCAGCTGATTCGTCAGCATCTTCTGGGTAATCGAAGGAATCAGCTTCTTCAGCTCGCTGAATCGCTTCGTCCCTTCCAGTCCGAGATGCCACAAAATGATCAGCTTCCACTTCCCTCCTATGACGGCAAGAGTCAGCTCCTTCTCGCAATTGATTTCCTTCAAATTGATGCGTTCCTTCAGTTCGCTAGCCATTTCCGTTCCTCCCTTGCGAGTCCTTACAACCCATTAACGACGCAATAGTATACATAGAGTAACTACACCACTTTCAAGTGCGTACTTCCTTTGTTCGCTGTATCCTTCTAGAATAAAGCTTGTTACGAGACATTACAACTATCACCGCAAAGGAGTGGAATAGATGGAATTGCAATTGGCATTGGATCTAGTCGACATCCCGCAAGCGAAGGAACTGGTGAAGGAAGTCGAGCCGTATATCGACATCGTGGAAATCGGCACCCCCGTTGTCATTAACGAAGGGCTTCGCGCCGTCAAGGAAATCAAAGAGGCGTTTCCCCATCTGAAGGTTTTGGCCGACCTGAAAATTATGGATGCCGGCGGCTATGAGGTCATGAAAGCTTCCGAAGCCGGCGCCGATATTATTACTGTCCTTGGCGTATCCGATGACTCCACGATTCAAGGGGCCGTGGCGGAAGCCAGGAAGCAGAATAAAAAAATTATGGTCGATATGATCAACGTAAAAAATATCGAGGAGCGGGCCAAGCAAGTCGATACGTTCGGCGTGGACTACATTTGCGTCCATTCCGGCTATGACCATCAAGCCGCAGGCAAAAACTCCTTCGAAGAGCTGAGCGCCATTAAACGTGTCGTCAAAAACGCGAAAACGGCCATTGCCGGCGGCATCAAATTGGAGACGCTGCCCGAGGTGATCCAAGCGAATCCCGACCTCGTTATTGTAGGCGGCGGCATTACCGGTCATGCAGACAAACCGTTCGCCGCAGCGGAAATGCAAAAATTGGTAAGACAAGGCAGCTGATGCAAATGACCTCGTACACGGAAAGCATTATGAACGAGCTGCAGCGTACCGTAGCGCGAATCGACGACCAATCGGTCGGGCTGTTAGCCGGCCGTATCGTTCAGGCCGATCAAATATTCGTGGCCGGCGCGGGCCGATCCGGACTCATGATGCGGGCTTTTGCCATGAGGCTGATGCATATTGGCTTGCGTGCTTACGTAGTCGGGGAAACCGTTACGCCGGGACTCACGGCACAAGATCTATTGATTATCGGCTCCGGCTCCGGCGAGACGAAAAGCTTGGCCGTCATGGCCGAGAAAGCGGCCAAGGCGGGAGCGCCGGTCGCTCTCGCCACGATCGTACCGGAATCGACGATCGGCCGGCTGTCCGAAATCGTGATCCGGGTGCCTGCGGCGACGAAGGAAACGGCGGACGGCGGGGCTACGACGATACAGCCTATGGGCTCCTTGTTCGAGCAAAGCCTGCTGCTGCTGTTCGATGCCCTTATCCTGCAATTGATGGACCTGACCGGGAACAATACGTCCACGATGTTCGGAAGACATGCCAATCTTGAATAATCATGCATGATAGGACCGCAGCCCTTGCACACAAGCAATGGGCTGCTTAACATTTAATCCCATGAAACTTTGCATACTTAAATATTGACTATGTATGTTCCGTGAGCTAAGATGAAGGATAAAGCTTTAAATAGAAAGGTGCTTATCGCTCATGAAACCATACCGGATTTTACTCTATTATAAATATGTTCCGATCGCCGACGCCGACGCTTATGCGGCCGAGCATTTGCAATATTGCAAGGAGCTTGGGGTCAAAGGACGAATTCTGATCGCCGACGAAGGAATCAACGGGACGCTGTCCGGCACCGTAGAGCAAACGGAACGCTATATGGCGGATATGCGCACGAATCCTCTGTTCGCCGATCTCGTGTTCAAAATCGATGAATCCGATTCGCACGCGTTCAAGAAGCTGTTTGTTCGCCATAAGCAAGAGCTGGTGACGCTGCGATACGATAGAAAGCTTGACCCGCTGACGGAAGGCGGACAAAGGCTGAACCCGAAGCAATTTCACGATTACTTGCAACGGGACGATGTCATTATCCTCGACGGACGAAGCGGCTACGAATACGATCTCGGCCATTTTCGCAATGCGATTCGACCGGACCTGGACGCCTTCCGCGAATTTCCCGCATGGATCCGCGATAACTTGACGGAACATAAGGACAAGCCGATCCTTACGTACTGTACGGGCGGCATACGCTGCGAAATGTTGACCGCCGTTCTTAAGAACGAAGGCTTCCAGGACGTATTCCAGCTGGACGGAGGGATCGTGACGTACGGTCAAGACCCCGAAGTACAAGGCAAAGGATTCGACGGCAGCTGCTACGTGTTCGACGAACGCATATCGGTACGGATCAATCAGACCGATGAACATATTACGGTCGGTACATGCCACCATTGCGGAAAATCCACGGATCGCTATATCAATTGCGCGGACGACAGCTGTCATCACCAGCATCTGTGCTGCGATGAATGCGAGACGACGAAACGCGGCTATTGCTCGACCGACTGCGAACAGCACGATTTGGAATATACGATTCCCGCGAGAACGGGTGCCAAATAAAAACGACAAAAGCTGCGGAAGGGGGTTCCGCAGCTTTTTGTCGTTCAAAGCTATTCAATTTTCGGTATAGCTCCAGTGTATCCGAAACCGTTTATCGTCTCCATCCCCCATTCAGGTTATTTTGCGCTATTAGACGAGCGATGCCGGCAAATCATACTGAAACGGCTTGTGGCTATGGTGCGTGCCTACGTTTGGAACGGAACGGATCGGATCGGATCGGATCTGAATATGGGGAATCGTCCGTTTGGAACAAGCGATTCGTTGGACATCCCGTCACCTGCTCCTCATTTGCTATGTATGCAAGGGCGCCAATATACTCAAATTTACAAAACCTTCTAATTCAATCCGTTAAAAACCCCCTCGGTATATAACGGAACCCATTTCCGTTATGGTATCGATTTCCGCGATATTTCCGAAAATAGCGGAACAACACACCGTTATATCTTAATATCGAGTAGAAAACTGGCCGATACAGCGGAATAGCGGAACTTTTTTTCCGTTACCTTGCAGTCGTAAAAGGTAAACTGAGAAATAGCGTACGTACGTTCCGCTATTTCTCAGTTTGAGTCGAAATCAACATCATGAATTCAAGTTGAAAGTCTAATCAAAATCGTACCTTTCCTCTTTAAATGGATCCCCATACATGTGATACCCGTTCTTCTCCCAGAAGCCCGGCTTGTTCTTCGCCATGAACTCGATCCCGCGCAGCCATTTCGCGCTTTTCCAGAAGTACAGGTGCGGCACGACCATGCGTACCGGGTACCCGTGCTCGGGCGATAATATTTCGCCGTTATGCTTGATCGCGAACAGGCTCGTCTCGCGCAGAAAGTCCTCGATCGGCAAATTGGTCGTCCAGCCGTGCTCGGCATGCAGCATGACGAACTTCGCCTCGGGCTTCAGCTTGACCCGCTGCATGATCGTCGATACGGGCACGCCTTCCCACACGTTGTCCAGCTTCGACCAAGTCGTGACGCAGTGAATGTCGTTATGGTACTCCCGCATCGGCAGAGCCATGAACTCTTTATAGGAAATGCCGACTTCTTGCTCCACCAGCCCGAAGATGCGCAAATCCCATTTGCTCATGTCCCGGTAATAGGCTACGTCGCCGTAATGGAGGACGGGAAAGCCCTGGGTCAACGTCTGGCCGGGGGGAATGCGATTGTCTATGCTCATCGTTTGCCTCCATCTGCTTCAGCAGCCGTTTTCCTCTAGTATACGCTGTTCCCGCCCGTTCCATCTACATTTGTTCCGACGGTCCGCTTCATCTAGTGCCCTGAAGGGGCCGCCAGCCCGACCAGCTCCACCAGTTTTTTGCTCTCTTCATTCAACCCGACGATCGTCACTCGCTTGTTCGATTGTTTGTATTTCTGTATCGCTTTCGCTATGGCCGTTACGGCGGAATGGTCCCATACGTGCGAAGCGCCGAAATCGATAACAACCGTATCCGGATCGTTCTTATAGTCGAACAGCTCGACGAAATGGGACATCGTCCCGAAGAACAGCTGTCCGGATATCCGATAGCGCTTCGCGCCGTTCGCTTCCATATCCGCGTGAGCCTTGATTTTTGCCGATTTCCATCCGAAAATGAGCGCGCTCAGCACAACGCCGGTAAGAACCCCGATCGCCAAATCGGACGTGGCCACGACGACGGCTACCGTAATAATCATGACGAGCGCATCGCTTCGAGGCGTCTTGGCCAAATTCCGCAGCGATCCCCAATCGAACGTGCTGAACGACACCATAAACATGACGCCTACCAAAGCGGCCATCGGAATTTGCTTCACGACATCGCCCAGAGCGAGAATCAAAAACAATAGAAACGCGCCGGCGACAAAGGTGGACAATCGCGTTCTGCCTCCGGACTTGACGTTGATGACGGTCTGACCGATCATCGCGCAGCCTGCCATTCCTCCAAAAAAACCGGAGAACACATTGGCGATCCCCTGTCCGCGAATTTCTTTGTTTTTGTCGCTTTTCGTCTCGGTCATTTCGTCGACGATCGTGGCCGTCATGAGCGTTTCCGTTATGCCCACGATGGCGAGCGCCAGCGAATGCGGCAAAATGTGCCATAACGCCTGCAGCGTCACTTCGATATCCGGAACGTGGAAAAACGGCAGCGCCTGCGTAATGTCGCCCATATCCCCGACGGTGCGCACGTCCAATCGCAACGTTACCGCCACGACCGTCATAATGATAATCGCGATTAATGGAGAGGGCACCGCCTTCGTAAGCCGCGGCAGTCCGTAAACGATAGCGAGCGTTCCGATCAAAATCAAGTACATATAGAGGTTAGCGCCTTGGAAATTCGGGAGCTGGGCCATAAAAATAATGATGGCCAGCGCATTGACGAAGCCGATCATGACCGAATGCGGGATAAAGGTAATGAATTTGCCGAATTTCAGCACGCCCATCCCATACTGGATAACCCCGGTCAAGATCGAAGCCGCGAATAAATACTCGATCCCGTACTTGGCGATAATGGGCCCCATTAACGAAGCCATAGCGCCGGTTGCGGCCGAGATCATCCCCATCCGTCCCCCTACGATCGAGATCGTAACGGCGATAACGAACGAAGCGTACAGCCCTACCATCGGATCGACTCCGGCCAGGATGGAGAACGCTATCGCTTCCGGAATGAGCGCGATCGCTACCGTCATCCCCGACAAAATGTCTTTGCGCGGGCTCGCCAGCCACTCCTTTTTCAATTTTTGCAACAACAAAGCAAGCTTCATCTCCTTCGGATTCGATTGTGACTTTCCACTCTCAGAAAAGTCGGGGCCGATGCTCACAAGAGTAGATTATACAGAAAAAAGGGCGATCCCTCCAGCCTGGAAACGCAAAAAAAGCTCCACAAAGTGGAGCGAACAAGGCTTTGTCAACCGCTATTCCAAGCGGCCTCCCGTTTGCTTGCGAACGCCTCCCGGCGATAGACCGAAACGGCGAGTGAACGCGCGTGTAAACGAGTAAATATCGGGGTAGCCTACCGACAGGGCGATCTCGGTGACGGACAGCATGCTTTCCAGCAATAGCTGCTTGCCCCGGTCAAGCCGCATTTGAATCAAATAACGGGAAGGCGGGACGCCTACCTCCTTGGTGAAGATTTTGGACAAGTAGGTGCGGTGCAGCCTTACGTATTTGGCCACATCGTCGACCGTAATTTTTTCCGCATAATAGGCATGAATGAAGTCCAGGCTTTTGCGCACCCAGTCGCTCGGCGTATGCGGAGGCTCATGGTCTTTATCCGGCAGCAGCTTGCTGAATATGCGGTACATGAGGCTGTACATCGTCATCAGCTGCTTGCGGCTGTCTCCCTTGCACCATTGGAACATTTGCTGCAGCACGATCTCCATATCTTTATCCACGCTCGCCCGCCGGTACGGCTTATCCTCCGCGAATCCGGTCATCGTGAGAATTTGGCGGGCCTGGTGGCCGTCGAACGTAATCCATGTCATCCGCAGCGGCTTCTCGCTCGGCACGATTTGGTAGGAATACGTCGTATTCGGGAATTTGCAGAAAATATCCCCCTTGCGCAAAATGACCTCCTGCCCGCCGTAGAAAAGCTGCACTTGCCCCTCGCGGATAAAATGCATGTTGCAGTAAGGGGTTTGCCGCGGACCGTTCTTGTAGCTCGGCTTGGCGATGTTGTTGCCGATGCGCACCGGCCAGACGCCGCCCAGCTCGTCGAAGCCGTCCGGCTTGTAGAACCATATGTCGACGAATTCCACCGCTGTTTCCTGCATCGCTTCGCCCCCCCTTTTTAGTGAAAGCGCATACCCTACGAAATGCCAAAAAGAGACTACTTCGTGATATTTCCTATATCGACTTTAAGGGCTATGATTCTTATATCGGCCGTAGCAATCTTATTCACGCTTTATCGTAACCGTTTTTCGTTTGGGTGTACAGATACCGGCAACACAACACTATGTTTTCGATCTTGTTAGCGGAGGGGTCCTTGTGAGTAAACAACGTACGTTTGCGTTAGCGCTTTCCCTTCTTGTACTCGGCATTACCGGCTGCTCTTCCGGCGGCGGGGCATCATCCGGCGAGACGGGCAAGCCGGCTCCGGTGAAGGAGCCGGACCCGGTCACTTTGAAGCTGTTCACGCACCAGCCCATGACCGCGGCCGACTTCCAATTGCTCATTGCCGACCCGGTCAAGAAAAAGTATCCGTATATTACGGTCGAGCTGCTGCCCTACAAATCAACGGACCTCGAGAACTCGGTAGCGGCCAAGGAACAGATCGATCTGATCACAATCTGGAACGGCAACATCAATCCGAACAGAGAGCTGGGCATTTTCGGGGACATTACCCCGCTGGCCAAAACGGAAAATTTCGATCTCGGGCGATTCGACCAGGATGCTCTGAAGACGCTCCGAACGTTGTCCGACAAAGGAGAATTGTACGGATTGCCGTACAATATGCAGTTCAATGCTCTATACTATAACAAAGACATCTTCGATAAATTCGGGGTGCCATACCCGCAGGACGGCATGACATGGGACGAAACGCTGCAGCTCGCGAAGCGTCTGACGCGCACGGAGGGAGGGACTGCATACAGCGGACTCGGGATGGATGCATGGAGCCGCCTGACCTATCCTCTGTCCATCATTCCGGTCGATGCCAAAACGAACTTGTCCGCCGTGAACAGCGAACTGTATCGGAAAGCGTTTACACTCGGCAAGCAAATTTATTCGATTCCCGGGAATACGCCGAACTTCACGACCAACGATTTCATTAAAGACAAGAAGCAGGCGATGATCGCCAGCGTCAATTTGCTCGACCTGCTGACCAAGTCGGACCTGAACTGGGATATCGCCCAATTTCCGAGCTATAAGGAAAATCCGAACGTCTACGGCATGTACGACCTTCACGTGATCGCGATCAGCAGCACGAGCAAGTACAAGGAAGCGGCCATGAAGACACTGGAGGTGCTGTTCTCCGACGAGAACCAGAAGATCAGCACGCGAAATACGGGCAGAGTCTCTCTGCTGACCAATCCGGACATCCGCAAAGAGTTCGGCGCCGACAATCCGGCTCTGAAAGACAAAAAGCTAAACAGCATTTTTAAGAGCAAACCGGCCTACGCTCCCCCCTTCTCCAAATTCCAAAGCAAGGGAAGCGAAATCGTGCTCAAGCATTACAAGGAGTTTCTGGCCGACCAGAAAGATCTCAATACGATGCTGCGGGACGCCGAGGAAGAAATAAACCAATATATTAAAACCCAATAAATAATCGATCGTCCAGGAGGGATTTATCCGATGAACGTATCCACCTCGTTAAACGTATTCGACGCCGGCATTTCCAGACCTGAGGCGGTTCGCCGTTGCGCCGCCGCCGGCTTCGTCTCGCTTGACATGAACTATTGGGATTTTCAGAAGCAGGTGCTGCAGATTAGCCCGCAAGAGGAGGAGGCTTGGGCGAAGGAAATACGGGCCAGCGCCGACGCTCACGGCGTCCGGTTCACCCAGATGCACGGACCGGTGCACGGGCCCAATTTCTCGAAGCTCGTGCTGGACCTGACTTTGGAATCCTACGAGGCGCTGGTCGAGAGATCGCTGCGGACCGCCGCCATACTGGGCGTGCCATGGGTCGTATTCCACCCGACCAACGTAACCGGCGAGGAAGGCGAATCGTACCGGGACGTGCTCGATTTCAACGTCCGGTTTCACCGCAAATGGATTCCCGTCCTGGAGGAAACCGGGGTCGGCATCGCTTTGGAAAACTTGACCGATCGTCGCCACATCCGCTCGTATTTCTCGTTGCCGGAGGAGCTCGCCGAGCTGATCGACACGCTGAACCACCCGCTGATCGGCGCCTGCTGGGATACAGGCCATGGCCATAGACAGTCGGTAGACCAGACAACCGGAATAAGCATTCTGGGCTCGCGGCTGAAGGCGACGCATATTCAGGACAACGACGGGGTCGGCGATCATCACATCCTGCCGTATCAGGGTACAATCCGTTGGACCGACGTCGTGCAAACGCTCAAACGGATCGGCTATGAAGGCGACTTTACTTACGAGACTCACAACAGCATCCGCAATTTGCCCGACGGCATTCGCGACGCAGGCTTGAAATACGCATATGATTTGGGCAATTATGTGATTTCCTTGTAAGGGTCCGTATTCAAGCTACAGCGGCATAGAGAAGAGAATCCATACTACGGGAGAGAAAACCGCATGAAAATCTATTTGATCCGTCACGCCGAGCCCGATTACGCCAATCATACGATAACGGCGGCGGGGCATCTGGAAGCGCAAGCATTGGCCGCCCGTCTTCAGGAAGCGGGCGTCGACCGCATCTACTGCTCGCCCGTCAATCGGGCCGTCCATACGATGCGATATACCGCCGACCGGCTCGGAATGGAGCCGGTTATCGAGCCGTGGACGCGCGAGCTGAACTGGCAGGCTCCGGACGACCAGGGCCGCCCGATCGCGGCATGGAACATCCCCGGAGAAGCGGTTCGCGCCCGGAAGCCTTATCCCGGCCATGAAACGTGGCCCGACCATGAATCTTACCGAGATTATGCCGCATTATACGAGACGATCGTGAGCGATTCGGACGCCTTTCTGCTGCGGCACGGGTATGAGAGGGAAGAAGGGCGCTACCGGATCCAATCGCCCAGCCGGGAAGCTATTGCGGTGTTTTGCCATCTCGGCTTCGGGCTGACGTGGCTGTCCCACCTGCTGGAGATCCCTTTCCCGCTCGTGTGGAGCTCGTTCTGGCTTCCTCCCAGCTCGGTGACGACGATATTGTTCGAGGAACGAAGCGAGCAGTGGGCCGTTCCCCGCTGCACCGGGCTCGGCTGCGTCGCGCATCTGCACAAGACGGGGCTGCCCGTCTCGTTCATGGGCTTGATGGCCAACAACGGCTGACGCTCGCGGATCAAAAGACGCCGGCCCCCGACTCGCTTATCGCGGGTACGGGGGCCCTCCATTCGTCCGTTGCTACATCCCGCTCAGCTTCTCTACGAGCCGGTGCGTCTCCAGCACCTTGTCGGCGCTGACGAGACATTCCATCGGACGGTCGAGCGTGGCAAGAAAGTGGTCGACGATTCCGGCGAAGCCTCTCCGATGGGAAACTGTCTCCCAGCTACCGAACCGCTTCGTGTGCTCCCCTTCCCGCTTGTCCCGCAATACGGCCGAATCGAGATTGACGATTTCCGCCGAGCGCCCGCCGCCGTGCAGCTCCAGCTTCTCGAGATCGCCGCCGGCCCGACGGTTCATGCTGACGAACGAAGCGGAAGTCCCTGTCCGCAAGCTTCCCGAAGCATGCAGCAGCCTGCCGTCGGCGTCCTTCTCGCTTATCCAGCTCGTGACTTCGCCCGGCTTGGCGCCAAGCCACAACAGCAAATCGATCATATGGATCATATCGTCGTACAGCGTTTCCTTGGCAGGAAGCGTCTGCTGGCGAGTCCGGTGTTTTTGCGCGATGCACAAATCGAATCCTCCGGTTTCCTCCAGCCAGCGCTTCGCTTCCGTATACATGGGCGCGAACCTGCGGTTGAACCCGACGGCGAGCAGCTTGCCGCGTTTCTCCGCTTGCTCGGCCATCCGCTCGGATTCCTCCAGCTTGTACGACAACGGTTTATCCACGTACACGTGAAGCCCGCGGTCCAAGCAGGCCAGCACAATATCCGCGTGCGTCTCGGTCGGGCTGTGCACGAAGACGGCATCGAGCTCCCGCTCCAGCAGTTCGTTCAACTTCGTCGTTCGGCCCGGAACACGGTACGCTTCGCCGATCCGTTCTACCGTTTCCTCCGATCGGCTCATAAGTGCGACAATTTCAACACCAGGGTGGTGGGCCACGACCGGCAAATACGCTTTCTCGGCGATATCTCCCAACCCGATGATCGCAATTCTTGTTCTCATACCCCTCTCCTCCATCCGGCCGCGCCCGGCCGGCGCGGCCATTTAGTCGACTCGAGTAGCACTCTCGAGCCGATGCTTACAGCCACAATAAGCAGAACGATGCCTGCTGCGAGCGATATCCCGAACAATTGCACCCAATTCGGCATATGCGCCACGATTCGGTATACAGCACCTCCGAGCAACGGCCCCATAAAGCCGGCAAATCCGGTCAACGCGTAGAAGACGGCGATAAACATCGGACGTTCGCCCTTCGGCGTATCGCCGACGACGAAATTGAACATAAGCTGATTAAAACCGCCTATGCCGACGCCGATCAGCATATGGATCAATAGAAGGACCGGAATATCCGGCAGGACGGGCAGAAGCCCCCAGCCCATGCAGGCCGCGGCGATAACCGGCAGCGTCCAGAACAGCAGCGTCTTCGAGCGGTACTTCGCGTTCAGATTGCCCCACATCGAGTAGCCGATCATCATCGCGACGTTTTGCGTCATCGTGGCGATCGCGATCCAATTATAGCCCAGCTTCATAATATCCAGCATGACGTAATTGAAGAATGGAACGGAAATCCCCTGCACGAACAGCCAGAGCGATATGAACAGCATCGATTTCACAAAAGGGGGATGCCGGAACGGAACCTTCAGCATGGCCGCCGTCCCCTGCTGTCCGGATTTCTCGAACGGGCGGTTCGGATATTTGAGGAAAAAGAAAATGTCGAATACGACGCAAACGGCGGCGACCATGTACAAAATGTGGAAGCCTTGCGGCTCCGGCAGGCGATCCAAAATTTGGCCGAATGCAACAATCGCGATGCAGCCGCCCGCCCATAATATCGTATTGCGGATGCCGAAGTAACGGCCGCGCACTTTGGCGGGCACCATATCGGCAATGAGAGAAGTCCAAAATACCGACCCGACGGCTTGCCCCATAAAGGCCGCGATACACACGACGATGTAGGCGGTTACTCCGTATTCCTTCGGAAACATCAGCGGTACGGCACCCGTCAATACCCACAAGACGCGATGCGTACCGCACAGCAGCGTAAACAGCAGCTTCCGGTTCGAATAGCGCTGGATGAGCAGCGCTCCTACGATTTGCAGCATGTTGGCCATACTCGGAATAGCCAGCACGATTCCGACTTGAAACGACGTTGCGCCAAGGTACAGCAAATAGCCCGTTACGAATGGACCGCCGAGCAGTTGGAAAATGATGATCGACGGGATTCCTTCGAATATGGCGGCGAGCATGCCGCTGCGGTAGGACGAAGGCTTCCGGCCCCGCCGGCGCTTGAGGAACAGCCCCATGATGTCAGCCTCACTTTAATAAATGAATTTCATGCTGTCTGCCAACAAACTGCATCTTCAAAGGCATCGGCCCGTATGCTATAATTAGGATCGTATTTTGCAAAAGCTCGACATGACTTGGGGGATGCGGCGGATGAGAAACAAATGGTTATTGCTGTTGGGATTAATTGTATTTGCTGCATTTTTCATTTCCAGCATTTTGCGGGAATCGCCTCTTCTGCTTTATATCGCCAGCGCCATCCCGATCTTCATCGTTGTTTTTTTACCGGATATCAAGACGAGCCAGCGACTGAAGCCGAACCGTAACGGCGTCGAGATCGTCAAGCTGACCGGAAATTCCGGCGAGCCGGAATGGCTCATCGTTACGTTTAAGCCGGGCACCGTGCATTGGAACCGCAAGTCGTTAATCATTCCTTTCGACAACGCGCCTACGGTCCAGATGATCGATTCTGACGACTATACCGCGGCTTTGACCGTGCTGCCATATGATTTGCGCACCAATCAAAGATCTGGACGGGTCGGAGTATCGATTCCGAACTTGATGGAGCGGACGACAGGCTTGCCGTTTACCGTGAACGAAGTGAACAGGCTGATCTTGTCGTTAGCCGACTTTACCGAAGCTCATCCGGCCTCTTCGCCCGCACCGGTCGCTGCACGCGGCATGGAGCTGCAAGCGTGAAGTAACGGTGCATGCAAAGCGTAATGGCTGCCATGAAACAAGCGGCCCGCCTCATCGTAGGCGGGCCGCTTGTTTGTCAGCATCAATAATTCGCGGCAGCCTGCGCGATAACCGATTGCATGGGCAGATGGTACGGGCACTGCTTCTGACAGAGCGGTGTCTCCTTGCAAGGCTCATAGTCGGCGCACGACATAATTTTTTCTTTATGCTTTTCGTAGAAGCCGTTTCCTTTCGGAAGCAGCCCGAACTCCTTGCTCACGACGCTCGAGATCATAACGTCCGGAATCGGAATACCCAGCGGGCACGAGCAATAATTGCAGCGTCTGCAATTGTGCGTCCCGAGCTTGAGCGCCAAGCTTTCCAGCTCTCGGCGTTCCGCCTCCTCCACTTCCCGCCCCATGGCCGCGATGTTTTCCTTCACTTCCTCGACGCTGACCATGCCGGAAATGATTACGTGAACGTCTTGGCTGTACGGGTACCGGATCGCCTTGTCGACCGGGCGTATAAAACCGCCGGACAGCGGCTTCATGGCCACCCTCCCCATATTGCGCCGGACCATCTCCGGGATGAGCTCGTCCAAGGCGAACGGCTGAGCCAAGTTCAAATGAAACAGCACCTGCTCGAACTGGCCCTTCTGAATCCATTTCGCCAGCAGCTCCGGCCGGTGGCCCGTTATTCCGATATGGCGCACCTTGCCGGCTTCCTTCGCCTCCAGCGCGGCCCGGTAAGCTCCGTCCTCTTCCATGGCGGCCTTGAAATCGTGCACATAGTTCACATAATGAATTTGCAGCAGGTCGATCACGTCGGTCCTCATCCGCGTCAAGCTTCGGTCGATTTCCTCTTTGGCGGTCGCGTAATCGCGCTTGTTCGTCTTTGTCGCCAAAAAATATTCGTCCCGACGGTGCGAGATGCACTCCCCGATAATTTCCTCGCTATTTCTGTAGGCCGCAGCCGTATCGATATAATTGATTCCATTGTCCAAAGCGTAGTTGAGCGCGGCACGAGCCTGCTCCAGGGGAACTCCGGGCAAGTTCATCGCGCCGAAACCAAGCGAAGATACATTGACACCGATAGCTCCAAAAGGACGATACCTCATAGTCTTCTCCTCTCCAACCGACGAATACCTTCCCATCCATTGTAGCACATCGCCTCAGCAGAGCGGCAGCGTAATTTTGAACTGGGTCCCGGTGCCGATATCGCTGTCGACCTGGATATGTCCGCCGTGATTTTTAATAATCCGGTAGCAAACCGCCAATCCTAACCCGGTACCTTCCAGTTTGGTCGTGAAGAACGGGTCGAACAGCTTGGACTGGGTATGGTAATCCATGCCCGTTCCGTTGTCCTGCACCATGATCATCACTTTGGAGCTTTGCTTGACCGCGGAGATGCCGATCATCCCGCGCTGGGCTTTCGTGCTGCCGCCGATGGCGTCCAACGAATTTTTGACGATATTAAGCAGCGCCTGCTTCGCCTGCTTGACATCTACGCAGATGGTTAGAGCCGGATCGATGGGAGAAAGCTCGATATCGCAGCCTTTGAGGATCGCTTCGCTCTCGAACAGCAGCTTGACTTCTTTCAGCAGGCTGTCGACGTGGACTTCCTTCTTGACGGGCGTGGAAGGCTTGGAGGAATTTAAAAATTCATAAATAATGTCGTTGGCGCGATCGATTTCATCGATTACGATTCTCGCGTACTCTTCCTTGCCGAGCTGCACGAGGTGGGGGCGAAGCAATTGCATGAACCCCCGGATGGAGGTGAGAGGATTGCGTATTTCATGGGCGATGGCTGCCGCGATTTTGCCGAGCATGGCCAGCTTGTCGTTCTGATAGGCCGACTGCTCGATCTTTTTGAATTCGGTCACATCCTTCACGCTGATCAAAATATCTCCGTCCAGCTCTTCCCCATAGGTAGCCGTGACCAGAAAGTGCCGCCCGTGCTCGTCGATCACTTCATGGTAGCGCAGCCTGTACAAAAACATTTCCCGGTGCAGTTTGACGATAAGTTTCCGGAACGAGCGCGAAAGCCCCGAGTACGAAGCGAGCCCCGGCAAATCGAGTCCCAGCAGCGATCGGCGGGGCACACCCAAATACCGGCCCATTAAAACGTTGACGAAGGAAATGTAACCTTCGCTGTCGAACAGGACGATGCCGCTGTCCATATGCTGCAGAACGTTTTCATATTTGCTTGCCACCGACTGGAACGAGTTGTGCGTCTTGAACAGCACGTTCCTCAGCTCTTCGAGCACTTGCTCGTTGTTGTCTACATGCTGAAATTTATACTTGTAGTGCGCCAACAACTCCATCAGAAATACAAAGGAAAGCCGGTAGTAGCGCAGCGCTTCCTCGGGCTCTACGCTTGCCGCTATTCTTTGCATGCTCTGCTCGTGAATATGGACGATTTCTTCCGGCTCGATCGTTTGCAGTACGGAACCGAGAGTAGACGCCGGATGCTGCGAGCCGCTGCTGCCATCTTCGAAATATTGGGTCAGGGCTCGTATGTACTGCTTCCTTAATTCAGACATAGGCACACCTCTTACCTGAAAGATTGCGCGTCAACTTGCAGCCGGCCTTGCCGGGCATATCCCGGCGAACTACCAGTAATCATAGATTTAATTCCAAATATCGTCAATCGCGAATAACCGCAAATAAGTCGGAATGCTGTCGAACAAAAAGAAAAGCGTTCTGCAGCCCCCCAACCTTGGAACTACAGAACGCGATTTGAAAGATATGACGACAAATTTCGCTTTGTGGATGCGGCATTATCCCATCCTGCAGCTCAGTCGGACAAATCCGATGCGCGAATAAGTTTGAATTCCCCTTGCATTCCCGGTTTAAAGAAGGCCCGCTTATCCTCTTCCTTCTTCTCGTCGTCCTTCTTCTCGTCGTCCTTCTTGCTGTTGTCCTGGTTCTTCTTGTCTTGCTCTTGTTGCTTTCTACGCTCTTCTTCCTGCTTCTTCTTCTCTTCCTCTTGCTTCTTTTTGTCCTGCTCCTGCTGCTTTTTACGATCTTCCTCTTGCTTCTTCTTCTCTTCTTCTTGCTTCTTTTTGTCCTGCTCCTGCTGCTGCTGCTTCTTGCGCGCTTCTTCCTGTTTCTTTTTC
Source organism: Paenibacillus hemerocallicola (assembly GCF_006265175.1). Taxonomy (GTDB): domain Bacteria; phylum Bacillota; class Bacilli; order Paenibacillales; family NBRC-103111; genus Paenibacillus_AB; species Paenibacillus_AB hemerocallicola. The sequence goes on along the minus strand of NZ_VDCQ01000081.1, from coordinate 303 downwards.
TCTTCTTCTTGCTTCTTCTTATCTTGCTCCTGCTGCTTTTTTCTATCTTCTTCCTGCTTCTTTCTCTCCTGCTCCTGTTTCTTTCTTTCTTCCTCTTTTTTCCGCTCTTCTTCTTTCTTCTTGTCTTCTTCTTTCTTTTTATCGTCCTTGTCGGACGTCGTCCCGACTTTTTGGCTTATATTCGAGGCATTGCTTCCATTTGAGCGGTCGTTGCTATTTTTGTCGTTCCTGCTGTCATTCTTGTTGTCGTTCTTGCTGTCGCTCTTGTTGTCATTCTTGTTGTCATTCTTGTTGTCATTCTTG
>NZ_VDCQ01000080.1 GCF_006265175.1 Paenibacillus hemerocallicola | reverse complement strand
TCCTCATCAAACCGTACGTGCGGTTTTCCCGCATACGGCTTTCCGACGTTCTTCATCCAGGGCAGTACGGCTTACCCAAGTGCATACTGTTTTCAGTTCTGTACGTTGAAGCAAGGCATGCATTTCACTCCAGTTCATTTTGCGTTTCTTGTGCTTCTTATTCCAGAAAAGTCGCATTCTTCTGAGCATGTACCCATCCACTTTCGCAAGGAAACGGTTTGATGTCTTCCGATCCACATCTAGATGAGCATAATAGTTACGCCAACCTTGAATCATTGGATTCAAAAATTCGACCATCCGCTTCAGTGGCCAGTTTAACAGGCCTCTAGAAGCTGTTTCTTCCTTCACACGTAGACGCATTTTCTTCATCGCTTTCTTCGATGGAAAACTGCGAAGCCTATACATGGTCCCCTTTTTATGGAGATAGGGCATCTTTCGATGGTGAAAGCCAAGGAAGTCAAAGCCGTCCTGGTTCTTCCATAGACACACTAACCTCGATTTGGAGGTGTTCATGGTTACTTCCAGTTTCCCAAAGATGGCCTTAAGGGTACGGATAGCCTCAAGCGCTTGCGGTTTGTATCTGCAGAGAATGACGAGATCATCGGCGTACCTAACCAGTTTTCCAAGATGAGAGAAACGCTTTTCCCACATCGTATCGAGGTAATTCAGATAGATGTTGGCGAGTAACGGAGAGATCACGCCACCCTGAGGGCTGCCGATCTGCGTTTTGTGCCAAATCCCTTCCTTCATTACGCCTGCTTCAAGCCACTGCCTGATCAATTTCAGGATGCGCCTGTCGCAGATACGTTCTTCGACCCGTTTCAGCAGTTTGCTATGCGAAATGTTATCGAAGTAACCGGTAATGTCTACATCGACAACCCAGTTGACGACGCCCCAATTGATGCTATCCCGGATGCATGTAATGGCGTGGTGAGCCGACCTCTTGGGGCGTAATCCATAAGAACAGTCTTTAAAATCCGCCTCGAAAATGCCTTCGATCACCAATTTTGTTGCCATTTGCACCGTCCGATCCCGTACAGTCGGAACGGTCAAAGCAAAATGCACATCAACTCAACGATGATTTGGGAAAGCTCACGATCCATCATCCCTTTCATCCACTTCACGGTCAGAGCTTCGCTATTCTTAGCTACAAGAAGTAGATGGGCTGCGCCGGTACTCACTCAAGACAAGAGCCGGTGTCGTTTGTGTTCCCGAAGACTGGACAAGAACCTCTGAAGCAGAACTTTCCTCCCACAACAATTCTCTAGACCCACTTACGCTTAAACAATTGGCCGACTTCCTAAAAACACTAGAGGATTTCGGCAAATGAGGGCCGAGGATCGATCTTTGAGTTCTTGTTGGGTAGGGAATTCTTTAAGGGTCACTATCGATCGCGGGCAAGTCCAATCTTTAAATACCGATGCATATTCAGGGAAACGAATATCCAACCAGCGAACAATTCGGTTCTGCAGCCGAACACGATTCGCGACACAAAATTCCCGATCGCTCATGATCGTGCGTAGCCTTTGAAAGTCGGCTCCTTGGCGCGTATATTCGTAATAGTAACCGCGGCTTATAACATCGGCGATAACAAGAGCATCCTTCGGATCATCTTAGAAGGGCTGTTATCACGGTTTTCCTTGTTTCGTTTCGTTGTTGCCGGATTGACCAAAACAACGTCCTTTAGATCGGCCACCAAGAAGGGAAAGGAGCATGAACACATGAATAAGAACAGCGATCAATTACAAGACGGAATCGATGAAATGGAAGCGACTATCGACCGTCTGCGTGATGAGATTCAACGTCTTACTGAGCAACGTGACGCCCTCAAGACGCGTGAGCAGGACACGAGGCACGTTCAACCGAAACGCAAAAGGGGCCGAATCCGCACAATGGGATTCGACCCTCATGAAACAATCTCATTTGCCCTATGTCGTCAAATACTCGAACTGAATCGGAATCTCGTACCCAATTCCGACGGGAAACGACGAATCGTAAGCGGCCATGTCTCGACTGATCAACAAGTCCGTGGTTGTACTCAACATGCCAGTAATGCCCTGATTCAGATCGCGATCCACATATGCGGCAAAGATCCGCTCATTGACAGGTTGGGGAAGTCCCGTGAGCTTCACCTTCGCGTCTCCGCTGCCGGTGACATCAAAGGATACTTTCCCGGTCAAACGGACCGTTTGACCGACTTTGGCCATAATGAGGTTCACTTGCGCATTGGTTAGCGATGCTGTACCCGACCAAGCTACCAGACGGTCGGCATCCCGAATCGGAAATCGGTCGGCATCCAATTTTCCAAGATCGAATCCGATCGAACCTTTGGCGAACGTATACTGTCCGTTCTTCAGCTCTTCCCGGTTATCGATGACGCTCGCTTTGGACAAAGTGACATTGCGGCCGCTGTCCAGAAAATATACCGGGTTCGTCGGGATATTCGTTATCCAGACGCAACTATTGTTCATTATGACGAGATGGTTGATCGAAGCGTCAACACGAGCAAAAGCCACTCTGACCATCGTTGCAACATTTCCTATGATCTCGATACATCCGTTCGTTGCCGTCAAGTAATGAATGTTGACGAAGTACGCGGGGTGATAATTATAGATGCCGGGCGATCCGCCTACGGCAGCTTTGCTGGTGAAACCGCTGTCATATGTGTTGTTCAAAATGCGCACATCCGTCCCAAACGAAATCAGAATGACCTGCTGCATTCTGCCGACGAACGTGTTGTTGCGAATCGTGATGCCTCCTCCTCTCGTGAAGATGCCGGAAGTAACGTGCGTGATGAAATTGCCGTCGAACACGATATGTTCGGCCGGACCATGCGTGCCGAATCCCGAAGCCTGCAGAAAGTTATCCGTCCCGTCGCTTGCCTTTCCACCACCTGAGACGATGCACCGTTCCACCGAGCCGCCCCGGGTCGGAATCACTCCTGAGAAATCGACGCCGCGCCTATTATTGTAAAACGTGCTCTCCCGGATCACCGTTCCGAACGATTGTTGGTCCTGAATGCCGTAGCCCAAGCCGACCGCGTTGGATCCTTCTACATAGCAATGCGTAAAAAGCGCATCGTAGCATCTACTGGTGGAAATACCGACCACTGAGGCGTTGTGTACGCTGACGTGGTTGAAGTGCGACCGATATGTCGTGTTCAGGTAGATGCCTCCGGTATTTGTATTTGCAGGGTATTCCACGGTCATGTTGTCGATCCGTACGGTAATCGGCTCGTACCCCGTGACAGTTACGGTTTCCTGCGCGATATCGTAGCTGTCCCAAGTCTGGGTTCTCAGCACCAGATCATTCCCCGATATATGGGTCACCATGTGCGTCTCGCCCTTGCATAACGTCCCGCGATTGTCGTAATACCACAATTTGCTCGATTGCATCATCACAATTTGTCCGGGTGCGAAACCGGCCGAGGAGGTCACCGTGATCTTTTCCTTATTCATCTGCGTTGTCGCCGCCAGCGTCGTTGTTGCGACCGTCGATCCATAGAACGAGAAGGCGACGAATCCCGATGAGGGCAAAATCTTGAACGGTTCGCAGCCGTTTGCGACCAGCATGGCGTCCTGATTCACGTTGATGGTCGATGTAATGCGATAGGCGGAGCCTGAACGAAACACGACCGGCTTTCCGGATGCGGCACTAATGGCGGCCGCAATCGCCGCGGTGTCGTCGGTTGTCCCGTCACCCTTGGCGCCGAACCAAGCTGCCATCAACGATTCGCCGTAAATGCGTTTGAATCTGGCCCCGGTTCCGGAAACCAACACCGTTCCCGTGTTGTCCGCAGCAGAACCATCCGTTGGGTCGTAATAGAAAAGCCCTTCCTGTCCTAAATCTTTGACAAAGTACATAATAGAAGCATCGGGAGCGGTTGTGGCTCTCAGACCCGCAATTGTGGTCACTTCGCAGCAACCCTTGTCCTCCCCATAGACAGATTCCGTCACTGACAAACCTTGTCCGTTTACGTACTTGGCCTGCCCGTTAATCAGGCTGCCTGCAGCCCACGCTGCTCCCGCGATGCCCAACGAAGCCAACAATTTTCTTCGGCCCGGCGAGTATTCGTGCTGCGGCAGCAGTTCAGTCTGACCGTCCTCTCTTCCGACCATATGGTTGTTGCTCATGTTCGTCACCTCCGACAATGTATATTCAAAATTGCCTTCCCTCACAAAGTTTTCGGAGTTTGCTGCGAAGCTTCAAGTCACTTTGTGCGGGACAAGGCGGGCTTTGAGCAGCGGGAAAGCGCCCCTCCCGTCGCAAGGGGGGACGGCTAGCGAGCGCGCCTGCTATTTACCCGCAGCTTCCATCTCCTGTATGTTCTTGTTGTTGGCCGCTTCTCCTTCAGGTCGCATAGGCTGCAAACATCCCTGTCACCTCCTTTACCGGAATCGATACTCATAGATACGTAAGCCCGAGAGCCGTCTCTGCAACTCATCTGCCCGGCGGCGAACAGCGACATTCTGAACCAAGAAAAACTTCCGGTGTTCGGGGTCCCCGAAAAGTACCCGGCGTAACCTTCGAAGGATAGCGTCACTTTTTGGGGTGAGAGTAGTGGTCGCTCATCCTTGAAGTACGTCGATAGACGTTTTTCTTATTTGGACTTTGCGTTCTCCAACTCCAGTTCCTTCTTCAGCTTTTCGTCGACTTCGCGAAGCGCCGTGTTAATATCTTTTTTGCCTTGCGCCACCTCGATCAAGGCGTTGCCGACCAGATTTTGCTGCGCTGTTCCCTGAACGGTAATCTGCCCTTGCTTGCGCTTCGGCGTATAGTTGGCAGGCTTGTAGAAGTTGATCGCATTCATGTTTTTCTTGCTGTACACCGGGTCGGACTGCCCAAGCACCTTCGCGATTTCCGGGCTGTTCAGCGTCGTAGGAATGCCGCGCTTCGAATCGGCTAACTGCGATTCGTCGGACAGCATTGCCATGATCATTTCGAACGCCTCGTCCTTGTGCTTGCTCGTATTCGTAATCGACCAGTACGCCGGTCCGCGCTGCGGCATCAGATTCGGGCCGTCCTTGAATTTCGGATAAGAGACGAGGTCCCAGTTCACTTCCGGCGGAATGACGAGATAAATGTTATGCTGGTTCGTCATGAGCGCCACGTTGCCTTTGCTGAACGCCTTGTCCTCGTCGCCTATCGTTTTCTCGATCGTATTGTTCGGGATTTGGTAGAAACGGAGCAGGTTTTGGAACAGCGTGCTCCATTTGCCGGAATCCGCCAGTCCGTCCGCGTTCGGGTCGAGGATCGGCAGCGAAAGCACGTTGTCGCGCAGCGAGTTGATCGGGTTCGCGCTGAAGCCGCGATATACCGTTCCGCCATCGATCCGCGTCATCTTCTTCGCCAGTTCGTATAATTCGTCCCATGTCATCCCGTCCTTCGGATACGCGACCCCGAACTTGTCGAACAAGTCCTTGTTATAGTACGTCGCCTGCGGGAAGTATGGCGGCACCGGCAAGCCATACAGGGCGGCCGTTCCGCCGGCGTCGACAATTTCGTCGATAAACACCTTGTTGAAGCGGCTCGTGTCGTACTTGTATTTTTTGACGAGCTCGGACATGTCGTATTGAATCTTGTAGTCCAAGTAGTCTTTTTGCAAGGAAGGCACGTCGGTGCGGATGATGTCGGGAATTTTTTTAGACGCAACCAGATCGGCAATCGTCTGCCCTTTGCCGCTCGTAATGTACTCGATCGCAACGTGCGGAAATTTCGCCTTCAGCGTGTCTCTGAAACGTTCGTTGAACTCCTTCTCCGATACCCCTGCTGTAAAAATGACCATCGTGTACGGGTCTTTCGGCTTCTCCTCCTTCTTCGCACCCGTATCTCCGCTGGCCGAGCCGCCATCTTGACCGCCGCAAGCGGTAACGAGCAAGGATAATGTAAGCGCCGCCATACCTGCTTTTACCTTCATCGTTCTCATCCCCCATGTTCATCGTTCGTTTACATCCAATCATGATTACGCTTTCAATGCTGCCGGTTCGTGTGTTCCTAATCCGGCTGGCTGCCTGACATCAGGCCGGAATACAGCCGCCCGGTCCGGTACCGGGTAGCTGCGGTTGCTGCTCCATGACATAAACCTGCTGCGGATATTCGTAGCAAGGCCACCAGCCCGGAGGTGGTTTCGTCCTCGGCTTGTCTTTGGACCAATCGAGCAAGAGAACCCCTTCGGCCTACATCGCCGCAAATTCCGGCCATTTCAACTCAATGCCCGCCTGTTCGAGACGTTTCTGGAAATCTTTCAGCGCTGCCTCCCGGTTTCGAACGTCGCGAGGCTGGATTTGTTTATCTAGGCAATAGCTTGCCAAATATCCCGCAGCTTCGCCGATATTCCATTCCACGGGATGCAGACGGTAGCAACCGTTTGTAATATGAGTCACGCCGAGATTTTTGCACGCGGGCAGCAAATTGTTCATCCGAACCGGAATGAGGGAACCGAGCGGAATTTGAAACGGCAAGCAGGAAATATCGATATAATGCCGGTTGCCGGTGCTTGGATGGAGATCGATTCGGTAATACCCTACGCCCACGGAATCAGGGAATGGCTCCGCACGTCCGTCCGTTCTCGCTTCCGGGCAAATATGCTGCTCCAGCACAGTAAATTCGGCCTTAATGCGTCTCGATTCGCGAATATACGGATACATGGCAAGTCCGTCCTCCGTACCGACCACATCCCTGCGCAGTCTCAAGCCGGGATAACCGGCTTTTCCGTCGGGGCGGGGCGCTTCGGTCTGCATCCAATAGAGGAGAGAAAAGCTCAATTGCTTGGCGCTTTCCAGATGCCGGTTTCGTTCCTCCTCCGATACGTCGATAATCGGACCGAGCCAGTAGTCGTTTTGCTGCCAATTGACAATGGTGATGTCGCTGTCGAACGTTCCGTCCAAAAAATTCGTCTTGTCGATGATTCGCCGGTAGCGCCATAAATCTGCCGTTTGGCTGAACAGGCCGAATTCGCGGGGCTGAAGCGTTCGGGGCAAAACGCCCGTCCAATCAAGCAGCTTCCCGGGCCAAAAATCGGCTTGATACGATCGCCAGAAATCGTAGTCTCTCGGCCGTTCAATCGTATGGTCTGCTCCCTCGCAATAATCGAGGGCAAACACGTACGTGAACGCTTGCATGTCCATCGGCAGCGAGTCGCCGTCCACCGCGTGCGGCTCGCCGGTCTCGCTTTTGGACTCCGCTCCCGTCGTGTACTCCGTCCCGGTCATGGGCAGCAGGTCCCCGCATTCGGTTGCATCCAGGAAGAAGGAAGCGGTTATGATCTCCTCGCGCCCTGTCTCCAGATTTCGTACGGTAACCGAATGTACCGTATCCCCGGCCGCTTCCGCCTGAATCGGCACCCTGCGCATGAGCAGCGTCACCTTGCCGCTGTGCACATAAGGAGCCAGCATCTCCTGGAGCACGGCCAACGCGGTGCGGGGCTCGTGGCAAAGCCGGCTCACCCCTCCGTTTCCCGGATTCAGATTCGGCTTGCGGAAAGCTTCCGCAGTCAAAGGAAAATGTCGACGATAATAGTTTCGGACCCCTTCACGAAAGCTTCTGTAGCTGCGGGTGCAGCCAAATTGTTCGATCCATCGGTGCTCGTCAGGCGGAACCGCCTGGCTCGTTAACTGGCCGCCGATCCATGCCGTTTCTTCCGTCAAAACCACCGATTTGCCCGATTCGGCCGCCGCGAGCGCGGCCGCGCAACCGCCGAGCCCTCCTCCGATAATCGCAATATCGACATGAATCTCCTGTTGTGTGCGAATCGCCGCCCCTGTCACTTCCATTACGTATGACTCCTCCGTTTCTGCGGTCTGTTCCGCCGGCGCGTTATCTGAGCACGCTGCCCTTTTTCAAGCCGCCCTTCGTTTTTGGACATTCGGATACAGCCCCTTTTTGTCAAAGTTGCCTTGCGCCTGAATCACAAAGGCTTCAAAAAAATTATAGAGCCCGGCCCGGCTTGTCGTATTCAAAAAAATTGACCGGATATCCCTGCTAAATTGATCGTTTCCGACTTACCGCTGGCTGACGGCTCTAAGCTTGCCAAAGTGTGCTATTCTCATTTTTTTGGAATTGCCCTATAATAAAATCGAAAAGAAGCGGGAACGGATCAGTCTGGAGAGGGAGGTTTTTTTCTATGAACCTGAACGAGAACTTGCTGAAAGCGCCGCCTATTTTAAATACCGATGTTGAAAACGGTTTCAAATCTTATCCGGTTTATGCTCGCAAGGACCTCCTCCGCGCGCACAACTACTATCTGCATACGCAGCCCGGCATCGAAATCAATCTGACGCTGGAAGGAAAAGCGGCCTACGTCATCGGAGACCAAGTGCGCATGCAGTATCCCGGACAGCTGCTTGTATTTTCGGGCAAAGTACCCCATCAAGTGTATATCGATCCCTCTTGCCAATATAAACGAACCGTGGTCTGCTTTGACGAATCCGGCATGCGTGAAGCCGGTCTCCGCTCGGCGCCGAATCTGGAAATGCTCCCTTTGCCGGATATGGCGTACCATCAAGTCCATTTAGAGCCGGAGATGTTTGCCGAAATCAAACAAATCGCTTCCCGTCTATCGGATGAAATCCAGGAGAAGCATACCGGCTGGAAACAGGTCGTAAGCTCCCAGCTCAGCATTTTGACCGTGTATATTCGTCGGAGTATGGAAGCTTCGGCGAATAACGGCAATTCGGATCTCGTGTCGCTTTGCTGCGATTATATCGGTAAACATTTGCCGGACAATCTTTCGTTGAAATCTATGGCCAGCATGTTCCATGTCAGTCCTGAGCACTTGATCCGGCTGTTCAAACGTGAAAAAAAGATAACTTTTTACCAATTCGTGCTGCAGCAGCGCGTTTCGGAAAGCAAACGGATGCTTCTGAATTGTCCCGATACGACGTTGACGGATATCGCCTATGCCGTCGGTTTTCCGTCAGCCGCGCAATTTTCCCGGGTATTTAGAGCTTCGACTGGGGTGCTTCCCAGCCAATTTCGCAATCGAATGGCGAAAAGCTAGAGTTGACTGCGAGGCTTTATGTGAAACCGTCGCTTCGTCCGTTGCATTTGTTCATAGGATCGTTCGCGCCGGTTACCGCTGACGATCTTGACGAAAGCAAGCAGTTGCTCGCTTCGGTAGTCTCTATGACTACGCAAATCTGCTCGTTAGGTATAATTAAACTCCTATTGAACAAAGGCAGTCGATCATCCTGGTCGGCTCCGACGGGTTGTCTGTATTAATGTATCGTATCCATCCCTAGTATTGTTTGATAATTGTTCCATTTAATTTTGCTTTTTGCGCTGCTTACGGAGTCAATAGCATACTCCAGTTTCGCCATTTGTTGGATTCGCGGTCCCGCATGGCCCCCTTCAAGACGGCCAACAGCATTTTTTCCGAATAAATGCTGAGCAAAGGCAGTTCATCGCGCAACACGACCGTCTCACTCTATTCCATGTATAATTTTTCGCGTGGATTAACATCTTATTAAAATAAAATAGTCAAGTAAAACTTAATGAAATGGAGGCCATTATGCAAACTGATTTTAGTGTGGGCAAAAATGAAACAAACAAAAATTTAACTTCAGCTGAGCAAGGCAAACTGTGGGCAACCTATATGGGGAATACGATGGCCGTATGTGTGTTGAGTTATATGCGTCATCACGTCGAAGACAAAGAAATCCAGAAAGTCGTGGAGAATGCACTGTCCTTGGCCGAACGATTCGTGAAGGCCGTCAAAGAAATATTCATCCGAGAGAACTACCCTATTCCAAAGGGGTTTACAGAAGAAGACGTTAATGAAAGGGCACCGAGGCTATTCAATGACGAGTTTTATCTTCATTATTTGAAATATACGAGTAAAGCGGGAATCAGCATCTATGGAATTGCCGTGTCTTTAATGACAAGATCGGATATTCGAGCGTTCTTTACGCAATGTGTCGACTCTACCTTAAAATTGATCAATCAGGTTAACGAACTGTTAATTAAAAAAGGTTTTATGGCAGAGCCAACATATACTCCTTATCCGAGCAAGGTGGATTTTATTAAAAAGCAAAGTTATTTGAATGGCTTTTTTGGAGATGTTAGACCGCTTCAAGCATTGGAGATTACCCATCTGCACGATAACCTTGAAAACAACGCGATAAGCAAGGCTGTTTTAATTGGATTTAGTCAAGTAGCACAATTAGATCAGGTTAAGGCCTATTTTCTAAGAGGAAAAGAAATTACCGCCAAACATTACGATATCCTCAGCAAAGTGCTGCAAAAAGAGGAGCTGCCATCGCCTCCAATTCTCGATCCTTTGGTAACGACCTCAACATTTCCGCCATTTTCAGATAAATTGATGATGGCACATAAGGTGGATATGTTTTCAATGAGAACAAGAACTTATGGGAACGCCTTGGCTTTCTGCGCAAGACACGATGTATCGGCAAAATATGGACGTCTTCTATTGCAAGTGGGGGATTATGTCGAGGATGGCGCAAATATTTTGATTGATCATGGCTGGATGGAACAACCGCCTCAGGCAGTGGACCGTGAAGCTTTAGCAAAAGTGTAAATAAGAGAACCGATAAAGCGAGCCATCGTTGCCCAATCCGTAATTTTGGCAGGTCGTCGACATTGATTCCGCAATTCGCATCCTGCAGAAAGCAGCCGGTACCAGTAACCTTGTGAGGATTAATTGAGTCCATTATTGGCGGGCGGACACAACAACGGGGCCAGTACGGCCCCTATACACAATCCGTGCTAACTATTCCGATCTCTTCCGACGTTCATACCATTGCTTGATAGGTTCGCTAACCGTCATATCCAGTTCTTGCTCCATTCTCGACGTTAGAAGCGAATACTGACTCTCCCACCCTGCCCCTTCCCCCATCGATTCATACTTTCTGTGAAATTCCACCGCATCATCGACGACTATGCATGACACCGGAAAAACGTGCTCACCGTCTCGACGATAGCGGTGCAGTGCGACAAGGACGGCTATTATGTGATACTGGAGACGCCTCAAGGCGTCGTGAAGCTCCCGATCAAGGTCCGACTCGAAACCGCGGACAAGACGGAAGTTCTCGAAGGACTTCAGGAGGGCGATACGGTCGTGCTGCAGTACCCCCCAGAAGTTCCGGGGAGCCTCGTCCTTCAAAGTATATCCCGTGTTTCCGGCGCCGCTGCGCGGAAGTACGGACTTTACTTCACCCGGTTTACCTTGCGCAAGACGGCGACAAGCAGCAGCAGAAATGGCAGTAAAAGGGCGATGGTAAATATGAATATCGGCAAAGTGGTTTTATTAAAGGTGGACAAATAGGTGCTGTTGGGCACCGAGAATATGGAGAACGCAACGATAACAACACCCAAAGGGAGAGCCAAAAACCGGTGCGCGCGAAGACGCAGCGATTCGGCTATGCCTAGAACAAGCGCATAATGCATAACGGTCAGTCTAAAATAGATCGTAAGAATCCAGATTATGGCCAGGATCGCTTCGATACGTTCCAGGAAGTGGCCTATGTTGATTTTCCTCGTTATCGCATAACTTGGAAAGCTATGCCGGGCCACTTGTTCGGGTCCGAGCACAGTGATACTCAGTACCGTAATAACCGTCAGTATGAGCCCGCCGAGAAGTATGCCCGTAAATACGGCTCTTCCGGCTTTCTCGATCCGGTTCACCGAGGGATAGATCATAAGAAAAGTGACGGACCCGAGGAACGGAAAAGTGAAAATGGAGATCGTTGCTTTCAGCACGGGGAAGAACCCTTCCTCCAAGACGGGTTGCATGTTCTTTATCTCCACCTGCGGGGCCAGCATCACAAACAACATGATAAGAAGCAGAATGACCCACGGGAAAAATAGTTCCGCGGCGCGCGCCAAAGGCTCAAGCCCCAGCTTAACTCCCATAATGACAACGACCATAACGCAGATGTGAATAGCTTGAATCGGGGTTTGTTGCATAATTTGAGTCGTCAAAAAATCCCCGATGTTGCGAAGCGTCAATACCGCGCTTATAAATACATAAATGAAAAATAACGCAAAAGCCGCTTTCCCCAGCCATTTTCCTAAAATCACTTCGCTGTATTCGGCGAATGTCATTTTCGGAAATCGTTTCGCGAGAGCCATGTACACCGGAATAACTAGCAAGCCTAGACATATCCCGGCTAAAGCGGCGATCCAGGCATCCTGTTTGGCCTTGGAGGCAAGAATCGAGGGAATGATCAGAATGGCGCTCCCGACCGTATATAACATCACGAATATCGTTAACTGGCGAATGGATATTTTCCCCTTTTCCAGCATCTCAGATCCCTCCTCCTTTCTGGCGAACCGCATTCGCGCCTAGGAGCAGCAAAGGCATTCCTATGCTGAATGTCATATCTAAATAAGGCCAATATGCCGTTGTAAACTGACTAAAGTGCGCGATATTCGGTGAAAAATAAGTGGCGGAAGCGGCGATAATAAAAGCGAGCGGCAGGGCGAGCGCACGAAACTCTTTCAATTTGAGCACTTGCGCAAGACCCAATTGGATCACATATACGTATATTGACGTTTTAATAAATAACGTAAGGATCCACATGACGGCCATAATCGCTTCCAGCCTTTCGATAAAACGGCCGATGCTGATTTGTTTGGCGAGCGTATAGCTCGGATACATGTTTCTGGATGAATAATCGTAGCCTAGCACAAGAATGGATAAGGCGATCATAATCACGAGAACGATACCTCCAATCAATGCACCCGAAACAAAATATTTTCGAATCTTCTCCGTCTTATTGACGTAAGGAAAAATCATTAGAAACGCAACCAACTCCATATAGGGGTTGGAAGCGGAAAATAGGGAACCCCGCAATACCGGCTTGATTCCTTCCGCAAGAATCGGTTGCAATTGTTTTGTGTCGATCTGGGGGAAAAGAAACAGGACGAGCCCGAGGAAGAGCAGCACAAACCATGGGAAAAAGATTTCCCCGGCTCGAGCGACGGCCTCAATTCCAAGCCGCAGGCCCATGGCGATCACGCCAAGAAACAAGATATGGATAGCATCGATGGGGGTTTCCGGAATAATATGCGTAGTCATAAAATCGCCGATAATCCTTACAAGCCCTGCTGCATTATAGAACATATACGCCAAGAAGACTAAGGAAACTGCTGTTCCGGCCCATGTTCCCAATAGCTTGGCATTGTATTCGATCAAGTTCAAGCCAGGATACATCCGACCGACCGTTCCGACCAAATATACGACGAGCATTCCGACGAGCAATCCGACGATGCCGGAGATCCATGCATCCTGCTTTGCCTCCATAGCGGGAACGGCGGGCAAGATGAGGATGGAATCGCCGACGGTCAGGAGGGCGACCAGTATCGTAAATTGCCGAATATTTATTTTCCCTTTTTCCAGCATCCGCTCCGGACTCCCTTAGCTCAAAAATTTCTTGAACACATCGCTGATCGGCTTGTAAATCCATGTAAGAAAATCGAGCGGGCTCGGAAGGGTCACATGCATGATAAGCGCAAAGCTGAGTCCTGCCCCTACCAGAAGCAGAATGGCAAATACCCACAGCTCCTTCACCAATTTTTGTTTCCAAAGAGAAGGAACTTCCAGCATCGCGATTACGGCTGTTACTGCAAAGATCCCGCTAATTTTCCACATCGGAAACGCTCCTTAATTTTTTAATTCTTCCAGAAATGAATTGTTTATCGTGCCGAGACGCCGTATCTTGAAATCGACATTCACGTTTACCGGGAGATCGGCGAACTGTGCATCCCATTTTTCCCTTATTTTTTTCCAGGCTTTCGGTTCCGCGCGATGGAACACTTCACCGAATCCGAAAATGTCCACTTTATATTGTTTTTGCACCCTTTTGATCGTCGCTTCGATAAACTCCTTTATTGTCTTTTCGCCGATCGTTTCGAGCGTCTCGATCGTATTCGCTTTGGTTAAATCGATGCGGCACGCGACTTCCCCCAAGTTCCCTTCCGTTCGAATGTTCACATCAATCGCCGGCGCGCCGCCTACAAGCTTTCCTTTGACGATCGTTTCCGATCGGATGACCTCTACCGAAAATCTGCCTCCTTCCGGGCATTTCGCATACCCTATCGTGTTTGTCACATTATCGGTTATATAGTTATAAGCCTTGCTTTCGGTATCATCCAACCAGCCGATCAGCTTATCGCCGTTAAATACCGCCACTCCTGCCGATTTCAGCCGGCTTTTTTGCACGAGGGAAGTGATGTTTTTCTCCGTTTTCCCCGCTTCGATGTCACCGGTCGCTTTGACGCCGGTCAATACGGCGTGTTTGCCTTCGGTGGTCAGGCTGGAAATCAGCTTGTCCAATGTAACTTTAACCGTGGGCGCCCAAGTCTTCTCCGAAGTTTCCAGGGAATCGAACAGCTCGATAGACGGAATTTTTTCCAACGATGTCATGATGGACAGGAGGTTTGCCGCTTCGTCGTCTCTCGCCACCACGATGTAAAAATCGGTGCGAAATTCATGATCCCGCGACATGAAATCGAACACGTCCCCGATCCCTTCTCTCGCCAGCGACTCTCCTATTACTACGACCCGCACATGGGACGAATAAATATTTCGCGGACTTTCCTTCGTCATTTTACGCATCGCTTCAATAATGGAAGATCCGGTGGCCCGATATAGGACAACCGGAGAACGAATGCTTTCGCCTTTTCGAGAAGCCGCTTCTCCCGGATTGACGACCTGCACGGATACTTTGTAGTTATCCCCCGCTCGATCAATGCCAAGTCCGACTGCGATCGCAAGCGTATTTAATTCCCGGCGATTCCAGCATCCCGTAACGGTTACGAGCAGGACGGCGGATAGAAACAATAAGAGCAGGTTTCGTACCATGAACACCCCACCTTAATTGATTGATCAACATGACGACCGGCTGCCGCAATGTTCTTATGACCGGGTATCCGGCTTCGGGGGCTTATTTCGTCCGCGTCGGACGTTCTTCTGACTGACCAGTCTGGGACGGGAGAACATGGCCCAGTGAGGAACCCGGAAGATGGTGTCCTTCAGATCGTCGACAATAAAGGGAGCAAACGGACTCATGTAAGGGACACCGAATGAACGCAAGCTGCACAAGTGCAAAACAAGTGCGATGATCCCGATAATAATTCCGAAAATGCCGAAGGAAGCGGCGAGTCCCATTAATGGAAACCGCAGCATACGGATCGCAATGGACATGTTGGAGGCAGGAAAAACAAAGCTGGAAATGGCCGTAATCGAGACGACGATAACCATGGCGGCGGAAACGATGCCTGCTTCGACCGCCGCTTGGCCGATGACGAGCGTTCCGACGATCGACACCGCTTGCCCGATTGCCCTCGGCATCCGCAAACCGGCCTCCCGCAATATTTCGAATGTCATCTCCATCATGAGCGCTTCGATGAATGCGGGAAAAGGCACGCCTTCCCGTTGGCCCGCCAAGCTGATCAGGAGCTGTGTCGGCAGCATCTCCTGATGAAACGTGGTGATGGCGATGTAGATCGACGGACCGAGCAGCGCGACAAAGAAACCGACGAAACGAAGGATGCGGATGAAGCTGCTAATGTCGGCGCGCTGATAGTAATCTTCCGCAGAATGGAAGAAAGAAATAAATAACGCGGGTACGATGAGCACAAACGGCGTCCCATCTACCAGAATGGCAATTTTCCCTTCCAGAAGCTCGGCCGCGATCACGTCCGGACGTTCGGAATTATAGATGGTCGGAAACGGCGAATAGGTTTCATCCTGGATCAATTCCTCCACATAGCCGCTTTCGAGAATGCCGTCGATATCGATGCGATCGAGACGACTGCGCACTTCCGCTACCGTTTTATCATTGACGGTGCCGTGGATATACATGACGGCCACGTTCGTTTTCGTCACCCTGCCGATTTGTTTGCGTTCGAGCCATAAATTCGGGTCTTTGATCTTTCTTCGGATTAATGCCGTGTTGGTTTGCAAGTTTTCCGTAAAGCTTTCCTTCGGCCCCCGTACGACCGATTCCGTGGCGGGCTCGCTCACGCTGCGGCCTTCCCATCCGCTCATGCCGATGATAAAACCTTGCGAATATCCGTCCAGCAATAGGATGACGCATCCAGACAGGAGGGAAGTGAACAAAGTGCCGAACTCCGTTACGTCCTGAATATCTCCTACGGAAAGGATGCGCTCCTTCATATCCTGCAACAGATTTGGACCGCTATAGTCGAGGTCCGACATGAGGGTTTCCATAATAAACTGTTGAGCGGATTTCATATCGACAAGCCCTTCGGTATAGCACATGGCGGCTCGAATCCGCCCACCGGGGCCGATTCTGATTTCCCTGATCACGATATCACCGCTGTACCCGAGAAGTTCTTTCATTAGCTTAATATTTTCCGAAAGCTCGGCCTTAAGAGATTCGGTGTGAACCGGTTGCCGGTTTTCGGCGTCATGTATAGAAATGCGGTTAGCGTTAGCTCTTTTTTTGTAAAATTTCATGACCACGACCTTCTTCCGACTTGAGCTCCCAACTTTTTCTATTGTTTCCCGAACGCTTGATTATAATCCGCGGCTCTCCGTTCATGAATGCGACTGTCGGCGCACAAATAAGAAAAACCGTCCGGTTCCCGGACGGTCCTTTGGCGTTAGCTAGTTCAGGATCTAATGTATCCACATATCCTAATAATGTGGCAGCGCGTGAATCGCTTTGCGCAGCCTGACCAGCCGTGTATGTTCCAGTGAGTAAGCCGCCAGATAAGGGACTGTACACAAGGTCATAATGTTTAGCTATTTCAGCAAGTTCAAATTCCATTCGTCGATTAATAATAGTATATGGTGTTTGCTCACTTACAAATCGCTGAATATGAAATCGATCACTAATGGCTTGTGCTTGAACAATTTGCCAACCCAGGTGATTTGAAGTGCCGATATGATGAATTTTCCCTTCTTTCACCAAATCGTTCAACGTTATTAGAATCTCCTCATAGTCAACCCCTCGGCCAGGATCGCGGGATTGCCATCGGCAGCCGCTGACTGCGATTGGCCTAGGCAAGCATAGCTCACATCCAGTACCATCGCCGCACAGGCAACCGTCCACTTGAACTTTTTTATACTCCATCACTCCTCAGTTTCAGATGGTATCGGTCATACTCCTCGCCTGCTGAGGCTGCTTATCCTTCGCCAATATCCATCGGCATAAGCTTCGTGTCTCCCTCCTTGCGGCCGGTCGATACCTTGAAGTGTAGTAGGACCGGCGATTACCGACTGCAATCATTAACGAGTGACTTGCGGGAGCTGCGTGCTGATAATCCGCAGCGAGTGTAGGGTAATCATCTCCAGCGAACCCGATCATCCATTTACTCTTTTTTTCTTTGCAATTCGCGGTATTGACCAGGTGTCATACCTTCCTGCTTGCGGAAATACCGGATGAAATTTTGGGGGTTCGTGTAGTGCAGCTTTTCGGCAATGTCCGTGATTTTCATATCCGTATCGGTCAGCAGGTCCTTGGCCTTCTTCAGCCGATACGTGGACACATAATCGCTGAAGCTGACACCTACCTCCTTGCGGAATACGCCGCGGATGTAATCAGGATGATAACCCAGCCTGGATGCGCAGTCCTCGAGAGACAGCTCGGTATCCGCCTCGCTTTGAATAATGGCGAGCATCTGGTCGGAAATTCGCGCGTATTGCTTTTTCCTCAACCCTTCCAACCGATTGATTAGGGGGTGAATCAGCACATGCCAGAACCACAGCTCCAGCTCCTTGACCGTCTTCAGGTTGTATAGCTCGTCAATGAGCGACTTCTCTCCCTTGCCATCAGCCTCTCTCTCGTCGCCGAGCGTCTGCTGCAGACGTACGAGCGCGAGCAGCAACGAAGTTAACGGCACGAAATATTCACGATGGCTCACCTTTTCTTGGAAGATCCCTTGCAAATAGGCAGCTAAGCGCTCTTTGGCCAGCTCCTCGTCGGCCAGCTTGACAGCATCGAGCAACTCCCGCTCCATCGTCACGGGCAAGCGAGCCAGTTGGGTCCCCTCCGGTTCAGCGTCTTCGATGTAAATCACGGAGCCCGGCTCCATGCGAATCGCATATTTCAGCGCTTCATTGGCATCCTCATAAGCTAGCCGCGCTTCGCTGATCGACCCATAGAACCGGCTGACGCCAAACGTAACGCTCAGCTCCAGGAATTGCCCCACCTTCAGCTTCAGCTCCGCGCACAACTCGTTGATCATCGACTTAAACCGCTCTTCCTCGCCTGCCGCGCACCCGAGCAGATTGACCTGCTTGCGGTGCATGACCACCGGCTTCAGCCTTCTCGGCAGCGGGATCAGCTCCTCCGCGATGTTGTTGATGGAGAACAGCAGCAAATCCTCGTCTATCTCCTCGTACCGGGTCTCGCGAAGCGTATCGATTTGCACCGCAATGACGCACACATGCATCCACTGCCGATCCCAATTGAAGGCGGCCAGCTTCTCGCCGATTTCGCGCGGGGATAGCTCGCCCTCATACAGCTTGATCATGAACAGCTCTTCCAATTGGAACCTTTGCCGGGCCACCATATTCTTCAGGTTCGTCTGCGTGCCGAGCATATCCCGCACCTGGTGGCCGATATACCCGATCTCATCGGCATGGCCGATCGGTCTGAGATCCGGCTCGGCCTGCAAATCGCGGTACAGCCTGTTGATCGGTCGGTACATTCTTCTAGAGCCGATCCAGGACAAGGTTAGGATGATGCCGAGAATAATGAAGCAAATCGTATAGGTGTACCACTTGATCACCTGAGAATCTTGGGTGATCAGCTCGACGGAGCCTATGGAGACATAAGCCCAACCGGTATACGCGGATTTCCGAAATACCACCGCTGCTTGATCATTGCCCGTCGTCTGGAAGCTCCCAACCGGGGTTTCGCTTGCGAGAACCCGTTTCATAGCCTCCTCGTACCCGTCTGCTCGCCAGCCTGGCGAGGGGTCGCTATGCGCGAGCACCCCCCCGGCCTCATTGACGATCATGACCTCTCCCAGCTCGCTGCTGCCCGCTAACAGGCGGGCGAACTCCTCGCTCTGGAATTTGACAACGAGCAATCCGGAGGGGTTCACCGAATTCAGGGGCAGCTTCTTCACTAGATGGACTTGTTCGCCGGACGCTGTCGATGCCCAGAAGGTTGATTTGCCAGCCTGCTTGTATCGCGTAATCTGCTCAGCCTCGCGATAATCCGACAGCCGCAATACCTCGGTGCTATTATCGAGCACCCACCCTTGATTGAAGCTGACCAGCACGATGTCGTCGATCCCCAGCTCGAAGCTTTGCAATTGATGCAGCCCAAGCAGCAAGCCGTTAACCGTCTGGAATTGCTCCGGGACCAGCTTCATATTGATGGCACTTGCTACCAGGGCCGAATTAATAAAATGGGTAGCCGTCGTATCCGCAGCCCGTAGAATTTGCTCCACCCGCTGCTGCGTTTGCTGCATGTTCAGTTGATTTCCCTTCGCCACCTTATCCTCGATCATGGCGGATGACTTGTGGTACGACAGCACGCCCAATACGGAGACAGGCAGGGTGCCCAGAGCCAGACTGAACAGGAACAGCCTTATTAAGAAACGGGGGGAGCGGATTTTCATAAACGGACAACCTCCACAAAACAGCTACTTGTTGTTACCATATTAGATTGAGACTCTATTGCGGCTGGAGATAATGCCTCCATTGTAACGCAGATGACTCTATCTCGTCTTGCGATTCGCATTCGCTTATTTTTTCTGCTTGTTATACTGCGCGGTATATTCCTCGATCACTTTATCGCCGCCGCTTTTACGCCATTGGTCCACCGCCTGGTTCCAGCCGGCTTCGTCAATATTGCCCATGATGTACTTGACGCGCGCATCTTGAACGATTTTCGTCAGCTCCGAGCCCTTCTCCGCGAGTGTAGCCGACTCGAACGATTCTGCCGGATTGGCGATGGCGATCTCCGCGTTTCTCTGGAACATTTGCTTGTATTTCTTGACGATCGCCGCATCCTCGCCCGCATCGGTCTGGCTGCCGTCATCATAGCGGAGCTGGTAGATCGAGTTGATGTCGGTTTCGTACGCCTTCCCGTCCGTACGCGTGGGCTTGCCGTTCTCGACCTTGAAGTGCTTGCCTTCAACGCCCCATTCGAACAGGTTTTGCAGCTTTTTATCCCCGAGCTTATCCAGGAACCCGAGAATTTGCTTCAGCTCCTGCTCCGTCTTAATACTCGTCTTCGGGAACATATACACGCCGACATAGCCCCCGTTGTATAGCATGAGCCGCTCGCCCTTAGGTCCGTTGATCCGGCTGGCCACATCGAGCACGGCGTTAGGATTCGCTTTGACCAGATCGTTGAAGCCAGCGTTCACATCATCCAGTGTGCTGATAATAAGTCCGGCTTTTCCTTGATTGACCGCCTCTTGGCGTTTGGTGCCGGGGACGACGGCAAAATCAAGGTTGATCAGCTTCTCGTCGTACATCCGCTTATACAGCTTGAGCGCGTCGACGTACTCCTTCGTCATGAAGTCCGGCACCACCTTGCCGTCCTGGAGGCCGTATAGATTCGGCCCGCCATACCAGGCCAGGATGGTCTGGAACCCGTTCATGCCGCGGCCTTCATACATGCCGAACGTGTCGTCCTTGCCGTTTTTATCCGGATCCTTCGTCGCGAAAGCCTTCACCACATTGTAAAAATCGTCAATCGTCTTGGGTTCGCTAAGACCGACCGCATCCAGCCAATCCTTGCGATAAATGATCCCTTCGCGGGCGACAGGGCGACTTCGATAAATCCCGTATATTTTGCCGTCAATCGAGATATTGTTCAGCACAAGTGGGTTCAGCTTACTCAGATTCGGATAGTCCTTCAGATAAGGGCCCACTTCCCAGAACATCCCGGATTTCACGGCATTCACGATCCCGGAGGATTTATTACTCGCAATCATCATGATTTTGGGCAGCTCGCCCCCCGCGATGGTAGCATTGATCTTATCGTTGTAAGCGGAATTCGGCACCCAAGTGATATCGAGCTTCGCGTTCGTATGGGCTTCGATCAGCTTGACCGCCTCATTGTCCGCCTTGGGCGGCTCCGCCGTGTAATACATGTTCATCATCGACAGCTTGAGCGGCTCCTTCGGAGCCTCCTTCTCGCCGACCGCGGTCGGCGTCTTATCGGATGGAGCGGCCTCTTGGCCACCGCAGCCCGCGATTAGCGTCGTAAGTGCGACAGATACGGCTCCGAGTACCCGAAGTTGTTTCCAGTTCTGTATTCTATTCATCGTGATTCCAGCCTCCCTAATAGTGAATACCTTCATCCTTTCACCGAACCTAACAAGACGCCTTTGGCGAAGTGTTTTTGCAAAAACGGATAAACAATCAGAATCGGCAGCGTCGAAACGGTGATCACGGCCATTTTGAGCGATTGGGGCGGAAGCGCGACGGCTTCATTCACCTGGCTCGAATCCCCAATGCCCCCTTCGGACATAATGACCACCTGCCGCAGCAGCACCTGAATCGGCCATTTCGTCGTATCATTGATGTACAAGATGGCCGAGAAGAACGAGTTCCAATGACCGACCGCATAGAACAGCGAAAATGTGGCGATCGCGGGCATGGACAAGGGGAGTATGATTCTAAACAATATCATCATGTCATTGCAGCCGTCTATCTTGGCCGATTCCTCGATGCCCTCCGGCATTTGCTGGAAAAAGTTTTTGAGAATAATGAGATTGAATGCACTGATGGCGCCGGGAATCAACAACGACCATAGCGTATTCGTGAGCCCCAGCGCCTTGACGATCAGGAAAGTCGGGATCATCCCTCCGCTGAATAGCATCGAGAAAATGATCATCAGCATGACAGGCCTGCGTCCAAGCAGCTCCTTGCGCGACAGGGGGTAAGCCATCAGAGCGGTAAAGAAAATATTGATGCACGTACCAGAGATCGTAATAATAATCGTATTCACGAGACTGCGGACAATCGTATCGGTTGAAAAAATATAAGCATAGGCAGACAACGAGAATTGCGTCGGGATGAGGACGATGCCTTGCTTCGCATATTCCTCCGGCGCGGCGAACGAGCCGAGCACCATGTACAGGAACGGTACGACCGCCAGCAAACCGAGCAATAGCAAGAAGGCATAATTGAAACTATCGAACAGTCGACTGCCTGAATTTCGGCCTAACATAGTCTCCTCCTCTCGGCATTAATAAATGCCCTCTTCCCCGAATTTTTTGGCCAGTGCGTTGGATGCTAGCACCAGCACCAGCCCGACAAGCGATTTGAACAGCCCCACCGCCGTGCTATAGCTAAACTGAGACTGGTTAATCCCCACGGAATACACATAGGTGTCGAACACTTCGCCCACGCCGCGGTTCAACGCGTTCAGCATCAGAATGATTTGCTCGAAGCCGGTATCCAGGAAATGTCCGAGCCGCAAAATGAACAAAATCACGATCGTGCTTCGAATCGCAGGCAGCGTGATATGCCACAGCTGGCGCCAACGGTTAGCCCCGTCGATTTTGGATGCCTCATACAGCTGCGGATCGACCCCGGCGAGTGCCGCGAGGAAGATGATCGTGCCCCATCCCGTTTCCTTCCAGATGACCTCCGACAGAATGAGGGTGCGGAACCATTCGCTGCTGATCAGGAAATTGATTTTGTCGCCGCCTGCCATGACGATCAACTCGTTCACCAGGCCGCCCTCCACGGTAAGCAGCATATAGACCATCCCGACCACAACCACCCAGGAGAAAAAATGCGGAATGTAGATCATCGTCTGAATGAATCGTTTGAACCGTTCATGGCGTACTTCATTCAGCAGCAGGGCGACTATGATCGGCAGCGGGAAGAAAAACACCAGATTGTAAACCGCCAGCACGATCGTATTGCGAAGCAGCATCCAGAAAGTCGGCTCTCCGAAGAAACGGGCGAAATGCTTCAAGCCCACCCAGTCACTATGCCAAAATCCGAGAAAGGGCTGGTAATTCTGAAACGAGATCAATACGCCCCACATGGGCAAATATTTGAACAGAATGAAATAGATAATGCCAGGCAGCAGCATGTAGTAGAGCCATTGGTCGCGAATGAGCAACCTGCCGATTCGTCTCCCACCAACCGCCGCGGATCGCGATGTCGTGTCGGGCACAGCCTTATGTTGTGCGAGCAAGATGCTCGTCCTCCTTCTGTCTGAGCTTTTTAGAATTCCTTGATCACCGGCTGGCCTTCAAGCCAAGCGATCATTTGCATCACCAAATAGTTCCAGTTCTGAAAGCCCTTGTTCAGCATCGGCTCGCCATTATCCGGCTGGTAATATTCATGAAGGCCGCCGAAGCGCTCGATATCCCGGCCGAATAGCAGCACCGTCTTTTCCGCCAATTCCTTAGCATCGTTCTCGAAGCCATAATCCACGAGTCCTCGAAAGGTCATGTAATTCGAGATTCCCCAGATCGGACCGAGCCAATTGGACGGATTGCGCGTTGCCCGCGCGCTGTACATCTTCTCCATGCCCGACAGCGTCCTTACGCCATAGGGCGACCAGAATGTCCGCATGTCATGCAGATTCTCGGCGACGATCCGCTCCGCCTGCTCGGGTTCGGCCACTCCCGACCATAGTGACATGAATCCCGTCCACACGCCTATTCGCTGAATCAGGCTGCTCCAATCCCTGGGCTGGCCGCTATGAATGCCATGAACACGGCTTTTCGGCTGGAGGAGGATATCGGCGCTGTAATAAAACCCGTCCCTCTCGTCCCAGCAATGCTCGATGATCGCCTGCTTCAACCGTTCCGCATCTCTTCGATAATCCGCTGCCGATTCGGGAAGCTGCAGACATTCGCACAAATACCCCGTAGCCAGCAGTTCCTTGTACATCAAACAATTTAAGTAAATGGACGCTGAGCTCTTAGCGGGACGGAAATACGTGCAAGGATCATTGTCTACCCCTATGGCATGGTCATTCTGCCAGTAATACAATCCTGTCTCCTCGTGCCGGTGGTGATTGCGATAATTGTTGACGAACCTCTGCAACGGGTACAGGCTCTCCCTAAGCCATTCCGCATCGCCCTCGGCTAGGCTGACGAGGAAGGCGGCATGCTGCGCCAGGACAGGCTTATGCATATTGCTGGAGTAAATGTCGGCGGGTCGAAGCGCTCCCACTTGGTCCGCACGTTGGACGACGATGGGGATCCAGCCGTCTTTGTCGCACAAGGACAAAAAATTGAGAATACTGCCCCGCTCGTAAGGCATCGCCGCCTCCGATGCTTCTGGATCGGCTTGATCCAGCAGGATTTGCCGCAGCGCTACATTGCTGAGCCAGCTGTCCCAATCCCACAAAATATCGGCATACTGCAGGCTCCCCGGGGTCAGGAAGGGATGGGGGAAAGCGCCGCCTGCTTCTCGATACATTCCCTTATAGTTCGCGGCCGTGTGCTCACGAAGCAGCTTTATATAATGGTCGAACTGCATGCTCTCGTCCTTTCCTCAATCTGTTTCCCTTCGAATAATTCCAGCGTATACTTGCACGGGCCCCCTTCTGGTGTGGATACGAGAAACTTCTTGCCCCTCAGGTCGTATTCCACCTCGGCCACTTGATCCAGCGAATCGAGTACGATAGAGAAGCGCTTGGTGAACAAATAGCCGCCTATCGTGAACCGGCCTCGCACTGGAATATCGATCGGCTTGGCGTGCCTAGTCCGGTGCCGCTCGCTCCGGGAGCGAATTTCCTCTAGCTGCCGGGGCGTGGCATGTCCCCAATGCTCGCGGGTACCGACCCCCTCCAGCTCCCAATACTCCATTCCCTCGCTCATCTGAAGCCTTTCCAGCCGCTCCTTGTACATCCGGGCTTGTTCCACAGGGACACGGATATCCGTGTCGCCATGACACACGAGCAAGGGCGTCAGCAGGTTGGACGCCAGCGCCAACCCGCTTCGAGAGGCGTAAGCAGTCGGATTAGCTTGCGGCGGATGGCCGATCCAGATGTCGAGCTCATCCCGGAATTCCCCGACCGCATCGTGCTCGTACCAGACGGCATAATCGCTTATGCCGCACATCGCCGTCGCCGCCGCGAAGAAGTCCGGGAACTTGGCGATGATTGCATAAGCGTTCCCACCCCCTCCGCTCCCGCCCTCAAAATAGACGAGTGAGGGATCCTCCATCCAGTCGCGGTAATGCTGCCGTGCATAGGCGACCGCGTCCATCACATCGAACAGCTCCCAGCCGTTGCAATCGGGCGAGCCGTCGGAAAACGCGCGTCCTCGCATATCGACCTCGAGGACCAGCTCCTCCCCCGCCGGCGTGTCCATGGCCTCGAAGGGCGGGATGCTCATGTGCCAGCCATGTGTTGTCACCACGAGACGCGACGGCTTCCCGGGCTTCAACACCCGCATAGCCAGTAGCAGCTCAGGATGGCGGGAGGAGTGATAATAGATGAAATCGCAATAGGGCGAGTAGCGGTTCTGTCGGGAGTGGTCTGTCTGTTTCCCGATCCGAACCTGATCCTCGTATTTTTCGTAATGCACCTTGCCCCTCCTTTCTCTTGTTCCCCTCAGTGCCCCGACTGACAATACTGATGCTAAAGAATCACCTCATTACCGTCTACAATCATTACCGAGGGGATTGCGGATTCGGGGCTGACAATCCAGAGCGAGTGCATAATCATATCCGAATAAACGCAAAAAATCTCCCAAAAACGGCAAAAAGCCACCTTTATTAAGGAGGGCGACTTCTTAATACCATTTTCCAGATTCCTGCTTTCGGCGGTCAGAATCTTCAGCTCTCCACAGCAAAGTTCAGCTTCCCAGCAGTTAGACTGACGCCTCTCGGCACGCCAGCATCAGCTCGGGGTCCGGCATTCGGTCGTAAACGATCCGGTGCTCCTTGGAGATCTTACCAAAGTTTCGATTATAGAAACTTTTTATCTTTTTTTGAACTTTGTTAATCTCTAACTTAATATTAGCCTTACAAAAAGGAGGTGAATGAATGAATTCAAAAATCATTATTGCACTAATCTCCCTTGCGCTAAGTGCCTTTGCCATTGGAACGACAGAATTTGTTATTGTTGGTATTCTACAAGAGGTGGCCAGCGATCTTGGGATCAAGGTAACGCAAGCAGGGACACTGGTGTCTGGATATGCAATCGCCCTTGCTATTGGAACACCGATCGTCGTAGTAATGACCGGGAAGTTGCCTAAAAAAGGATACTTGGTATTCCTCATGGTCGTGTTCACTGCAGGCAATGCTCTGGCAGCTGTAGCTCCTACCTATTCCGTCTTGCTCTTGTCTAGGGTAATTACAGCTGTTTCTCATGGCGTATTTTTCGCAGTTGCAGCTACAGTGGCCGCTGATATGGTCCCGGCTAACAAAAAAGGCACCGCCATCTCCATTATGTTCACCGGGTTAACCGTGGCTACCATTCTCGGGGTTCCCCTTGGGACCTATATCGGACAGGTATTAGATTGGCGAATGTCATTTGCCATAGTTGCTGTATTAGGTCTGATCGCTTTGTTGGTCAGTCTTGTAGCCGTAGAAAAAGTCCCACGTTCGATGCACTCGCCGAGCTTGAGAGATGTTGGAAGTTTGATTGCCAACCCACGGATCATCACTGCTTTGCTCATGACAGTATTGGGTTTCGGTGGAACATTCGCCTTATTTACGTATATCTCTCCTATCCTTGAAGAGGTTAGCGGGTACTCAGCTTCGTCTATTTCATGGCTGCTGCTGGTTTACGGTGTTGCCGTGGCAATTGGGAATATTGTCGGGGGAAAATTAGCAAATAGGCATCCTGTAAAGGCACTTCGTTTCGTTTTCCTGTTTCAAGGCATTGCCCTGCTGTTGCAAATCTGGCTACTTCCAAATAAGACACTCACCATTTTTTCCCTAATATTAATAGGCTTGTTCGCATTTATGATGTCTCCCGGCGTACAGGCTTACATTCTAATGCTTGCAGAAAAGCTGGTACCATCCGCTAAGGATGTCGCTTCTGCATTAAATATATCTGCATTTAATATTGGGATAGCGGCTGGTTCTACATGGGGTGGGCTTGCAGTAGACCATTTGCATATTATGGACACGGCTTGGATTGGTGCAATTATGGCGGGATTCGCCTTTTTACTGGCAGTTATCAATTACAGAATGGATAAGAAACAGAATCTTTTTGTTGAGGAGAGAGGATAAATGACCAAGAATGAATTAGACCTTTCGGAGAAAGAATTGGAATTTACAAGTTTTAGCCATCAAGATGCACTTGCTATTGGGAACCGGATTGTGCAGTATGCCCAAGAAAACAATGTAGCTGTGGCCGTTCATATTGAACGTAACCGAGTTCCCGTGTTTACGCACCTAATGGATGGCACTTCGGAAGAGAACTACGTATGGTTGTTTCGCAAAAAACGGGTCGTCGATCACTATAGCCGCAGTTCTGCCTACATTGAGGAGCGCTTTATCCAAAGTGGTGCTTCACATGCAGAACACTCTCTGCTTCCTACTGCAGAGTATCAGGCGGTGGGCGGTTCTATTCCAATTCGCGTCAAAGGTGTTGGCGTAGTGGGGTCTGTTACGGTCGGAGGATTGACCGGCGAGTTGGATCATGCATATGCAGTTGAGGGGATTCGCCTGTTTCTGAATAGAAGATGAGGTCAGAGGCTGGGCCATTACCACTTTAATAACATGAGAGGGTTGGGCGTAAAGCTCTTGCCCTCTTTTTTGCATTCATGCTCAGTCCATGTAGTGTCACTTTCTATGTAACCAAAACGCCTAAGTACATTAGTGAGCATGCAAACTTCTCCAAGTAAATACGAAAATACGGGACATGTTTCTGCATCAAACCCTACGTGAATTAAGGAACCAGATAAAATCAATGTATTTATCCCTATATCCATAAAACCAGATCTCGATCTTATTCTATTTCAACCCTTCTATAATTCCATAGTCATTGTAATCAGTTGAGGTCCTCCGGTGAAGACCGAACCTGTACAATTTCACTTCATACAAGCTAAAATGGAAAATGCAAAAGCTGTTTTATTATTTGTCAATAATTCAATTAAAATAAATCTGATTGTTGTTATGTATCAAGCATTCATCAACCTGATACATTGCTAATCATGAAGACATAATTAATAAATGCATAGAGGTGAATCAATGGATCAATATGAGGTTTCAACCCTAAAAAAAGGACTACTCATTCTTGACGCGTTGCAGCAAGGTGAACCAATGAGAATGACTGAGATCATGCAGCGGTTTAACCTTAACAAGACTACAACCTTTCGTCTGCTATATACGCTGGAAATGACGGGTTTTATTCAAAAAGAAGGTCACACGTACAAAGCTTCTGAGTTAAAGGGGCACCATTCATCGTCTGCAAATATTCGACTTAATTGGATAGTTGTTCCGTCCCTGCATCAATTAGCGCAGGAACTTGGCGAAACCGCATATATCGGGGTTTTAGCTGGAATGAAAGTGATGACAGTACAAGTGGTGGAGGGAAATCATGCCATTCGTAGCCATACACAAGTAGGTGATTCCGCTTATGCCCATCTAAGTGCCTTTGGAAAAGTTATCCTGGCGCACCTGAGTGATGAACAACTAAAAAAGATGCTTACACATCTTACCCAGCACAAAGCAACAAAACATACCTTTGATGACAACCACTTGTTAAGAGAGCATTTAAATGTGATCCGTCAACAAGGGTACGCCATTGATGATGAAGAAACAGAAGTGGGTTTGCGCTGCGTTGCTGCACCAATATTTTATAATGGTAATGTGATCGCAGCATTGGCTATATCCGGCCCTGCCGCACGATTAAGCCGAAAAAGAGATCGTGCAGTAAGTAAAAAATTGAGGGAATGCAGTGCTCAGATATCCAGTCTACTTTGATCCGGATGTTCTTTAACCTTACAGTCTGCAGATTGTTCTTGCTTCCCTTTCGTGGTTGTTTCTGTATTAGAAACTTTTAAGTCTGAACTATATTTCACATCGTATCGTGTACGTATATTTTTTTTCAATGCTTCACACATGGTTTTCATCATGGGAAAGTTTCGAAATTTGATATGATAAGCCAGGTACAGTTCATTGCTCACCTTAAATGAAGGATAGATTATTTTCACATGATGATTGTGTAATGATTCTTTCTTTAGCAGAAGTTGACTTAGGCTGTGCAAATACTGAATTAGTTTCAATGATAAGTAGCAAAGAGAACAGAACAAGAAACAAACGCATATCATCACCTCAAGCGTATCATTACTTGGAAATATGTTCTTTATACTGACTTTATTTCTTAATACAACCATACTAAGCTGCCCGTTACTTCAACAAGGATGCCAATTCATGCTGGCAGCCTTGTCGTGGTTTCTTATTCAACTAACGTACCCGTTAGTGAAGAGACCTCTAGTTATTGTCTTAAAATCTACAACTCTGTTTTTAGGGGTAGTACCAGCGTAACTGACACCACCCGCAAACGTATGGATAAAAATGTAAGAACCCTCCGCTTATGGAGAGTTCTTTTTATGGGTAATAATTGTACCAATTACTAAGAAAGATTAGGTTATTCAGACTCCGGTTCCTGCTTGTAACCCAAAGCGAGCTTTTCGATTATCGCTTGTGGAAGAAATGGCGCGAGGCTGACTAGATGCTCGGGACGTAGACCGTTTACGCCCCTGCTCTCGATCAGCATGACCAAGTGGGATTGATCTAGAAACGGCGCCAGTCCCAGGATATTCTCCGGAACCATAGATCCGTCAGCTGCCTGATGGGCGAGCCGACCTAATGTCTCCTTGGAAAGAAACGGGCCAAGTCCGGATATCGCGTCCCATTGCAAGCTTCCTTCTTCGGCATGATTGACAAGGCGATCCAACGTCTCATGGCCTAGGAACGGAGCGATCCCCGTAATCTTGCTCAGTTCGATCGTTCCATCGATCACTTTTTCTACGAGCTTCTCCAATGTGGCTCGTCCAAGGAATGGCGCTAGTGCATTGACATTGGACCAGTGCACAACACCTTCCGTCTGTTCAATCATGGCTTCCAATGCATCACGGGATAGAAACGGTGCCAAGCCGCTCACATGATCAAGGGTCAGCTGGCACCCAGGATGACCGGGGGGCTCGGGATTTATGAGGACATCCCCCTTTTCTATTTGCATCTTTATCGGTGCAACTTCAAGATCGGTAGAACGTTCGCCATTCAGCAGCTCATCGACCGTCACGCCCAATAGCTTCGCTGTAAGCGGCAGTAGGCCGATGTCCGGCAGCGATTCGCCGCGCTCCCATTTCGATACGGCTTGGTGGCTAACACTCAGAAGCTGAGCGAGCTCTGCCTGCGTATTATTTTTGGCTTTTCTTAAATCTGAAATGAAGGCACCGATTTTCCGTACATCCATGATATTTTCCTCCTGCATATTGGTTTGCAGAATCGGCCGATTTGCTATATTCAACGTATCATAGGCGATCCGTGCAGCCAATCAGCAGTTGGTTGAGCGATTTCGTTTACGTATTCAACCGGCGGTTGAATGACGTGGAGAGATATGTCTTGAACACCAGAGAACACAATTTCACCCATTTTTTCGGAAGCGTCCCAGGAAAATTCCGTTGTTCACAAACAATAGCTTCATCAATATGAAGAGAGGGGCCGCCGCGCGGCAAGCTCTATCTCTCCCACTATCGTACCCGTTAGTGCAATGATTTTTCAAAAACCACTATCGCTACTTCAGCCATTTCCTTTAACTTATTAATATCCAACCCTTTTATTTCAAAATTATTAATTACACTTTCAAAGTAAGACCGGTCGTTATTAACATTAATCAGTTGTATTTCCTTTATTAGTTCAGAAAACGTATCTAATCCTTCGATATCTATATATAACCTTGCTAATTTTTCAAACCCCTCTTTATCTGGTGATTGACCAATGCCAGAAAAACTAACCATGTAGTGTTCAAAGTAATTCTCGGGGTACTTATTAATTTCCATTAGTTCACCTCAATTTTAATTGTATTCTCAACTATGCAGTCAGTTACTTCAATATAACAAAAATGCAGCTGCCACTGGGCTAATTGCTTCTTATTTCGTTCAACTAAATTCTCCGTTAGCTAAAAGGATTGAGTTTTTCAAACTCATCTTTTGTCTGTCCATATACATACTCGTCGAAATGCCTGCCCTTTGTAAAAATCATTTCACTGAGTATTCTTTTTGGGACGAATCCAAGATGCTCCTGCAAAGCTCATGACCCATTATTAAAGGCATAGACATATGCGTTTACCTTACGATACGGCAGGTGAACTTTCCCGTACGCGATTCCGTCAAAATCGGCTTTCAATGTACTCGCTGCCGCTTTCTCAGGAAAGAACGCTTTCAGATTTTTACCATAAGCGAACCCGCACTTTTTTTGGGGCAGATTGCCTATCTCAAATATCCCGGCCGTGTGCCGTTGCTACCAAGTATCTCATTATTCGGACTGACATTTAAGAAACTATGGAGGGATGCTCTTCTGCCCTACTTTGCAGTTGACTCATATCTTCTTTAATTTAATATTATTAAGCTGAGGATCAGGTGCCGTCCAAAAGCCCCACCACACCTGCGATCACGGCACTAATAAGGTCGGTTACGATTTCGGACCCCATCAAATCTTCCATTTGTATCCTTCTGATAGCCAATTACAAGAGTTGCAATCGAAACAAGGCTGGTCTGTTCCATCGCAGCCTACAGGTTGTTTGCTTCGTACTGAACTACCCATGCACATCTATTATCTCGCTTTTTTTGGAATCTCAATCTTTTTCGACCACGTTGTGCGGCCGCCGAGACCTATTTACGACTTGGTTTCTTCACATAAACCTTGCGTGCAGACCGAGAAAGGCGAAGGGATCGGCTTGTACGTTACGCCGGAAGCGATGCTGGCTTCAGAGCAGTTGGACGGTACTCTGATCGGAACGCGATGCTCAGCCGAAATGGCACTCAAGGTGCTTCCCGATCGGAAGCCCTTTATTCCTGGAGAAACCGGTGGCTCATATTTTTTTAAATAATTTTTAATATGTCTTTATCATTCCGTATACTATAATGAATTGTGGAAAATACCGAAAAATAGTAGTTTTTCAACTTTGGGAGAGGACGACAGTAGGCTATGGGACTTAATTGGAAAGGAACTCGATTTGGGGGAAGATGGGTTTCGCTGTTATTATGCTTTGTTTTGGCACTTGGGGTGCTTGTGCCGTTTGGAGGACAGCGCGCGTCGGCTTCTATCGATTTTGAGTCGGTCGATGGCGGGAGCATAGGGTCACCCATGATTCCGACATTGATGCCATCAATAATGGAATACAACGGTGAGTTGTATGCCGCGGTGTTTTATTCAGAACTATCCAATCCGACGGTGAGAGTGTTCAAGTATACCGCGCCAACATGGACGGACATATCAGGCGCCGGTCTTCAAGCATCACCAGGCCAGCCCATCATGTCTCCCAGATTGGTTGTACATGATAATGCGCTATATGCTTACTGGATGGAAGGACTTGAAATTAACTCGAAATTACGGGTGAAAAAGTACGAAAATGGAAGCTGGTCCGTGGCGGACGACGGGACAGGATTGAACGTTGATAGCAACTCAGGCGCTTCAGGCGCGTATATGATTAGCTATGACGGGGCGTTGTATGCATTTTGGAATGAGACTATGCTGGCGCTTAGACAAGTTCGTGCCAAAAAATTAGTCAACGGCGTCTGGGAACCTGCGGACGGTGGCGTCTCACTGAGCAATTTGATCATTGGCGGCACCTCATCACCGATCGCCGCTGAAATTTTTAATAATGCTTTGTACGTGGCATGGACAGAAGGCGTTAATCTTCGGGTAAAACGTTTGGATAACAACGGCTGGCAGTTTGTGGACGAAGGCGTTTTAAGCGGTATTGCGACTAGCGCCTCGCCTCCAAGCTTGAGAGTGCATAACAACGAGCTTTTTGCAATGTGGCTGGACGGTCCCCAACTTAAAGCCCAAAAATACGACGGATCAAATTGGGTAGCCGTAGAAAACGGGCTTGGTAGCTCCGTATTAAATCCGGTCATGAATCCGGTAATGACAGTCGCAAACGGATCTTTGTATGCCGCATATTATCAATTGGCGCCCATGCCCCCCCAGCTTTTTCCAAGTATAGTCTTGAAGCGATACGATGGCTCCGCATGGGTAACGGAAAGCGATACTTTGCAATCCCTCCCCAGTCCGTTTGATATGTTAGTGTATAATAATGAGCTATATATCGCTTATACCAGTATGTTGCTGCCGCTGCAGGTGCGAATCGTTAAAGCGCCCAACACGCGCACAATCAGCCCGAAAACGGCCGAATTCGACAAAAAGGTTCCGGCAAACGTGTCGTTGACGATGTCGGCGTACGGATACGGACTGACGAGCATCACCGACGGTGCCTCTCCGCTATCAGGAACCGATTATACCGTGAATGGGACTGCGGTGACGATCAATTCCTCGTACTTGTCCTTGTTGCCGCTCGGACCAAAGACGCTGACGTTCAATTTCGGCGTGGGTACGCCGCAGACGCTAACCGTTACGATTACCGACTCTACCGATCCGCAAATCACGCCGACAACCGGCACGTTTGACAAAAATGTTGCGCAGCAATCACCGTTGAATGTGACGATGGCTACATACGGGAAAACGCTGTCGAACATTGCCGATGGCTCGACGCCGCTTGTGCAAGGAACGCATTACAGCGTCAACGGCAACACCGTTACACTGAATAGCTCTTATCTGACAAGTTTGCCTGTCGGCACGAAAGCATTGACGTTTAACTTCAGTGCAGGCGCGCCGCAGACGTACACGATCACAGTAATCGACACGACGCAAAACAGCATTATCACGCCGACAACCGGCACATTTGACAAAAACATTGCGCAGCAGTCGTCGCTGAGCGTGACGATGGCTACATACGGGAACACACTGTCGAACATTGCCGATGGCTCGACGCCGCTTGTGCAAGGAACGCATTACAGCGTCAACGGCAACACCGTTACACTGAATAGCTCCTATCTGGCAAGCTTGCCTGTCGGCACGAAAGCATTGACGTTTAACTTCAGCGCAGGCGCGCCGCAGACGTACACGATTATGGTAATCGACACGACGCCTGGCCCGCAAAACAGCATCATCACGCCGACAACCGGCACATTTGACAAAAATGTAGCGCAACAATCGCCGTTGAATGTGACGATGGCTACATACGGGAATACGCTGTCTAACATTACCGATGGCTCGACGCCGCTTGTGCAAGGAACGCATTACAGTGTCAATGGTAATACGATCACGTTGAACACTTCGTACCTTGCAAGCTTGCCTGTTGGCACGAAAGCATTGACTTTCAACTTCAGTGCAGGCGCGCCGCAGACCTATACGATCACGGTAATCGACACGACGCCAGGCCCGCAAAACAGCATCATCACGCCGACGACCGGCACATTTGACAAAAACGTCGAAATACAGTCGCCGCTTAACGTGACGATCGTTACAAACGGAAACACGCTTTCGAACATTACTGATGACTCGACGCCGCTTGTGCGAGGAACGCATTATGGAGTCGATGGCAACATCGTTACGCTGCATAGCTCCTATCTGGCAAGCTTGCCTATCGGCACGAAAGCATTGACGTTTAACTTCAGCGCAGGCACGCCGCAGACCTATACGATCACGGTTATCGACACAACGGTTAACCCGGTTCCAAATGCGCCTGTGCTGGTATCGGCTATTGCAGCCAACCGGCAAGTAACGTTATCTTGGACTCCGGTCAACGGAGCGACCAGCTACAAAGTGTACCAAACGGTCACATCGGGAACATACGGCAGCAGTACTCCAATCACCGTTGGAGGATCGGTATACGGCTATACATCAACAGAATTAACGAACGGAACGACGTACTACTATGTCGTGAAAGCAACGAACAGCTCCGGCGACAGT
Source organism: Paenibacillus hemerocallicola (assembly GCF_006265175.1). Lineage (GTDB taxonomy): Bacteria > Bacillota > Bacilli > Paenibacillales > NBRC-103111 > Paenibacillus_AB > Paenibacillus_AB hemerocallicola. Next base: position 7,973 of record NZ_VDCQ01000080.1, on the reverse strand, counting down.
GTGGCGTCGAATGAACTGAGCGCCAGACCGTTTGGCGCGGACGAGTATCCGTCTGACAGCGGCACGCCTAACACGGGCGTCAACGTACTGGTCAACGGCAAAGCCGAGCAAACCGGCACAGCGACGACAACGATGGTGAACGGTCAGTCGGTGACGACAGTCGTGGTTGATCCAGCGAAGCTGCAAGAGCGGTTAGACGCAGCAGGACAAAATGCGGTCATCACGATCCCGATCACCACGACATCGGATGTAGCAGTAGGCGAACTGAACGGACAAATGGTCAGCAATATGGAGAAAAAGCAAGCGGTAATCGAGATTAAGACCGATAGCGCTACCTACACCATTTCGGCCAAGCAAATCGACATCAATGCGATTTCGGCACAACTGGGACAAAACGTAACGCTTTCCGACATCAAAATCCAGATTGAAATCGCCAAGCCGACGGCAGCGAAAACGGCTATCGTGCAAAATGCGGCTAAAGCAGGCGAGTTCAGTCTCGTGCTGCCACCGCTGGAATTTACGGTGCGCGGGGTATATAACGGTAAATCGTTTGAGATCAACAAGTTCGACGCCTATGTAGAACGGACGATTGCGATCCCGGACAACGTGGACGCTTCGAAAATTACGACGGCTATTGTGGTTGATCCGGACGGAACGGTACGCCATGTGCCGACGCAGATCGTCAAAATCGACAGTAAGTACTACGCCAAAGTGAACAGCTTGACGAACAGCATTTATTCGCTCGTATGGTATCCGATTACGTTTAAAGATGCAGAGACGCATTGGGCGAAAGACTCGATAAACAACATGGGCTCGCGCATGATTGTGAACGGAGTAAGCAATGGCATGTTCAATCCGGATCAAAACATGACGCGCGCGGAGTTCGCGGCGGTTATCATACGCGGCTTGGGACTGAAAGCCGAAAGTGCGGCAACGTCGCCGTTCAAAGATGTGAAGAGCAGCGACTGGTTCAGCGGCGTGGTGCAAACGGCGTATGCGAACGGTCTGATCAGCGGCTTTGAAGACGGCACGTTCCGTCCGCAGAAGAGTATTACGCGCGAGCAGGCGATGGTCATAATCGCCAAGGCGATGAAGATTACGCAGTTGCAAAGCAAGCAAGCAAAAGCTCCGCAAGCGTGGACGCCTTTGGTCAGCGACTTTACGGACCGCGCAGCGATTGCGGATTGGGCGACAGCAAGCATAGAGGACGCCTTGAAAGCCGGACTCGTAACCGGCCGCAACGGCAGCAAGCTAGCACCAAAAGATACGGTAACCCGTGCGGAGATTACGGTACTTGTACAACGGCTGCTGCAAAAGTCGCAATTGATTAACTGAAATTAGTACGATAGTTATTAGGGCTATTCCATAGATCGTCAAAGACGGTTTATGGAATAGCCCTTTTTCAAATTTTTAGTATTATAGTTAGTATTATATTAGCTTAATAAAGCTGGTACGATCACTTACATTCTCTTAATTGTCGCCAAACTTCCCGTTAGCACAGCGAGGCTGCCGATCCATGCCGGCAGCCTCATCTTATTGTAGTATTATTCTTATTCAGCCCTCAATCGCCGTTAGCTCAAGGAATTAGCATTATTGGATGTCTTTTTTCAAATAATAATGAGTGTGCCTGCCTGCGTTTTGTATTGTTCCGAACACTTCGAATCCTTGTTCCTTATAAAAATCTAGCGCTTGAAAACTCAAGGTATCTAACTTCATAAAATCACATTTTTTATGTTTTGCAATTTGTTCGGCTTCGAAGAGGAGTTTTTTCCCATATCCTAACTTTCGATAGGCGTCATCCACGAAAAGATATTGTACATCAAACCAATTCCAACATATCTCACCTATTAACCCACCGTAAACCTTCCTGTTGGCATCTTGCAAATACAGGTTAACAGCTTGATACCTGCCCTTCAAATCTTCTGGGAAATGCCTTAGGTTATATTCTATCATTTTGTTTACGACATATGACTTGGCGGCATCATTGGTCTCATTAGTTATTTGTAATTCCATGTATAGGTAACTCCTGTTCAATTCGAGGTAGGTTTAAGTATAACACTCTCGCCCAAAATTTGGTGCTGTAGAGAACTTATATAATTAAGCTATGCTGCCAGTTACTTCAACAAAATGAAAGAGGAGCCGCCGCTTGGCAAGCTCATCCGCAATCGTTTACGTTAGTTGAAAATCAATGGAAAAGTAAACGTAACGAAAGCTGCCCAAAGTCCGTAAACCGGCAAATACTTAGTAACGGCATCTTGGATGGTCGAAGGACCGGTTTTGTTTTGCAGAAAACGCATATAAGCAAGCATTATCCAAATGAGATTAGCCAAAATAAGGATGTTTATGCCTAAGACGGCAAGTCTGTTTGGCGTAATCCCATAAGAAGAAAGCCTGAACACGATAGCCGATAAAGCTATGCCGTCAATGATGAGAGCAAGAACGAGGAGGGCAAAATTGATATAATCCGAAATACTCTTTTTCTCGACTAAGCCGCTTTCGGTAATCGAGAATATGGTGACGGCCAATACGCTGAGAAGTATTCCGTTGAAGGATAAGAGGAAATCGCGGTCCAAGAACGGATTTTTCCCGACCCCTAACACCGTAATAAGATACGCCAACAATGTGGCCAACACGAGAGGACTGAAAATTTTGGCGATATATGGCGCTATACTCTTAGCAAGTTTAAGGTTCTTCGATACCAGGTAGGTTGCCACGATCGTGAGAGCGGCAGCACCGAATGAAACGACATTTTTAAAATAAAACTCAGATATATCCATGCCGACGAATTTAAATAACTGCATCGTTAAAATCGTTAGCAGCATTCCGCTGATGGCCATGCTGGCATAGAGGATGCAAAATTCCCCGTTCAGTTTAAGATAGGCTAATCTTGCGTTGCCCTTGCCATATTCATTTCCTGTAAATGCAAGCCCCGATAATACCCATAAGAAGATGGGGAGGTGTATATACGTCAAAATAATACTGTCGTTTTGCTCCATCGGCAGCAAATTCATGTAAACTCCGGAGATTAGGAATAAGGAAGCAAGGGTGTAAAAAATCTTTTTAGAAGGAGTATTATTGAAAACAAAATAGGCGGTAATAAAGGGAAGTACGCCATAAACAAGGTTGATCGGAGCTATTTCTTCCTGTTCAGTAAAATGCAAAAGGATTCTGGTACATAACCCAGCCAAAATGGCTAAAATGCCCATGGACAAGAAATCTTTTTGAAACAAATTCGCTTTTTCTGTATTCGCTTTCTCCTTAAAATGCAATCTTTCATACCAAACGGCAAGAATCTTCGAATCAGGGTGTTGTTCCCAGGCGTAGGAGAACGACTTTTTAAAGGCTTCGGGTTCCTTTCTAAACATTCTCTCCAGCTCGTGGGGATTGGCGATATTTTCAATAATCGAATTGTTCATGGCTGGTTGTACCTCCTCTAACCGACATCGTCGCCTTTGTAGTCTAAAATGTCTCCCGGCTGACATTCCAAAGCCTTGCAAATCGCCTCTAAAGTGGATATTCGAATCGCTTTGGCCTTTCCGTTTTTCAATATGGAAAGATTGGCCATCGTTATGCCAACCCTCGATAGAAGAGCGGCATGCCGGCTGCATACAAGATACTGATCGCGATTGCGCAGTTTTTGATATACTTTAATGCTAATACGGAAAAATCCAAGAACGCTTTGTTGTAGTCGATATAGCCTAAAAGTTTAATTGCTTGATACAGCGCAATGTAAAAAGGAATCGCCGATGCGTACAAGTCGATGAAAACGAGATGTTTCATGTAAGTCATATCCGGTTACAGTTCCGTTGCATAATTCGCGATCTCAGGCACCAAAAATATGCACAATGCAAGAACCGGGATTCCAATAAGAATGACGGCTGCCTTTAAAAAAAGCGTTGTTCCTTGTTCATAAAAAGCCCCTCACTTCTCGTTTAATTAATTTGACATTAGCATACAAATTATCGTATTGCAATAAATAGTTTCCTTTTTTAAATATATTATTGTTGTTTTATTACTCGAGATAACCTGTCCGTTACTTTTACGAACTAAAAAAGAGCTGCCATGAGGCAAGCTCCTTCACTATCGTATCCGTCCCTCTGTTTTAAGGGTTTATCTCACATTCCAATATGATAATATTAAATTGACAATATATAATGAAACGCTGCTGCTTCTATTCATTCACGTTATTGATGATGATTTCACTGATTTCTCGGTCAGTATGCTACTCAGTCAGACAAAAAAAGTAACCACCACAACGCGAGGTTTAGTCGCGTTGCGTCTGCTCCCTGTTTTATTCCACTATCGTACCCGTTAGCGGAGCAAGCCGCCGATCAAACCACCGGCAAACTTGCTTTAACCGGGTTGAGTATAGGTATTGATATATGGCACCTGCATTTTCGAAGGGGCACTTAGATGTAAACAGCACGTAAGTACCGTCCGCCTGGCTGCGTCGGGAGTATCTTTGGGGCACGGCATCGCTGCGAAGTTGGCTGCGATTCGCCGGCGCGCTGCCGGCAACGGAGCAACTACTCGCGCCGCATGCGGTCCGGACTCTATCGAACGAATCGGTCTACACTGCGCGGCCGCACAGCTGGCCTGGGCCATCAGAGCAGCTGCTGGTTTCCCCGGTTTCGGACCCAACCGCTCCGCTCGAGATCCTCAGCATATCTGGACAACTCCCTCTATTGATCGGCTACGCCGAAATGGCCACGGCCATCACGAGAATACTAAACCAAAATCATTAGCTCCCGCGCCCGTGCCGCCCTTTCCAGACTCGACCGGGCGGCACGGGAGCAGCTGCAGCATCGCTCGTTTCGCACTCGACCGGGTAGCTCGAGATCGCTGCGTAGTTTTGCGCTAGATGCGCTCGCCGCTCCCGATCAGTGCACCGGCCGAAGCGATCAGGACCGCAGCATCAGCCGTCCGATGGGGCGTACTTCCTCACGTCCGGCTCGAATGACGCTCCATTGGACGGGTCCAACTCCACGTGGGTGGTTCCGCGATCGTCGGTCAGCACGAGCATGCGCGAGCCGACGACGGGGACGCGGTCGGCGCTGGTGCGCATGCGCGCTGAGACGACACGAGGAGCACCGTCGACGATGTAACCTACCTCGACCGTGAACATCGGGTAATTGAAGAGCCAGGTGTTCGCGAAGCTCACGGCGGTCAGCGTCCCGGTGAATGATGAGCCCTCCACGCGGAGGCGCTCGAAGTCCGCCTGACGCCGCCGGGCGTGGGCGATCGAGCCGGGCAACCGCAGGAGCACGATGGCGGCCCAGAGGGCGAAGCCGGATCCGACGACGGCGCCGAGCTCTGGCGGGATCGTCGGCGACGTCGCGATGGCCTCGAGGTCGAAGGGGCGCCACGGATCACTTGTCAGCGTCCAGAGCAGGAGGACTCCCGCGTCTGCGGCGAGTCCTCCTGCGACCGCGAGCATCGCGAACAGGCCGGCGACCCTGATCTGTCCGAATTGCTCGACCGCTCGCGAGTACACTCCGCCGGTCACTCCGATCGCGACGAACAGCAGCACCACAGCGACGCCCAACGTGACCGGATGACCGAGGAGCATGCCGATCGCCGGTGTCGGCGCCAGGCCGAGCAAGGCGCCGAACGGCACGGAGCCTGTCAGCGCCCACAGTGCAGCGGCTGCTAGCAGCCACGGCAGCAGCGGAGCCACGCGTCCGACGCGACGTCCCGGCCGGAGCACCGTCATCCGTCCGCCCGTGTCCGTAGTGGAGAACAGCGGCAGCGTCTCGATGTGCTCCTGCTGATCCTCCGCAGCATCCCTTTTAGCCATACACACCTTCACATCCATAATTTTTTAGCTATATTATACCACATATTGAATGTCCGGCCGGCCGGCGTCCGTTTCAACTCAACCGCTCCATTCGGGATCCGCAGCATAGCCTGACATTTACTCAATTGGTCGGCAGTCGCCAAAGTTGCCACATGTGATAGTCTTATAACGTCCGTTCGCTGGCCATTACGAGAATACCAAACCAAAATCAATAGCTCCCGCGCCTTCGCTTGGGCGCTGCCCTGTCCGGTCGCGGCGGGAGCAACCAGGAGACGGTGTTGCTGGAGAAACTGACCGCACTTCGCTGGCGCGCACCCGGCGGTATCGGGAGTAATCCGAAACACGCGTCGCTGCCGGTGCTGGTCCGCGCTACGCCGAAGTACTGGCCCGTTAACTCGGTCGCGACGGAAGCAACCCGGACCGCTACGTCACTGCCAGAGCTGACCGCACTATGCCGGCGCACCGCCCGACCGCCCCGCTGCCGCTGGAGAATATCCGGGGCACGGCATCTCTGCCGGAGCTGGCCGCGTTTAGCCGATCTGTGCTGCCCATCCTTCCCGGCTGCGGCGGAAATAACCCGGAATGCGGCTTCCCCGCCGGATCTAGACGTCCTTCGCCGGCACCACCGCCCGTCCACGCGACTACGATCGGAACAGCGAGGAACGCGGTGAACTTCGGGAGTTGGCCGTACTTCGCTGACGTGTAGCACCCCGTTGGCCCGGTTGTGGCCGCTGCTTTGTTGAACTTACGTACCCGTTAGCCCTCCATGCCCTGTCGGGCACCACAGATAATGAAAATTGGGGCTAGGCGTTTTATAATTATATTACGGCTGGCGAGGGAGGTCGATGCGCTATGTTGTCGCGAACCCAACCGTTAGTCTGACCCCAACGACCTTGGTGCACCACGGAATGTTGCTCCTTTTAAGGAAGCGCGCAGGGTAGATTAATCCTTTTGGGTTGTTGCACCAGCCCTCAATTTCGAATTGCCGTAGGAAGGTGAGTTTCATGGATGTTCTCATTGAACGAGCATGCGGTTTAGATGTTCACAAGAAGAGCATCACAGCCTGCATCGTTACACCGGAAGGAAAGGAGATTCGGACGTTCCGCACCCACACCGTCTATCTTCTCGAGCTGATTGACTGGATCAAGGAACACCGCTGCACCCACGTGGCCATGGAGAGCACCGGCGTGTTCTGGAAGCCAATCGTGAACTTGCTCGAAGCGGAAGACATTCACTTCCTCGTCGTAAACGCACAACACATGAAGGCTCTCCCTGGTCGGAAGACGGATGTAAAGGATTCCGAATGGATCTGCGATCTCCTCCGCCATGGATTACTCAAGGCAAGCTACATCCCTGACCGAAACCAACGGGAATTGCGGGAACTGGTCCGTTACCGCCGAAGCCTCATTCAAGAGCGAGCTCGCGAACATAACCGGGTACAAAAAGTTCTTGAAGGCGCTACTATCAAGCTTGCTTCCGTCGTGTCCGATATTAGGGGGCTTTCCAGCCGGGACATGCTCGAGGCCATGGTAAACGGCGAGACGGACCCGGAAACGCTGGCCGGTTTCGCACGCAGAACGATGAAGAAAAAGAAAGAAGAGCTTGAGCTGGCGCTCCGCGGAAACATGAGCTCGCACCAACGCATGATGCTAAAAACAATGCTTACCCACGTAGATTTCCTTTCGGAGCAAATCGCTGAGCTTGACGCAGAGGTAGCCAAACGGCTCGCCCCTTTTCAGCAGGACCTGGATCGACTGGACAGCATTCCGGGGGTCGCTCGGCGAACCGCTGAGCAAATCCTTGCCGAAGTTGGAACCGACCTTGCTTCGCGCTTCCCGAGTGCAGCACATTTATGTTCATGGGTCGGTCTCGTTCCAGGTCAAAACGAAAGCGCCGGCAAACGCAAGTCCTCCAAAACGCGCAAAGGCAACAAGTATCTCCGTTCCGCCCTCACCGAAGCAGCTCAATCCATACGGGGATCTGATCATTACCTTGGAGCCCAATACCGGCGAATCGCCGCCCGCAAAGGAAAGCGCCGAGCAGCCGTTGCCGTTGCACATTCGATCATGACGATCACTTACTATTTGCTAACCCGACAGGAAGAGTACAGGGACTTAGGTTCAGATTACTTTGAGAAACGACACCAAGACGCTATCGTCAGACAGACCGTCCGAAA
>NZ_VDCQ01000008.1 GCF_006265175.1 Paenibacillus hemerocallicola | reverse complement strand
GCAAGTTTAATCGAGATTGTCGATACTCCCCTCGCCTCCATCAGATTTATCAGAAGGGACACCGACAATGGTGTCTCTTTTGTTTTGTTCTCTGTTCATGGAGGCTGCAAAAGCCTTGGTGAGAGTGGGTTTTTAGCCTTCCATGAAGGCTGTAATAATAAATTTGGAGACTATTTCAGCATATACCGCCATGTAAAAACTTCTGATAGCGGTGGGGCTTTTGGACAAATCGGTTTATTTGAAGCCGACCGCAGAAAATACGACCGTGCAGGCGTTGGCTGCGGCTGTCGAGGCTGGCATCCTGATTGTGTGCTCTAACGGAAATACAAGATTGGGAAATATCATGCCGCCGATCGATTATGTAGCGGTTGGGGGCTATGACGATCGTGGACGAGCCAGCCGAGAACTGCATGTTCCATATCCTGACGAGCCCTATGGTCGCAACGGGGATGGTCATGTTCGGCCCGACGTTCTAGCTCCGAGAGTTTATTTGACGTTGCCATTTTGTGAGGCTAGGCCTAAGGACAGCAATGTTTCCTATTACTCGGGGACCTCAGGGGGCAAGCATACTTGTGGCGGGGATCGCGGCCTGCCTCCTGTCGGAGTATCCGCATCTGAAGCCAGAGACGCTGAAGGCTTACCTGGTGGCATACGGCGATCCACTTGTAGGTTACGAGAATCCCGCTCCCCGAGTACATGCCGCTAACGTGCTGCGCGCCTTTAGGGAGGGGAAGAAGGCAAAGCTTCCTGTGCCAGTGAAAGCAGCATCAGCAGTAAATATAATTGACCCTTATGCTGCAATCCAGTCGGATGACGAAATCGAGCGCGGCTTGGCCTTGAGCATGCTTGTGCAACGCAAGGCATTTAGCCGTGAGGAGCTATGGGCTTTCACTGCAGATGGCTCTTCTACGGTTCGTAAAATAGCGGTGGCGACCCTGCATAAACCGCATTGCGAACAAGAGCGGCAGTTGAAGTCGGAAGAGGAAGAGGGAGTTCGCGGCTGGTACGCCTATGGACTTTTACAGGATGCAACTGAAACTGAACTGGCGAAATGGGCAAAATGGGCAACTGATATAAATTGGACTGTTCGGTGGTGCGTAAGCGAATATACGGCCCGTTATCCCGAAACCTTGCCGCAGCTTGAGAAAACACACAATCCAGATGAGGTGCCAGTCAAAGCGCTGCCATTGATGCGGTGGTACGCTGATCGAAACAGCAAAAAGCTGGTTGAGTAGCCGGAGCGCAGGAAGCCTGTCGGATCATTTATCTATAAGCATCTTCATTGGAGATGCCCATGACAATAGGCTCAAAACGGGAGTGTTCGAAATGCAGATAGATTTATCGTTGATCCCATATGAAGACAAAACAGTCCTGTACCATCTGATCCAATTATATCGTTACGACAGCAGTGAATTTGATGGGCATGTTTTAACCCAGCACGGATTGTACTTATACAAATATTTAGACCATCAATTGACGGAGGAGCATCGGCGGCCGTTCCTTGTCAAAGTGCGACTGCTGCTTAAGATGGTTACTTGTAAGAAAACGTCAAAGTTGATGAGTAACGCTCGGTGAGATCAGCATCCTCTCGAAGTTAGCTTCAGTAGTCGGATACCATCGTTTTCTCATATAGCGTTTGATTTCCATGCCCCAAATGCAAGGTAAGAATGATGGAGGGAATCGCAATGACCTACAGATGGCCGGTATCGATCATGCTCGGAATCGTTTTAGTGATTGAGATCATAATCTACGTAACGAAGCCTGTTCAAACAAAGTGGGAGGTTAGAGACACAAGTACAAATCGAATGATTGCTGACCCTACTACCTATAGATCAACTCAGGCATTGGATTACCAGAAGATGAATGAAGACAACAAGAAAGCAGGCATCATAATTGCGGGTACAATCGCGATCGGAGCCGTTCTAATCTTTTTGACGCCCAATATCAGGATAAGAGGGCAAAGATCAAAGTGAGAGAAGTAGATGGTTCCCGTACTCATTTAAGACTGTTGAAAGAAGGATAATCGGAGCATGGAGAGCCCAACGGTTTATCGTCCGTATGGGCTTACTCCATCGTTGCACATGATCAGGCGTTAATGAGCCTTCAACCGCTCAATCTCCTCAACTGTCAATCCCGAAAATTCAACAATTTCCTCAATATCCTTGCCCTTAGCGAGCATCTTCCGAGCGATTTCTACCGCTTTTTTGAAGCTCCCTTCTTCACGAGCGCCTTCAAGCATAGATGCTTCATCATGCAGCGCCTTCTGCCTCATCTCGTACAGTCGCCGCGCCTCTGCATCTTGACTCAAATATTCCAATGCCGTCATCGCTTTGCCCAAATGTGGCTCATTCATTTTCAGCACCTCCCAGTTCGACGTATCTTCACTTTTCAAAAACAGCAACCAATTCAACAAGCCGCCTTCGTTTGGAATTGGTTGTAGCCCCAACTTGGACAACTCCATGATATGAATCTCCATGTCATCGATGAACGGGATACCGCTATGATCTTCCCGTAAATGAAATACGCTGTGATAACGCTCATTGGGCAGAATGGAAAAATTCAGAATGTTGATGGTCACGCACTTCCGAAGCTTGCTGTACGCCTGCCCTTTCTCAAGCTGGCTCGAATACTGCTTGCTCCAATAGTACAGGGTGCGTTTCTCGTTGTCGTATTTGTTAAAAAGCTGCATCTCTATATTAATGAGCTTGCCTTCAACGGTTCTCGCCTGAATATCGAAGATCGATTGCTTGTCTCGCGGCGAGTCCTTGTCGGTATACGGGTTCATTAAGATGATTTCGGTAAGCGGCGGCTCCCCTGCTTCAAGAAATGTTCGGTTCAGAAAGGCGAGTAGGATATCTTTGTTTTCTTCACTGCCAAAAATGCGCTTAAAAACGAAATCGTTCTTGGGGTCAAGCAGATCGTACATCCGAATCAACTCCATTCCTTGTCATGATTATTATATCATGATTCCCTTTTCAGTTGCATATGACGCGCGGCGCGTAACATTGCTGCTTGTTTTTGGTGTATGGATAACTATCGTGCACAGGGATAATCTGCGCATGAACCATTGTTATTCGTTAGGGAATGGAAAGTTATTCCAAAGTCTTTTTGGACTATAATGGGAGAGCGAACGGCATGACTCGTCAATCAGTTATTCGTAGATTTGTCAATTCCCTTATAGAGAGGTCGAATCCATTGTCGGCGAAACTCTTTGCTATCATTCTGGATCATCACAAAAAAAGAGTAATTCATGATGAAGTAGGCCCAGCGTACAAGATCGAACATGTTACGGGTCTTTCGTTCACAGGTTATAGAAAGTCGGGAAGGTTGGGACTCTGACTTAAGGAAGCTGGAAAGTAGCCTCACGGGATACACGTATCACGATACGTATACTTTATGGGAAGAAGAAGTGAAGCCTGCATATTTTGCAAAGATAGCTGAGTTGAGGAGGCAAGGATTTGATGTACATCCCGCATACTACGATTAAGAAGGCGGCAGGCTTATGCATTTAGCCGCATAAGTACTCTGGAATAACCAGCACCTAATGGGTGCTTTTCTTTTTTGCCCCAAAAGCAGGAGAATGTCGGATGGTATCGAAATAGAGCAATAGGCTTATTTTTATAGGTCTTTATACGGGTGAGAGTTTTGAACGTTGGCGTGAGCAAGGCCTTCGCATTAACCATGTCGCCGTCCGCAGGACCTTGTGACGATGCGCAATGGGAAAGAGGAGATCATGAACTATCATCAATGCCGATGGACAAACGCGACCGTAGAAGGTCGGCGTAACCGCATTAAAGCTATTCAGCGCCGGCATTACTTTATACGAATCCGCAGTCGCTATAAAGCGGGCATCCTCATCGAGTGTACCACCATCGGATGTTGAGCTAACAGTCAAGCACTGATTTTGAGGTTGAGCCAAAGACCACCCTAATATTTGGTTGCTTTACCATACGATGAATGATGCTCGTTAAACAACCTCGATTATAAATTGATACAATTTTGCAACCTCTTCATAATGTGAATTACTTCCGTACAGCGCCTTGATTTAATCGACGAGATGGTCATTCTGTGATATGGTAAAAGCATCCCATAGGCATTCTACTCTTCGGAGTGGAGTGCCTTCGTGCATACTTACGGGATTTTACATTAAATGTATCCGATTGGATGTGGAGGTGGTGATGCTATGTTTCTCTTTGTAGCCCCGTCAGGGGTAGATTGTTTATCTATGAAAAGTACTCAAAAATCGTGTAATGAGGAGCGAGCATAGCATGACCACTACTTATTTTCAAGCGGAGCCCCGCATGCGATTACATTCATCCGGACTTCGGGATTTGCGCAAATCCGGACGTCTGCCTGGCATTGTCTTCGGTAAAAATGCGGAGAATGAGATGATTCATATTTCAACGGCACAGCTTCAAAGATGGTTGAAGCAAGGCGCAGCCGGTTTTATAGAGCTGCAATTTGAAGGGAAAGATCCACTCACCGTACTGCTGGAGGATATCCAGCGTGACTCGGTTACGCGGGATTTGCTGCATGTCGATTTTCAGCAGGTGCAGACGAACGAAATTGTGCGTACAAAAATTCCGGTCAAGTTCTATGGCACGCCGGTCGGCACGAAGCAAGGCGGGGTTGTGCAAATCCAGCGTGCATTTATCGAGGTAGAGGCATTACCGAGATATTTGCCGACTGGGGTTGAATTTGACATCGGCGGTATGGATGTCGGAGAAGCGTTGTATGTAAAAGATGCGAAGTTTACGTCAGAGGTTACGGTCATTTCAGAGGATAATGAGTTTCTTCTCTCGGTCGTTAACCCTTAACTTCACCCATTCGTGTAAGGAGAATATCGTGCTTGCAGCTTACCTGCAGGCACGATATTTTGTCCAGCTTGGCTCATAGCTGGCGTTATTCCTATGCGCTTTAGGCGGTTTCTTTGTTTAACCAGTGGCGGCCGAAGAGAGGTTACTGGAACCTATTCAATAAATGATGGGGGGAATTAACTTGGACAAGATTAGAGTAGGCATAGTGGGTTACGGAAATTTGGGCCGTGGCGTTGAATCGGCCATTCGGCAAAATCCGGATATGGAGCTTGCAGCGATTTTTACTAGACGTCAACCCGAAAGCATGCCTTCAACTGCAAAAATGGTACACATGTCTGAAATCGATAATTATATAGGGAAAATCGATGTGATGATATTATGCGGCGGTTCGGCAACGGATTTACCGGAGCAAGGCCCGTCTATCGCCTCCATGTTCCATACCGTGGACAGCTTTGACAGGCACGCTAAAATCAATGAATATTTTGATTCGGTAGATGCTTCGGCAAAGAAAAGCGGACATGCCAGTGTAATTTCAACGGGATGGGACCCGGGACTGTTTTCGCTAAACCGTTTGCTGGCTGAGGCCGTATTACCTGAAGGAAAGGAATATACGTTCTGGGGCAAAGGGGTGAGTCAAGGGCATTCGGATGCGATTCGTCGAATTCAAGGCGTGAACAACGCGGTGCAGTATACGGTTCCTAATGAGGAAGCGGTTAACCTGGTAAGAAAGGGAGAGAATCCGGTATTGTCCGCAAGAGATAAGCACCTGAGAGAATGCTTCGTTGTAGCGGAGCCTGGCGAAGATCTGTCTCGCATCGAAAAAGAGATTACAACGATGCCGGACTATTTTGCCGATTACGAAACTCAAGTCCATTTTATTAGTGCCGAAGAATTGCAGGAGAAACATTCTTTAATGCCTCACGGAGGACTTGTTCTTAGAAGCGGGATAACAGGAGCCGCTAGCAAGCAAATTATAGAATTTGGACTTAATCTGGCCAGCAACCCTGAATTTACCGGCAGTGTACTGGTCGCTTATGCTAGAGCAATCAGCAGATTTGCGAAGGAAGGCTTTGTAGGGGCGAAAACGGTATTCGACATTCCTTTTGGGTACTTGTCTCCCAAATCGGCCGAACAGCTTAGAAGAGAGTTGTTATAACGTTCACAAGTCTCGTAAAAAGGGGAATTATCCACAGGGTTATACACAATGCTCACAAGAAAAAAACCTTGGTATGCATAACTCTTTGGCAACATATAAACATATCCACAGCATCACCTATTCACACAGCTGTTCCAATGACATAAGAAAGGAGCTGGGACCTTCGGCAAACGGGGCCCGGCTCCTTTTTAGATGGTTGCATTTAAGATTTCCTTAGCCCTTCGTCAGTGCGATACTCATTTCCCACAGCCCGTCACGTGTTTACATTCATCAGAGGTGCAGATTGCAAAATAATGATCGGCCATGAGTTCAGGTAAAACGAAGTATATGTTTTGCACCCAAGTGATGGGCCTCCACCAAGGTTTTACTTTTCGAAAATCGTTTCTTTTAGAGCGAAACGGAGGGAGCGCGCAATCGAAATCTACCGCTGCGACCTACATCAGGGAGTGGGCATCGGCAGCAAGTTTAATGGAGATTGTCGATACTCCCCTCGCCTCCATACAAGGTAAATGAACCGCTAGACTGAGATAAATCAGTCAGCGGTTCTTTTCTTTTGGAGCGACGGAGTCGAGCTCCGTGTACGAAGAGGACAGGGGGGCAGTCCACGCGGATCGGGGATTAAACGGAGGGAACACGGCATCGAAATCTACCGCTAAGGTTGTGTCCTCGTCGAATAGGCTTCGGCAGGCAACCGGACAGACCCAGTAGCTTATGGAACGCGCTTTGGTTTTTTGCTACATTTGGCTCGATAGCAAGCGATGGTTACAACTGTGCTATAATGTCATAAAGCGCGTCGGTGCTTTTCAAGAATGAATCACACTTCACACTTCCTATATAAATCCATTGGACAAAGGGTGCATCGACCAACCATGTACGATTATCAGGCTTCCATGCACCATAAGCTGATTATTATCGGCGCAGGCGCATCAGGACTCATGGCCGCCGTTACTGCGCGGGACCTGGGTATCGATACCGCCATACTGGAGAGTAACGACCGGATTGGAAAGAAGATCTCAATGACAGGCGACGGCCGCTGCAATATTACGAACGAATCCACTGCGACGGGTACGGACGAAGCGGTGGCTTTATCGCGCAAGTACCACAGCAGCCAGGCTGAATTTCCCTTGCCTGTGCTGCAGCAATTCGGCATCCGTCAGACCATTGATTTTTTCAATGTGCTCGGCCTTCCACTTACAAGATTGAAAGAGGGCTTCATGTATCCGATGTCGCTGCAGGCTGCATCCGTGTTGGATATTTTCGAGCTTGCGCTAGAGGATCGGAACGTTCCGGTATACCTCAACAACAAAGTGCTGGATGTTACCGTATCGAAGGATTCCCCGCGATTCAAGTTTACATGCCGAACCGAGACAGAGGAGCAGGTTGTCTATACCAGCGAATACCTGTTTCTATGTACGGGCGGCCTTACCGGCCTGAATGCGGGAACGGATGGGTCCGGGTATGCGCTGGCCCAGCGCATGGGGCACACCTTGATCGAGCCGGTGCCGGCCATCGTGCAATTGAAGGTGCAATATCCGCATCTGAAGGCGCTGTCCGGCATCAAACTTCAGGGACGAGCCCACATCCTCGTGAACGGCGAAGTCGTCCGCAGCGAAACCGGCGAAATTCATTTCGCCGAATACGGCCTCTCCGGCCCGCCGATTCTCCAGCTCGGCCGGAAGGCTGCCGTTCATCTCGCGAGAGGGGATTCCGTGACCGTATCCGTTGATTTAATGCCGGGCCGCACGGAGGAGGAGGTTATCGAATTTCTGGAGATGAACTGGGGAACGTTCGCACACCGGACGGTCGCGGAATCCTTCATCGGGTTTTTACACAAGAAGCTGATCCCCGTCCTGCTGAAGGAAGCGGGAATCGGTCAAGAGCCGAACCTGCTTTGCCAGGATCTCTCGTGGAAAACAAAAGGGATCTTTTATAAGATATTGAAGCATTGGGACTTTAAAGTGACCGATACCCATAGCTTCGAGAACGCGCAAGCGACAGCCGGCGGCATCGCTACGAAAGAACTCGTCGCGAACACGTTGGAATCCAAGCTCGTGCCTGGGCTCTATTTGGCCGGCGAGGTGATGGATGTCGACGGCGACTTCGGCGGCTATAACCTGCAATGGTCCTGGAGCTCCGGCTATTCGGCCGCGATGGCGCTCGGTAAACACATTTTCAAATGAAACCATTGGAAAAAGGAATGCCAAACATGTATGAGTCTAACACTTCTAAGCACCACAAGCTGTTCATTATTGGTGCAGGCGCTTCAGGTCTTATGGCCGCCGTTACTGCACGAGACCTAGGGATCGATACCGCGATCATTGAAAGCAACGACCGGGTCGGAAAGAAGGTACTAACGACCGGCAATGGACGTTGCAACATTACGAACGAATCCACAGCGACGGGTACGGATGAAGCGGTCGCTTTATCGCGAAAATATCACAGCAATCAAACGGAATTTCCGCTGCCTGTGCTGCAGCAGTTCGGCGTCCGGCAAACCGCCGATTTCTTCAATACGCTCGGCCTTCCGCTGATCGCCGTGGAGAATGGCCGGATGTATCCGATGTCGCTGCAGGCTGCATCGGTGTTGGATATTTTCCGGATTGCGCTGGAGGATCGGAATGTTCCCATATACTTCAAGACCAAAGTATTGGACGTTACCGTGTCGAGGGAACATCCGCGATTCACGATTCTGTGCCAGACGGAGACAGAGGGACAGATCGTATATACCAGCGATTACATCTTCCTCTGTACCGGCGGTCTTACCGCTCCAAAAACAGGAACGGATGGCTCCGGTTACACGCTTGCTCGGCGACTGGGACACACCCTGATCGATCCTGTGCCCGGGATCGTGCAATTGAAGCTGGAATATCCGTATCTGAAGGAGCTGTCAGGCGTCAAATTCGAGGGACTGGGCCATATCATCGTAAACGGCGAAGTCATCCGCAGCGAATATGGGGAAATTTTGTTTACGGACTACGGCGCCTCCGGGCCGCCGATTCTCCAGTTAAGCCGGAAGGCTGCGTATCAACTCGCAAGAGGAGAAACGGTGACCTTATCGCTTGATATGATGCCGGACCGCACGGAGGTAGAAGTCGTCGATTTTCTGGATACGCACTGGGGAACGTTCGGACACCGGACGGTTGCGGCCTCCCTGATCGGTATCTTGAACAAGAAGCTGATCCCCGTCCTGCTGAAAGAAGCGGGCATCGATCAAGAGCCGAACCTGCTATGTCAGGATCTATCGTGGAAAACCAAGAAAATCTTGTATCGACTCATGAAGCGTTGGGAATTTATCGTGACCGATACCAATGGCTTCACGAATGCACAAACGACGGCCGGCGGCATCGATACGAAGGAGCTAAAAGAAGGAACGCTGGAATCGAAGCTGGTACCTGGGCTCTATTTGGCCGGCGAGGTGATGGATGTGGATGGGGACTGCGGCGGCTATAACCTGCAATGGGCCTGGAGCTCCGGCTATTCCGCCGCGATGGCGCTTGCTGATCACCTTGCCGGCACCACGTAAGGAAATTGATGGTTGTTCACTCCTGGCACGCCGGTAACACACGGCGGCGAATTGTGGTTTTGAACAGCCGTGCTTCGCCTCCATACCAAACAAGAGCACCCGTAAGGGTGCTTTTTGTTGGTACTGGTAGTAGGGGGAGAGAACCCCTGTCCGAAAGAGGACATTGTGGTCGATAGCGCGGACCGGAGCGAAGCGAAGAGAGCACGCAATCGAAATCAACTGCTGCGATCTGTATCGGGAATTGGGAGCAAGATTAATGAGGATTTCGATACTCCCCTCGCCTCCAGATGCCGAATCCACAAACATGAAAATTGAAAGGGCTTGGCTCCTTTTTCTGTCACATCGCATCTTGCTTCACCCCAAACAACTCTTTTTTAGCGACAGAAGCGGCAAAAGCATCAAAGTCGCTTCTGTCCACCGAAATGCCAGCTGCGTCGAGTTTGACGGAATATAATCTACAGAATGGCACACTTAAAATTCGTACAGCAACTGCGATTTTGAAACGGATGAAGATGATATTCAAGAAATTTTCAAGGAATGTTGGGGCGAACTCAGTCGCTACGTTCAAGTTCAAAAGGAATTAGAAGCTGGACTAGAAAATGAGAACTGATACATTCTGTAAGAAGGAGAGGGATCGAATGCATGTTAATTGAACTCATTTTTAAGCCTAGCTCATTACATCCTAAGAACTAGGCTGTTGTGCTATACTGAGATTAGAAGCAAGAGGTTCAACCGGAGGTGATCAGGATGCGATGGGAAGAGGTTCGCGAGCGGTTTCCTGACGAATGGGTGGTGTGCGAGGCGCTAAAGTCCCGCTCAGAAGACGGATACTGGCTTATTGACGAAGTGGCACTCATTGATCGTTTTGAAGATTCGAGTGTCGCTATGAAACGCTACTATGAATTGCATAGGGCACAGCCTTACCGGGAGTATGGCTTTTTTCACACATCGCGTGAAACGCTGAAACTTCGCGAGAAATGGGCGGGGGTACGGGGACCCAGATGAATATTGATGTGAGGTACGGCTTGCCTTTTATCGAAGTTATCATTTGTTACCGCGGCGAAGAGCTCCATTTGAGGAATGTATTGCTCGATACAGGCTCGGCTGGAACGATTTTCAGCGCCGATGTAGTGGATGCCATTGGGGTTAAGATTGAGCCGGGCGACTTTCTGAACAAAATTAGAGGTGTGGGTGGAGTAGAAGTCGTATACTCCAAGCAGTTTGATTTTGTGAAAGCGGGAGAGGTTTCGCTGGAAAGCTTTGAAGTGGAGATTGGAGAAATGAATTATGGCATGGGGATCGACGGTATTCTTGGCTTTGACTTTATCCAATCTGCCGGATTAGTGATTGATTCCAGAGAATTGACAGTGGCAGCAAGGGATTGAGTTACGCGACCTCACCAAACATCATCATCACCTCTACCAACAAAAGCACCCGTAAGGGTGCTTTTTTGTTCGGTGCTGGAAGTAGGGGATAGAGAAACCCTGTCAATCGCGCGGACCGGAGCGAAGCGTAGGGAGCCCGCAATCGAGATCAACCGTTGCGATCTGCGTAGGGGAGTGGGCTTCGGGAGCAAACAAGTAAGACGAAAAGCCAACAGCCTGTGAACTGGTTGATGGCTTTTTCATTGTGATATAATAGTAATCCATGGTAAACAGGAATGGGGTCCTTGTCACGGCAGAGAGTCGAGAACAGCTTCAGGGTATGCTTAAAAGAGCCAATGAGCGTGCTCGTCAACAAGCCAAGCAATCCGGGGCATCCCTTTACTATATAAACAATAACAAGCGTATTCGCGAAGATGCGGAAGGCAACAAATTTGAGATTTTTTCGTTTCCAAGAAAAGCGGATGGAGCGGGAATATTTGAAAAGAAGAGAGGAACACAAGTGGGAGCAGTATCTAGGCAAGCAAGCATCAGAAAAAAGGTAACGAAGGCAGTTTCAGTGATAGTTGGCGGTTTAATTACGGCGTATGGTTTGGAAGCCGTGCTTATCCCCAACAATGTATCGGATGGAGGTGTGACCGGCCTGAGCATCGTCGGCTCGCAATGGACCGGCTTGCCATTGGCTCTGCTGATTGCAGTGATCAACATTCCTTTCATTTTTTTGGGTTATAAGCAGATTGGCAGGAGCTTTGCGATTTATTCGGTGCTTGGCATTGCGTCGCTTGCGATCGGTACGACGATGATGCACCATATCCCGACGATTATTCAAGGCGATACGTTATTGGTTACTGTTGTCGGCGGCATTATTATCGGTTTCGGCATGGGCCTGGCGCTGCGGAATGGCGGTGCGTTGGACGGGATTGACATGCTGGCCGTGTTGATGTCCCGAAGGCTGCCGTTCGGAACAAGCGATCTTATTTTATTTTTGAACCTGTTCGTGTTCGTGATCGTCTCGACGGTGTTTGGGCTTCAAGGCGCCATCTTGTCGGGTATCGCTTATTTTATCGCTTCCAAGGTCATTCATATTGTGGAGGAAGGATTTAGCGGTGCCAAAACGTATAAAATCATTACCAGCCAGGCGGAAGAGATGATCGAGACGATTCGCGACCGGTTGGGACGAAGCTCAACATACACGTTCGTCCATGGCGGCTATTCCAACGAGCAGTTCAAAGAAATTACATGTGTGATCAACCGGCTTGAGGAAAGCAAAATGAGGGAAATTATTACTGAGATCGACGATAAGGCCTTTATTATTGTGTATGATATAGCGGAAGTGAAGGGCGGCAACTTCCGTAAGCGCAATATCCATTAGACGGAATTTGGCGAAGGCGCTCACAGCAGCGCAACAATCGCAACCATACGGGGAAGCACTGGGCAGCGGAATGTCCCGGTGCTTTTTGGCATACAACACGATGGTTTTTTTTCCGTGGCCGCCGGGCGACGCTCCAGAACATACAATTTGGGTTTGACTGAAGCAGCTTGAATAAGGCACTATGGATAAAGGACGATGGGGGAGGCAGGTGCGACGTTCCCGTAGTCAGGGAGTTTTTCTCAGGGGAAGCGCGTACGGTTCTTTTCTCCGCACCCATGACATGAGACTAGGAGGCGCTATGGATAGATCAAAAGCGATTCTGGCGTTGCTGGCGGTCAATATGCTGGTTGTTCTGTACATCGGCTACACGATCAATTCCGCGATTCGCAGCCATGACAACAAGACAGGCTCGGAACTCCGTGGACTGCAGCAGCAGGTGCAGCTGTTGGAGAGTCAGATCGTGAACGGCATCAGCCGCGAACTGACCGCTCAGGCCGACAAGGTGGAGCGGCTCGACTATACATTGACCGGGGCTGACCTGGCGCAGAAGAAAGCAAAGGTCGGTTTGCAGGTTGCGTTGAAAGAAGTGTCGTCCTCCGCAGTTATTGCGGTGTCTGTGCGTCGCGACGGTCAGGTTCAGCCGCTGGAAGCTGTGCTGGAGCATCAAGGAGGCATGCAGTATGGAACAGAGTTGGAGCTGTCGCTGGAGCACAACTACGAGCTGACCGTGTGGGAGCGGAGTGGCGCAGGGCAGAAGCAACTGAACGCCGAGACGCGTCGGCTGCCGCTGTTGGACGATGTGTATCGTAACCGTGTGGCCAAGGCGAGTACGGGCGCCGGGATTTCCAATGATCGGTTGAATGCGGACTTTTCCTTTTTATTAAAGGATTTGGAGATACCGGGAACCGAGCTGGAGAAGGCGTTGCTTCGAATCAGAAAAGGCGGCGCGGTGTACGACGAGATCGATGTGACTCGGCATGCGGCACCGCGCTCGGGTCGGTATGCGGAGATTGAGGATCATTACAAGGTAGCACGCGCTTCCGGTCAAATCGACAACTCCGTGACGCTGGAGCAATTTGCCCGCGACAACAGCTTCGATCCCGATCGGCACGTTTCGACCGCCAAGGCCGGCGAGACATCGCCGTATGCGCAATATTCGCTGTTCTATACGATCGAGTTTGCCAAAGATTATCCGGAACTGAAGCTCACCCGCGATTCGGCGGGACAGCTTTCCTTTGAGTGGGTACTGCGGTTCAAGGACGGGTATGAGCATCTGAATTAACAGGAGCGGCTGTGCTGCCAGGCGTCCGGGGCATACTGTAGTAATCTCATTAAATATATGAGCGAAGCGACGCTGGGCAGTTTTGATTTTGATATGGATCATGCTTTCGGGTCTACGACAATTTGAAGAACTGGACACTTTCACAGACGGGCTATGAGCTGTTCGCGGATATGGGGGAGAAAGGCCGATTTGCCGGAGTGAAAAGGGCTCGGGTATCCAAGGTGTTTCACACGCCGAAACAGAAGATGCTGCTGCTGTTCGATTACGGTGATGAGTGGCGTTTTGTTGTGCAGTATATCAAGGAAATAGATGTTCCGGCAGGGGGGAAACTGCCGATAGTATTGTCAAGCAAGGGTCAGGCGCCAAGTCAATATGGATATGATGAGGAAGAGTATGATGAAGAAGAATAGCAACAGTTCAAGTCGGCAGAAAGTCAGGAATCTGCCATTGCCGGAGCCCGAATTGAGGGCTATTCTTCGAGCCGCTGACGACATCATTGCCGAGGGCGGACGGACATTGCTCTCGAAAATTTTGAAAGGCTCGAAAGAACGAAAGCTGTTGGAGCTTGGGTTGGATCAAAATCCTTCATATGGATTTTATAGAGATCTCTCCTTGGAACAAATTATGGATAAAGTGGATCACATGATTCGCACGGATTTTTTGGAGATCGAGATAAAGGGCAAGCTGCCCATGATTGTATATACTTCACGCGGATGGGCGATCGAAAGGGAAAGACGGGCCGAAGAATTTGTGCAAGAATGGGATCGCTGGCTTGAGAATAAAATCTCTCCGATTAACATGGAGTATCTGAAAGAACGGAACCGGGGTATGATATTCTTGTTTTTGTATAAAATCTTATGCTCCGGAAATAAGAAGTACATTCCGTTTTTGACTTTGTGGGAACGAATCGATTTCAAGAAAGTTCAGGTTGAGATTCGTCATGTGATCAACGCGCTGAAACAGCGTGATGAATCGGATAATGCCGGTTGGGAGCGATTAGTAAAGGAACGGGCCCAATCGTTACTCCCCCGCTCGCTCGATCCGATTTTTTTGGCGTGTCGACAATGTGGCAGTCCTTTCCTGTTTGATGAGATGAATCTTGAATATTATACGAGTGAAGGTTTAAGGTTTCCGAACCGATGTTTGAACTGCTCGGGAGATAATCATCTGCATCCATAGTATCTCGCGCAGACGAATTGGGATTTGTTGAGCAAGGCACTGACTGAAACTAGGCAGTGCCTTATTTTATGTACCGAGATTCCGAAGAAAAACCTGCCCTTAGGCGAGGTGCTCATCACGGTCCATAAATCCTTTCGGAAGAAGTATTTGAAAATCGATCGGAATCCAACCGCTCATTTAGAAGCCTTCTCGACCGTATGGCGCAACAGAATCTCATTATCGAGAGTAAGATTATTCGTCCAGACGAAGGAGCCTTTGCTAAATTCATTGCTGAAGTTCGTGTACTCCTTCTTGTTGTCTACCCCGACGGTTTTGGTAGAGTAGGCGACGGCTTGCGGCCAGGAAGAATCGTTGAAGTTGGCGGCGTACCAGTTGTCGGGGATAGCAAAATGGGCGGCATAGCAGTGGATCGAACACGCCGGTTGCGTAGAAGCATGGGGAGTGGAGCGCACGATTCTGCCGTTCTTCTCCTCGATGACAAGATCGGTCTTGTTCATGAGGGGGGCGATATAGAAGCTTTGGGCTTTCCAGCGGCTATCCGTCACGGTCCCGTCGCTGAAGGTCGCAACAATACCGGCGTCTCCGGGATGATAGGGGTTGCCCTTGTTGTCCTCGGTGCCGAGGCCCAGATTTTCTTCCCAATCTACCGCTTTTATCGCGTAGGTCATCGGGTATTTGGCTTGAAACCGGACGACGTGGGAATTGAAGGGAGTAAAGGGGACGGCATCCTTGGCCACAGGCTTGCCATTAACATACAGCTCGAAATAGTTGTCTGCGAATATATAACCTGTAATAACTACGCCGTCCGGATCGATTTCAATGACGGGAACTTTGTTTAAGTCAACGGCTGCCAGGCTCGAAGGCAACACTTGGTTGCACGGGTTAAACAGGTCGGGAGCGTTGGGAAGCTTCCCGTTCACAGTAGTGGGGACGGCCCAGGTTTTTCCGTCCTCCGATTGGATCTCTCCAAGCGCACTGACACGCCCGCCCTTGCAAGAAAGCAGCCCGGGATTCGTAGTAATGGCGGCACCTTTCGTGAAGCTTGCCTGCTCGGTTACAGCGGACTGCGATTGTTGCGGAGCGGAGGTTGCCGCAGTGGGCAATGCCGTTCCCTTCGAGTCGGTGCAAGCGCTAAGGAGCAGCATGGCTGAAATATAAAGCAGAAGTTTGAAATGCATAAGATCATCTCCGCGGATAAAAGTAAAAGGTTATAACCCTTTGAGCCGGTCTGCCAGAACGCGCAAAATACTTTTGAGCACATTCCGATTTTGAAAACAGAAAGCGATCACCAGATCTCTATGCAGCTCCAATACGATCACATCGTCGATCGCGGTGCAATCCGCAGAACGGGGGCCGCTGTCTATGACGGCCATTTCGCCGAAATACTCTCCTTCGTTCAGCCGCGCAATCTCTTCGGCGCCTCTGTGTACGCGTACCTTCCCGCTAACAATGGCATACATCGTTTCTCCGAACTCACCTGCACGGCATATCGGTTGTCCGGCCGGATATTCCACCTCTTCAATCAACTGAGCAAGCCAAATGAAATCGTCTTGCGCAAGATGGACGAACAATTCAATGTTCTGCAAGGTCAATATTCGACGTAAAATCGTCTCATGTCCGGATATGCCATTGCCGTGCATAGCCGAAATGGGACGGTCGCTGCCGGAGGATGCGGCGGCTGTTTCGGATAAAGACAATGCTTCCGTTTTCGCGCCGCCGTCTCTTTGCTCCAACAACGATCTCAGCCTGCGCGACAGCAGCTTCATCATCTCGAATGCTATACTTGAATGGTTAAACAAAATGTCGTAGAAAATGGAAGAATCGAGCCGCCATAATAAAAGATCGTCTTCCGCCCGAATGGTGGCCGTTCTCAATCCTTGGCCAAACAAAGCCATTTCTCCGAAGCAATCTCCTCTATGCAAATCGCCGAGCTTCCGTCCGTTCCGATAAACGCCGGCGTGACCGCTGCCCATAATATACATGCAATCGCCCGGATCGCCTTCGCGGATTAAAATAGTTCCGGAGCTTGCGCCTATTTGCTGCAGCCGTTTGGCAATACCTGACAGCTCTTTGCTGGTCAATCCCTGAAATACCGGCACTTTCCTCAATAAGTCGACACGATCGAGCTGTTCGGATATATCGCTGTCGGCTGCAGTGGAGTCTTTGCTTTGATTTGCGGCAAAGCTTACGACTTCCTGGAGCCATTCATCGCCTTGACTGGAGAGCCAAGCGTAGTGGGCTTCAAGTTCTTCTTGAGTAGAAGCGCTTCCCGAAATGTTTCGGGGGGCGGACATCAAGGCGGCCAGCTGCATCCGCAAGGAGCCATGCAGCGTTTGGTCGATAACCTCGGCCGCATTGGCCTGCTGCCTGGAGTCGCCCTTAGACCAATTGTTGAAAACAGCCTGCATCGTACTGGCATCGTACAGTAAAGCCAATAATTGAAACACGCGGCGGCTAATGGCTGACCGAGTTTGTTCAATGATGATCCCGATCTCCAAACCATGCCGCGTACCAATGAACGGTGCCCCGTGCCCGGCGAATTGGTGATAGGACTGGATCTCCGCAGCAATAAGACTTTCGACGATTTCCTTTGGACTGACGAAAAGCGACTTTTTACGCATACGTGTGAGCGATTCCAATATTTGATCCCGCATGTCGAATGTTGCCGCACTGTAGCAGGAAAGCAGCGTGTCGAAAGATTGCTGGGTACCGATTTTTTCAAATACGGCGGGCACATGCAAAGAGATGCCGGTTCCATCCATGGAGCCCTTAAGCAGCGGGATGATTTCCGTTTCCCCATAGGAAGAGAGCGCATCGACGGCATATCGTCGGGTCTCAAAGTCCTTTAAGCATGACAGGATAAGCGGAATCAATGCGGTCACGCCAAGTGCGGCTGCCGATTGCAAGGCATGTATTCTTACCGGAGAAGAGCTGTCCTGCAATAAAGCGGCCAAAGGCTTATAGAAGCTTCTCACTCCGATTTGCCCGAACAGAGAGGCCACCGCGACCCGGTTTTCTTCTCGATCGCTCTCGATTAGCTGTTTGAGCTTCGCTACCGATCTGAACATGCCTTCAATGCCGTAATATTTGACTAAAGCCGCAATTGCTGCCGCTTGAATCTCAGCCTCCCGTTCCTCAAGAAGGATTGTTATTTCATCCAGGTACTCCTCTTTTGCGTAGGCTGCCAATGCAAGGATCGCTTTTGCTTTTACCTTGGTAGGCGTTGAAGCTAGAAAGGTTTGCGCAATCCCCTCGAATCCGTTCGGAAGCGTCTGCTCTATTAAAGCCAGCGCCTCGATGCATACCTTCGGATCGGGATGATGAAGAAGCGGTTTGAGATACGGAGTGAAGTCGAAAGTCTCCATACCGCGCAAAACGCGGAGCGCATATAAAGCCTGCTGCGTATCCGGGCTTAATAAAGCATCGGTTAATAAGCGGCGGCTGGCCGGATCCATGACGTTCAGCTCTGTCCTTTGAAGGTCATGATTGCCCGTTTGCAGCGTCGATACGAGAGTTTGCAAATAAGCTTTCTTAAGCTTGATCGCGGCAACGACGCCGATGCCCAGCAGCGCAAGTATTACGTAACTGAGCTGCTCGGGAGCAAGAAGACGCGAGGAGATGAGCAAGCATACGGCTGCCAGCCCTTTTGCGCTGTTTCTGACGATACCATCCAGAAAGCTTTTTGCCCTCCCGCGCCATTCCGGGGGGATGGGAAACATGATGAGCTGGCTGACCGAGGAGTATATCGTATCTCCGACCACTTTGTCGCTACCTTTAACGATTACGGCCATGGCAAGGACAGGCAGCATCAAAATGCCCAGGCTTCCCGCAAATAAAGCGATGGGGAAAACAAGCAGCGCCGTCATAACCCCGAAACGCGTTATAACCCAACCGGAAACGAATAGCTGGACAAGCAGCGCGGCGATCCCGGAATATCCGTAAAAGCTGCCCATAAATCCAGCTAAAGCTTCATTTTGCAAGCTTCCTCTCAAAATGACCTTAAATTGATAATCGATTAACGTTAGCGAGAATACGAGCGCCGCCGCCAGCAGAGCCACATATTTTAGATGGGGAACATGTTTAAAAAGGCCCGCTTTTCTCTCAAAGCCCGGCTTTGCTTGCGGTTGGATTTTGGCCGGTCTTGCTTCTGCCTCCTGCGGATACAGGCGTATGATCAGAAGCACAACCGCCAGTCCTATCAATTGCAACCCTGCGTACACATAGATCAGATTGGCTGTTCCCAATAAAGGGACGAAGGCTTTTAGACCAAAGCCGCTTGCAATGCCTCCGGCAATTCCTCCGCTTCCGACAATTCCGATCATCCGCTTGGCTTTTCTTTGATCCATTACCGATGTGGCGAACTGCCAGAAGCAGACGATCATTAGAAAGTTAAACACATCGTAGCCTATATAAATCGTCGGAAAAACCCAGCGGAAATCCAGTCCTACTCCGATCCTGGAGATGAGCACCAGCATTACGACTACGGGGATCAGCGCCATAATGAGGCGCTCCAGCCGGAATCGGGGCGAATAACGTTGGAATATAATGCCGGATAGGATCATGATCATCGCTTGGGGCAAGTACATGAAAGATAAAGCGGAGTTGTCGAACCGGCTTAAAAATAAGGTATCCGACGCGGTTCTTCCTATGGTTGAGGCTGAGACCACACAAAATAAATAACCGCACAGCAGCATCACTTTCCTATACTCCGCGCGGTCTTCGCCAAATGTCGGAAACAGCCTGTGGATAGCCCTGTCAATCCCCATCTCCCGATTTACAACTCCTTTATGCATACGCCAACTCTATGTTGCATGCACGGCTATTTGATCGTTATAGCGGAAATACTTCCATTGGTTTTAAAGTCTTTCGTGTAGGATACCGCAGCTGTCGCAGTAACGGCGCCGTTTGGTCCCGTTACGGTTACGGTTGGAGTTGAAGAATACCCCGATCCCGGATTCGTGATCGTAATACCGGTCACGACGCCATTCGAAACGGTTGCGACTGCGGCAGCCCGAGTCTTTTGCCACGTTTCGCCGTTTCTTCCGTTATAGCGGTAATAGTCGGACACCTCGTCCAATCGTTCATTTGTAATCCCGTAGGGAGCAAGTACTTTCAAAAGGGCCGCTTTGTTTCGCTGAGCCAGCTCCGGGCTTGGCTGGCTATCCAGCCCTGCAGGAGTTACGCCGCTAAATGCTTCCCTAAACACCTCCGTGGGTACCCCGAGGGCCGCAGCGATAAGCACTACCGGTCTGCCATGATCCTGCGGGTCCGTGTCAAATCCATCGGATATGGCTACTGAAAACCCTTCTTGTTCAGAAGGAGTGCTGCCGGTAGTCGTGCCGGTGCTTGCGGCCCCTTCTACAGGACGGCAAAGCTCTGCTCTTCCGGGGGCGCCGATTGCTCCGGGGGCTTTGGTTTGATCTCTTTTCGGCGCATCTTTAGCCGGTCTATGTTTTACCGGTCCGGAAGACGGGGGAGGTTCGGTCGGCTCGGCGTATGCCCTGTAGCCGCTGTTCAACGCCAGCGCTCCACTGCCTGCGATAATGGCTGCCATTGTACTGACGATCATGATTTTCCTCACTTTGTTCATGGTCATGTTCCTTTCAATATATTGGATTTGTCGTTTCTTGATTCTCATATTACTTGGACTTGGTGAAATTACGGTGAAAGCTCGAAGGCTTTCGATTATACTATTTCTAGAAGAGGAACCGGGAGATGGAACGAGCCTATGAAAATCTTATTGGCGGAAGACGATATCCGGCTTGGAGAGCTAACCGCGCATATGCTGAAGAAAAAAGCGGGCTGCGTCGTCGATTGGGTGACGACAGGCAACGAGGCGTTCGAATATGCGACGGGTTCCGGCTACGATGTTGTCGTCCTCGATTGGATGATGCCGGAAGGGGATGGTCGGGATACATGCGCCAAGCTCCGCAATAGGGGGTATAGCGGTGCGATTCTAATGCTGACGGCGAGAGATGCGTTGCAGGACCGCGTTGAAGGTCTCGATGCGGGAGCCGACGATTATCTGGTCAAGCCGTTCGAGATGGACGAGCTGCTCGCTCGCTTGCGGGCACTGACGCGCAGAAATTTCGTTCCCCTGCAGGAGGATGTAATCCGGATCCGCGATCTGGAGCTGCAGCGGACGAATCAGACCGTCATTCAAGGCGGCCGGCAAATCCAATTATCCCCGCGCGAGTTTCAAATTTTGGACATGCTGCTGCAGAACAAAGGGCGCACTCTGACCCGCGAAGTTATTCTGGACAAAGTATGGGGTCTTGATGCCGACGTAAATCTGAAGACGATCGACGCGATCGTGAAATTAATCCGCAAGAAACTCGAGCAGTCCGGGGCGAGGGAGCTCATTCAGAGCGTGAGAGGCGTAGGGTATAAAATTGAAGCGTAGCTGGAGTTCGTTGAAAAATCGGCAAGCGGAAGGCGATTTGTTCGACCGGACGCGTAATAAGCTCACCTTGCAATATAGCGGGGTGCTTGTTGTGTTTCTCGGTTTGTTCGTCGTCATTGTGTACGGCCTGCTATATTTGCTCATATGGAGCGATCAGCGGAATCGTCTGAACGAGATCGCCGACAGCGAAATCCGTTTGCTGCAGAACTGGGCCGATCAAGACGAGAATCCTAATAGACGTCCCCCGCGCGAAATAGAGGATGCGTTCTCGATCAGCGCCGATCAATCGTTCTATTACTTGATTGCCGAGAATGGGACGATGGAGCTGGAAAATGAGATTCAGCCCGAGCTGCGCACTCAGGTGATGGAGTCGATCCGCAAGGGCCGGTTCAAACGGGATGGGATCGAGCAGATTACTATGCAGATGATCGACAATCCGTCTCTGGACGGGGAAGGAAGCCGGAGCCGGCTAACGGATGCGAGATTCCTTGTCACGGAGCGGGAGCTGCTGTGGAAGGGGGAACGGATCGCCGCCTTATACATAGGCAAGGAAGTTACATTCCAGCACGATTTGTTCCGTTTGCTGCTCGTTCTGCTGATCGGAATGGCGCTGCTGTTCTTTGGCTTGGCTTTATGGCTCAGCCATCTAATGGCGCGGGAAGCGATTATACCGATCGGCAACATGTATGCGAGACAGCGTGAGTTCGTTGCCGATGCTTCCCATGAGTTGCGCACTCCGCTAAGCGTCATGCTGACATCGATCGAAGCGCTTCAGCTTGATGCGCGCACCGAGAACGATTCCTTCTCGTACAACGTACTGGACGGCATGAAGGAGGAGGTTCATTCGATGACGAAGCTGGCCGGCGATCTGCTGCGGTTGGCCCGATCCGAGGCAGGCGAATTTGCGCTGGACCGTTCCTTGTTTAATCTAAGGGAGGTCTCCGAAAGCGCGATCCATAAGCTCCTGCCATTGGCCAAAGCCAAGGATATTGTCATTAAGCTGGATGCTCCCGATGGGCTGACGGTGAATTGGGACGCGGAGAAATTGAAGCAGTTGCTTGTCCTGTTAATCGATAACGCGGTTAAATATACGCCGGCGAGCGGATCCGTAGATGTAAGGCTTGCCGAGGGCATGGAAAAGGGGGGCCGCTTCCTCGCAATCGAAGTTAAGGATAGCGGTATCGGCATTGCCGCCGAATCGCTTCCCCGCATCTTTGACCGTTTCTATCGCCAGGATAAGGCGAGAACGCGCAAAGCCGGCGGCCACGGTCTCGGTCTGGCGATCGCCAAAACGATCGTGGCCGCCGGTCGGGGTACTATTCATGCGGACAGCACGCCAGGCGAGGGCAGTACGTTCAAGGTGCGTATTCCGTTGTAGTCAAGGCAGAATCCCGCCTCCGAACAAGAAGCGGATGTTCAGCTGTCTCCAATTCATTTCATCGATACGGACACCTCCGCTCTTTTTGGAAGCGCAATGAATGATCCTGCCATTCCCCAAATAAATAGCCATGTGGGATATTGGCCTATCGGATGGCTTTAAGCCTATGTAGTCGGATGCTTTATTGCCCCGATAGCTTGAGAAAAACAACAAATCACCGCGTTGCGCATGTTCCAGCGACGTATAGGTTTTTTTGGAAAAGGCTCTGACATAGGCGGCTTGACTCCTTGAATCCCATGGCAGGTCCATGCCCAAGGCAGACAGGAACACCCAACGCGTAAAATCGGAACAGTCGAAAGAGGACGGTTCGGTTCGGTCAGAGCCGTATAGGTAAGGAGTGCCCATATAAGTTGTGGCGGTTTTGACGATATTCTCCGCATAGCTCCCTTTGATCGGACGGATGGAAGGGAGGGGGGAGCGCCGGATAAGAGGAAACCCGTTAGGATCCAATAACGGTTGCGCATTCGGATCCGCAGCGGCAAAGCTCCTTACGCGGTAGCGATAGATCAGCTGCTCGATTCCTAAATCTCCAACATACAGCTCAGGGTCAGTATCGGGGGCTTCCGCTTCCGAATCGGTGTTGACGGTTGCTCCCGGGTCCGTGTTCGTGGAATGTCCTTTTATCGATTGGGATCGTGTCCCATCTTTCGCCGCACAAGAAGATAGGAATATAAGGCTGCACAATAACCCTAACTTCAGTACCGTTTTTTTGTCCATTCATCCAATTCCCTTCTGCGGGCAGTATGAAGTTAGGATTTCAATATTTCCTTTTTTTATCAAAAATAAAACGGAGCCCTCTCACACAAAGGCTCCGTTTCATTTTCATTCTCCGGCAATCATCTATTTGATTTTCCCCAGCATCCGATAAAGAACGACCGCGGCTTGGGCTCGCGTACTAGGATCGGCCGGGGCGAAGTTGCCCGCCTCGGTTCCGTTTACCAAGCCCAGTCCGGAAGCGGCTCTAACGTAAGCTCTGGCCCAATCGCTGATGCTACCCTCATCGGAGTACTTCACTTCCTGGGTGATAACCAGATCGGACAGCTTTTTCCCCGTCGCGTGCAAGTAGGCGTTCACCATCATGACAGCCATTTGCTCGCGGGTGATCGGGGCATCGGGAGCGAAGTCGGTTTCGTTTACGCCGCTTACGATGTTGGCTTCGTGGGCCGCATATACCGATTTGTTATACCAGGCGTCGGCCGTGACATCACGGAACGTTTTGGCGGTGCCGCGGCTCTGAAGCTGCAAGGCTTTGGCGAGCAAGGTTACGAATTGGGCTCTGGTCATGTCGGCGTCCGGTCTAAAGGACGTATCGTCAACCCCGTCTACTAGCCGGGCCGCGGCCAGCTTCTCGATTTCCGGCTTGGCCCAATGATTTTGGATATCGGCAAAAGTCCGCGCGGCGGGAAGCGGCTGTTGTTTATCGGTTGCCGGCAATTTCTCCAAAACCGCGTATTTGGAGAAATGCGGCAGGGACGCCGTAATCGCGCCGGACTCGCTCGGCGTTCCGCCCAAGCCGGTCCATGCGCCGGTTTTTTCATCGAGTACATACACGCCGAGATTTTGCGGATTGTTCACCTTCGTCTTATCGTAAGGGAAGGTGACCTGAACGGGCTTGGCAAATGAAGGGATCGGGTCCCCTTTTTCCGTTATAGTCAGATCGTATATAGACGAAGCGGCAGCAAAATTAGGGATGGCTGGCGCAGCATCCATAGCCGCTGTAAACTGAATCGTATTATTTTGATTGTTCACCTCGAAAGCATTGGGCGGAAACGATACCGTAAGCTCATTGGATTTGATGACGAGCGACTTGTCGCGGCTCCAAGCTTTCGGAATGATATCGGCATCGAATTTTACGGCGAGCTTGTCCAGCTTTTCTTTCGTTCTGGCATCCAGCAGCAGCTCGTTTGAGCCGGAACCGAGCGAGATTAACAAATCGATTCGCGGAGGGTTCAACGTATAGCTCATTTTCCCGTCGGCATCTTTGGACGGAGGCGACTGGCTGCTGCCCCCGCCGCCACCACCACCACCGCCGCCGCCGCCAACGGGCGTGACCGCCTTTGGCTTAATCAGGTATTGGTAGACGGCGTCGTCACTGTATAGATCATAGAGCAGCGTGGCGACGGTCAAGATCGAATCTTGCGTAATCTGCAAGCTGCCGCCGCGAGCATCGGAGCTGCCGGTAAAGGTTTTGTCAATCGTTTGAAGCATATAGTACAGGCGCCCATCCTGATAGGGAGAGGTGATCCTTACCGTTTGCTCTCCCGTGTACGTTCCCGACTGCAGACTGACGATCGGCGCCGAAGGGCGCTTCAGGAACGTGTCCGCGTTGGAGCGATGCGTATAAAATCCGCCGCCAGGGAGTGCCTCTTTCCAAGTGGCGTACAAATAAATATAGTACGCGGAATTGAAGTTGCCGACCGTAGCGGATAGACTTGTATATCCTTCCGCCAAATTCCGCTTGGAACCAAATCCGAGGGAACTGCTAGTGTCCATATCGCGGTCGAGAATCGTATCTTTGTAGAATCGGATTTCCAGAGAAACTTCATACGAAGCTTTGACTACCGTATTGCGAACGTTGAGCAAAGTCGCGTCGTATGTCACTTGTTGGCTCCCCGGGAAGTTCGCGATTACCGGCTTCAGCTTGAGCCTTGGAATCAGAAATGCCCGACTTCCTTGGATCAGGCCATCTCCGTAAGCCATCGAGTTGGAAACGTATGTATTGGGAGAGACGGTCAGGTTCGTGTAGGTCTTGCCGCGCAAAGTCACCAGCTCTACCGATTTCGCCGAAGTTTTAAGAATCGTACGGATATCCTCGGCACCCAAAGCTTTGTTCGTCGCTTTCAATAGCACGGCCAATCCGGCGGCCATGGGAGTAGCCTGGGACGTACCCGATTTGTACACATACCCTCCGCCCAAGGCGGTGCTATAAATATCGACTCCGGGCGCAACGATATCGACCTTCCCGATGTTGGAGAAATCGGCCAGAGCAAAGCTTCGGTCCGGCATCTGCCCGATGGCGCCGACGCTTATCACTTCTTCGTAAGCGGCAGGGTAATTGGTCAATGATACGTAACGCTTTGTATCGGAGGTGGGAATGTCGAGCTGTCCGGCTTCATTCGAAATCCAATGGCTGCTCTCATTCCCTGCCGCCGCCACCAGCACTATGTTTTGACTATAGGCATCCTTGATCGCTTCATGCAGCGCTTTGCTGTTGCCGCCAATGCCTATGCTCATATTTATGACGTCGGCCTGATGGGTCTTGGCGAATTGCAGAGCGTTTATGAGCTGCTCCGAGTCTCCGACTCCTTTGCTGTCCAGCACTTTGAGGGGCATGATCTTTACGCCCGGGGCAATTCCGTAAACGGATCCGTCGACCGAATTCGAGGCGATGATGCCGGATACGTGCGTACCATGGCCGTTGTCGTCTTGAGCGACGGCATCGCCGTTGACGAAATCGTAGCCCGGGACGATCGAGCCTTGCAGAGCGGGATGGTTCATATCCACTCCCGTATCCATGACTGCGACCGTGATTTGTTCATTTTGCGAACGGGACGAGAAGGCGCTCATGTCCGCCAAACCGGTCGCCAGCTTTCCCCATTGCCGCTTATACTCTTCGGAGCCGGAATATACCGCGCCGGAGACGGCGTCGTTCGACGAGGAGGCGATGAGATGGATTTTATAGACGGGCTCTGCGTACTCTACCTCGGGGTTTTGCCCGAGTTCCGCCAGCTTATCGGCTACAGAGATTTGTTCGTTAAAGGATAAGACCGTAAACGAAGAAGAAGCGAAAGACCGGGCTTGCACGCTCTGGTCTCCGTTGCCGGCATCGTTTTTGTATTTGACCATAACTTTTCCCGGAACAATTTCGCTTTCGTTAAACCGCGCTTCCGATGCTGCCGTAATCGTGCCGTTACCGTCTTCGGCAAACCCTCGTACGGGAATGGCGAGACCGGATAAAAATAATAGAGAAATCAGGAAAATGAGTATGTTCCGCTTTTGCTGCAAAAGCATGGTGCGCCTCCTTTTATAATCGCGAATCAATTGTAGTACCTGTATGTATTGTATAAGAATTGGAAGTCTATCATTGTCGAAATTTGTAAATACATATAAATAAATATCGGTTCTATTGTAAAAATGCGGACAGTAAAGAGAAGCAGCCGGCTAACGCGGGTTGCTTCTTGTAATCTATTACTCTCAGTCGCTATCGTTATGAAAGGTCCCTTCCCGACGAAAAAAGACTGCCGATATTACTCGACAGTCCCAGGTTCACAACGGCAGGCGCCGGCGTCGCTTTACGGCTCAGCACGGCTCCCGAATCGATGGCAATAAGACTCTACCTCCCGGAAGGGGACGGTATAGAACGCCAAATCGTTTACGATCGATCTCGTCGAACCGGGAAGAGCGACTAGTTTGGACAGAAGCTTCTCCAGATTCTCCTGACCTGCAGGAGCCCAGAACTGAACCTGTTCGACGTCGGGGTTGCCGGCCTTCATCTCCGCGGCGAGCGCGTGCAATCCGCGTATAAACAAAGAGGTTCGCCTGTATTCCTCCCGGATAAAGGCAACCTCTACTTGGCATATGTGCCGATCCTGATACTCATTGGCGCCCGTGCCGTATACGAACCCTGCGGCAGCGGC
Source organism: Paenibacillus hemerocallicola (assembly GCF_006265175.1). Taxonomy (GTDB): domain Bacteria; phylum Bacillota; class Bacilli; order Paenibacillales; family NBRC-103111; genus Paenibacillus_AB; species Paenibacillus_AB hemerocallicola. The sequence continues at coordinate 161,642 of NZ_VDCQ01000008.1, read as the reverse complement.
AATTTCGTAAGGCTCCTCATCGATTACGAGGATGGCCTTCCCGAACAACAGAGGGCTACTCATAAAGCTGAGCTTCATGGCAAACGGATAGGGCAAGTTCAGTCCGTCGTGATGCTGGAGCAGAAAATGCATATATGCCTTGTGGTCCATTTCCATGTTACAAGGACGAAACTGGAACGGCATTACTTCGGCTGTGCTCTCAAAGCATCGTTCAAAATAACGATTCTTCCGAGACTGCTGCCGTTTTTCTTGTTAATGCTAGGGGGTATTATGATCATTGGGTACTCCTCCTTCTCTTGTATCACATCGGTATCACTGCTGTAATTATACCCTACCGTATTTCCTTAAGATAGCCTTTAATTTGTTAATTTTGACACAAAACACGAGTTGTTCGAGCTCCGTCCCTGCACGCGAATAGCTGGTCTCGGTAAATTTGGAATACAACCTGCACAAATATGCATTATCCGCAAGAGCGGCCAGCCTGATTTCCTGTACCTCCGTGTGCTCCTGGGCGATCTGGTTCACCATATATTGAAGTCCGACAAGAAAGAGCCGCGTACCCCGATAAGCTTTGTCGGCAATAGCCATGTCCAAAAAAGCGATATCTTTGTCCTGAAAATCCCGTTCCGGAGTTCCGTGGTAATAGGCGGATGCCCCGATGACCCGATTATCGGCGTCTTCGACGAAAACCATATGGGCTTGAGTCACATACGTATACAGCACTTCCACCATGTCCATGGTATAAAAAGATCGATGCAGCTCGTGTTTGTTATCGAGAACGAACAAACAGACTTTGGCGAAGTCTTCATCGGTTGTACAGCGTTTGCAGTGCATGGTCATGGCATATCCTCCTTTACTTAGGAGCGGTCAAATGCGCTTCTGCAGCGTACGCTCGAGCGTTGCCAACATCTGCGGATATTCGGCCGTCAATCTATGGAAAGCTTCCCGTCTTACGGACAACAGCACGGAGGGCCCCGCAGCTCTCACTGTTGCGGTCCGCGGAATGCCCTTGAGCAGCGCGATTTCGCCGAAATGATCGCCGTCCTGCAGAACGGCTACCCGCTTCTCGCCTTCCCCCGCCAGCTGCTTCATGATCTCGAACTTGCCGCGGACAATGATATAAAATTTATTTCCTTCCTCGCCCTCACGCACGATAGCGTCGCCTTCTTGACAAGTTTCGGTTGAAAACAGGGTGGCGATATCCCGAAGCAGCGGAAGCTCGATCCCTTCGAAAAAAGGCAGCTTCGCAAGCCGGTCGACCTCGACCGTTGCATGAAGTCCGTCCTGAGACAGGTGAAACCCGTGCTGCTTCTCCCACAAACCGGAGTACAGCCCGTTCTTGCTTAGAAGCTCCCGGTGGGTGCCGTATTCCGCGATTTGGCCGTCCTGGAATACATAGATGGCATCCGCATCGACGACGGAGGCGAGACGGTGGGTGACGGAAACAATCGTCTTGTCCCCGCGCAGTCGTCGAATCAATCGGTTGATATCCGCTTCCGTAGCAGGGTCCAGCGCGGCCGTCACCTCGTCGAGCAGCAGCAGCTCGGGCTTTCTCAGCAGCGCCCGGGCAAGCGATACACGCTGGCGCTCGCCTCCGGACAAGGACCCGCCTTCATGATGAATCCATGTGTCATAACCATCCGGCCAACCGGAGATGGCGTCATGGATATTGGCTTGCTTCGCCGCTTCGACCATGTCCGATTCCGCGGACTGGTCGCCATCCAGCAGCAGATTTTCCCGGATCGTGGCGTTAAAGAGAAAGGTATCTTGAGTAACCAGAGTCGATAGCCTTCTTAATGAAGCCTCGCTTACGGTACGCAAGTCGTGATCGTCTATGGCTACCGAGCCTTGCTTCGGATCGTAGAAGCGGGATAGCAGCTGCAGCGCGGTGCTTTTGCCGGAACCGCTAGGCCCGACGAAAGCGACATAGCTTCCGCCCGCAATGCGCACGGAAACGTCACGCAACTGGTCGGCATCTTCCGTATAGCCGAAGGTAACATGATCCATGCGGATCGACGTTATGCCGGAAGATAGCTCTATCGGGTTCTCCGCCTCCGGAACGCCGGGCGGGGACTCGAATATTTCCGCGACGCGCCGGAAGCTGACGCCCGATTCGATCAGGGTCGGAATGAGGAACGCCAAATTGGAGCCCGATTGGCCTACGCTCAAAAACAGGGTGAAAAACGCCATGAAGCCGCCGACCGTCATCTCGTCCTGAAAAATCAAATAGCCGCCGAAGCCGATCATAATCCCGTTCATGATCAGCAAAGCCGTTACGGGCAGCCGTTCCATCAAAGAGTTGAACAGGTGCAGACGCAGGCCGAACGAAAACAGCTCGGAAATTTGCTTGCGGGCCCGTTCCCGGATCCGGTTCTGCTGATGCAGCCCCTTAATCGTTTTATGACCTTTGACCGTCTCGTCGATCGCATTGGAGAAGCGTTCTTGAGCTTCTTTATAATTCGCATTGGCCGCTTCCGTGCGGCCCTGCAGCATCCGGGGGCCGACGAACATCAGCATGGAGCCGGCGAGCATGGCAAGCGTCAGCTTCCATTCGATGGAAAACAGCATGAAGAGCCCGAGCAGGACGCTTAAAGCTTCTTTCAGAAATAAAGGAGACGAGAAGCGGATCACTCTCTCCATGGAAGCCATGTCCGCGGAGAAGCGCGTGACCAGATCCCCGACCCGATAGCGCCGGTAGAACGGAAGAGACTGCAGCTGCAGGTGATCGAACAGCTCCGTTCTCAGTCTCCGGATCACTTCGCCGCTCAGCTTGCCGAGTGTAAAGTCTCCGAGGACGCCAGCGCAAATATTGAAAAAACCGCCGCCAAGCAATATGCCCAAAATAATCATAAACATCGTGAAGTCTTTGGGCGTGAAAGCCTCATCGACCATATATTTCAAGCTCAAAGGAGCCGCCACCGCATAAGCGGCCTCTACGAATATGCCAAATAAAAATATGCCGCACAGCAGCTTATATGGTGCAAAATGGCGCAGCATCGTCCGTATAAAGCTCAAGTTCATCTCCGCCTCCCGGTACCCTTAGATTACCGCAGTTCCAATAGGATGTAAACGGTGCGGGTGGCGGCTTAAACACTGTCCCGAGCCAAGCCGCCGATGACAAAATCGGTTACATCGTGTCACTGGCTAGCCGGCGGCAACCTTTGTAGTATAAGAACGAATAATGGATCGAAGGGATGATGAACATGAATTTGGAGCGGGTCGCTACAGCGTTGGCGGGAGTCGCCATATTGGGCGGGATCGCGAGGATCGGCATGACGCCCAGTGCCCTCATATGGGGAGAGAACAGCGTTCAGGAGCTGGTGTTCGGCTTGATTGCTTGTCTGTTTATGGGGGTCGGGATATTTGGCGTCTACCTGTATCAGGCGCATCGACTCGGGATCACCGGCCTGGCGTCCGTGCTGCTCCTGTCGATCAGCAGTACGCTTACCGCCGCTTTGGTATGGTCTACGATGCTCGGCGTTATGGCGGAAGATCAACCGTTCGTGGCGCCGTTGCAGACGATCAACTCGACGGCGGCGATGCTCGGCACAATCGGGTTTTGCGTCCAGACGCTCCGCGCGCGAATTCTCCCGGCCTGGCCGGTCGTCCTGTTCCTGCTCTTCCCGGCGATTATGTTCATTCCGGCGCTATCCAATTGGGGAGCTGTTCTCTGGGGGATCAGCTACATGGGCTTGGGTTATTATGTCGTCGGCAAAAAATCGGTAAGGCATCCATCCGTATTCGGCATGTAACGGTAACGGGGTTGCGGTGGAGGGGGAAGAAATAAGGTTAGCTGCAAACGGCGCATTCCCCAACTCCTTGCCTTCATCGCTTCCTCTTCTTGCTCGCGTTCTCAACAACCTGATATTTATTTGCTTTTTTGATTCGACTGCGGTATAATCTTCTTATTGGAATATGACCTGAATTCGCATATCGTAGAGGGTTATTATTTTGACACAAATAACCTTGTACAATATGTGAATTTTTTATTTTAACGAAATAAAGAGCTCATGTAATTTTCTAGGAGGTGTTCCCATGGAAACAGGAACAGTAAAATGGTTTAACGCAGAAAAAGGCTTCGGATTTATCGAGGTTGAAGGCGGCAACGACGTATTCGTACATTTCAGTGCGATTGTCGGAGACGGCTACAAATCGTTGGACGAAGGCCAACGCGTTGAATTCAATGTGGTACAAGGCAATCGCGGACCGCAAGCCGAGAATGTCGTAAAGCTGTAAGAAACCTTTGAAGCCAATGCCCCGAACATCGCGTTTGGGGCATTGTTTTTTTTCGACAACGAGAAGGGGGCCGATTTATGCGTGAATTTGCGGACTGGAACCAAAAAGTGAAAAAGACGTTTAATGCAACAAGCAATGAAGTTGTGTTAACCGTTACGGAAGCGGGCAATTTCATCGGTCTCTCCAAAGACGAGATGAAACAGTATGTGGATAAAAACAAGCTGACCAAAGTTCCGATTATGAGAAGCGTCCATCGCTATTTGTTGCTGAAAAGCGAAATCGACCAGATCGTTCGTCGGGTATAGGATACAGTGCTATAATGAAGGGAACCATTTGTTACATGGAGGCCACTTTATGCTCAGTTTTGAACAAAAGCTTGCCATTGCGGATTCATTCCCCGAGCTGCAGCGCAAAGACGTATCCCTCGGTCGCGTAAATTATCACTACGAGAAAAGCGCGTATGACAAAAAGAACGTTCTGTACCATCTGCATCCGAACGGCAACGGGTATGTGTACGCGGGTCTTCTGAAGCAATACGACACCGACGAGAAAGGGTTCGTCAGTATTCGCGAGCTGTCCGAGGAAGAGCTTCGAGCCCTGATCGGACAGTCGATTCGTTCTTTGACGTCATCGGGCGCCCGCCAGTCCGGCAAAGCCGCGAAAGCTCGGGAAGAGCAGTGGGCGAACGACAAGAAGCAGTCGCTTACGCTCAAATTCGAAGACGAAGATCAGATGTGGTACATTTTCGCCGGAATGGATCTGGACGCGATATTCGAAACGTACGAGGAAGCGAAGGAATACCTTGAGGAAGAAGGGTTTTCGCGTCTCTGAGCCGGTAATAGAAATATCCGGAGGTCCCGCAAAGTTGTCGGTTTCGAAGCAGAAGCTCCGCCTTTGCGGGGCTATTTTGCGCGTGCGGGCGTGTAAACGCTTCGATGGATTTAATTCGGAAAATTTGATACGATAGCTGCAGGCCCCGATATGCGGAGGCCTATCTTGCTATAGGAGGAAAACGATATGAGAAAAGCCGTCATCACTGTCGCAGTGGAGAAGCTTCGTTTAGGAGGTGAGATCTACTATGAGCCATAGTCTCGCATTGAACGGCTCCCGGACGCAGCTGATCAGCCAGCTTATTTATTTGAATGACGAGAAGACGCATTTCCTGGACCAATATTGCCCGAGCTACGGTCACGAACGGAGCAAGATTGATCAAACGCTTACCGCTTATTCCTCGACGCTCGAACAAATATTGGCCGAATTCAGCGAAGAAAGCATAACCTCCGCCGTATTGATCGGCAGCCAGGTGAAGCTATGCTATGTAGAAGACGATTTCACCGAATCGTATACGATCGTGTTTCCTCATCAAGCGGATCCGAATGCCAACAAAATCTCATTCTTGTCTCCCATCGGTTCCCAACTGCTGATGACGAGAACGAACGGAACGTATCAGCTCAAAATACCTTCCGGAGAGGTTCAGGTCAGGGTAGAGGAGATCAAATATATGAACCGCGGCGATTTGCATGAGGAGATCTATTAGTTAATCCATCATTATCGGATCGGATCCGAGCGGATATCGATGCGCAACCGAACAAGCAGCCGCCTCCAACGAGGTCAGGCTGCTTGTTTGGCTGCCGGCACTATGGCTCCGTGTAGATACCGCTCTGTGCAAGGGGATACCGGGCCAACGCGGGAGCGATCACTTCGAGTCCTCCCCGCCCGTCTTATAAACGACCAGTATCGTGCTTCTCGGATAAACGGTGCCCGACGGAGACGGTTTCATGATGGACCCGTAGCAAATATTGACGATTTGATCTTCCTTCAGTTCCGCCAGAAACTCATTCGCTCTCTTCTCGGCATAGGACTTGTCGGTGTCTACGAATTCTTTGACTTGAATCATCGGAACATCACCCTTTGCTAAGTATTGGATAACGAATTGTTCGTGCTTGTCTCGGGGCGGCTCACCTCCCGACGCTTAAGTAACATTAAATGTAAGAAAACCGGCAAAAGTACAGATGGCACCCCGCGTTATCGCGGAATGCCGATCACGTCCAACATAGCATTGGCCGGTGGAGGTGTCAACTTATTGCCAGCTTTGGAAATGGAGCAGAGGCCTGGCAAGCGCGATAATCAGGCTTTATGGATAGTTGAGATGTCCGTTTCCGAAAAGGGAGGGATGGAATTTACTAGTAAACAAAGGAGGTGTTGCAGCATGGCAGATTTGATCTTGCCGCGCAGCATGGTCATCACGAATACGATCACCAATTATTTCATGACTGCGCCGACGGCTATTGCTTTGGCGGCGGCTACTCCCGTCGATATCGGGATCGGGCCTCAAACCTGGCTAACCGATACGGGAGCTACGGCCGCAGCGTTCATAGACGTTAGCGTGCCGGTAGCGGGGCACCAATACGCCTACGAGTTGTATATCGACGGACAAAAGCAGGAAGAGGGGCTCATTACCGATGCGACCGCGACCGTATTGGAGCTGACTTCCGCAACGGCCGGAACGATTCCGCAATTCGCCAGAATCGTATATACGATCGTCGACATCGGAACGGCCTAATACGCTTCGCTCGAACGGTGCCTGGAAAGTTTCCGGACTTTCTAGGCCTTCTTAATGATCGCTACGAATTCGGCGATAATGCGGGCCGCGCGTACCGGCGCCAGCTTGGAAAGAAACCGGAGCTTGGCGGTGCGCACGAGATAGCTTCTGGGGGATTGCAGCAGCCCGTCCACGAACACATGGGTGAAGGGTAAGCGTCGCAGATACGGTATTTTGCTGCCGTAGCGGGGAGCCGATCACGATTGGTGAACGTTGTTTGCGCCCCGTTGCCGATCGCATAATAGAAAAAAGTTTTCGCTCGAAGCACGTTGCCACGCTTTGCGCGTCGTTTATGCCGTCTTTTCCTTTTCGGTCTGGCGGCACATTTGCAGCCGCATCGTCTATCGATCGCGCTTTTCTCGTCCTGTGGCTTGCCCTTTACGATCGTACTCGTTCCTTTAAGCTTTCCTTATATTCATATGTATGCGCGGCATTCGTTGTCGGACGCCGTTATTTGTCCCCTATCCGATACGGCATCCGAGGCCGGATTTAGACCGATGGATCATTTGGAAAATAATCTTGAGAAAAATTTGCTTTTCCAATTTTAACGTGGTATCATGTAATTAACCATGATTGAAACCTATTCACATATTGTAAAGGGTTGCTATTATGAAAAATGGTGCCTTTTCCAATATGTGAATTTTTATTTTCGTAACCGAAAAAGAAAAATCATGTAAATAAACACTGTGGAGGTCATATCCATGCAAACAGGAACAGTAAAATGGTTTAACGCAGAAAAAGGTTTTGGATTCATCGAGGTTGAAGGCGGCAATGACGTGTTCGTACACTTCAGCGCAATCACCGGCGAGGGCTTCAAAACGTTGGACGAAGGCCAACGCGTTCAATTCAATGTGGTACAAGGCAACCGCGGACCACAAGCGGAGAACGTAGTTAAGCTGTAAGTCTAACGGTAGAAAACTGCCCTACGCGTACGTTGGGGCAGTTTTTTTTAACGTTACAGCAAGATAGACGCTTTTCTTCTTTTCGGAAAATTGTGTAGGGGAGGGGCTCATCTATGTATTCAAGGAAAAAGCAGTTAGAGGAAATTCCTGAAGAACTAACGGCCATCTGGTTGTGCACGAAGGACGGTTGCAACGGTTGGATGAGAGACAACTTCGCATTCGAGGCGGTGCCAACTTGTCGGCAATGCAACTCCGAGATGCAGCGCGGTACGAAGATGCTGCCCTTACTTGTCAACACAAACAGTGATCAGAAATCGCTGAAAAAAGGCGTGCAAATCGGCGATCAGTAACGGTCATATGGGAGAAGACGAAGAGAGCCGGACCAAGAGCAAGACGGTCCGGCTCTTTTTGTCACGCCCGGGAAAGCCGATAGGCGTTATAATAAATCGTGCTCCTGCTCCGCCTCCGTATAGACGGCTATAAGAACGACCGCAGTGTCTTCGCCGATATTCGTCACCCGGTGCGGCGTGCAAGCGTTCCAGCTGAACGAATCCCCGACGCCGAGCCGGGCCGAGTCTTCCCCCTGCTCGGCGAGAATCGTTCCTTGAACGACCACATGGACTTCTTCTCCTTCATGCGCGTGCGGAGTGCCGCCTGTCGAGCTTCCGGGCGGAAATTCGACGATCATCATCCTGATGCTTTTGGTACGGCTTAAATGCTCTACGTTCAAATGGTCGGCGCCGCTCTTCGTGACCAGACGCTCTTCGCTCCGGACAATGTTCATCCGCTCCTCTTTTTTTAGAAGCAAGTAGGCCAGCGGGACGTTCAGGGCGCGGGCGATACTGTCCAAGGTGGCGATAGAAGGCGACGTTTTGTTGTTCTCGACTTGGCTCATGAATCCTTGGGATAATCCGGTTTCTTCACAAATTTGGGCGATCGTGATGTGTTTGCGCTTGCGGATGGCGCGTATGGAGGAACCGATGTCCATGCGAAGTTCACCTCGATATATTTGTAATATGAATATTAATTTAATAATAACAATTTTCCTGTTGACTTGCTACTGAAATTTGCGATAAATTATTAATACAAATAGTTGTTTGTTATTTATAATATATCGTGAAAAGGCGGAGATCATAATGGCAAGTAACGCTTGGGTAACGACCCTGATGCGCGTTGTATTGGGCATTTTATTCGTAGCGCACGGCATCAGCAAATTCCGGATGGGCCTCGGAAACGTGGCCGGTTGGTTCGACAGCGTGGGCGTTCCGGGGGCATTGGCCTACGTCATAGGGCCGCTCGAATTAATCGGGGGACTGCTGCTGATCGTCGGACTTTTTACCCGGTATGTTTCGGCTCTCTTCATTATCATGCTCCTCGGAGCGATCCTTACGCTGAAGCTTTCCGCGGGATTGCTCGGCAGCGGGGAGATGGCGGGCTACGAGCTGGACGTGGCCTATATGCTGGTCGCTCTTTATTTGAGCGTGGCCAAGCCAGCGCCGTTGTCCGTAGATCGGATATTCGTAAAATCGGGAATTTAATGGCGACTGGAGGAGGGGACGGCAATGAAGCCTGTTTACGAGTACGATATTCGTTTTCCGGACGGATACGATCCGGATCGAACATATCCTACGATTTTTACGTTGCATGGCAGAGGCTCCAATGAGCGCAACATGGCCGGCTTGACCGAGCCCTTGTCGGAGGCATTTATTACGATTTCCATCCGCGGTCATTTGACCTTGGGCGCGGGATACCAATATTACGAGCTGAGAAGCTTGGGCAATCCTATACGCGAAACGTTCGATGCGGCAGTGAAGCAGTTGGAGGCGTTCATTCATTACGCGACGGGGAAGTATGCTGTGGATCCTAAGAGGCGGTATTTGCTCGGCTTCAGCCAAGGGGCGATTTTGTCCATGACGCTTGCGCTTGCAATGGGGGACCAGCTGCGGGGAATCGTAGCATTGAACGGCTATGTACCGGATTTCGTCAAGGAGGAGTATCCGTTAAGAAGCGTTAAGGACGTATCGGTATTCATATCCCACGGCGAGTATGACCGGGTATTCCCGCTTTGGGTCGGACAAGAAACGGCGGCTTTTTTCGAAAGCCGGACGGAGAGACTTGCATTCAAAACGTATGCGGAGGATCACGGGGTGTCGGAGGAAAATCAACGGGACTTCACGGACTGGTTGTATCGGGATACGGGGGTGCGTCAGGAGTAGGTCGAGGGGAAGCATAAAGGGCGAGTGCATAATTGCATTCGCCCTTCCGGTCGTTTTTCTAATAGAAGCTTGCTGCCGAATTCACGATTACGGCTTGCCGTACACGCTGGCGGTAATGAGGTCGCGCAGCTCCGCCTTGTGGGATTCGTACTGCTCCGTCGTAATGCTTCCGCTCATGAAGCGGAGGTCCAATTGTTCGGATAGCTGAGCGACCTGGAGATCGATAATCGGCTGTGTGTCCCTGTTGTTGTCTCTGGCGATATCCGCCAAAGATTGGCCGGAATACAGCGCATCGTATACTTGCTCGTCCGAGCTTGCGCCGAGCGCCTGGTGGAAATCGTCTTGATGCGAAATGTTGGCCGATTTATCGAGAGGGCAAAATAAGGCGTTGGCGTAAGTTTTGTCGCTTTGCATCATCGCGCTGAGCGAGATCACGATTGCCATTGTGCTGACAATGATGATTTGTTTCGGATTCATGGAGGAGTCCTCTTTTCCGGGAAATTCGTTTTGTCTTCCTAATTGTATTACGGCCCTGCATAGAATAGGTTACAAAAAAGCTATTTCCATTTCAAGTATTGCAAATAGGCCGGCAAAGGTGTATAATTATCTTAAATTAAAGATATATAAAATTAAGATTAATTCCCGCCCATGCATGATTGCAAGCATCAGGGCAAAATAAGGAACGATATGGAGGAGGAAATTAGATGACAATGAAAACGGCAGGAATTCACCACATTACGGCATTCGTGACCGATGCGCAGCGCAATGTCGATTTTTACGCCGGAGTGCTTGGCTTGCGGCTTGTGAAAAAAACGATCAACTTCGATGCTCCGGAGGTGTACCATCTGTATTTCGGCAACGAATCGGGCAGTCCGGGTACGGCCATTACCTTCTTCCCTTGGGCGACGGCTCGCCGGGGCCGGATCGGAGGGGGACAGGTCGGATATACGGGGTTCGTCGTTCCGCCCGGATCGATGGAGTTTTGGCAGAACCGGTTGCAAAAGCTGAATGTCCCCTACACGCAAACGGAGCGATTCGGCGAGACGTATATCCGGTTCCAGGATTGGGACGGCCTTCAACTGGAAATCGTCGAACGCGAGGAAGGATCGGCCAGCGAGTGGGCGTTCGGCGGCGTTCCCGCGGACAAAGCGATTAAAGGCTTTGGCGGCGCCGTGCTGAACAGCTTCGCACCCGATAAAACGGCAAAGCTGCTGGAGCAGGTCATGGGCCTGGAAAAAGTGGGGGAAGAAGGAGAATTGGTCCGTTTCCGCTCATATGGCGACTTGGGCAATGTTATCGATATGAATCGTACGCCGATGGGCTGGGGAGCGGGCGGCGCGGGAACCGTCCATCATATCGCATGGAGGGCCAAAGACGAGGTGGACCACCGCAAATGGCGAGAGCATATTGCCCAAAGCGGCTTTCAACCGACTCCGGTCGTCGACCGGCAATATTTCAACGCGATTTACTTTCGGGAGGAAGGCGGCATTTTGTTCGAGATTGCTTCGGATACGCCCGGATTTGCCGTTGATGAACCTTTCGAAGCGCTGGGCGAGAAGCTGATGCTGCCCGGATGGCTGGAGGCGAACCGTTCCCAGGTGGAGCAAGGCCTTCCGCCTATCGAAGTCAACCGATTGGAGGCGGATGTGTAATGAAGCATATATTCAGACAAGGGACGGACCCCGCTGCCCCGACATTGCTGCTGCTGCACGGGACCGGTGGAACGGAAAGGGATTTGCTGCCGATTGCCGAAGCGCTGGCGCCGACAGCTTCCGTCCTGAGCGTCCGGGGGAATGTGCTTGAGAACGGAATGCCCCGGTTTTTCCGGCGATTGGCCGAAGGGGTGTTCGACGAGGAGGATCTCGTCTTCCGGACGCGGGAATTGTACGAATTTCTCGATAAGGCATCGGTCGAGCACGGGTTCGATCGGGGCAGCCTCGTGGCGGTCGGCTATTCCAACGGCGCCAATATCGCGGCGAGCTTGCTTTTTCACTTCAAGGATGCGTTCAAGGGAGCCATTTTGCACCACCCGATGGTGCCGCTTCGCGGGTTGAAGCTGCCGGAGCTGTCCGGTCTCCCCGTGTTTATCGGTGCCGGCAGTAACGATCCGATCTGCTCTCCCGGCGAGACAGAGGAGCTGAAGGAACTGCTCGGGCAAGCGGGCGCAGATGTAACCGTTCATTGGGAGCGAAATGGGCATCAATTGACCCGTACGGAAGTAGAGGCCGCAAAAGCGTGGTTTGACGGACGATTTGCCAAATGATCAGCTGTCGCGACAATAGGAAGGGGCTCGATGAATCAGATCGATGCCCTTTCTTTTCGTATGGATTCATGACGGGTACCCTCAAAAAGGTATTGCCATATAAAAACGACGGTGTTACAATAAATTCTGACGAAATGACCAAAATAGAAATTTAGTCATTCAATCGGGGGTGACGGGATGACGGTTGACCGGCGCAAGCTGATTATCGAGGCTGCAGCGAAGTCGTTTGCTTTGTTCGGCTACAAGGCGACCACGATGGACCAGGTGGCCAAGATCGCGGGCGTAGGCAAAGGGACGATTTATACGTTTTTTGCCAACAAGGAAGAGCTGTTCCAGGAAATTATGAACAAGCTTATTCAAGAAATGAAGCGGGTTGCCGAAGAAGTGGTCGATCCGGAACGCAAATTTTTCGATAATTTGCATAGGGTGCTGGAGCGGCTGCTCGATTTCCGCGAGGAGCATGAGCTTGCTATCAAGCTGACGCAGGAAGTGAAGGAAATCGGCACGCAGATGGCGCAGGAGGGCATTCAGCAAATCGAGAAGGCGGTAGTCGGGTACATCCGGATTCAGGTGAAGAAGGCCGTCGATAAAGGCGAGATCAAGCCCTGCGATCCCGAGATCACCGCATTTGTCATGCTGAAGCTGTATATGGCGTTGACCGCCGATTGGAAAAAATCGCACGAGCCGCTCGGAAAAGGGCAGGTCGCCGAGCTGTTGCCATTTTACTTGCAGGCAGGATTGGCTCCGGATTAAAACGGAAGCCGTTTTTTTTACTATAAAATGACCATATGACCAAAATAGTCAATATGTAAAGAGGAGTGGAGAATGATGTTGAAAGGGTTCAAACAATTCGGCAAGGAGTTGGCCGCGATCGGGTGCAACCGCAAAGTGCTCATTCCGGTATTGGCCGTGCTATTGATTCCCGTGTTGTACACCGCCATGTTTCTGGGGGCGTTCTGGGATCCGTACGGCCGGCTGGACGATTTGCCGGTTGCGATCGTCAATGCCGACAAGGGGACGCAGTTCAACGGCAAGTCGCTGCATGTCGGGGATGAATTCGAGGAGAAGCTGAAGGAAAATCGTCAATTCGACTGGCGGTTCGTAAGCAAGGAAGAGGCGATGGACGGACTGAAAAACAATGAATATTACATGGCGATCGAAATTCCGGAAGACTTCTCGGAGAAAACGACGACCTTGACGTCCGATCATCCGACGACAGCACGGCTTTCCTTCCTCCCGAACGAAAGCTATAACTTTCTGGCTTCCCAGATAGGCAACTCCGCGATCGATAAAATGAAAGCATTATTGAATAAAGAAATAACGGAAACATACGCCAAAACGGTGATTGGCCAAATGGAACTGCTCGTCGACGGCATCGGCAAGGCTAGCGACGGAGCCGGCCGGTTGGCGGACGGAACATCGAAGGCGAAGGAAGGCGCGCTGCTGATCGAGCAAAACTTGAGCAAGCTGGCCAGCGGCTCCGTGACGCTCAAAGACGGAGTCGCACAGCTGGAAGCGGGCGGCGGGCAGCTGAAGCAAGGCGCAACCAAGCTTAACGTCGGTGCGGACGATCTGGCCGACGGACTTGCCAAGCTGAGCGAGGCACAGCGGGAGCTGACTGTCGGAGCGGCGTCGCTCGGCGATGGGGCGAAATCGCTCGGCGCCGGCTCGGAAAGCTTGAGCGGCGGCTTGTCTCAGCTCGTTCAAGGGAGCGGCAAGCTTGCCGCGAGCTCCGGGCAAGCCGAGTTGGCGTCGGAACAATTGGCCGAGGGACTCGGTCAATCGGCGGCAGGCGCCATGAAGCTGGAGCAAGGGGCTGCGCAACTGGCGCAAGGGCTCGAGCAGCTGGCCGGATCGAATGCGCAGCTGGCGCAGGATCCCAATGTCCAGAAGCTGCTCGCCGCAAGCCAACAACTGGCGGCGGGACTAGCGGAAAACACGCAAGCTCAGCAAAAATTGAGCGACGGGGCGCAACAACTGCATGGAGGCGCCGTTCAGTTGAAGGAAGGCTTGTCCGCGTTCGACGTCAAAATGAAGGAAGCTGGCGCAGGCGGGCAGCAGCTCGCCGCGGGCGGACAAAAGCTGGCTGCCGGAGCCGGACAATGGACCGCGGGGATGGCGCAATTCGGGACCAAGCTGTCGGAGGCGAAGGAAGGCGGGGCGGCTCTTGCGGCCGGCGCGAAGCAGCTGACCGGAGGCGCGACCGAGCTGCAGGCAGGCTTGGCGAAGCTGTTGGCTAATGTAGATCCTCTCGTGGACGGTACGATCCAATTGGAGAACGGGGCGCAGCAGGTCGCTTCGGGATTGCTGCAGCTGGACGACGGCTCGCACGAGCTGTCGGGCAAGCTGAGCGAGGCGACCGCCCAAACGTCCGGGCTGCAAGTGACGGACACGATGTACGACATGTTTGCCGGACCGGTGGAGTTGGATGTCCAGAAGATCAATGAGGTTCCGAACTACGGAACGGGCTTCGCTCCTTATTTCCTGTCGCTCGGCTTGTACGTGGGGGCACTGCTTCTGACGATCGTGTACACCGTGCGGGAGCCTGCCGTGCTTCCCGCGAGCGGCTGGAGCTGGTTTTGGAGCAAAGCGCTGACGCTTGTCCTGGTGGGAGCCGTTCAGGCGCTGATCGCCGATGCGGCGCTGCTGTTCATACTCGATATGGAAGTGAAAAGCGTTCCGTTATTCATCCTATTGTCGATCATTACGAGCATTACGTTTATGATGCTCATTCAATTTCTCGTTACGGCGCTGCAAAATCCGGGCCGCTTCGTAGCGATCGTCGTCCTCATCTTCCAATTGACGAGCTCGGCCGGCACGTTCCCGCTGGAGCTGATTCCGGATTGGCTGCAAAAAGTGACGCCGTGGCTGCCGATGACGTATTCGGTTGCCGGCTTGAAGGACGTCATCTCGAGCGGCGATTACGCGTCGATGTGGAAAAACGCCGCGGTACTGGGCATATTCGCGATTGTGTTTGCGGCATTGACGCTCGGCTACTTCGTTGCATCCCACCGCAAAAACAAACAACCCGGGGGGCAAGCCCCGGCGGTGACCGTTTCCTAAGGCAAAGACGAGCAGGCTCGAAACCGGCTCCATCCATGCGGACTGTCGATAAGACCCTCAGAGGGCTTGGCGACAGTCTTTTCTTTTCGGATTAACGTCCGAGCTGCCCGAGCACCGCTATCAGCCGGTCGTTGAAAAGCCCGAGCTCATCGTAGAAGATGCCGTGGCCGCTCTTCTCGAATGGCAGCAGCACCGAGCCGCGGATTCCTTTGTGGAGCTGTCCGGCGAGCGGAAACGGGCATATTTTGTCCAGCTTGCCGTGGAAAATCGTCGTAGGGGCATGAACGTTCGGAAGATCCGGCCGCAAATCCTCGAGTGAGAGGACGCAGTCAGACCGAGAGAGTGAAACCAACTGCGGAAGCTTGGCGTTACGGTGCTCGCAAAGAACGATTGGCCGAAATCGTGCAGCATTTGCGGTCGGTTCGTATCGTTCTGCGCGATCAGCGCATTGACCTCCTCTTTAGTCATGCCGTAAGGAAAGCCGGGCCTTTTCGTGAAGGAAGGAGCAGCGGCCGCCATCAGCACAAGCTGGGCCACGCCGTGTCCCCGGTGGCGGCTCATATAGCGGATGCCGATCGCCCCTCCCATGGAGAAGCAGACTAACCGGCATTGGCGGAGACGCAGAGCATCGATGACGATGCGGATGTCGTCGGCCACCCGATTATAAGAATAGCCCGTCCAGGGACGGTCCGACTTGCCGAATCCCCTTAGGTCGATTTGAATGCACCGGTAGCCGTATTTGGGTAACTGAGCTGCCTGATATTCGAACATTTCATGATTGACCGGCCATCCGTGAATAAGCAGGACGGGAATCCCGACGCCAACGTCCTCGACGTACAATTTCACTCCATGCTCCACCTCGACATAGTAGCCCAAATCGATTGCCCCTTTACCGGAATTGATGCGCTCTAAGTAAACATATGTACGGCCCCCGAAACTATGCGGCGTCGCGGCATAGCGCGGGGTCGCCGGGTTGTACGCCGCGTAATTTCGTTGTATGCTGAATCCGAAACGTTCAGCCGGCTTTCAGGCAGCGTTCAGAGTGGAGTAAGCTGCATGCCCGATAATAGAGCGTAGAACCGGAAATGATAACCTGGAGCGGTCGGAGGAGATCGTATGGCTCAAATAAAAGGAATTAAAATCATGCTTGTCGATGACGAGCCGAATATTTTGCAATTTCTCGAGATGGGGCTCGTGGGCGAGGGCTTCGAGGTGCAGACGGCCCCGGACGGCATTACCGCCGTCACGCTGGCCAAACAGTTCCAGCCTCATATCGTCATTCTCGACGTCATGATGCCGGGCATGGACGGGTTCGAAGTGTGCCGGCTGCTGAAGAAGACGGAGAACGTCGCCATCATTATGCTGACCGCCAAAGACGAAGTGGACGACCGCGTAAAAGGGCTTACGCTGGGTGCGGACGATTATGTTGTCAAGCCGTTCAGCTTCGAGGAGCTGCTCGCCCGCATCCATGCCAGAATCCGCAACCAGTTTCCGAATTTGCTCGGAGAAGTGCTGATCGGCCCTTTCCGCATCGATGACCGGCGCAAGGAAATCGCTTACCAGGAACGGGTGCTGGAGCTTTCCCCGACCGAATACGAGCTGCTCAAGTTCATGGTCATCAACCACGGACTCGTGCTGAGCAAAAGCGTCATCCTCGACAAGGTGTGGGGCTACGATTTCGGCGGGGAGGAAAACATCGTGGAAGTATACATCCGTTCCCTCAGAGACAAGCTGCGGGATAAAGAGCACCGCGTCATCCGCACTTTGCGCGGAGCCGGCTACAGAGTGGATGCCACATGAAGCTGAAGCTGCGCCTCCCGTCCATTTTGACGCCTCATTCGCTCGGCTTTCAGCTGCTGTCCCGTTCCTTGCTCGTCTTGGCGGTCATTTTGCTGTTTATCGGCATATTCCAATATGTCGTGATGCGGGAGTTCCTGTTCAAGAACAAAGCGGAGACGATGCAAAATCAGCTGCAGTCGGTTCCGCGGGACGTTCTGGCGAATCCGGAAGGAGCTTCCGAAGGGATGGGGCGGGGACGGGGGCCGATGTTTTTTCTCCCGGACATGACTTTGGCCGTCATCGACCTTTCGGGCAACATGACCAATTTGTCCAATTGGCCGGAATCCCGCACGCCGCCCAAGCTGCCGCAGCAGGACTACGACGAAGCGCTGCAGAAGAAAATGAGGCTGAATTATAAAATTACACGCGACGACCAAGGGAACGAGCAGCTTGTCGTTCTGCAGCAGATCGATATGAGGGGACGCATACTCGGAGTCGTACAGCTCAGCACGAGCACGGCTCCGCTGAACGATGTGGCGGTCAGCCAATTGATCACCTTCGTCTCGCTGTCGCTGCTGGCGCTTTTCCTCGGGCTGCTCTCCTTCATTCCGGTCATGAGACGGACGCTGGTGCCTTTATCGAAAATGGTGGACACGGTCGGCCGCATCGATGCCGGAAGTCTGGATGAACGGCTGCCCGCACGCCAAGGGCAAATGGAGGTCGACCGTTTGGCGCTGTCGTTCAACGGGATGCTGGAGAGGCTGGAGGCGTCGTTTGCGGCGGAAAAAGAGGCGAAGGAGCAGATGCGGCGTTTTATCGCCGACGCTTCCCATGAGCTGCGAACGCCGCTTACCTCGATCCACGGCTTTCTGGAAGTGCTGCTTCGCGGCGCGATGAACCAGCCGAACCAGCTGCACAAGGCACTGACAAGCATGCACAGCGAGTCGGAGAGGATCAACAAGCTCGTTCGCGATCTGCTGCTGCTGGCCAAAATGGACCGGGCCCCGATCATGGAAATGCGCGAAGGCGCGCTCGACCGGCTGGCCAAAGAAATGGAGCACCAGATGCGCCTGCTTGCCGGGAATCGGGAGGTGTCGTTCCGCATGGATGCCGGCACACAGTGTCTGTACGACGCCGACAAGATGAAGCAAGTCGTGCTGAATTTGTTCCACAACGCTGTCCAGCACACGGACCCTGACAATGGAAGAATAGGAATCGCTCTGACAGAGGCCGAAGACCATGTCGAGCTGTCCGTGGCAGACAACGGCTCAGGTATACCCGAGGAGCACCTTCCGCATGTATTCGACCGGTTTTACCGGAGCGAATCGTCGCGCACGCGCAAATCCGGCGGAGCCGGTCTGGGTTTGTCGATCTCGAGGTCGATCGTGGAGGCCCACGGCGGCACGATTCGGGCGGAGAGCCGCGTGGGCGAGGGGAGCGTGTTTATCGTCCGCTTGCCGGTTTCCCCTCCATACGGAGCAATTCAAAGCTAACTTGAACCGCATTCAGGCGTAGCGTCGATCCTTCATGGGTCGGCGCTTTTCGTGCATGCTTCCCGAATCGTTAAGGGGACGGCGGATAAAATACCGTTTCCTTACAAAACCTAATTCGTAGTTATTATTCCAGAAAACGCTTCCGGGAGATGGGCCCTGTGCACTCCACCAAAAAAATTTCTCCGTTGTTGCTGTATATGATGCTGATGCTCTCTATCGGCATATCCAACCATGTGCTCCTGATTCCCGTCCTGCTGGAGACGGCCAAAAGGGACGCGTGGGCCGGAGTAACGGCGGCGATCCTCCCGATGATCGTTTGGGTGGGCGTATTGCATGTTATTATCCGTAAAGTCGGTCATCGTCATATGGGTGAATGGCTGAGACAGCATTACGGCAAGGCCGCCCGTCTGATTTTGATCGTTCTTGCCGTGGTCTATTTCTCCGTGACTTCGTTTATATCGCTTGCCGACACTGTGATGTGGACGAACGTCACTTATTTGCCGCGGACGCCCAAGCTTGTCATTTCGCTCATTTTCATGCTTGTTTGTTTTTTCGCCGCACGAGCCGGTATCCGGGCAATCGCCATCACTTCCGGGCTGCTGCTGCCCGGCGTCGTGCTGCTCGGCTATTTCGTCGCCTCGGCGAACTTGCAATATAAAGACTATTCGCTGCTTGCGCCTCTATTCACCCATGGCTACGCTCCCGCTGCCAAAGCAATGGCGTACACGAGCGGCGGCTTGTTCGAGCTGGTGCTGATCTTGTTTATGGGCCATCATGTATCGTCCGCCTTCCGGACTCGCAGCCTGATCGTGCTGGCGATTATTCTGGTCGGTCTGACCGTCGGACCGGTAACGGGTTCGATCGCCTTGTTCGGTCCCTTCGAAGCGGCGGATCAACGGTATCCGGCTTTCGAGCAGTGGCGAATGGTCACTTTGGGCAAGTTCGTCTCCCACCTTGATTTTTTCTCTATTTATCAATGGATTTCGGGCTCGTTCATCCGCGTTTCCTTGATGCTCTTTCTTATCCCGGATGTCTTGGGCATGAAAAAGCGCAGAAGTCGGAGTTTCCTTCTGGCGGGTTTGTCCGCGGGCCTTGTCGGTGTGACAATGCTTCCCATTAGCGACGTTGTGTTGCTGTACTTTTTATCCAATTGGTATTTTCCGGGCATATCGGTCCTGAATATCGTGTTCGGCTTGCTGCTGCTCGTGCTGTCGCTGCTGCCGGCAGCCCGACGAAAGGAGAAAGCGTAAACGATGACTGACTTGAAAGAGTTGGATGAGCGCCGGCTCAGGGAACTGTTCGCCCGGGCGCAAGACGTCAGAATCGAGTCCGTTCGGTTCGGCCCCCCCGACAATCCCCATAAAATCGTGCTTCTCTATTGCAATGGGATGACGCATGCGTCCCATATCAATATGGTCGTTTTGCCGAGCCTGCAGACCATGCTCGAGGAGGCGGAGGCCATCAGTCCCCGACTGCTGGAGACGAACAATTCTTTGCTGCTCGGACGCGTCGGGGGCGAGGATTGGATGGATACCTTCATGTATCGACTATACTCCGGGCATCTCGTCCTATTTTTCGAGTCGCCCAATCTGCTCTATACGATCAATATTTCGCAGCCGCCGAACCGGACGCCCGAGGAGTCGAGCACGGAGGTATCGATCAAAGGTCCGAGAGATGCGTTCATCGAAGATTTGACAACGAACGTGGCGCTCGTGCGCAAACGGCTGCTCACGCATTCGCTGTGCTGCGAGATGTTCTCCATCGGGGAGCGCAGCCATACGGCGGTCGCGCTATTGTTTTTGGATGACGTGGCCGATCCGGCATTGGTAGAGGAAGCGAGGAGCAATCTCGGCAAGCTGCGAATCGACGGGCTGATCAGCAGCGGTCAGCTGGAGGAGGGCTTTACCGGCGTCGGGTTCTCTCTGGTTCCGCTGCTGGATTATATCGGCCGGCCGGATTTCGTCGCGGACAGCTTGCTCAGAGGGCGCATCGGTATTATCGTGGACGGCTCTCCGATGGCGCTTATCGCTCCGGCGAACATGACCTTGATATTGAAATCGCCCGAGGATGTGCATTTTCCGTCCTACTACGTTGCGATGGAACGGTTCTTGCGGGCGGTCGGATTGCTCGTGGCCGTCTTTTTCCCCGGCTTCTATATCGCGATTACGTCCTTCAATTTCGACCAAATTCCGTTTCCGCTGCTCGCGACGATCGCATCGGTCCGTCTCGGACTCCCATTGTCCGGTCCGATGGATTTTTTCATTATGCTCGGTTTGTTCGAGCTGTTCCGGGAGGCCGGCGTACGTTTGCCCAAGGCGGTCGGACAGACCGTAGCGGTAATCGGGGGACTCATTGTGGGCGATGCGGCCATCCGGGCCGGCGTCACCGGGCCGACTACGCTTGTTGCCGTGGCCATATCCACGATGTCCATGTTTACGCTGGTGAATCAGTCTTTGGCAGGTTCGGTTACGCTTTTGCGCATCGCGATTCTGATCGTATCCGCAAGTCTCGGCATGTTCGGGTTCATGATCTCGGTTATCGCCTTGGCGCTTTATTTATCGACGCTGGAATCGTTCGGGGTACCCTATCTGGCTCCCATATCGCCGACTTCGCTCCGAGACATGTATTTTGCGGTCAAATATAAAAAGTGGAAAGTTGCCAAACGGCGGCCTTCGTTCCTGAAGCCCTTGGACGATACGAGGAAAAGAGGTGACTCCTCTTGAACAAAATGTGTCTTGTCCCGCTCGTCGGACTATTGCTGTCCGTTGCACTGACCGGCTGCTGGGACATCAAAGCGATACAGGATACCAATTATGTGACCGCAATCGGGTTCGATTATGAGGATAGCCAATATGTCGTGTATGCCCAAATGGTCGATTTCGCCAATGTGGCGAAGCAGGAGGGCGGCAAATCGGGGCAGCCGTCCTCGGTATGGTCGGGTCACGAGAAAGGGGGGACGGTCATCGAAGCGATGACCAAGTTGTATCAAACGTCCCAGCAACGGATGTTTTGGGGACAGGTTTCTTCAATCGTATTTACGGATAAAGCGCTCGGGCACGGCATCGCCGAATATATGGAAGGGCTCATCCGTTTCCGGGAAATGCGATATACCCAATGGGTGTACGGTACGAAAGAGCCGATCGATCGCGTATTTCTGATGATCCCTTTTTTCAATCAGTCCCCCCTTGGTTCGATTCTGCATCAGCCGGAAGAAAATTACCGGCAAAGATCGTATATTCGGCCGTTGCGGCTGCAGAAAATCGTCGCGACGTATAGGGAGCCTGGGTCCAGCGCACAGCTGCCCTCCCTTGGAATCTCCAAGGACGTATGGAAAGAAAACGGCAAGGACGATCCGAAGCTGATGGTGGACGGCATTTTCGTATTAAACAAAAACAAGCCGCCGGTCTGGGTGAGCGATGACGATCTGCTCGGATTGCGCTGGCTGGATCGGGATACGAAGCGGAGCAATGTCATGCTCAGCAGGAATGGCGCGCCTGCCGTGTCGATCATCGTGGACGGTCCGAAAGTCGATGTGATGCCCGAAACGACAAACACAAACGGAAAGCCGGTTTATTCCATTAGAGTACGAGCCAAATATTACATAACGGAGCTCTTGGAACATATAGACGCATCGCAGATCGAGAAAGAGGCGGTAGAGGTTGTGACGTCGGAGATTGAGCGTACCTTCGAATATGGAAAGAAAAAAGGTCTCGACCTGTACCAGCTCGACCATATTCTGTATCGTCGCAAATTCCCGCTCTGGAGCAAGCTTACCCGGAACGGGGAGGTGCCTCTCGACGACTATGAGCTCAAGTTTGTCAAGGTGGAGCTGGAGCTGCTTCATTCGGGCATGTACAAAGTCCGGGACCATGGAAAAGATTATTGATAACGGAATAAGCGGTCGAAAGGCCGTAAAAACCGTGGCGTACGCCACGGTTTTTTTGGCATTTAGGAGAGAGGATGACAAAGGTGTGTGTAATATGTCATATTTTGCATTTTAATGTCGAAATTTTGGTGACAGAATGGTGCTAAGGACTTATAATGAAATTGTTCATAATTTTTCCTCTTGACTTGGACAAGCGGAAACGGATTTTACTACACAGAATACGCCGAGGTGACGCGAGACATGAAATGGTTTTTGAATTTGAGAACATCCGTGAAACTGATTTCCGCTTTTGTAGCAGTTGCTGTCATTTTGGCGGCGGTCGGCGTGTATGCGCTTTCGAACTTGAGCATGCTTAACGGAAATGTGAAGGAAGTGTACAACAATAACCTGGTATCTGTTCGGGATTTGTCAGCGGCTCAGATCAACTATCAACAGATGCGGGTCGCGCTCCGGGAGATGAGCATGAGCCCGGATAAGGTGGACAAGGACAAGCTGTCTGCAGAAATTGACGAATACAACAAGGAATTCGTCGAAAAAATGGACTCCTACCGTAAAGTCGCCTTTACGAAACCGGAACAGGACGAAATCAAAACGTTCGATGCCGCCTATGCGAGCTACATTAAATTGTTCGATCAAGGACGTCAGTTGACTTACCAATCCGACGTCAACGTGTTCCGACAATTTCTGGATACCCAATTGAATGCGGCCGGAACGAAAATGAGAGGCAGCCTGACCAAATTGATCGACATGAACGTCGACATCGCGGAGACAACCTATAATGAATCGGGCTCGGCGTACTCCTCGGCCCGGAATATAATGATCGCGGTCATCATCATAGCGTTTCTGTTCAGCATTTTCCTCGGGTATTACATAGCCGGCACGATCGCCAATCCGCTCGCACGGATCGTCGATCTGGTATCGAAGGTGGCGCAGGGCGACTTGCGGGAGCAAGCGGATATCGATACGAAGGACGAGGTCGGTCAGCTGTCCCGTTCCGTTAACGATATGATCCATAATCTGCAAAGCTTAATCGGCGGGGTCATCCAATCTTCCCAAAGCGTGGCGGCCGCGTCCGAAGAAATATCGGCAAGCACCGAAGAAATTGCCGGCAGCAGTACGAATCAAGCTCAATCCGCGCAGCACATTACGGATCTGTTCAACGAGTTGTCCAGCGCGATCAATTCGGTCGCCATGGGAGCCGAGCAAGCAGCCGAGCTGTCCTCGGAAACGGTACGGACCGCGAACCAAGGGGGCAAGGTCATCGAGGAATCCGTTGCCGGCATGCAGGCCGTAAACACCAAGATGTCCAAGCTGGAAGAGGACTCCCAGAGAATCGGGGATATTATCGAGGTAATCGACGATATTGCCGACCAGACGAACTTGCTGGCGCTGAACGCCGCCATCGAAGCGGCGCGTGCCGGCGATCAAGGCCGGGGATTCGCCGTCGTAGCCGACGAGGTGCGCAAGCTGGCGGAGCGCAGCAGCGAAGCGACCAAGCAAATTTCCTCGATCATCAAAGTGATGCAGGAAAATACGAAGCAAAGCGTAGCCGCCGTTATGGAAAGCGTCAAGGAATCGTCCAAGACGGGAGAGGCGTTCCAGAAAATCGTCGCGATGGTGGATGCCTCGTCCAACAAAGTCAATGAGATCGCGGCCGCCTGCGAGCAGCAATCGGCGCAAGCTTCCGAAGTGATGACGGCCGTTCAGTCGATCGCGGCAGCAAGCGAGGAGGCGGCGGCGGCATCGGAGGAGACGGCGGCTACTTGCCAATCGCTCGCCAATTTGGCCGATGAGCTCAATACATCGGTCGCCATTTTCAAAATTCGCTAATACTTCGATACGGATGTGTGACTATGACCTCTCAACAGGAGCAATATATCGAATTCGGAATCGGCCTCGAAAATTATGCCGTCAAAATCGAGGATGTCCACGAGATTATCAAAATGCAGACGATCACCGACATTCCCCATTCCCGACGTTACGTAAGGGGCGTTATCAATCTGCGAGGCAAAGTGGTGCCGGTCATCGCCTTGCGCGGCTTGTTCGGTCTTCCCGACGAAGCGTATACGAAAAGCACCCGTATCGTCGTAGTGAAGCATCTCGAGGAATCGGTAGGCATTATCGTCGATCGGGTAAACAAGGTAACCGCTTATCCCGATATTCAGCCTCCGCCGGAGCAAGCCGGTAATTTGAGCGGCTCGTATTTTCTCGGAATCGGACTGAGGGAGCAGCAGCTCGTCGGGATATTGAAACTGGATGAAGTGCTTCTTCGCGAGTAAGAACAGGAGGCTTGCTTACATGAACGACATGTCGGTCTACCGCGAAGCCTTTATGGAAGAATTAGCGGATCAGTTGGAACGGATCGAGCAAGATTTGCTGGCGATCGA
This sequence comes from Paenibacillus hemerocallicola, assembly GCF_006265175.1. GTDB lineage: Bacteria > Bacillota > Bacilli > Paenibacillales > NBRC-103111 > Paenibacillus_AB > Paenibacillus_AB hemerocallicola. The sequence goes on along the minus strand of NZ_VDCQ01000008.1, from coordinate 136,815 downwards.
ACAGCAGGTTACCGAGCCGCTCGTCCAATCGATCTTCCGGGCGGCCCATACGATCAAAGGATCGTCGGCGGCGATGGAATTCGGGGAGATGAAGCTGCTTACCCACGAGATGGAGCATCTGCTCGATTTGGTCAGGGGACGCCGGCTGGATGTGGACGATGCGCTTATCGAGCTTCTGTTCCAAGCGCTGGATTTGTTGAAAAGGCTGCGCGATCAGTACGCGAACGGCGGGCCGTACGCCGATATTAACGGGATGCTGGCCGGACTGCGCGGCTTCGTGCAAGATAAGGATGAAGCCCTTCCGCAAATTGCTCTGCCGGAGCTGACGCCCGAGCAGTCGGAGCGGGCCGCGGACGCCGTCCGTTCGGGCCATCGGCTGCTGGCCGTGCAAATTCGGCTGGCCGAAGAATGTCCGATGAAAGGGGCACGCTTCTATCTGATCGCGGACAAAATCGCCGGCTCGATAGGACCTGTCGTGATGACCGATCCGCCTCTGCCGACGGAGGTGCAGGGCGAAGACGCCGACTACGGCACTGTCCGGCTGCTGATCGGCAGCCGTACGGAGGCGGCCCGTGTCAAGCGCGACATAAGCGCGGATACGGACGTGCAAAAGGTGCAAGCGATCGAATACAAGCTCGTCGAGCCGGCGGTGGAGACGCTGTCCGAGACTTTCAAGGAGTCTTCTGCCGTTCCGGAAGAACGACAGAAGCAGGGCGCGCAGACGATCCGGGTCAGTGTCGAACGGCTGGAGCAGCTAATGAATTTGGTAGGAGAGCTGCTCATTGATCAAACGTCGTTGGCCGAGCTGAAGCGGACGGCTTACCAGCGGTTTCCGCACGAGGAATTCACGGAGCGGTTGAGCGATGTTTCCGATCATATGGCGCGAATCGTCGGAGAGCTTCAAGAAAGCGTCATGAAAGCGCGAATGCTGCCGATCGAGCATATGTTTAACCGGTTCCCGCGAATGGTTCGCGACTTGTCGCGCAATCTGGGCAAAGAAATCGAGCTTGTGCTGGACGGGACGGAGACGGAGCTGGATCGTACGTTAATCGAGGAAATCGGCGACCCGCTCATCCATCTCGTCCGCAATGCGCTCGATCACGGCATCGAGGCTCCGGAGGTGCGTACGGGCAAAGGTAAGCCGGAACAGGGCCGGGTTCGGTTAAATTCGTATCATGAAGATAACCAGGTTGTCATTACGGTCGAGGACGACGGTGCGGGAATCCGGCCGGAAATCATTAAGCAGTCCGCCGTTCGCAAGGGGCTCGTCACCGAGGAGCAGGCGGGCCGGCTAACCGAGCAGGAAGCGGTGCATCTTATTTTCCAGCCCGGCTTCTCCACCGCTTCGGCGGTAAGCGAAATATCGGGTCGGGGTGTCGGTATGGACATCGTCCGCAACCAGATCGAGCGGCTGAACGGGCTGATTTCGATCCGGACGGCCCCCGACGAAGGGACCTGCTTTACGATCCGGCTTCCTTTGACGCTCGCTATCATTACCGGTCTGATGGTCAAAGTATCCGAGCGCGATTATGTGATACCGATGAACAATGTATCCGAGATCGTACGCATTCCCCGCGATAAAATTCAGAAGATGCAGGGCGACAACGTTATTCTGATCCGCGATCAGGTCATTCCGCTCGTACCTCTGCACGAGATAATGGGCTACCCCGCCCCGGCTTCCTTAGGCAAAAACGTACCCGTTGTCATTATCGGCTCGATGGACAAGAAGGTGGCGCTCGCGGTCGACGAGACGATCGGCAACCAGGAAATCGTCATCAAGACGCTTCCTCCGATGCTGGGCAAGCTGGAGCATGTGGCCGGCGCGACCATTCTCGGCAACGGGCGTGTGGCGCTTATCTTGGAGGCTGCCTACTTCGTCAAGCTGCGGGGTCGCAGATACGGTGCGTAAGCAGACCGCGAAGGCTGCCGCTTCCCTTGAGAACACGGATGATGCGGGGTACAATGAGTGTAGAAGCAGTCGCAAAATCCGGACTTGTTCAGGTTCGGATTTTTCCTTCTTTTCTTGGTATCCTAATGGAAGAATCGAATACAGTTCGGAAGGCGTGAAGACGATGGTAGAGAAACGATTCGCGAAGGAATCCCGTTGTTATAAGACGTTCCGGGTATTTCCGACAGACGTGAACAATTACAATACGCTGTTCGGCGGCAAATTGATGGCTTATATCGACGATATCGCCTCAATCTCGGCGGCCAAGCATTGCCGGAGATCGGCCGTTACCGCTTCGACCGATTCCGTCGATTTTTTGTCCCCGATCCCGATGACCGCATCGGTCTGTCTGGAGTCGTTCGTCACGTATACGGGCCGAAGCTCCATGGAAGTGTTCGTCAAGGTCATTACCGAAGACATGCTGAGCGGAGAACGGCATATCGCGGCAACCTCGTTCCTGACCTTCGTCGCGCTCGGCGACGACAAGAGACCGGTTCCCGTGCCTCAGGTCATACCGGAATCGGAAGAGGAAGTCCAGCTGCACCAGACCGCGGTCGGCCGTGCGGATATGCGCCGGCATCGCAGGGAAGAGAGCAAGAAGTTCGCCGACTTTTTGACGACCAGTTATTCGTGGGAGTGACATTGGCGTTCGGTACACCGTGCGACGAAGCGTGTTGACAAAACGTGAATTTGTAACTAAAATTGTTACAAAAAAACGTCATGAATAGGGAAGGGGCATTAAAATGGCGATCAACAGCCGTTTTGCGGTGGGAGTGCATATTTTGTCCTTGCTCGAGATCAACAAGGGAGGCCGCAACACCTCCGACTATATAGCCGGCAGCGTCAACACGAACCCTGTCGTCGTACGGCGCATCATGAGCATGCTGAGCAAGGCCGGACTAGTCCTTACGAGCCCGGGGGTGGCCGGAGCGACACTCGCCCGCCCGATCGGTGAGATCACTTTGCACGACGTGTACAAGGCGGTACGGGATGACGACGCGGACCCGTTGTTTGCCGTTCACGACAAGCCGAATCCGGATTGCGTCGTAGGGAAAAACATCCAGGGCGCACTCGAGACGAGCTTCAATCAGGCGCAGGCCGCGATGGAGAACGAATTGGCCGGCGTTACGCTGGATACCGTCATCCGATCGATCCTTCAGCAGGAATCGTAAACGCCCGTCGCGGCGCTCCTCGATGAACATGCTTCCTCTTGCATTCCTTTCTCGGCCTTTTCGAGCCGAGCCGCTTATTGTCCCCAACAGCAGCACCACTTCTTCCAGAGTCAATCCCCTATCGAAACCGCCCTTCATGTTCCCTAATCGGCTACACGGCTCCGATTCTCACCGCAACCGGCCTGCCGCAAATGTTGCTTAATCCCGCCCAATTCATACTGAGTTCACAAAAACGGGGTATAGTGTATGCTAAAGTATGCTAGAACAAGAGAGGGGGCGGCTGTATGACCCGGATACTGGTCGTTGACGACGATCCTCATATCCGCGAGCTGGTCAAGCATTTCATGGAGCGGGAAGGGTTCGATACGATCGAGGCGTCCGACGGCCGGGAGGCGCTGGCCAAGCTGGACAACGTTCAAGCCGACATGGCCATACTCGACGTCATGATGCCCAACATGGACGGTTGGGAGCTTTGCCGCGAGCTTAGGGAGCTGTACGATATTCCTCTCTTGATGCTGACGGCCAAGGGCGACACGTCGCAAAAAGTAAAAGGCTTCGAGCTCGGCACCGACGATTACCTCGTGAAGCCTTTCGAGCCGGCCGAGCTCATTGTACGGGTAAAGGCGCTGCTGAAGCGGTATAAAATCGCCGCTTCGCAAACGGTACAGATCGGCGGGCTCATGCTGAACCGGAAGACGTACGAGGCGGCCGTGGACGGCAGAAGCCTGACGCTGCCGCTCAAGGAATTCGAGCTGCTGTTCAAGCTGGCGAGCTACCCGGGCAAAACGTTATCCCGCGAACAGCTGATCGAACAAATATGGGGCTTCGATTACGAAGGGGACGAGCGCACGGTGGACGTTCATATCAAGCGGTTAAGGGAGCGATTTCCGGAGGATCGCCACACGTTCAAAATAAGCACGATCCGGGGACTCGGCTACCGGCTGGAGACTTCGGAATGAGGCGCGTGCGGGAATCGAGGCGGCCGAGGCCGACCCGGGAAGAGCGGCTGCGCCGAAAGCCTTCGGCAAAAAACATTTTGCTCGCGATCGTATTTCTTGTCGTCGTCTATTATGCGCTGTGGACGGCCGCCTTCCTGGCATCTTCCTTCATCCACGGTCGCGGGGATAAGGAAGCGATTTGGAGCTCGCTTGCTTCCGATTGGGAGCAGCTATCGACTGCCGTACAGGAAGGCGGGAAGGCGGAAGATATCGATCGCTCCATAAAGCAGCTGTCCCGTGCCATGGGGGTACAAGCAAATTTGCTGGACCGTGACGGCAACGGTCGCCGGTACGGAGACGATATCGGGCAGCTTGCCGCTGTCGTAGGCCAAGTGGAGCTGGATTCCGTGTTTTCCGGCGGAAAAGCGATGAAGCTGGAGCGGCCGAATCCTTTCCGGGACGGCGTGGCGGCTTTTGGCGGCGCAGTTGATATAGATGGCGCGACCTACGCATTATTCGTTCAGACGGAAGCTCCCGGCTTGTTTTACGGCTATCGCCGGCAGCTGACGCCGCTGCTGCTCATCAACGGAATGCTTGTGATCGGAGCCATAGCCGGATATATCCACGGGGTGCCTCGGCGAATACGTCTGTGGTCTTCGATTCTCGGCGCGTTGAACCGAATCGCCAAGGGCGACTTTAATGTGCGGGTCGACTATTTCGGAACGGATCGACGGAGAGGGGAGGACAACAACGAATTCGCCGATCTCATCGACAGCATCAACGATATGGCGGTCGGGTTGAAGAAAATGGAGGAAATGCGCCAGGAGTTCATCTCCAACGTATCCCATGAGATCCAGTCCCCGCTTACTTCCATCGGCGGCTTCGCCAAAGCTTTGCATAACGGGGATTTGAGCGTGCAGGAACGGGATCATTACTTGGATATTATCGAGACGGAAACGAGGAGGCTGTCCAAGCTGAGCGACAATTTGCTCAAGCTGTCCTCACTCGATTCCGAGCGGCATCCGTTCGAACGGAAACGATACCGGCTGGACAAGCAGCTCCGCAATATCGTTCTGTCCTGCGAGCCGCAATGGGCAGCCAAAAGGATCGCGATGGAGGTCGAGCTCGACGAAACCCCGGTGATGGCCGACGAGGATTTGATGAGCCAGGTTTGGATGAATCTGATCTCCAACAGCATCAAATTCACGCCCGATGGCGGAGAGATTCGCGTCCGCGTTCAGCATGCCAACGGAGCGGCGACAGTCGAGGTGGAGGATTCCGGAATCGGCATGTCCGAAGAGGATCGCCTGCGCGCCTTCGACCGGTTCTATAAAGCGGACAAATCGCGAAATCGTTCGTCCGGAGGGAGCGGCTTGGGACTGTCCATCGTGAAGAAAATCGTTCATATGCACGGAGGCGATATAAGGATCGACAGCCGTACCGGCGAAGGCACCACGGTAACCGTCACGATGCCGGACTGATCGGACGGCCAAGGTCTAGAAAACAGGCATCGGAAGCTTGAATGCCGGAAATGCCCAACGGATAAATCCTCCCCCGACAAGCATACTAAACCGTAAAACGGGAGGGGATGTCCATGAAACGAATGACCGCATTCGTGCTATGCTGCATGCTCGCATCCGGATGCTCGATTGGCGGGCGGCAGGCGGTCGAGCATATCGGCAGTCCGGAGCCGAAGGCAATGGCACAGATCGAGAATATTGCCGCGCCTGGGGCAGAAGGCCAACAATTGTTCGCCGAGACGGCGGAGCAGGAGAGACGAGTAGCCCAAACCATATCCGTCCCGCCCGCGCCGCCAGTCAGTCAACCGGAGCCTGCAATTGTGCCTCAGCCGACATTGAAGCCGGAGACGCCGAAGAGCAATCGATCCGGACAAACGAAGGCTCCTTCGGTCACGGTGCAGAAATCGCAACAGATTGCCGGCAAGAAGCTGTCGCTGCCGCAGCTCAGGGCCAAATACCCCGACGCCTTCCGGGTAAGCGGAGCGTCGAAGGAACGAAACATCGCGCTGACGTTCGACGACGGGCCGGACGAACGGTTTACGCCTCAGATTCTGGACATACTGAAGGCGCATGGAGTGAAAGCGACCTTTTTCGTACTGGGGAAAAAGGCGGAGGCGCATCCGGCCATTATGAAACGAATGGTTCGCGAAGGCCATGTCATCGGTAATCATTCTTTTCGGCATCCGTTATTTACGAAAATCACGGTCGATCAGTTCGCCCAAGAGGTCGAACAGACCGAGGAAGTATTGAACCGGCTGATCGGCTACAAGCCGAAGCTGCTGCGCCCTCCATACGGCGAAATCGACGAAGAGCAGCTGCAATGGGCGAAAAGCCGCGGTTATGTAATCGTGAATTGGAATGTGGACTCGCTGGATTGGAAAAACCTCGGGGAACAACAAGTGTCGGGCAACATTCTCGGCCATACGAAGGCGGGGGCGATCGTGCTGCAGCATTCGGCAGGAGGGGATAGCCAAGATTTGAGCGGAACGGTAAAGGCGCTTCCGGGCATTATTTCCAAGCTGAGGGAGCAAGGCTACGGGCTCGTTACTGTCTCCGAGCTGCTGCATTTGCCTAAACAGAAATAAAGGCAAAAAGCCGCCGACATTAGTCGACGACATGTACCGTAACGTTCTGATAGCCGAACGTCTTGGCTTTCTCGCGTGATCCGGGTACGTATATATCGATCCGGTTACCATTGATGGCTCCGCCTATATCGGAGGCTTTGGCCATCATGCCGCCGACTGGAAGTCCGTCGTAGCTGTAGCCGGTCACGTACACGGTAGAGCCGAGCGGAATCATGTCCGGATCGACGGCGATCGTGCCGACCTGCAGCGGATTGCCGTAATAATCTTTACCCGCATATCCGCCATTCTCGGCGGCGCTCCCCGTATAAGCCGAGGCTACGGCGGCGATGGTCTTCTTCGGTGTAAGAGTAGCTCCGGTTACGGTCGCGATCGTGCCCGGCTTTTCGGCCGGAGCTGCTTTCGCGGCTGCGGGGGGCGCTTTTTTCACCTTCGCCTCTGCTGCGGCAGGCTCCGGCTGACTTGCAGCTTCGGGCAGTTGCCCTCCAACGGCAGCTTGGGCAGGCGCGATCGAAAGCAACGTTTCGGGTGCCGGCGTTTGCGCGGCGACAACCGCCAATAGCGGCTCCGCGGATGCAGTCGAATTCGTCATCGCTTTTGGGGCGAATGAAGCGGTTTGCAACGCGGAAAACTCGGATTTCCACTTTGCCAAATATTCGCTCTGGAATGCAAGGGGAGACAACAACGGTTGAAGCAGAATCGGATCTGTCGGTCGGCCCATGGCCGAAACGGCCGAGCCGGACATAATGAACAAGGCGAGACCGCCCGTAAGCAGCGTATGCTTCCAGTTAGATCGGGTCAAATGTATAATTCACTCCTTTTTTATCGCCTACGAGGTTAGTTGTCGGATTCGGATTGAGGATACAACCCTACGCGCGATTCGCGCGATTCACCCCGAACGGAATGGGCATGGCGCCGCATTGCCGTAATGAAAATTCCCCCGCACTCTTGGATAGAGATGCCGTTTTGCTTACCAGCAACTCCCATGCACCGAAGTTTCGGCTACTTGTAGAAGGCTATCATAACTGGGGCGGCGAGAAAACCCTCAATTTCTGGAAGACGCCGCTTCCGTGTGGCGAAAGCAGCTCGTTACGTGATCCTGTACCATGCCCGTAGCCTGCATCATGGCGTAGCAAATCGTGGGGCCTACGAACGTAAAGCCCCTTTTCTTCAAATCTTTGCTCATCGCGTCCGATATCGGCGTCGTCGCGGGAACATCGCTCAACTGCTGCCAGCTGTTGCGAATCGGACTTCCGCCAACGAACCGCCATATGTAGGCATCGAAGCTGCCGAATTGCTTCTGGATGTCCAGAAATGCCTTGGCGTTGCGAACGGCGGAATTGATTTTCAGTCGGTTGCGCACGATGCCGGCGTTACCCAGCAGCTCCTCGATTTTGTGCTCATCGTACTGCGCGACCTTCGCCGGATCGAACCGGTCGAAAGCCTTCCTGTAATTTTCCCGCTTGAGTAAAATCGTATACCAGCTCAATCCGGCTTGGGCTCCCTCCAGCACGAGTCGTTCGAACCAAATCTTGTCGTCATGCACGGGAACTCCCCATTCCCGGTCGTGGTATTCGATATATAAAGGACTGTCATTTACCCAGCCGCATCGCGTTACTGAATCGCTCACGTTAATTCGCCTCCATGATTAAAGTTTTGTCCAGTATATCATGTCGGGAGGCGGAATCCATCGTCCTAAGCGCACGCCAAACGGCGCCGCGCGATTCGACGAACCGCGCGGCGCCGGTGAACGGCCTGCAATAGGAATAAGCCTTGGATCAAGCCTTATTTTTGGGCGGCTTTGATGCCGTCGTTTACTTCTTTCATTAATTGCGTGCCTCCGCGGCCTTTCCATTCCTCGATCATTTTATCCCAGTCGGCAATCGGACGCTGGCCGGATATCATTTTCGTTTGCTCGCCGAGCAAATATTTGTCCAGCTCCGAGCCCTTGGAAGCTTTCGTTTCCGAGTATACCAGGTTGACCGGATCGTCGTAAGGATTTTTGTTGGACGTTTTCTCCATTTGCTCGATGGAGGCGATAAACGCTTGCATTTCCGGCGAATTATACGAAGCCTTCGAGAATTGGTTCGCATCGTCGCTTGGCGCCCAAGGCTTCCAAAATTCATGACGCTGTAGCATATATTGGATCGGAGTGCTCGATTCCTGCCCTGCTTTCGGCACCGCTTTGCCGTCTATCATCTCGTAGCCGACGCCGTTTCCGCCCATGATCCAGTCGAACTGCTGGTTTTGCGGCGTACGCTGATCGAGCGGGAGGAATTGGCGGCCATAGTCGAGGATTTCCAAAATCTTCTTCACCTTGTCCGGATCATCCTTCAGCTTGGCGGAAAGCGTCGTCAGTCCGAAGAAGCCGCGGCCCTTCAAATTGCCTTGCGAGCCGTCCGGAGCCTTGAAGAACGGAATCGGAACGACCTTGGCCTTCGGATCGACCTTCAGCAAGCCGGTGTAATATTCCTCGACCATGCCGCTTGGCGTGCCGATGAAGATACCGGCTTTGCCGGAGTAGAACTCTTTATTCGTCTGGGCCCAGTTCAGCACCGCAAAGTCTTTCGTAACGGCGCCTTCCTTGTAGGCAGCGGCAAGCGTTTCAACCGCTTCCTTGCGTCCCGGGCTGATCAGGCCGGGGATATAGTTGCCGTCCTTGTCTTTATGGTACCACGCCGTCGACCAATAGGCGCCCATCGTTGGAGCCGGGTTGACGTCTTCCCCGAGTGCAAAGCCGTACGTGTCGTTTTTGCCGTTTTTGTCCGGGTCGTTTTTCGTAAAGGCGATGGCGACGTCGAGCAGCTCTTTGTAGTTGGTCGGCATTTTCAGCCCGAGATTGTCGAGCCAGTCTTGCCGGATCGTTCCCGAGAACGTGTACGTCGGCGCATACATCGGAATGCTGTAAATTTTGCCGTTGACGCGGAACTGATCGTAAATCGATTTCGGCACGCCCTTGAGCGTCGCATATTTGTCGATATAATCGTCGAGCGGGAGGAAGGCGCCCTGCTTCGCCCATTTGTAATAGTTCGCGTCCAGATCCTTGATCGCCACCACATCAGGCATATCGCCCGAGGCCATGATGACGTTCAGCTTCTCTTTATAGTCGGATTGCAGCACGAATTGCGATTTGATATTGGCGCCGAACTTTTGCTTGATCGCTTCGACGCCTTTTCCGTTCGGATCGGGAAAAATGGTATAGGCGAAGTTGAGGAAGCCGATATCGTACGTTTTGTTCGTCTTGGGTGCGTTCGTATCGCCCGATTTCGTGTCGGTTGCCGTCTTGCCGCCGCTGGAGCAGGCAGCCAAAGCCGCGGTTAATACGGCTACGGTGGTCAGGCTGACAAATGTTTTTCCTTTCATTGCGGACACCTCCAGGAATGATCATACCTTTCCAACATTTCCACTTGCGATAATCCCCTTTTGTCGTAAACGTTCCAACGAGCTGCTAGCGATGGTATCCGTTTCTTGGCGCCGGTGCGGGACGGGCTCGATAGCTTCAGCCCTTTACCGAACCGATCATCACCCCCTTGGCGAAATGCTTCTGCAGGAATGGGTAAACGATCAGGATCGGCAGCGTCGCGAGCAATATCGCGGCCATCTGGATCGTCTCCGCGGGCGGAGGCTGAATGTTGACGAACTGTTCGGCCGACAGCGAGGACGTATCGTTGACGACGACGATTTGCCGGAGCAGCAATTGAATCGTCCACAGCTTCGGATTGCTCAAGTACAGCATGCCGGTAAAGTACGAGTTCCAATGCATGACCGCGTAGAATAGTCCGAACGTGGCCAGAGCCGGCTTGGAAAGCGGCAGGACGATGCTGGTGAATACTTTGAACGGACCGGCTCCGTCGATGAGGGCCGCCTCGTTCAGCTCCTCCGGAATGCTTTTGAAAAATTGGCTGAACACGATCAAATTCCACGGACTGATCAAGACGGGAATAATGAGCGCCCATACCGAATTCAGCAGACCCGTTTCTTTGACGATCAAATACGTCGGAATAATGCCGGCGCTGAACAGAAAGGTGAACAGCACCATGAACAAAAACAGCTTCTGTCCGAAGAACGGCTTCGACAGCGCGTAAGCCATCGTCGAGGTGAAAGCCAGATTAAGCGTCGTGCCTAGCACCGTGACGAAAATAGTGACGAGCACCGATTTGATGAATTTGTCGTTGGACAAAATATAGCGGTAAGCGTCGGTCACCCAATGATCCGGCCACAAAATAAAGTCTTTGCGCAAATATTCTTCCATTGACGAGAACGATACCGAGAATATATACAGGAAGGGCACGACCATCGCCGCGGCGATCAAGCTTAATACGATTACGTTAATCCAGTCGGCGATCCGGTCGACCCAGGTTCGATGGTTCACAGCTGTTCGCACCTCCTTTTACTAATTTGGAAGCTTCGCTTTTTGGGGTATCTTAGTAGATGCCTTCCTCGCCGAACCGTTTGGACAGCTTGTTGGCGGCTACGACGAGGACAAGCCCGACGACCGACTTGAACAAGCCTACGGCGGTGGCAAAGCTGAAGTCCGATTGCAAAACCCCTTTATAGTACACGTACGTGTCCAGCACTTCGCCGACTTCCTTGACGTAAGGATTGAGCATCAGGAATATTTGCTCGAAGCCGTTGTCGAGCACGGTGCCGAGCCGCAAAATAAGCAAAATGACGATCGTGCTGCGAATGGCCGGCAGCGTAATGCTCCAGATGCGCCGGAAGCGGCTTGCCCCGTCGACGACCGCGGCTTCGTACAGCTCCGGATTGACGCCGGACAGCGCGGCGAGAAATACGATCGTGCTCCAGCCGGACTCTTTCCATATGACCTCGAGTACGATAAGCGGCTTGAACAAGTACGGCTGTTGCAAATACAAGACCGGTTCCGTGCCGAACAGATTGGCCATCAGACTGTTTACGACTCCGTCGCTTCTAAGGAAGATGGTGACGAGCCCGATGACGACAACCCACGACAGGAAGTGGGGCAAGTAAACGAGCGACTGGATCAGCCGTTTGAACCATTCCTGGCGAGCTTCGTTCAGCATGAGCGCGAGAACGATCGGAATGGGAAACGCGAAGGCGATCTGCAGAAACGAAAGCACTAGTGTGTTAATGAGTACCTGCACCACTTCGGCATTGTCGAAGATGCTGCGGAAGTGGTCGAAACCGACCCAATCGCTGTGCAGAAAGCCTTGGAACGGACTGTAATCCTGGAACGCGATGACCGAGCCGAGCAGCGGCACATATTTGTAGATCAAAAAATACAGTGTGCCGGGGAGAGCGAACAAATACATGGCCCTGCTTTTCCATAGCTTCCTGCGGATGCGGGTCCAGGCGCCGGCATTCGGTCCGGGGACCCGGGATGCCGCCTTTGCAACCGTTCTCATAATGGTAATAGACCCCCTTTCCGGTTCAACCGGTTTGTTCTGAAATCCGTTGTAGTGACCTTATCATAGGCAATCGGCTGCACACATGTAAACGCTCTATTTTTTCCTTCTTCCCGGCAAGAAATGATACCGGTTCGCAAAAGATGACACTTGTCCGCACCGGCCTCGCTCCCTTCCGCCGTGCGGCTTCACGGCAAAAAGCCCCACTCGATGTGGGGCTTGCTTGTTCCGACACGCTACTCCTGGTGGCGGACGGAGACCCGGTATTGGCCGGGGGACATTCCTGTCGTTTGCTTGAAAGCCCGGGAGAAGTTTTGTGTCGTCGTATAGTGGAGCCGGTCGGCGATTTGCTTGATCGGCATATCGGAATGGACGAGCCATTCCTTCGCCCGCGACATCCGCACCTCGATACAGTAATCGATGAAGTTGACGTGCATCTCTTCCTTGAACATCCGGCTGAGCTGAGATTGGGACAGTCCGAAGCGGGATGCGGCTTCCTGCAGCGACAACTCGCCCTCCGCTCCATTGACGATATATTCCGCCACCTGCTGCACGATTTTCGTCTGGTTCGGCACGGTCAGCTTCTCGAAATGGCTGCGGAATGCCGGGAAAAATTGCTGCTTGAACCAGTCCTTCAACTGATCCAGCGATTCGGCTTCGTTGATCCGGGCGTACACGTTATACGGAAACATCGGCTGCAGCTCGAAGCCGAGCTGCTCGAGCAGGTGATCGATTTCGCCGACCAGATTCGTGAAGATGCCGGTGACGGGCTTGAAGCCGGTCAGATGGTGGGGAATTTCCCGCACCATTTCTTCGAATTCCGCGTACACGGTTCCCATGTCGCCTTCGGCGATCCGTTTGACGATCGTTCTTTGACGCTTGATCAAATCGCGCGCAGACTGCTTGACCGTGTCCATCGACTCGATCGCCTGCTGGCTGATCGTCAGATCGCGGCCGAGCAGCAGCCGGAAGCTGAGCAGGTCGATCGCTTCCAGATAGCTTTCGTGAATGCCCCGGAATTCGGGACGAACGCGGCTGACGCCGGCGGTCAGCGTAAAGCGGAACAATTCTTTCGCTTTGATCCGCACCCGTCCGCACAGCTCTTCGATTTGTTGGGCGAAAGCCGTATCCGGATTGTCCGTGCCGACGATGAGAGCGACTTGCCCGAGCGACGGCGAGACGGTAACCGAGCTGAACGGGGTTGCGGAGGCCATCTCGGTCACCAGCTTCGTCAGCGCGTACATCATAAGGGAGCGGTCCTTGCCCAGGTAGCTGGTCCGGAATTCCATGAACGCGTCCACCTCGAATACGCATACGCCGAAGGAACGGCCGTGCAGCGGCAGATCGTATTGCTGCCGCTTGATCGCGAATTCGGCATCGTTCCATTCGCCGTGCAGCAGCTTGATCAGCGTATTTTCGCGCAGCTGCGGGGCTTGCTCGCGAAGCTCGCTGTCCAGCCTGCGGTTCGTATCCATCACCTGCTGCATGAAGGCGTCGATCTGCTGCAAGCCGTCCTGGGAAGGCTTCGCCCGACTCGGCAGCTTCTGCAGCAGCGTGCGGATCGGATTGTACAGCCGCTTCGAGGCGAACAAGGCGATCAGGCCCCATATGAGCGCGAGACAGCCGGCCATCGCCCATGTCACTTTTTTGATCAGGCTGGCCTTGGCCGTCAAACCTCCCTGCGGGGCAATGATCACGTAAGTCCAGTCGTTGTAGCCCGAGCGGTGTACGGAAACATGATACCGTTCCTCGCCGTATGCGACCGAATCGGTCGGGGAAGGCGGCGATGTCTGCTCCAGCTTCCTCGCGAACGGCGAAGGCAGCGTCGTGCCGATTTCTTGCGGATTCCGGCTCAGCACGATACGGTCGGAGCGATCGACGACGAGTAGCTGGCTGTCTCCGGCCATCTGCACCGATCGCAGCAGCTCGTAGAGCCGGGTCGGCTCCGCCTCCAGAAACAGCACGCCGTCTACGGTCGAGGAGCTGCCGATCGGCCTTACGATCAGGAGGTCGGTCTGATTCGGATACGTATTGGACGGAAGGAACAGGGAGCCGGTAAATTTGGGCGCGTATTGGCGCAGAGCGTCAAAGTAAGGGAAGTCCGACTTGGTCAATAGCCCGTATTTGTTGGAATACACCGTATCGAATTTGTTGTAGACGATATAAGCGTTGAACGGAATATCGGACAAGGTGCGATGTTTGCGGACCGTATCGACCATGTCGAGTGTCGCGTCGAGCGTCTCGCGGTCGTCCATGGAGATGCCGAGTCGCGCCGATTTCTCGATCGCCAGATCGCCCGCGATCTGAATCGACATATAATCGAGCCGCTTCAGTAACGAATCTACCTGCAGCCCGATCTGCTGCAGCGTCGCTTCATGCTTCGCATTGACTTCCTCCTGGATGCTCGTAGAGGCGACGTACGAAGCCGCGCTGCCGAGCAGCAGTACGGGAAGGACGCTCAGCAGCAGCGAAGAGAACAGCAGCTTCTTCTGAAACGGAAGCTTGCCCAAGAAGGGAATATGTCCTAACATGCAACCCACCATCCCTCTAATGAAAGCGTTATTACAATCATATACGATAACCGGAACAGAGCCAACCCAACTTTGAATATTGTTTATGGAAATGGCGATGTCGAAATAGGTCGCAAAATACAAAAATGCTTGTTGACTTTTCTCGAAAAATAAGTATTATATATTAAGTGCGAAACAAATCCGATACGCTGATGTAGCTCAGCTGGTAGAGCAACGCATTCGTAATGCGTAGGTCGGGGGTTCGAATCCCTTCATCAGCATTTCACCAGAACCCGGTAACAACGCGCCTTCTCGAGATCGAGGGGGCGCGTTTTTTATTTGATTTCACATCCGAACAGCCGCTAGCTTATTGGGGCGGCTGTTCCTATTTTCCGTATACTCATTTTGTCGCTAGCATGGGTTAGGTTGGATGGAATCCGGGTACGATTAGAATAAGTAGAGCTGCTGCACGGAAGGCTCGTCAGTCGTGTCTGCGGCTGCGGGGGATGGCTGAAGTTCGGGGGAACGGATCGTATCGGCGCTTTGCAAGCCATGCCGCTCGAGCAGGCGGCGGATCGTTTGCTTTACCGGAGCGCGATAGCTGTCGGGAGCGTAGGCGCTGCCGTGGTACAAGTCGGCATACGTTTCCCTCAAGTGCGGGTATTTGGCTTGGAGCGTCCGGAAAAACCATACTTTGACCTCCCGCGTGCTCAGCCGCAAAAAAGAAGTCATTACGGAATCGGCCCTGCTCTCGGCAATTGCTTCAACTAACGAGCCAAGATCGTCCGCATGATCGGATAGATGCGGTAAAATAGGCGCCATAAACACGCTGGTGCCGATACCCTCCTCGCCGAGACGCTTGACCGTCTCCAGCCGTTTCGCGGGCGAAGGCGTGGTCGGCTCGAAGTCCCGCCATACGTCCGAACGCAGCGTGCCGATGCTCATGTTGACGTTCATCCCGGGTAGCCGCCGGAGCAGATCGATATCCCGCAATATAAGCGGAGACCTCGTCGTGATCGATACGCGGACGTCGTATTCCGCCAATACCTCCAAGCATTTGCGGGTCAGCATCTCGCGGCCCTCCGCCTGCTGATACGGATCGGTAGCCGTCCCGATGGCGATGCGGCCGATTCCTTTCAGCCCTTTCCTGGAGCGTGCCATCTTGTCGAGCTGTTGACGGAGCGCGTCATGCGCATTGCTTTTCAGAAAGATGCGGTTCTGGAACGTATCGTCGGCCTCCACGCCGAGGAACGAGTGGGTGGCTCGCGCGTAGCAGAAGGCGCAGCCATGCTGGCAGCCGCGATATGGATTGATGGACCATTCGAAAGGCATGGAAGGAGCCTTCACCGGGTTGAGCAGCGTCTTGACCGGCATCGCTTCGTATCGGATATGGCGTTTCAATCGGGATCACTCCTTTTCGCAAAAGGGAACATATGTTCTTATCATAACAAATTAGAGGCGGCTCCGCAATTTCCAATATTAGTTGACCGGCCCGACCGCAGACGGGGAGCCGGTATTGGCTTTGGTCCGATGTTGCGCTTTCGGACGAATGCTATAATCAAGCCATAGAAGAACACAAGCATACGGTCGGGAGGAGAAAACAAAATGAGTTTATCGCGATTAATGAAATTCGTTACCGGCGGAATGGAAGCATTCCTGGGCATACCCGTTCTCGGAGGAGCCTTTGTCATATTTACCGGCTATACCGCACTGTGGGTCATGCTGGCGCTGCACATCGTCACCTTGCTCATTTGCCACAAGGAAAAAGCGGGCAGACTCGGCAGCGTCGTCGGAATCGTAACCTCTTGCGTGGCGGTAATCCCGGTGCTCGGCATGATCATGCACATCATCTCCGCCATCATCCTGGTCCTGAGCGCCTTGGCTCAGCAAGACCGGAACAACTATACAGGACCTTACCGCCGGGTAAGGTAACGCTCCGTAAGGAGCGGCGTCGCCGGAATTCGTTCCGGCGATTTTTTTTGTAAGACAGCATAATTCGCGTGTAAAGTGCATGTACCACATGATCGGTGAAAGGCTGGCTGTCTTTGCCGGCTCCTTGCGGGATCGCGAATCCGTGAATAGCGGAACTGGCGTACGCTATTGACTCGAGTACCCCTATCGATTGCAAAATAAGGGAAAACCGTTCCGCTATTCCGCTGTTCATGATCATTTCCACCCCGAATGACCGATATAACGGAAGTCTGTTCCGTTATCTTCGAGAATTAACGGAATTCGGGACAATAACGGAATATAGTTCCTCAATTTGCGGCAACACGTTGCTCCCGCTTCATCAAGAGGACTCCAGGTTGTTTGCGGATTAAGCTGTCATACTTTTTTTTCGCCGTTATCCGGTCGGGATGTAGTACAATAAAGGGTAAAAAATGGTCATACCGGCCAATGGGGAACGGAGTGGACAAGTTATGGTCCGAATCGACAAAGCGGAATGGGCGATCGAACGGGAGCCGCTGGCTACGCCTTTCGGGTTCAAAGGCGGCTATTTAAGCGAGCTCTGGCAGACGGCCGTCAAGCTTCACAGCCAGGAAGGGCATGCGGCGGTAGGCCTGGGAGTGCAAAGCGTGCTATGGTCGGATCCCCGGGTGTTTTTCGGGACGACGGAGACAGGCGGCAACGAGATGATGCTCGCGCTGACGAAACGGGCGGTGCAGCTGGCCCGGGGGGAAGCGTATCGGGAGCCGATAGAGCTGCTTCGGCATTTGGTGGAGCCCGTGCACGCTTACGGACGGGAAGTGACCGCACGCTCCGATCTAAGGGAGACGTTCGCGCTGAATGCGCTCGTGCCGCTCGATCATGCCGCATGGCTTCTATACGCGGCCAGCATCGGCTCGCGCTCGTTCGAGGAGATGGTCCCGGAACGATTCCGTGGCGCGCTTGCCGAACGGCACCGCGTCTTGGCCTGTACGCCGGTCGTTTCCTACAATCATGCCGAGGCGGACGTGCTCCGCATGTTGGACGACGGGTATTTCGTATTGAAGCTGAAGCTTGGCTCCGATCCGGACAAGGACGGGGATTTGGATAAAATGCTGGAATGGGACAAGCGTCAGCTTGAGCTCGTCCACCGGCTGGCGGCGGACAGAACGACGCCTTACACCGACAGCGGAAAGGTCGTCTATTATCTCGACGCCAACGGCCGATACGATTCGACGGAGCGGGTGCTCCGCCTGCTCGATCATGCGGACCGAATTGGCGCGCTGGAGCGGACGATCCTGCTGGAGGAGCCGTTTCCGGAGGAAAATAAGATGTCCGTAGACGATCTCCCGGTACGGGTAGCCGCCGACGAAAGCGTTAATCATGAGCGGGATGCCGAGGAACGCATGGATCTGGGGTATGGCGCCATTACGCTCAAACCGATCGCCAAGACGATGAGCGTGGCGCTCGGCGTGGCGAAGGCGGCCAAAGATCGCGGCGTTCCATGCTTCTGTGCGGATTTGACCGTCAATCCGTGGATGGTCGATTGGAACAAAAATGTGGCCGCGCGGCTTGCTCCTGTCCCGGGTCTCAAGGTCGGCTTGATCGAATCGAACGGTCATCAAAATTACGCCAACTGGAGGGCGATGACGAGCTACCACCCGAATGCCGGCGCTTCATGGACACAAGCCGATAATGGAGTATTCCATCTGGAGGATTCGTTTTACGACGAGTGCGGAGGGTCGCTCGGAAGGAGCGGCCATTACGAGCGCTTGCCATTCCAGCGTTCTTGATCGATACCATGCATAGAATGCCGAGGCCTCCAGAGGGGCCTCTTTTTTTGTCTGCGGCTTCGTCGCAAATATGGAAAAAAGGTTCTCAAAAAAGGGGAAGATTACCTTGAAGTTCGACAAGGAGATTGACGTAAAATGTCGAAATTTATCATATGTGAGTATGGTTTGTGGTGTCGACCAGAATGGAGGGAGGTGCAGGTTAAAGAAAAGGTTTTAATGAAAATTTGATGAAAACTTGAAGATGAGCGTATGACGGCCATTTATTAGTTATGGTATGATGAGGTGTATAGAGTATATCAATTGTATGCGTAGTTCTAAATGCCTAATTTTCATTCGACATATTTAACTGGAAACCTATTATTAGATATTAACGGCTGACTCGGCTGGTTACCCCCAAGGAAAGAAGATGATGCCGCCATGAAAATCATATTGCTTTCCGGAGGATCCGGCACAAGGCTATGGCCGCTATCCAGCGACAACCATCCGAAGCAGCTGTTGAAGCTGCTGACGGATGAACAGGGACACCCGGTATCGATGCTGCAGAAGGTTTGGGAACAGCTGAAGCGGCGAGGGTTGCATCGTTCTGCCGTAATCGCTACGGCGGCCGGACAACGGGAAACGATTCTGGCCCAATTGGGAGACGATATCGATCTTGTATTGGAGCCGGAGAAGCGCGATACGTTTCCCGCCGTGCTGCTGGCGGTCGCTTATTTAAACTCCCATCGTAATTTGCAGGGCGACGAGCCGGTGTTGGTGATGCCGGTCGACAGCATGGCGGACGACTCGTTTTACGAAACGGTATTCCGGCTGCCCGAAGCGCTGGAGCGGTCGCAGGCCAATTTGGCGCTGCTAGGCGTTAAGCCCGACTACCCTTCGGAAAAATACGGGTATATGATTCCCGATGAAGCGCCGGGCACATGGGAGAAGCCGATTGCCGTTCGACGGTTCCACGAGAAGCCGACGAAGCAAGAAGCGGTCGAGCTGTTAAAGCGGGGGGGCTTATGGAACGGCGGCGTGTTTTGCTTCCGCGCGGCCTACTTATTGGACCATTTGAAGCGATTGGAGCTCCCCTTGACCTATGAGGAGCTGCTTCTGGGGTTTTCGCGAATCGCCGTGCAAAGCTTCGACTACGCCATAGTGGAGAACGAAGACAACATGGCGGCGATCGTCTACGACGGAGCTTGGAAGGATCTCGGAACCTGGTGCTCGCTGACCGAGGCGATGCGTTCGCCGATGCTCGGCAACGGAGTCATGACGGAGGACTGCCGGGATGTACACGTAGTCAACGTGACCGATATGCCCGTTATCGCGATGGGGCTGACGGATGTTGTAGTGGCAGTGAGCCGGGAGGGCATACTGGTGTCCGGCAAGAAATCGAGCTCCAGGCTGAAGGACGCTCTTCGTCTCATGCAGTCCGGCCAGCCCCGGGATATTCCAGCGGAAGGGATTTGGAGCAAGACGCTGGACCGCGAATGCTTGGAGGACGGAACGACCGTCACGACGAGAAAAATCCGACTGGAGAAGGGAAGCTCGTTGTTTCATTCGGAAGCGGGCAGTGTCGTGCGGGCGGTTGCGTGGACGATTCTCCATGGAGCATGCACATTGAGGAAAAATGGAGCGGCCATTCCGCTGCAAACGGGTGCTACGGTAGTGCTGGAGCGGGACGATGCCGGTGAAGTGCTGGCATTGGAGCCGCTCGATCTGATTGAAGTATCAACGGTTTACGTTTAAACGGAGGTGGCCACCATGATAAGCAAAAAAGCGTTATTCGGTTATGATCCCCGAAAGGTGCAAATCCATATGAATCGGATGGAGCGGGAAGCGGGTTTTTTGGAACATCGTCAGCGGGAACAGTCCGAAGATTTTTTGTCGGAGGAGTCGGAGCTGCTGCGGCAAATCGCGGAGGCCGGGGAGCGGTTGAGCGGCATCGAGACGA
This sequence comes from Paenibacillus hemerocallicola, assembly GCF_006265175.1. Taxonomy (GTDB): domain Bacteria; phylum Bacillota; class Bacilli; order Paenibacillales; family NBRC-103111; genus Paenibacillus_AB; species Paenibacillus_AB hemerocallicola. The sequence goes on along the minus strand of NZ_VDCQ01000008.1, from coordinate 116,606 downwards.
TGGAAGCGAATCTGAGGCAATGGATACAGAAAAACCAAAGCTAGGCACCGCTTTATTCGGACCCCGCAGACAGGACACCGACAAAGATTTCGCCGAAATCGCTTCATGGCTGCACGCTTTCGAGAAGCAGCTTGAGCAAGAACAGCAGGAGCACGACAAACGATTGAGGGAGCTGGAGCGTAAGCTGCAATGGCTCCGTACGGAAGCGGAGTCCAGGACCAAGGTTGTCGACGAATTGCTCGCGCTGAAGCTCGACATCATGGAGCGCGAAGGCTTCCGGCCTTGGACCGACGACGGTTCCGCCAAAGACAACAAGCCGCTGCGTCTGGGAGACCGTCTCGTGGAGGAAGGCATCATTACGGTCGACCAGCTGAACGAAGCGATGGACAGACAGCGGAGAATCGGCGGAAGGCTCGGCGATTGGATCGTAGAGATGGGCCACGCGACGAAGCAGCAGATCGAGGCGTTGTCCAGCCAACCGGTCGGCAAAGGGCGACTGGGCGAAATGCTGGTCGAGGCCGGCGCGATCACGAAGGAGCAGCTGAACGAGGCGCTCGAATTTCAGCGGCGCAGCGGAGGCATGCTGGGAGACATCCTGATGTCGCTGCGCCTGATCGAGCCGGAGAAGCTTTACCGGCTTGTAGCTACGCAAAACAATTTGGGCCGGATCGGGTCGGAATTCGCCTTCGATCATATGACCAAGCTTCCCGAACAGACGGCGCGCCGCTACAATGCGGTAGTCGTCCATCAAGATTTGAACCGGTTTCTCGTGGCGGTCGGATCCCCGCTGAAAGAGTCGGAGTTGCTGGAAATCGAGTCGATACTCGGCTTGCCGGTGGAGCAAGTTTTGGCTACCCGCGAGGAGCTGGAGTTTTTCTGGAAAGAAGTGTACACGTCCGAGCTGCTGCAGGAGAGCACGCAAAAACTCGTCATGGAGCAGCCGCAAAACTCCGCTCACGTGACGTTTACAAAGCCGCAGCTGACCGTGCTGGGGGCGTTGGGACTCGTATTTCTGATTTTTCTCGGATTGGATTGGCTGCATACGCTCATCGTAGTGAATATCGCCGTCCAACTCTTTTATTTCTCGATGACGCTGTTCAAGTTCTTGATCATCATGTACGGTACCCGTGAAAATGCCCAGATCCGGTTCACGCCGGACGAGATCGAGCAGATCGACGAGCGGACACTGCCGATCTATACCATCCTGGTGCCGATGTACAAGGAGAGCGAAGTCATTCCGCACCTGCTCGAAAATATCGAAAGTCTCGATTATCCGAAAGCGAAGCTCGACGTCCGTCTGTTGATCGAGGAAGACGATGTGGATGCCCAGCGGATATTGAAGGAAATGAAGCTGCCGCCCTATTATACGACGATCGTAGTGCCGAACAGCTTGCCGAAGACGAAGCCGAAGGCGTGCAATTACGGGTTGATCCGCGCGCGCGGCGAATATGTGGTCATTTTCGACGCGGAGGATCGTCCGGACCCGGATCAGCTGAAGAAGGTGCACGCGGCTTTCATGAGAAGCCCGGACAACTGTGCCTGTATCCAGGCGAAGCTGAACTATTTCAATAGCGGACAAAATATGCTGACGCGATGGTTTACGCAAGAATACAGCATGTGGTTCGAGCTGCTGCTCCCCGGCGTCATGCAGTTGGATATCCCGATACCGCTCGGCGGAACCTCCAATCATTTCAAAATGTCGGTTCTTAACGAAATGGGCGCTTGGGACCCGTACAATGTGACGGAAGATGCGGATCTCGGCATCCGGCTGTACAAATCGGGCTACACGACGGCCATCGTCGATTCCCGGACGTGGGAAGAGGCGAACAGCCGCACCGGCAACTGGATCAGGCAGCGCTCGCGTTGGATCAAGGGGTATATGCAGACATGGCTCGTGCATATGCGCAATCCGTTCCGGTTGTATCGGGAGCTCGGTACGAAAGGCTTTCTGGGGTTTCAGGTCATGGTGCTGGCCACTCCGATGCTGCCGCTGCTCAATCCGATTTTCTGGCTTATGCTCGTATTGTGGTACGGCTGGAAGCTGGCTATCATCCCGCAGTTTTTTCCGGGAATCATTTACTACTTTTCCGCCATCGAGTTTTTGCTTGGCAATTTTTTGTTCGTGTTCACGAATATCGCCGGCGTCTACTGGGTCATCCGCGAGCTGGAAATGCAGCGCAAGTACGATCTTTCATACGGGTTGGTCAAATACGCGCTGCTCACCCCCATCTATTGGGCACTGATGAGCATCGCCGCGTTCAAGGCGGCCTGGCAGTTGATCACCAAGCCCTTTTATTGGGAGAAAACGGTTCACGGCCTCGCTTCGGGCCCGACTCCTCACGATACGACCAAGACTGCCGAAGGAGGAATGTGAGGTGGCACAATTGGAAACGGCGTTGTCCGCACCCAACAAGCCGTCCGGTCCCGCCCCTTCCGCTCCCGTTGTGACCAAGCGCAGGCTGCTGCTTGCCGTTTTGTTTTTGTTCGTGTTGGCTGCGGAGTTCGCACTGGGATTTTACTACGCCTACACGCTGGAATATACGCATTCCGATGCGATGAGCCGGGTAGCCAACGCGTTTTACGTGCTCTACAGCCGGGATCCGCATCTGGCGGCGATCGGCTTCGTATGGAACCCGCTGCCGAGCCTCGTGAATCTGGCGGTTCTGCTGCTGTACCCGATCTTCCCGGCAGTGGCTTCATACGGCCTGGCCGGCATTCTGATGAGCTCGCTGTTCGCGGCCGGTACGGCTGTCCTGCTGGCCTCCGAGGGGCTTCGCTACCGGCTGGGGACAGTGACGAGCTTGCTGCTGGCTCTGCTCTACAGCTTGAATCCGTTCGTGTTTCTATTCGGCTCCAACGGACTCAGCGACGCGCCGTTTAATTTCTTCACGATGTGGACGGTCATCGCGTTCGCACGCTGGCTCCATGACGAGAAGCCGTTCGGGATGGTCGCGGCCAGCTTTACGCTGTCGCTGGCGTTCTGGACGCGCTACGAAGCGGTACCGTTCGGCGCGGCGCTGTTTGCCGCCGTCATTGTCGCAACGCTGCTGAAGCAGCGTCGTTCCGTTATAAAGCCGATCGAGCAGCGCCGCTGGAAGTACCAGTGGATTCGCGGGGAAGGCACGCTCGTGCTGATGATGACACCCGTCATCTACTCGGGGCTGCTATGGATTATGTGGAACTATTTGATTATGGGAAATCCGTTTTACTTTTTAAATTCGGAATACTCGAACGTGGCCCAGGCCGGCAGTCTCATGGAGAACGAGGAATACGTCCGCATGCTGGGCAATCCGTGGCTGGCGTTCGTTACGGTCGCGAAGAAAACGGCATATTATGCGATTCCGCTCGGCGTCATCGTGCTGATTCGCCTTTTTTCCGGTCGCTTGTTCAAATGGGACCTGCTTATCCTGATTATGCTGTTCGCCTCCATTCCGGCACTTCAGTACGTCATGCTGCTCAAGGGAACGACATTCGCCTGGTTTCGTTATTTCATGTACGGCTTCCCGATTACGGTAGCATGGCTTCCTTACGAGCTGAGCCAAATGAAACGGAAGGAGGTCGGGAAGCTCCTCGTGTTCGCGGGACTGCTGGGCAGCGCGGTTCTCCTGACCTATGCGATGACGAATCCCAAGATTGCGCCCGACGAGCATACTTACATCACGCTCGGCAGTCATTACGAGGATATGAAGCTGGAACAATCGATAGCCGAATATTTTAACGAAGAGCTGTCGGATGCGGTCGTCATGATGGATTCTTACTCGGCCTACCGAATCATCGTCAAATCCCGCAATCCGCAAAGATTCGTGATCACGAGCGACCGCATATTCCGGGATGCGATGAGCGAGCCGAAAAATTTCGGCATCGAGTACATCCTGATTCCCCGGCCGACGACCGAATCTATAGGGAGCGCGATTATTGTCACTTATCCGAATTTGTATGCGAACGGTGCGGAGTGGTGCGAGTTGTATAAGGATTTCGGCGATGGCGCTTGGAGATTGTACAAAATAACCGACTATGCTTTAAAGCACAAATCCGAAGGAGCGGAAGGAGTGAGCTGAGATGCCGGAAGAAAAGCTGGGCGTGGAGCTGTCCATTGTCATACCCGCATTCAATGAAGAAAGGCAGCTGCCGTATACGTTGGAAACCGTCGCTTATTATGCCGGCAAAGCGAGTCCTCGCTTCGAGATCGTCGTCGTGGACGACGGCTCCTCCGACGCCACCTGGAGCGTGCTGCAGCAATGCGCCAAAACGATCAAAGGGCTGAGGGCGCTTCGGTTAAGCCGCAATTTCGGTAAAGAAACGGCGCTGTGCGCGGGGCTCGAGGCTGTTGCCGGCGCTGCCGTAATCGTCATGGATGCCGATCTGCAGCATCCTCCGGAGCTCATCCCCGCGATGATGGACATTTGGAGAACGGACGCCAAGGCGGATATCGTCGAAGGCTTGAAGCGGCAGCGGGGAACCGAGCAATGGACGAAGCGGATCGGAGCGAGAATGTTCTACAGTGCGTTGACTCGTCTGACCGGACATCAGTTCGAGGGGGCGAGCGATTACAAGCTGCTGGACCGCAAAGTGGTCGAGGCGTGGAAACGTCTGCCGGAACGGACCACTTTTTTCCGGGGCATGATCGTATGGCTCGGCTTCCGGTCCGTAAGCGTCGAATTCGACGTTCCCCCTCGCGCGGGCGGGGAAACGCGATGGAGCTTTATCGGGCTCGCGAAGCTTGCCTTGAATGCGATAATCGCGTATTCCGCGGTTCCTTTGCGCATCGTGGGAGTCGTCGGCTTGCTATTTCTGCTAGGCGCATTCGTGCTGGGCGTCCAAACCGTTTATCACAAATGGATCGGGGAGGCTGTAACCGGATTTACGACGGTCATCCTGTTGCTGCTGATCATCGGCAGTGCGGTCATGATTTCGCTGGGCACGATCGGCGAATATATCGCCGCCATCTACAACGAGGTGAAGGGCCGGCCGCGTTATTTAATCCGGGAACAAGTGACCTACGAAGCGGAGGAGAATCAGCTTGCGGCTTATATCGGCAGCCATGCGCAGTAAATTGCTGAAGTACGGGATCGTCGGAATGTTCGGCGCGTTTATTCACTTTATCGCTTTAATCTTGTTGGTCGAAGCTGCGGGAATCGCTCCCGTACCCGCCTCGATCGCCGGATTCGTCCTGACCGTGATAGCCCAGTACGGCTTGAACCGGAGGTGGACCTTTCGCTCGAACGCCCGCCGATCTACCGAATTTCTCCGATACGCGATCGTATCGGTATCCGGATTGCTGTTGAACGCGCTCGTCATGTACGTCTGTATCGAATGGTTATCCTTGCACTATGTCATCGGGCAGGCGCTTGTCATGACGATTATTCCATTGTCGAATTATTGGTGGAATCGGGCTTGGACATTTCGGATCGGCGACGCGGTAGAGGTTATGACGCCCCGAACCGATGCGAAATCGTGATCGGAACTTGTATAGACAGAACGGGGCCAAGTTTCCGCAGGCGGAAACTTGCCCCGTTCTTTGCTATCCCCAATCTTTAGTCCAGCTCGCGGTTCCACAGCCGGCGCATCTCCTCGCTGTCTGCCAGCAGCTCCTGCAGCGTCCCCTCGGCCACAAGCCTTCCGTCCTTCAGCACGAGAATGCGGTCGGCGTAGGCAAGCGCGGCTTTGCGATGCGAGACGACGAGACAGGTGGCCGAGCGGCGCTCGAACAGCCGCTCCCACAGCTTCCGCTCCGTCTCTACGTCGAGCGCGCTCGACAAGTCGTCGAAGACGAGCAGCTCGGCGCCCCGGGCGAACATGCGGGCAGCCGCCGTCCGCTGCGCCTGTCCGCCGGACAGCTTGACGCCGCGCGGGCCTATGACGGTGTCGAGACCTGCCGGAAGCCCGGCGATATCGGGCTCGAGTACGGCGGCGCGGATCGCCGCTTCGAGAGCGTCCGGATCGTCGGTAGCGCCGAGCAAAATGTTGCGCTTCAGCGTGTCGCTGTACAGTCGCGGCACCTGCGGCGTGTAGGCGCTGCGCGGCGGCACGAAGAAGCTGCCGGGATCTTCGACGGTGCGGCCGTTCCAGCGGACAACGCCGCTCTCCTTGGGCAGCAGCCCGAGCAGTGTGCGCACGAGCGTCGTCTTGCCCGAGCCGATGCGACCGGTGACGACCGTGAACGAGTGGCGGGGCAGACGCAAGTTGATGCCCTCGATGCCACGCCCCGTTTCCGGGTATCGGTAGGCAAGATCCGTTACTTCAAGCACGTCGAGACGGTCCTCCGCCGTCTTAACCGGAGTGGCCGGCTCGGGGAGAGGTCCGCGCAAATAGAGCGGATTCGGTTCGACGAGCAGCTCCGGCGGCGCGTTCTGCAGCAAGCTTTCCATCCGCTGCTTGGCCACCTCGGTTTGTTTGAAATAGGTCAGAAATTTGCCGAAGTTTTGGATAAACTGCGTGACGAACGTCAAGTAGTAGACGAACAGCGCGAAGTCGCCGACGGTAAAGCTGCCTTCCCGCATCGCCTGGGCGCCGAGCAGCAGGATGAGGCCGGTGCCGAGGTTGACGGTGTTGGAAAACACCGAGTCTAGCGTCTGATTCAGCAGCTTGTCTTTCAGCATCGCACTGCGCCGCTGGTCGTTCAGCGACTTGAACCGCCCGATGACGCGGTCCTCCGCCCCGGCGACCTGAATCGCCTGCACGGCGCCGAACATTTCGCTGATCGCCTCCGTCACTTGGCCGGTCGCTTCCCGGCTCGCCGCCCGGTATTTTTGCAGCCGCGCGGTCGACAGCTGGGCCAGCGTCACGACAAGAACGAGCGGTACGAAGACGAGCAGCGTCAGCTGCGTGTCGATACGCATCAAAATCGCGAACGAGACGATGGCGAATACCGTCATGCCGAGCGCGTCGACGGACCAGCTGATCGCTTCCTCGGTCTGCTCCACGTCGTCCCGGAAGTTGCTGATCGCTTCGCCGGGAGATACCGGAATCGCCTTCGCGCCCGGCTCCTTCAAAATATGGTGCAGCATGTTCCGTCGGAGCAGTCCCCCGATGCGCATCCGGAAATGGACGTCGGTGATGAAGCCGAAGACGATAAGAACGGCACGAACGGCCGTCGATGCGAGCAGAAGCGCGATAATCGTCCATATGCCGAACGAAGCCGCCGCTGAATCGGTCATAACGTCGAAGAACGCTTTCGTCACAAGCCCGGGCAGGATGGGAGCGAGATAAATAAGCGTCCACATCGTCGCATTGGCCGTATACCAGAGCGGACGATAGCGGATCAGACGCCATAACAGCTGAAAGGTCGTCATGCGAGCACCTCCTCCATGCCGACCTCGAGCATCCGGCTGAAGCGGGATTCCGGATCGGCGGCGAGCGTTTCGCGGTTGCCGAACTCGGCGATTCGACCGTTGTCGAGAATGAGAATGCAGTCGGCCCGTTGGACGGTGGCGAGCCGGTGGGCGATTATGATGCATGTTCTGCCGTGCAGCAGCTTCGTTACCGCCGCCTCCAAACGCTGCTCTGTGGCCGGATCAAGCCGTGATGACGCTTCGTCGAGAATGACGAGCCCAGGGTCGGTCAAGAAGACGCGAGCGAATGCCAGCAGCTGCGCTTCTCCGGCCGACAGTCCTCCTCCGCCCGACTCCAGCTTCGAATCGAGACCGTCCGGCAAAGAGCGGAACCAGCTATCGAGGCCAAGCTCGCCGAGTACCCGGACGATGCGCTCATCGGAAATGGCCGAATCGTAGAAAGTCAAATTATCGCGAACCGTACCCTGGAAAATTTCAATGCTTTGCGTTACCATGCCGACGCGTCTGCGCAAATCGTAAAGCTTGGCGTCGCGGATCGGCACATCCCCGAGGCGAATAACGCCAGATTGCGGGTCGTAGAAGCGGAGCATGAGCCGGGCCAGCGTCGTTTTGCCGCTCCCGGTCCGCCCGAGCAAGCCGAGCACCTGCCCCGGCTCGAGGCGGAAATCGATGCCGTCCAGCGTAGCCTTGCCGCTCTCGTACGCAAACGTCACGTCGTCGAGCGTTACGGGCAGCGGGCCGGCGGGCAGCGGCGTTCCGGCGCCGTCGCGGATCGCCGGCTCCGTATCGAGCAGTTGGCGGATGCGGACGATGCTGGCGTCCGCTTTTTGCAAATCTTCCATTTGCGTGCGGATTTTCTCGATCGGCTTGGCCATCAGCTCGGTATAATAGAAGATCATGTAGACGGTACCGATCGTAATGGAACCATTCCTCCATAAATAAGCGCTGAGCGCAAAGGCTACCGCATTGCCGATGGCGAAGACGACGAGCGTCGTAATCCACATCGCCGCCCAGCCGAGAAAGGCGCGGATGCGGACCGGCAGCCATACCCGCAGCAGCGAAAAAAATTTGTGCATGACGAAATCGCTGGCGCCATTGGCCCGGGTGTCCTCGGTCCCTTCCAGGTGCTCGCTCAGGAAGCCGTAGAAATCGGCGCTGATTTGGCGGAGCTTGCCCCAATGGGGGATGGCGAACTTGCGGATATACTGGATCGCGTAGATGGCCAACACGACGAAGACGGACATGCCCGCTCCGACGATCCAGCCTTCGCGGAACAGCAGGATGAGAATGCCGACGACAAGCAGCAGGTTACTGGCGAGCGTAATGACGAAATTCGAGAAAAAGTTGGCAAGCGCGTTAATGTCCCCGTCCACCCGCTCGATAATCGAGCCGGTCGTATGCGACTTGTGGAAAGTCATATCGAGGCGCAGACAATGCTCGGCGACGTCTCCCCGAAGCTTGTTGGTGGCAATCCATCCGACGTTCTCGCTGATGTAGGTGGCCGCTACGGTGACGAGCTGCTGCAGCAGGGACACGCCGATGAACAGGGCGGCGGCGATCCACAGCGCCTCGTTCGTCTCCGCTTGCTGGGCGGAATCGATAAAGTAGCGGATCAGCTGCGGATTGACGAGCTGCATCGCCAAGCCGGCGACGAGCAGAACGGCGAGTCCCATGATGGAAGAACGCTGCGAGCGCAAATAATGCCGCAGCAGGCCGACGTATTGTCGCAAAGGGATTTTGAATGCGGTCATAAGCGTATAATCGGTTCTCCTTTCCTTTCTTGCTACCCGTGCCGTAAACCATGATAGTACTGTAGAAGATTCGGTCAGGCGAGTCAACCGCTTTTTCGGAAATCGTTATGTAAACGGCTGCGGCGAGGGATGTTTTTTGCAAAAAGGTGTGCAAGCCGTGTCGAAAATGGCAGGGGAACGATAAAGCGTGTCGAAATAACACGGTAGGACTTAATGACCAGAGACTATCACGAAAACGGAGATCGCAGATGGAGCAGCTTCAAAGTCAATACATGATCGGCTTGTTGGCGCTATCTTGCGCAGTCGCCATCCTCGGCGTTCTGGGATGCATTCTGGCTGTCGCCATATCCGACAAGAGGCTGGCGACGAAATCGGCGCAGCGGACGGAAAGCGAGCAGCATTTCCAATCGCTGTTCGACAACAATTCCGATGCCGTATTCTCGCTGGATGCGAGCGGTAACGTCATAGGGGCCAATCCCGCCGTCGCCCTCCTTACGGGCCGTCCGTCCGCGGCTTTTCTGAACCGCACGCTCGCCGAGGCCGCCCAGCTCGATAAGGGTCAGGCTCAATCGCTGCTGGGACGAACGCTCAAAGGATATCCGCAAAGGTTCGAAGTCGTCTTTGAACGATCCGAGGGGCGCAAAGCGGAGCTTTCGTTCCATCTCGTGCCGATTTCCGCAAGCAAACGCGTGATCGGAGCTTACTGCTTGGCCAGGGACATGACGGAGAGCAAGCAGGCGGAACGCCGCATGCATCATTTGGCTTATTATGACGAGCTGACGGAGCTGCCGAACCGGAGAAGCTTTATGGACGCTCTGGAGACGGGGTTGACGGCGCCGAAGGACGAGGCCGGCATTCTTGCGTTATTTTGCCTCAATCTGGACCGGTTCAAATCATTCTCCCATCTGGTAGGACACTCGGTCGGGGACAAGCTGCTTTTGTCATTCGCGGGCAGCTTTCGCGAGGCCGTCCAAGGGCTTGGGGGAGGCGATACGCTCGTATCCCGTCTGGGCGGAGACGAGTTTGCTTGCCTGATCCGTTTGCGGGACGAGGGAGAAGCGCAGGCTGCCGCCAAGCGGCTTATCCGGCTGGACCGGCCCTTCGTCATAGACGAGCGGGAATTTCATTTGTCCGCGAGTCTCGGGTACGCGCTGTATCCGTTGCATGGCGAGGAAGCCGAATCGCTGCTGAAGAAGGCGCAGACGGCACTCGACCATGCCAAGAAGCGAGGCGGCAATCACGAGCAAGTATACGATGCGGCGATGGAAGCGGCGATCCACCGCAAGCTGGAAATCGAGAACGGACTTCGCAAAGCGATAGAACGGGGGGAATTGACGGTACATTACCAGCCGCAGGTCGAGCTGAACAGCGGCGACCTGATCGGGGCGGAGGCGCTCGTTCGGTGGGCTCATCCCGAGGAAGGACTTATCCCGCCGGGGGTATTTATTCCGATCGCGGAGGAAACCGGCTTGATCAAGCCGATCGGGGAGTGGGTGCTCCGGGAGGCGTGCCGCCAAGCCAAGGCGTGGCAGGATGCGGGGTTTCCCCGGATTACGGTGTCCGTCAATTTGTCCAACCGGCAGTTCGAGGAGCAGCACTTGCCGGAGACGGTCGGGGCCGTCCTGACGGAATACGGGCTCGAGCCCGGCTGCCTGGAGCTGGAAATTACGGAAAGCATGGCGATGGACGTTATGCGTACGATTCCGGCGCTGACGAACTTGAAGGGGCTCGGCATCCAGATCAGCATCGACGATTTCGGCACCGGCTACAGCTCGCTTAGCTATTTGAAACGATTTCCGATCGACAAAATCAAAATCGACAAATCGTTCGTCAGCGACCTAGCCGATCCGGACGAGAACGATACCGCTATCGTATCGGCGATCGTGGCGGTCGCGCATCATTTGAAGCTGAAGGTGATCGCCGAAGGGGTCGAGACGGCGGATCAGCTCGAATATTTGCGCAAGCAAAAATGCGATCAGCTGCAAGGCTATTACTTCAGTCCGCCGGTCCCGGCCGTCGATTTCGAACGATTGATGCACCGCTTCTTCAGCCGCTCTGCCACTGTGTAGAGCGGTTCTTGCTCGTCTTCCAAGACAAGCTTCGTGCGGGTTCGGACAGGCTGGCCGCTCCCGGAGCGGCCAGGTTTCTTACCTCCGGACCGGTTTTCTGCTACAATGGACCGTAATAGGACTTTTTCGCGAAGAAAGGTGGAGTGGGCTTGGATTTCGTTCGAATTACGAGCATAAATGATCGTTATTTCCGGCAAATGCATGAATGGATGGGACAAATATTTCCTCCCGAGGAGGTGCTCGCCTTCGACTTGTGGGCCGAACCGCTCAAGGACGAAGGCTTGCGCGTCGTTGTCGCCGTTCACGAAAACAACGTCGTCGGGGCGACGGAGTACCGATATTACCACGACATGGGCGTAGCGATGACCGATTTTACGATCATAGGCCGGGAAGGGCTCGGCGTCGGCCGGTTTCTGGCGCAGGAGAGGCAGAAGGATTTGTTCCGGTGGGTCGAGCGAAGCGGCGGTACGCTGTCCGGGATGTTCGCGGAAATATACAATCCGTACCTTGTGGAAGAGCACGCCTTCGGCGGCATCAAGCCGATGGATCCGTACGTGAGGCGGGAGGTGCTGTCCCATCTCGGATACCGACGGCTCGATTTCCCGTATGTGCACCCTTCCTGGGAGCTGAACGGAGAAGCGGTCAGCGGATTGGATCTGTGCTTCCTGGCGTATGACGAAACGATCCGGGAGCTGCCTGCGGCGCTTGTCGTCCGCTTCCTGCAAACGTACTATTCGATCCAGGAGCGCAAGCCGGAGTCGTGGTACGAGATGATTCGCCGATTGGAATCGACCGATACGATACGGCTGCTGCCGATATAATCCGGCGGACCGACTAGTTTTTACCGAAAGCGGGGGAACGCTTTGGCTGGGGATAGATGGGAAGGGTGGCCGTCGTCAAGGGACGGCGGCATCGATTTTTTGCAGCAGGAGTATGTCGAATGGGCTTGCGGCGCGATTCGATTGCCGGGCGAGATCGGGGAGGCCATCATGCGGGGAGCGGCGGTCATACGTCAGAGCGAGGACTTGTCGCAGCTGGCGCGGGAGTTCCATCGGGAGCTGTTTATCGACAAGACCGCTCCGGGCGAAACGAACAAACGGCTGCTCGCCTCGGGTCCGCAGTCGGGCATCGTCGCGGCCGTCGTCTATTTGGGAGCGCTGCCTCAAATGAGAGACGGCTACGAGTCGAAGCGCATTCCGAAGCGGGTGCTGGTCGATACGCTCGACGACATGGCGATCTGGATGCGGCATTATCGCAATCGGAACGGAGAGTGGGGTCTCGGACAAGTCAGCTGGCTCATTCATCATGTTACCGGCAAGCTGTTCCGGCTCGGACGTTTGCAGTTCGCGTTTACGTCTTATAATAAGCCGTTCAAGGCGTTTCGGCATCGGGTGTCGGGCCGCGTCGCGGTTTTGTGCGACTCCGGGGCACGCTATAGGGCGGATGGCCAAGCGGACGGTACGAACGGCATTTTCGATGACGGAGCAGGCTGGACCACGGTTCTGGACTATGACGGAACGGCATATATCGGGCATCCGGTTACCTCGAAGGGCGCAGTGTCGCTGTCCCGCGTGTCGCTTCCGGTCGGCGATTGGGAGCTTGTTCTCGAGAAAGGGGATCCGGTTCTGGACGTTCACATCCCCGAAGGCGGCAAAATGACGCACGAGCTGTGCCGCGATTCTTACGGGCAAGCGGTGGCGTTCACGGCGGAGCATTTTCCCGAGATGCCGTTCAAAGCGTTCGTATGCTCCTCGTGGCTGCTAGCCCCGCAGTTCCCGCTGCTGCTTCCGGCGGAAGCCAACATTGTCCGTTTCCAGCGGGATTATTACGCAACTCCGGTCAAGTCCGACGAAGATCAGACGCTGGAGCGGGTATTCGGGTTCGGGACGAAGCTCGCCGATCTGCCGGGCCTCCCGAGAGAAACTTCGCTTCAGCGGATCGTGTACGACCATCTCGCGTCGGGAGGACATATCCACGGAGCGGCCGGATTTTTGTTGAAGGACGATTGGAACGTCGGGACAACGATAGCCCCGGAGACCGATCCGACCGTTGGCGGCACATAACGCGGCGCGGTTTGGCGCATCCTATGGTGGGATTTCGCAGTCTATGCACACTTTAGGAGGTTAAACCAGCCCATGTCGAACAAATATAACAACAACAAGCACGATGCGGCGCCGGAAGACAATCAGACGCCGGACACGAGCTCGCACGGCGAATTGCGCAGCGGCCGTCTCAGCATGATCAAGAACAGCAATCCCGACAAAGAAGGGCCCGAGAACGAGTATTTGACCGACGTGATGGACAGCCGGGACGCCGACTGAAGATCCGGGCATAAGAGGCGGCCGTCGTCTCAGACGCCGCAACAACCGAGACCGCTTGTGCAGCGTCATGGCTGCCGGCGGTTTTTTTATCGATTCGCATGTGGTCGACCGACCGCCGTCATGCAGCGAAACACCGCGCGCTGGGAGCTGCGCGCGGTGCGAAAGAAGAAAAGGCTTAACCTCGTTAAAGCGTTAAGCGGAGTGCGAGTTTCTGGACCAAGAAAAACTCCTCTAAATCGCGGTCGCTCATTTTTGAAATTCGTCGATTGACGTTTTTTTAATGACGGCATATTTTCGCGTGCAGAAGTCCATCTATCGTATGACCGGTGAAAGCTTGTCGCCTTTGGCGGCGCTCGCGGGACCGCGAGTCTATCAATAGCGGAACTGGCGTATGTTATTGCCCCAATTACCGCTGCCGATAGCAAAATAACGGAAATCCGCTCCCCTATTCCGCTGTTCATTGCCCATTTGCCCCCTAAAGATCGAAGTAACGGAAATCTCTTCCGTTAAATGCAGGAGTGCAGCGAAATTCGGGACAATAACGGAAATGCGCTCCTCTACTGCGGCACCATCCTGCACACGCAAAATCAAAAGCCCTTGCTGTGGTTGTATGCGGATTATGCCGGCTCCGTTTTTTTCTGTCCGTGCGATGCAAACGAAACGGATACTCCTATATCCTATACGATACCGCGCTCCGGCATAGGAGCAGCTTCCTAATGCGGGCAAAGCGGAAATGAGAGAATCCGGTGATATGTATTTCGGATAAAACCGCGCATAATGAAGGAAGCTCAACAAGAGGGGAACCCGGAAAAAGTTCAGCGGGAGTGAACGTTCTTGAGTTCCATGATCGGGAAAAAGCGGAGCGCTTTGAATGAACGGGTCCAAGATTTTGCGGGCAATGACTGCTGTTTCCCGCTTCTGAGGCGAATGATGAGGCATCACAGACATACTTACGAGCATTCGCTCAGGGTAGCGGGACTGGCCCTCAAGCTGTGCGAGGCGATGGATTATGCCGCGGCCGAACGGGATGTTGTACTGCGGTCCTCCTTGCTTCACGATATCGGCAAGCTGTCGGTGCCTATCGGACTGCTGGACAAGTCCGAAGCTTTATCGCAGACGGAGTGGGACATCATAAAGGACCATTGCCGAAACGGAGATACTTTGCTGCGTGCATGGGGAATGGCCGGGCTGGTGGACTGCGATATGGTTTTGTATCACCATGAGAACGTGGACGGCAGCGGCTACGGGGGAGTGAGGGAGTCGAAGCTGTCGAAGTCGGTCAAGCTGCTGCGGGTCGTCGACAGTTACGATGCGATGACGGTCAACCGGAGCTACAATCGCGCGAGAACGCACGAGGAGGCGCTCGACGAGTTGTACCGGTGCAGCGGGCGGTGTTACGATCGGAATGTCGTGGACACCTTTTACCGCGTCATGTCGGAATGCTGCTGAGCGGGTGTGCGGAATGGATCTCGGAGTATGCGTATCTTTTCGTGGCGGCGTCTATTCGGAAATGGACCGGTTGAAGCGACACGTTCGGCTCAAGGCAAAAAAGGGACTATCCCTAAGGTCGATTTTGACCGGGACAGCCCCTTCTTCTATTTGTCCCCGCGGTCCACATGCTTGCGCGGGGAGTTTTGGCCGCTTTGCTCGTTTTTGTCGGCCAAATTCAGATGGTCGTGCTCCGTTTCGCCGGTTGTGCCGTCCACGTTGTAGCGGACCAGCTTCCAGGCGGTCGTGCCGAGCTGGGGATCGGCGGGGAATACGTCGCCCTTGCTCATAAATTCCTCGCGGCCCCATTCGTTCGAGTAGACGCCTTCGACCTCGACGGGCTCACCGGACAGCGGCTCCATACGATCATGTTCGCTCATCGGAAGTATCCTCCTTGGGAGTGCGTGTTTTGCGCGAAGGACACGCAATCCGTTCGCAAAGTTTACTATGTCCAGTTATGGTCAAATTATGTTCGATTGCCAGTACATTTAGACCATATAAAGTCACGGCGGGTGCAAAAAATGGCCGGAGAAACGGTATCGATTGTCTTGCGAAATCGTTTCCATATTCCGTAAAATACGGAAGAAGACGCTGGCGCATATACCGTATTTACTGTGGGAGGATGCAGAATGGATATTCGAGCCGAGCAAGCGATGTATTCGGAGGCGGCGGAGCCTTGCCGCAATTTCAACATTTTGGGCGTAGTCTCGCTCATCGATCCGAAGGACGGGCGCGAGAAGCTGGTCCTATCGAATTTTGCCGCGGGATCCGTCGGCAATCTGATCTTTATCGATACGAAGACGCATGAAGGAGAAACGATTCCGCTGCCCGGCGATTCCGGAGCTTGGGCCATTTTGCCGCTCGGCGACAAGCTGCTAGTCGGGACTTGCCCCGACTACGGTTATTTGCACTGTCTCGATTTGCGCAAGCGCGTATGGGCGAGGCCGCTGCGGATCGAATCGGAGAAATACATCTGGAATTTCGCTCTCGGTTCCGATGGAATGGTGTATGGAGGCACTTATCCCGGCTGCGTCCTGCTGCGTTACGATCCCGACAAGCACGCGCTCGCGAATGTCGGCCGCGTGTCGGAGCATGCGAAGAACATGTACAGCCGTCGCGTATACGGCGAGTCGCCCGGACGGATTATCGTCGGCGGAGGAATGGATACGCCTTTTCTGCGGGTATGGGATATCGGGTCGGAGACATTCGGCGAATTCGGATCGGCAGGGGAAACGGTCAAACAAATAACCGAAACGTTTATTTGCACCGTTCAAGGAGATCGTCTCCGTTTCTACGATACTGCGACGCTCGAGCCGGTCGAGGGCGGATTGGCCGAGACATGGTCGGCTATGCTCGAGAACAAGGAAATCGCGGTGAACGACCGCTTGCGGGTAGGGTACATATCATTGGCAGACGGCTCCAGGGCCGGCGTGAAAGGGCAGGACTACTTCATTCAGCGGCCCGGCGACAACGGACGGCCCGAATTCCGGCCGATTCCCGTGCTTGCGCCGGCCACGCGCATCCACACGGTCATTTCGGACGGGGAAGGCGTACTGTGGGGCTCGAGCGGCTTCGGGCAGACGATATTCCGCTACGATCCCCGTGACGGTTCTTATTGGAACTCCGGGGCGGTGTGCAATGCCGGCGGCGAAGTATACGGGATGGCGTACGTCGGCGAGGAGCTGTTCATGGCCGCTTACGCCGGCGGCGATCATATCGTGTACCGGCCTTCCGACCCGTGGGACCAATACGGCAACGTCAATCCGAGGACGCTTCGTCCGGTCGGACCCGAATTGATCCGGCCGCACGGGAAGACGGTCGTCGGCCCGGACGGCGGCATATGGACCGGCTGGATGGCCAAGTACGGCGTGTACGGGGGCGGATTGTCCCGCATCGACGCGATCACGAAAGAAGTAACTTCTTGGTACGATCCGGTCCCCGGGCAAGAAATCGGCGGACTGACGGCTGATGCCGAACGGCTGTATTTCACGACAGGCACCGGCGGCAACGGGTTGAAGGCGCGGGACGAGCCCGGTCATTTTGCCGTATGGGAGCCGGAAGGCCGGATATCGTTTCTGCATCGGTTCGATTCCGGGGAGAGAGGGGGAGTCCTTCTGGCGGCCGCATCCTACGTATGGATACGGGTAGGAAGCGAGATTGCGGTGTTCGATCCGCGAACGCTTGCATTCGTTCAAAGGATTCCTCTCGGCGAAGGCTGCGGCTGCATCATTGCCGACGGCCCGGACCGGATCGCCGCGTTCGGTCAGAAGACGCTTTTCTCGATAGACGCGAAACGGATGACGGCCGAGCCTCTGGGGGCGCTTCCGGGGAACGTCTCCACTGCGGCGAGAACGCCGGACGGAACGTTATATTTCAATTGCTACGGTACGAAGCTGTATAAATGGAGCGCCGCGAGTAGCGGTCGTTAAGAGACAGGGCCGCCAGCCTGCCGTCTTCTGCAATGCAATCCCCAATAAAACATCGAGGACTGCCCGTCAAGGGCGGTCCTCGAACTTTTCGCGGAGTTGCCAGGGGGCGGACTGTCCGGCTACTTCCGCTTTTCCTCGATCTTTTTATTGGCGCTTTCTTCCGCTTCGCGTAGTGCCGTATTCGCGTCTTTCGTCCCCTTGTAGTAGTTGGGGAGCAGCTCCGTGTATATGACCGTTTTGGCGATGTCGTCATATTTCGTCGTTTTGAAGGGCTTTCCGACCTTATCCTTGAAAAAGGCATTCAGATTTTTGCCTTCGACGCCCTCCAGATCTTTGCCGTATTGCTTGGCGGCGGAATCGCTGTTGATGATCGGCACCTGCCCCTGCCTCGATTTGATCGTCTGCACCTCTTCGGACATCATGTAGGCGATGACCTGGAACGTTTCCTCCATATTTTTGCCTTTGGGCGGCATCGCGTAAAACGGCGAAATCATCTGCGTGCCTTCGCTTGAATTGCCGCTGAAGGAGGGAAGGGACACGACATCCCAGTCGAGGCCGTTTTTCGCCGCCTCCGGCAAAGCGCTCAGTATGTTGGGACCGGAATACATCGCGACATCCTGATTTTTCTCGAAGGAGCCCCCGACCTCGTTGCCGGGTATGAAGAAGAAGCCTCCCATCGTTTCCAGCCACCGTTTCCAGCCGGGACCGTTGACGACCGTTTTGAACGTCGCGGGATCGACGAGCGGCTGCATCAGCTGGTTTTTCCATGTCAAATTTTGCAGCTGGAATTGAAACCCTTTATATTTCACGGTACCGTCCTGGCGAGTCAATTTTTTGGCCAGCTCGTACGTTTCCTCCCAAGTCATGCCGTCTTTCGGGTACGGAACGCCGAATTTGTTGAAAATGTTTTTGTTGTAGTACAAAACGTTGCTGCTTAACGTGTACGGCATGAACAAAATCTCGGCTTTGTCGGAATACGCCTGAACCGACTCCAATACATTCGGAAGAAACCGGTTCATATCGAAATTTTGCTTTTTGATAAAAGGCGTCAGGTCGGACAACAGGTCCACATCCCGGAAATCCCACAGCGAGCCGATCGTAAACGAAATCAGATCGGGCACGCTGCCTGCGGGCGCCAGATGCTCGGGCTTCAAGGTGGCGCTGTAATAGACGGGATTGACCGTAATATGGGGGAACTTCTTCTGGATGATCGAGGTTTCCAGCTCCATGACCGCCGGTTTTAAATTGGTATAGTAGTTTAAGGTGAACGGCTTGGGCGGTTCGTTTTTCGGCTCCGCCGATTTTACCGGAGATTCCGACTGTCCGCCGCCATTGCTGCAGGCAGAGACGATCAAGAGGATGCAAACGGCCGCGAGCATGTTTCTTTTTTTCATAGGCAGCCCCTTCCTAAAGTTGATGAATCGATAAAACATCCGGCGAATAAGTCTACTCCGGGTCCGGAAGATGCCTCCGATCGCCGTTGTTCTCAGATTATTGGATTCAATAAGCTCTTATTCGGTTGAAAATCCGACAACAAATACGAGCGTCGTTCGCTTCTGCGACATCCTTCCAGACCCTACCCTTACTTTATCACCGGGCTTCCAATACTTGGCCATCCTGCAGCAATCTTTGTTTGAGCTTCCCGTAAGGCACTTCCTGGATCGCGGTTCCCGCCTCGAGGGCCATAGCCGCCGCGGTAGCCGCGGACTGGCCGAGAATCATGAAGACGGGCTCCATGCGAATCGAGCCGTAAGCGATATGGGAGGCGGACAAACAAACCGGAACGAGCAGATTGGTACATTCCTCTCCCTTCGGTACAATGGAACGGTACGAAATCGGGTAAGGCCCCGGGACGGGTATTTCTACGTTTCCCTCGTTCACGCATATGCCCTCGAGAACAAGACGTCGGCAGTTGTGGGAATCCATCGTATACGAAGCCATGCCGATCGAGTCTTCCGCGGCGACGAGATGTCTGCAATGCTTCTCGTTCATGACCACTTCGGAAATCATCCGTCGGCCTTCCCGCACGTACAGCTGATGGGGCCAGTTGGCGGTTCCCGCAAATTCGTCGGCGGCAAGGCCCCACTGCCTGCGTTCTTCGCGCAGCTCGCCCGGAATGCTGTCATCGTTGGCGAGAAAATAAAACAGACCCATATTGTAACGGACATGGCTTTGAAAGAGGCGTTCCCGCGTCGCATAGTCACCCTCCGGCCAAGCGTAGTTCGCACCGATATGGTCCGTGCTGAATGCGCCGAAATTGTTCGTATCCGTCTTGCCGTTCGGGATTCTGGAATTTTTCTGGCGGAAGTCCCAGACGCCGGCCCGGATATAGCGGGCCAGCAGCTCGAACGCTTTCGGATCGTAGCCGGGAGGCTCGGGGATCGGTACCCGATTCTCGGGAACGTTGGTCAGGCATATACGGAAGTTGTAAGCTTGGATGGAGCGATCCCCTTGTCCTTGCGTGCCCGGATCCGCATCCGCAACGCCCGGCAGAAGACCGCTGTCCGGCTTTCCTGCGACAACGTAAGGATCGACCGCGGCGTTGAACATATGATGGTGCGATCCGAACTGAATGCCGTTGCGAGTTTCGCGGTACGTGGCATTCGACTCTCTTCCGACGTGGAACGATACGCCTGCGCGGGCCATCAGATCACCTTCGTAAGATGCATCGATAAACATCGAAGCGCGAAAGACGTTGCCGTTCTCCATCGTGATTTGAGTTATTTTCCCCGATGCGGTTTCCACTTTGGCGAGATGCTGTCCGTAGTATACGGGAACCTCCGCCTTTTCCAGCCATTCCTTGTAAATGTGTCGCGCCGCGCTCGGCTCGAAATACCAGACGCAGCCGTCTTCTTCCGTTGTTTGATAATAGGTGCCCAGGTCCCGGTAAAACTCTTTGGCGATACCCCCGACCGCCTCTTTTCTCCCGTGGTCGGTGCTGCCCAGCCCGCTGGCGGCGATTCCGCCTATATGCGGGCCGAATTCGGCAATCGCCGCGCGCAGACCCATCCGGCTCGCTTGAACGGCTGCCGCGATTCCGGCCGCCGTGCCGCCGTAAATGCACATGTCGGTTTCCACCACAAGCGGATTGTCTGTCGGCGGGCTTGGAATATAGTACTTGAGCCGGCTAAAGTCAGCCATTCGATCAACTCCCTTTTCCCCTTGAATGCTGTTGATAAAGCGCTTTCACAAATAGTATATCGGCATCGCATCCACGTAAAAATGCATATAATTATAAAAATTTATACATTATTACAACCGTCGTCGGGGTGCTTTCCAATCATCGGAAAGTTGAATATACTTGGATGAATGAGGCTCGTTATCGTTCCGTTGAAATGGAAGACGCCGGCATGCGGCTTATTGAAAAGGGAGGGAGTTCGAGCATGTCCCTTGCTTATCCGATTTCGCTCAAGGGTACGTACTATTGGAAGGACAAACCGAAGTTCCTTGCGCATATGGAACGCTCCCCCGTGTGGACGATGATGGCTGTCGAGGAAGGGCTGTTCCGCTACCGGATCGGAGACGTGCAAGGGGAAGCTTCTTCCGGCGATATAGTGCTATGCCCGCCATCGATGGAGTTTCACCGCGAAATGCTTACTCCCTTGTCCTTCTTCTATATCAAATTCACCTTTCAGGAGCAGACCCAATCGGAGGAAGAACGGATCGTCAAGCTGCTGCACAACTTGTTCCGCTACAAATTTACGACTCCCGAGCAGGACCGGCTGTTTAACAATTACCGACATTTGCTCGGTTTTTTCATGATCGACGAAGGAGTCGGCAGCAGAGGGATCGCGCATTATGTCAATGACGTGTGGATGTTATTTTATATAGAAGCGGAATCTCTTTCCCGGTATGGAGATCTTGTAAACGACCCGCTGATGAAGGATGCGAAAGATTGGATCGACCGTCATGCATGCGGGAACATTCAAATGCGGGATATCGCTAACATATTCAACATGCATCCCGTCCAATTCACCCGCCGATTCCAGACCGTATTCGGGCTGCTGCCTTCCCGTTACCTGTTCTCGGTCCGCATGGAAAAGGCCAAGCTGCTGCTCGTGCAGACGGATTATACGATCGACCATATTGCCCGGCTATGCGGTTATGACAACGGTTATTATTTCAGCCGCATGTTTACGAAGTACGGCAAGATGAATCCTTCGAAGTTCCGCAAAATTCATTCGATGCAGCTGCTTTGAGCCGGCCCTGCGCGCCATACGGATGTTTTGAAATTTTAATCGAATATACAAAATTTGTCTTATAAAACGTTCTTATTTGGCGTGAATTTATAGGCAAATAAATTTATAATTTTCACTACATAAACCTATAACATACCTGTATTTTTCGAGCTTGACCCGTATCGTCGGACAGTTTTCCGACGAATGCAAAAAACGTTTGAAAGCGTTTTAATTAGAAGGCGCTTGCTTGTCCGATCAAGCGAGTGCAGGGAAAGGAGGGAGCCTGCTCATAATTGGGAGTTGCCTTTCTGTATCAACGGTTCCGCTTAATGGCGGAAGATAACGAACAACCGGCAATCGTTATCCGCCTGCTCGACTTAGTACAAGCCGCCGTACCCAATACGAAACGAAGAAGAGGGGATCATTCATGCTGAAAAAAATGGCTTTGCTCGGACTGACGGGCATGCTGCTGCTATCCGCTTGCGGCGGAACGAAACCGGGAGCAGGAGCCGAGGAGCCCGTCCAGCCGCAGCAGAAAAAAGAACCGGTCACGCTCTATTTCTATAATGTCGGCTCCAACTTCAACGCAGAGGGTTACTTCGAAGAGAAGTTCGGCAAGCAGATCAAGGAAAAGTTCCCCCATATTACGCCTGTGCTCATACCGACGACTACGGGAACGCTGGATAAATTGATCGCTTCCAACCAGCAGGTCGACGTCATATTCGGATCGGTGGGCCTTTCCTACACCAGCGTCTTCCAGAACAATATGCAGGTCGATATCGAACCGCTGGCGAAAAAATTTAAGACCGACATGAGCCGGTTCGAGCCGCAAACGCTCGAAATGATCCGCCAAA
Source organism: Paenibacillus hemerocallicola (assembly GCF_006265175.1). GTDB lineage: Bacteria > Bacillota > Bacilli > Paenibacillales > NBRC-103111 > Paenibacillus_AB > Paenibacillus_AB hemerocallicola. Next base: position 94,224 of record NZ_VDCQ01000008.1, on the reverse strand, counting down.
TGAGCGACGGCAAGCTGTATGCGCTTCCCTTCGACAACCAGGCCGCCGTCATTTACTATAACAAGAACCTGTTCGACAAATTCGGCGTTGCCTACCCGAAAGACGGCATCACATGGGACGAATTGTACGACCTGTCGGTCAAGCTGACCCGCAATGAAGGAGGCACGCAATACTACGGCTTCACCATCTCGCCGAACCACTACTTCCTGCGCAACCAAATGTCGCTCAACTTCGTCGATCCGAAGACGCAGCAAGTGTCTCTTACGACGGACAACGTGAAAAAATTGATGGACAATATCACCCGATTTTATCAGATTCCGGGCTTTAATCCGGACAAGACGAAGATGGGCAGTCTGGTCAAAATGTTTTTCCAGGATCAAGTAACGGCGATGTGGTCGCCGGTCGCGGGACTGCATGTCGAGAAGGATCTGGCGCCGCTCAATTGGGATATCGTCACGTTCCCGACGATGAACGGCCTCGGTCCGCAGCCGTATCCTACCTTCATGTATTTGAACGTCGGCAGCAAGTACAAGGACGACGCTTATCAGGTCATGGACTATTTGTCCACGGAAGAGTTTCTGACCGAGAAGGCCAGGGCGGCAACGTTCATTCCGGCCTTGAACAGCACGAGCATCCCGAAAGTATTCGGCCAGGACGCGCCGTTGTATAAAGGCCGCAACCTCAATGCGATTCCGCTGAAAAACATGGCGAAGCCATCGCCCCAGAGCAAGTACTACTCTGCGGCAACGACGCAGCTCGGCACCAACGCCTTGCAGGGCATTCTGTTCGGAGGCAAGGATGTCAACACCGCGCTCCGGGAGGCGGAGGAAGCCGTCAAGAAAACGATCGAGGCGGACAAAAACAAATAGCAGGTCGCTATGGAACGCGGCCCGGCAGTGCTCTCATTGGCGGAACAAGGAGTCGGCAAGGCGTATCGACAAGAAGAGCAGCGGCAAGAGAGCAACGGCAAGAGAGCAACGACAAGAAGAGCAGCGGCAAGAGAGCAACGTCAAGAAGAGTAGCGGCAAGAGAGCAACGACAAGAAGAGCAACTGCGATGACTAGCAGTTGCAGAGCCACACCGGTGGCGCCCCCTGATGGGCGATGCCGGTGTTTTTGCTTCACAGCATCATTCGTGTGCAGAGGGGGGATGTACCGCCTGATCGGCGAAGGCAGGCGGCCTTTACCGATGACTTGCAGGATCGCAAATCCAAGAAATAGCGGAACTGGAGTACGCTATTGGCTCGAGTCCCTCTATCGATTGCAAAATAAAGGAAAACCGTTCCGCTATTCCGCTGTTCACTGTCATTTCCACCCCGAATGACCGATATAGCGGAAGCCTGTGCCGTTATCTTCAAGAGTGTAATAGAGTTTGGGACAATAACGGAATATAATTCCTCTATTGACGCACAACGTCATGTCACGCCCATCAAAACGCCCCCCAGGTTGTATGCGGATTATGGGGTCATAGTTTTTTTCACGCTATACCGCACTACTGAACCAAAGTACATAAATTGTGAATTCCATTGTTGTTGCTTGGGTAAAGGCGCTCTTATCCGGGATGGTCCGTCTAAGGCGGCGCCTGGCGAAAAAGGAGTTTGAGCCGTCCGTGTCGAAGACGTTAAACGGTTGGTTACCGCCGGAAGGGGGAATAATCGTGGGATTCATATATGGATGGAAGGCTGTCGGGAAGCGGACATTCGCCGCACTGCTCGCTTCCGCGCTGCTGCTCGGTCCGGCTGCGGTCGGTACGCAGACCGTCGGCGCGGCGGAGCGAAGCGGAGGACCGCTATCGGTCGCCGTGGCGGAGCCTGTGAAGGCATTATCGGATATTGCCGGACATTGGGGAAGGGATACGATCGAATGGGCCGTCTCGCAGCACATCGTCGACGGCTTCGCCGACGGGACGTTCCAACCGGACAAGCGGGTGAGCGAAGCCGAATTTTTGACGATGCTGCTGAGGGCATACGTAGGGGATACGATCGCGGCGCAAGGGCCGAATGCTCCTTGGTATGCCAAATATTACGCGTTTGCCGCGGAAATGCGCTGGCCGGTCGATCAGAGCCAGGCCGACGCTCCCTATAAGCGAGGGCAGGTTGCCAGACTGCTGGCCGCCTCGCAGGGACAGGAGCTGGACGTGGACGCTTCGGTCCGTTATTTGCTGGACAACGGATTGGCGCAGGGCAGAACGTCCGGCGGCACGACGGCGGGCTTCGGCACCGGGGAAACTTTGACGAGAGCGGAAGCGGTGCAGTTTATCCGCAATTTGAAAGGAAAGGCGCAATTCGTTACGGGCTTGTCGGCCCCGGTCCGGACGTTTGCCGTGCGCGGCGTGTCGCTGGGCGATTCGGAAGCTTCGGTGCAGGCCAAGCTGGGAGCTCCCGCGCGCAAAGATCCGAGCGAGTACGGCTTCGAATGGCACATCTACAATCAGGAATATGCGAGCTATGCGCAAATCGGCATTCAGGACGGCAAGGTGGTCGGATTGTATACGAATTCCGCGGACTGGACGACGCGCCAGGCGGGAATCGGTGCCGGATCGAAAGCGGCCGACGTAGTAAAGGCGCTCGGCAAGCCGCTCGATTCGATCACGAAGGGCTTTACGAAATATTTGCTCAACAACCCGGGCAAAGAGGACGGCGTGTATGAAATCGACGAAGGCTATGTGACGTTTTTCTACGATACGCATGAGTCGAGCGCCGTGGAAGCGATCCAGATCATAGCCAAAAGCTCCGAGGAAGCGAAGAGCGACTATTACGGCACCGTGAGCGACGCGCTCCGCACCGCATTCGAGAGGGAAGTGTTCGACTTGGCCAATGCGGCGAGGGCGAAGCGGGGATTGCCGGCATTCCACTGGGACGATAAGGCGGCCGGCACGGCGCGCAAGCACAGCGAGGATATGGCGAAGAACGGATATTTCGACCATACGAGTCCGACCGGGCAAAAGCTCAAGGACCGGTTCAATGCCGACGATATCGATTACAGGCTCGGCGCCGAAAATATCGCGGCCGGGCAGCCGAACGCCATCGTCGCCCATTCGGGCTGGCTGAACTCGGGCACCGGACACCGCGAAAGCTTGCTCGGCGCTACGACAAGACTCGGGGTCGGCGTCTATTTCGGAGGGAAAATGCGGGCGTATTATACGCAAAATTTTTACACCCCGGGAAAGTAGGAAGCGTACGGGTTAACGTCCGCATTGATTTTTATCCGCAAGTTGGGTACAATGATGTGCAAAGCATAAACGCGGCCGTGAAGGATAAACAGTACCTGCTGCCACTTTCGCACAAGCGACCCGGGGACGGTGAAAGCCCGGGGGAAGAAGCGGGGAAAAGGCGATCCGGAGCCGCATATGAACAAAGGGGACGCGCATTCGCGATTCGAATGTGTCTCGGGCGTACCGATTCCATCGGACGGCCGGGCGTCGCGTCAACTAGGGTGGAACCGCGGGTGCGCTATTTCAAGCTCTCGTCCCTAGGCATAAGCTTATGCCATGGGAGAGGGCTTTTTCGTTTTGCCTTTACCTGCTCATGGCGCAACTTCCAATACGCAAGGAGAGAAGCGAAAATGAGTGTGAACATGGATCAAGTGGTGGCGCTGGCCAAGCACAGGGGCTTTGTATTTCCGGGCTCGGAGGTGTATGGCGGCTTGGCGAACACGTGGGATTACGGTCCTCTCGGCGTCGAGCTGAAAAATAACGTGAAGCGCGCATGGTGGAGAAAATTCATCCAGGAATCTCCGTACAACGTCGGTCTGGACGCGGCGATTTTGATGAACCCGCAGGCGTGGGTCGCTTCCGGCCACGTCGGCAATTTCAACGACCCGATGATCGACTGCAAGCAGTGCAAGGCGCGCCATCGCGCCGATAAGCTGATCGAGGGCGCCCTGTCCGAGAAAAACATCGAGATGATCGTCGACGGCTTGTCGTTCGATCAGATGCGCGCCTTGATCGAAGAGCATCAGATTGCATGTCCGGATTGCGGCAGCCGGGAATTTACCGACATCCGCCAGTTCAATCTGATGTTCAAGACGTTCCAAGGCGTCACCGAGTCGAGCTCGAACCAAATTTATTTGCGTCCGGAGACGGCGCAGGGGATCTTCGTCAACTTCAAAAACGTCCAGCGCACGATGCGCAAAAAAATGCCGTTCGGCATCGGCCAAATCGGCAAAAGCTTCCGCAACGAAATTACGCCGGGCAACTTCACATTCCGGACACGCGAATTCGAGCAGATGGAGCTGGAATTTTTCTGCAAGCCGGGCGAGGATTTGAAATGGTTCGAATATTGGCGCTCGTACTGCTTCGAGTGGCTGAAGGCGCTCGGTCTCAAGGAAGACAACATCCGTCTCCGCGACCATTCTGACGACGAGCTGTCCCACTACAGCAACGCTACGACGGATATCGAATTCAAGTTCCCGTTCGGCTGGGGCGAGCTGTGGGGTATCGCGGACCGCACCGACTATGACCTGAAGCAGCATATGGAGCATTCCGGCGAAGATTTCCATTATATCGACCAAGAGACGAACGAGCGCTACGTCCCGTACTGTATCGAGCCTTCGCTCGGCGCGGACCGGGTGACGCTTGCGTTTCTGATCGACGCGTTCGAGGAGCAGAAGCTCGAGGGAGACGACAGCCGCACGGTGCTTCACCTGCACCCGGCGCTTGCGCCGTTCAAGGCGGCCGTATTCCCGTTGTCGAAGAAGCTGTCCGACGGCGCGGGCAAAGTGTTCGCCGATCTGGCGAAGCATTTCATGGTCGATTACGACGAATCAGGTTCGATCGGCAAACGATACCGCCGTCACGACGAGATCGGCACCCCGTTCTGCATCACGTACGACTTCGAATCGGAGCAGGACGGCCAGGTGACGGTGCGCGACCGCGACACGATGGAACAGACGCGCATGCCGATCGCGGAACTGAAGGCGTTTTTGGAAGAACGGATCGTTTTTTAAGCTTCGAATACGGCGAAAAAATGAAGAAAGACACCCGGATTGCGCTTTATGCGATCCGGGTGTTTTGCGTTGGAGGCGAGGCGGTAAGATCGGGACGACTCACGAGAAATAAGGCCGGAACGAGCGTTATTTGGCGAAAACCGCCCCCATGAAAGGGAATAGCGCTGATTTCAGCATTATGAACCGGACGGGAGGGGGAATGCCCACTGCAAGGTCGGATTCCTCGCGAGCAAGCCAAGGGATGCGGGCGTTTACAGTCTACGAGGCACCGTTCTAGTACGTAATATTCACCATACGCGTGGCGTCCGTATAAATCACCTTCGCGCCCAGAACCTCGGCCAGCAGCCGCACCGGCACCATCGTAAAGTCTCCGATCAGCCGAGCCGGGCTGTCGGTTGTGCGGGATACGCCGTTCACTTCGACCTCGTTTTTCGTCGTATGCAGCGTAACCTTCTGTTTGCCTTTCGTGTACACGGCCGCTCGTTGCTCGGCGTTCCACTCGACGCTTGCTCCGAGCGCCGAGGCGAGGTCGCGGATGTACAGGTAGGACGAGCCGTCCACGATAACCGGCTTCAGTCTCATCGGGAAGCTGGCGCCGTCGACCGAATAGGTGGTGCCGTCCAGTCCGAAGGTCGCGGTCCGCGGCACCGGAGCCGACGAGACGAAGCGCTTGATGTAATCGGCGGAGCTTTCATGCAGCTTCGTCCTGCCGGTGCCCGGAATCGGCTCCGTCGTAAACTCCCATTCCTTCACTTCCGTAATGTTGCTGCCGTCGCTCAGCGTCGCCTGCAGGCTTATCATGACACGGTATGTCGAGTCCGGCTGCAGTGGATTGCGCGGGATGAGCATGACCGCGTTCGTCAGGCTGTCGTCATTGGCCGGCGTGTTGTACAGAAATTCGACGGACTTGCCGCCGTTGTCCGTCAGGTCGGCCCCCAGCAGCTTGACCTGCCCCACCTCGGAGCCGGAATATTGCGCCATGATCGGATATCCGACCGGGTATGCATGTCCCGAATGGATGCGGATCGGATCGGGCGTCTCATGGCCGTCGAACGAGGTCGGCACGTAACGGTCTCCGTTAACCGGCGAGACCACGAGCTTCGGGGTCGGATCGTCTTCCATGCCGAACTTGATAATCGTATAATCGCCAACCTTGCCGACGCCGATTTCTTGAATATACGGGTCCAGGAACGGCGTGCGATGATAAGGCGCGTCGAATAGGGCGTCGATCGTTTCCGGGAGCGTACCGCTATTGTAGGCGGCATCCTCGCCTAAGTTCGTGCCGTACCCGTAGTAGGAGCCGCGCTCTGACGGGTTTTTCCCGGTATAGCCGGGCTTGTCCGCGTTTTCCGAGTGGAGGCTTTCCGTGCTATCTTCGCTTTGCTGAACTTTATTCGTATCCAAATAGCTCGCGTGGGCCGTCGCGCTCGCATTGAGCCGTTCGTTCAATTTGACTCGCGGAAGTCCGTGCAGCGTCCGGATGTCGTTGATGGCGTCAAGTCCCAGCAGCTGATCGAGAGTGGGGGAAGCGAATTGCTTGATCGCGTCCTTCGCCACTACGAAGGACCATGACTTCTCGACCGGCTCGAAGCCGCTATACGTAATGGTCATGCGTACGGTATGCGCGCCCGGCTCTAAATCTTTGACCGGCGTATACACGTATGCTTCCAGCGCTTTATCGTAAGAAGCGGCCACCTTCTCGCCGTCCACAACCATCGAATAGGAGTCGGGCGCGTTCGGCATATCGGTACTGAAATAAAAGAGGACGGCCGGTTTCGTGATGCCGACGGTTTCCTGGGGAGCGCCCCGGGAGCTGTAGGAGGAGGCGATCGCTTTGTCTCCGGACAGCGTTAGACTGGAAAAAGATAAGAAAAACGTCAAAGCGAGCAGCAGCAACGGTTTGATAGATCGGTTCAAAGTCAGCAAGCGTCAATCCCTCTTTCGTTCCTAAGTTCGGGGCAAATAGTCGTCTCTATCAGCATAGCGGAAATTACCGTCATTCGGTAGAGGGGAAAAAACGGGTACCGGGACTGAGAATATTCAGTCCGGTACCCGGTATAGGCGATGCTACTCGTCTTGATCCGAATGCTTGCAGTCAAGCCAGGGGGAGGCGCTGTACAAGCTGCCGTTCCGGTAAGCGTATAGGCGATTCGATTCGGGGCATCGGCGGGCAGGTTCAATTTAAAGTCGTAGGACAGCACTCCTTGTTTAACCCGATCATGGGCCGAAGTTTGGATGGTTTGGGCTGCAACGGTAGTACCGTTCTGCGAAACGGCTTCGATCCGCAAATTACCGTCGCGCGGCGGAGCTCCCGCTTCGAGCTCTCCTTTGATCATACCGTTGGGCTGATATGCAGCGAGGTCGAGGATTGCTCGAACCCAGGGTTTGCAACCGTTCCAGTGGAATATAGTCGATCGTCTCTTCGGCTTGCGCTCGCGGTGCCGAAAAAGTCAGATCGGGCAGGGCGATCGCTGCGCTCAGCAACGCTAACGAACTTTTTTCCAGTTCAATCCGATTCCTTCTTAATTATATCGCCTAGAGTTACTTGGAATTCATATGTAGGCGATTTAATTCTGATGCTTATAGCCTAAAACCGAATAAATGCGCTGTTAATACTCGAAATGGGGTTAATTCAAAGGTTTTTTATCCTACAAAAGTATTTCTAGGCTATATTATCAGGCGATCCTATGTTATGATACAAATCATGAAATACCGAGATGGAAGGGGCTGCGGCTATGGTGCGACCTACCCGGGATCTATTGACGGAGCGGATCCGGCTGCTGCTGGACGAGTTACGGAGCCAAATAAGGGAAGGACAATTGCAAGCCGGCGACTACTTGCCTTCCGAGGTGGAGTTGGGAAAGGCGTTCCAGCTTAGCAAGGAATCCGTAAGGCGGGCACTCGACGAGCTGGTGGAGGAAGGGCTCGTCCGCAAAATACGCCGCGTAGGCAACCAAGTGACGGCCAACGGGGGGAGATCGATCGGACCGGAGCATGCGACCGGCGGTATGTCAGCCGTTGCTTCTGTCCGGGATGACGGCGGCGTTACGTCCGAACATCTGAACGGATCGGGAGCGTCGGTCGGGGGAGGCGGGATTACGATCAGGCTGGCCCACTATCCGAAAATGGAGGAGGAAACGATGTTATCGTCGCTGGTAGCGGATTTCGAACGGGAATATCCCGGTATTCGGGTCCGACTGCTGCCCGCTTCCTTTCCGTACGAATATGCCGAGCACGGGTTGGCCGATGCGTTTACGATCAGCGCATGGGACGCGCTGAAGCTGAAGGATCGCGATCCGCTGCTCGGTCTGATGGGGCCGCCGCCGTTCGGGGAGACGATTCATCCGGTACTCGGAAAGCCGTTCCGGGACAGAGCGGGGCGAACTGCCGCCGCTCCGTTCGTGTTCTCTCCCGTCATGCTTTGTTACAACCGGGACCATTTGCAGGCTTGCGGCATCGAGGAGCCGAATGACGGCTGGACGTGGTATACGCTGCTGAAAAATGCCCGATTGTTGGCCAGACGCCTCGACGTATGGGGATTTGCCGTACATATCCAATCGCTCAATCGCTGGCCCGTATTTTTGCTGCAGAACGGCTTCCGCTTTCGGCCGGCGGACGATACCCGGGCTTCCGAGGATCCGGCATTGTGGGAAAGCCTGCGCGTCGCGCGCGACCTGATCCATCAGCAGCGCCGGTCCCAACCGTTGCTGACGGAAAACGACGCCGATATCGAGCGGTGGTTCAAAGAGGGCAAAGCTTCGATGATCATGACGACCTATTACGGAATGAACCGGCTGCGCGACGCCGAAATCCGTTACGGGGTCGCGGCTCTGCCTTCTCTGCGGACATCCGATACGCTTCTGCTCGTGACGGGGCTCGCCGTCAATCGGAATACCCCGCACCCCGAAGCGGCGGGAGAGCTGATCCGTTATTTATGCGGCGAGAAGGCGCAGAGCCGCATACGGCGCCAAACGGTCACTCTTCCGATTCATCCGCGCGCCTTGGCGCTGCGGAACGGACTGCTGGGAAACCGGCCGGAAGGAGAAGGGGCGTTCGCGGACTGCTGGCCGCGCTGCCGGCTGTACGACGACTTGAATCTGGGAGCCGGTGTGCTGGAAGCGATCCGCGAGGAGCTGAAAGGGTACTGGTCGCGTCTGGAGGATGAAGCGGAGGCGAGCGAACGGCTGGAGCCGCTGTTCGGCCCGTATTCTTGAACGGACTACAACGAGAATGGAAATGGAGCGATAGCATTGAGCGAGATAATGGAGAAAATCCGGCGAATGACGATTGAGGAGCAAGTCGGGCAGTTGTTTACGTTTTACAATACGGGGCTGCAATTTTCCGATTTTGCCAAACGAATGATCGCCGATTACAAAGCCGGGGGCATGTTCCTCGATATGGGCAGTCTCGATCATCCGGAGCAGGTGCATTGGTTGACTTCCGACATGCAGGCCGCTTCCTTGAATGAAGGCAGCGGCATTCCGCTGTTTATTTCGGCCGATTTCGTGGCGGGGGCGGGCTGCAAGCTGAAGAACGGCGGAGCGGTCCATTTTCCGAAAAACAAAGCGGTAGGCGCGGCCGGGGACGAAGCGCTGGCCTACGAATCGGGACGCGTGACGGCGGAGGAGTCGCTGGTCATGGGCGTCAATTTCAACTACAGCCCTGTCGTCGATATTAACAACAACCCGCTCAATCCGGTTATCGGCACGCATTCGTTCGGGGAAGATCGGGACGAGGTGTCGGCGATGGGCTGCGCGGTCATACGCGGGTATCAGGACCATGGCATGATCGCGACGGCCAAACATTTTCCCGGACATGGCGACACCCAGGTGGACTCCCACTTCGATCTGCCCGTGCTGCCGTTCGACCGGGCGCGTCTCGATAGCTTCGAGCTCGTTCCGTTCCGCAAATCGATCGAAGCCGGCGTTGATGCCGTCATGGTCGGTCATATCGCGGTGCCTGCGCTCGATGACTCGGGAATGCCGGCGTCGCTGTCCTATAAGATGACGACCGGGCTGCTCCGCGAGGAGCTCGGGTTCGAAGGGCTTATCGTTACCGACGGCTTGTCGATGAAAGGGGTCACCTCGAAATTTACCCAAGCCGAGGCTTGCGTACTGGCGCTGAAGGCCGGAGCGGATATTTTGCTCGCCCATGCCCGCAATGTCGAGGAGGCGGGGCCGATGGTTGAGGCGGTGCTGACGGCCGTCCGCAGCGGAGAGCTGACTGCGGAACGAATCGTGCAATCGGTCGAGCGGGTCATGAGCATGAAGGCGAAATACAGACTGCTTCCCGAGACGTTCCGTATCCGGGAATTCGACAGTCATGCGGTGAACAGGCAGGAGTCGGAAGCGGTCAGCGCTCGGTTGGCCCGCAAGGCGGCGCTCGGCGTAAACGGGTTCGCGCCGTTGAAGGGGAGCGGAATAGAGGAGCCTCGGCGCTGGACGCTTCTATGGGACCGGCAGGTGGAGCGGTTCGCGGAGCTGGTCCGGGAGACCGGCATCCTGACGGCAGAGAGGAAGCTGGACTCTTACGCGGACGTAAAGGCCAGCCTCGAAGGCGGCACGCCGTCAGGGCCGGTAATCGTAGCGTTGACGCATAACAAGCGGATGGACGCCGATGTGCTGCAGGCGCTGAACAAGGCTGCGGCCGAGCATCCGGGAGATATCGTTTTGGTGCATTTCGGATCGTCTTACGACTTGGAGCATACTCCCGACGTTCCGGCATTGCTGTTGTACGATCGCGCGCCTTCCTTGCAGCAGGCCGCGGCCGAGAAGCTGTTCGGTTCGTATTAATACAAAATGAAAAACTGAATGTCGTGGCCTAGCTGCTTCAAATAGCTGTACAGCTGGGAGCGGTGATGATAGACGTGGGTTGTCGTCTCGATCAGCCACTTCGCTTGCGCGGTGGGCTCTTCCTTGTAGAACGCCTTCGTCTCCTTGTTCAAGAAGGCGTCATCATCCAGCGATTCGAAGTAAGTTTTTAGCTCTCCGAACAGCCGTTCCATCGCGGCCGCGAGCTGCATCGGATCGCGAACGCCGTCTACGACGGCCTCGGCCTTGCGGACATCCTCCATTTCTTTTTCCTGCATAATGACCAGATCGCTCGCCGGAATCGTGACGAGATGATGCGCCAGCTCGAGCAACGTGCGCATATTGTCGCGCGGACGGTAATCCCATTGCTCCGGCTTGACGAGCTCCAGCAGGCGTCGCGTCGTGACGACGCCATGCTCCAACTCGTGCAGCAAATGATCGCGGACGGCGGATACTTGTGACATGTTCAACACTCGCTTTCGTATCGAATAGTACTAATATATCCGGTTTCCCCCGCGATCGTATTGAACATTTCGGACATGTCCCCGCATCGCCCGAACCGCTTCCGTCGGCGGTTGCCCGTATAGCGATTTGAAGTCGCGGATGAAATGCGCTTGATCCGCATAGCCGAAGGCGGCGGCAGTATCTGCCCAATCGCTGTCATCGGAGCCCCTGCTTACGGAAGCCAATATCGTTTGAAACCGGACGATACGGCCGAACGGCTTCGGGCCGAGGCCTGTCCATTTGACGAACAAACGGTGAAGTTGCCGTTCGCTGATGCCGCCGCGAGCGGACAGCTCGGACACCGGCATCGATCCTCCCGAACGGAGCAGCTCGTACAGGGCATTGCCGAAGCTCGGGTCGCAATCGAGCGGCTGGAGCGATCCGGCCATGTTCAACAGGTGCCGCTCGGCGATTGCGGTCTGTTCCTCGAACGAACGGCAGCGGGAAAGCCTTTCTGCAAGCTCCGAAGAAGCGGTTCCCGAGATGTCTTCCAGCGGAAGCAGCCGGTCCGTAAATTCGGCGGCGGGAATGCGCAGCAACCGATAAAGACCTCCGGGAAAAAAACGGATGCCGAAATAACGGACGCGCCTGCATGAAGACAATGCGTCGAAGGGCGTCCCGAACGCTCCGCACAGCGAGCTCCGCACGATCCGCCCGTCCGGAAGCCACTCGAACAGCATGTCCATGCAGCCGTCCGGCACGACTCTATGGCCGGTTCCCGAGCCGCTGCCGGGACGCTGCTCCATGCCCCAGAAGCAGACGATATAAGGGGAGAGCGGCGGAGAGGGCGGCGCCTCCAGGTAAGACGCCGCGGCTCTGCCGGCGTCCCGGGGCTGCGTCGGTCGGTATAAAGGATAAAGTTCCGGCATCGGCGATCCTCCTTTCACCCGGAAGACGGATTTACCCGTGCTGCGCTTCTTTGCGGGCTTGCCCGTAGCATTTGCGGCATACCGGCAAATAGCTTTCGTTGCCGCCGATCATGATTTGTTCGCCCTCGAAGACGGGAATTCCGTCCTTGCAGCGCATATTCATCGTCGCTTTGCGCTCGCAGCGCCAGCATACCGTCTTCACTTCCTCGATTTTGTCCGCAAGCGCCATCAGATGGTAGCTGCCCTCGAACAGCTTGCCTTGAAAATCGGCTCTCAGGCCGTACGCTATGACCGGGATATTCAACTCGTCCACGATATCGCATAGCGCCTTGACCTGATTCTCGTTCAAAAACTGGGCTTCGTCGACCAGGATGCAATCCGGCCGTTCCCGTTCCGCTATTTTGAACATGTCGAGCTTTGCGGTCACGATAACCGCTTCCTTCCGTATGCCGATCCGCGAGGTGATGGCGCCAACGCCATACCGGTCGTCGATAGCCGGAGTGAAAAGCAGCGCCTGCTTGCCTTGTTCTTCGTAGTTGTGGGCGGTGCGAAGCACTTCGATCGATTTGCCGCTGTTCATCGCTCCGTACCGGAAATACAGTTTCGCCAAGATGTCCGCAATCCTCTCTGTCGTATAGTCGTAATAACCAGCATAACGGAAATCGGCTTGGAACGGTAGGGGGAATGAGCCCGCTATGCTCCTCCGGGAGCGCCGAGCAGCCTGAGCCGGAATGAGTTGATAGCCGCTTCGCCCAATTCCTCCAGAAGGCCGTAATTGGCCCAAGCGCCTACAATAGCCCCTATGCCGGGTACGAGCTGCAGCATTTTGCGGAAATCGATGGCATCGCGGTATTCCTGCTGCAGCTTCTCCCACTCGATCGTCTGCAGCGCGAGCTCTCCGGGAGGATACAGCTCGGCTGTGGCATCCCAGCTCTGTATGGTGCGATACACCCCCGTCTTGTGGTCCCGGCCCGAGAACGCGAGCTGGAACACATACAGCAGGAATAGCCGTTCCCGGTAATCGCGGGTCGAATAGCCGTACAGATGGGCGAGCTCGAACAAGCATTTCATCTTGATCGCGATCAGCGCGGGAAAATCGACGAGTCCGAGGGCGAAGCCCCCGGCGCCGGTCCCCGCTCCTTCGGCTGCGGCGATTTTTTTGTACGTATTGACGAGCGCCGCGGCTTTTTCGTCCCGTTCCTGCAGCGTCAGCCCGGCTTGCGGAAGTCCTTTCGGAACGTAATCGAGCGTGAACAGCACCGTATGGAATATTCCTTTGACGGCGGAAGTAAGGGCGGCGTGCACTTTCGCGGGAATTTTCTCATTGATTTTCGTTTGTACCGTTTTGGACGTACGCTCCAACAGTCCGGGAGGCTTCAGCAGCCGACGCTCCCACTCGGCGAGCCTAAAGCGAATCGAATCTTCATAGGCGTTCATGGTCATGGGTCAAGCCTCGCTTTCATTCCGATCGGGATCGGGATCGGATCGGGTTTCATTCTCTATGTTATCCCATACGCAGCACAAACGGATCGGTCTCACCCAATTATCGGAATGGAGGTGGGAAAAAAAGGTATTGACTTTTCATGGCGGGCGGATGAAACTATACTTATGAGGAATGCGGACAACAAGGGGGAATAGGCGTTGCACACCCATTTACTGACGAATGAAGAGCTTAGCCTGCTGCTTTCTCCCAAGCAAGCAAAAGGGCCGGAAGAGGCTTCTGCCGCCAATAAGACGTCCGACGACAGGGCTAAGGAGCTGGAGCGCCGCGTAGAACGTTTGGAGGCGGTCCTGGCCGAGACGATGAAGCGGATCGTCTTTCTGGAGGATCAGTTGTCGGTGAGGCAGTCTGCCGCGGCATTGGCTGCGCCGGAGCTGTCGGAAGGCTGGAAGGATCCGGCTGTGTCCGTGCCGACTTCTCAGCCGGCTGTCAAGGAAGCCCCGGTGACGCTGTCGCGGATGGAGACGTACAAGCGGGACAAAAAAAGGTCGCTGTTCAGAAAATAAGCTCAACCGGACCAACGCCGGTTGAGCTTTATTTAGTTTGATCGCGTCAATTGCCCGACAGCTTCGTCTGTATTTCTTTGTTGGCCGCTTCCTCCGCCTCGCGAAGAGCCGTATTGATATCTTTCGTTTTTAAGGAGACGGCGTTGAACGCGGTCGTCAAATGTTTGGCGCCGATCGATACGAAGTCCGAAGGCGTGGACGGAGAAGCGAATTTGGCCGGCAGGAAGCTGTTGAAATTTTTAGTCTTCAAATAAGGAATATCCTGTCCGAACTCCTTCATCGCGTCACGGCTTTTCAATGCCGGGAACAGTCCGTTGCGGGCCAAATGACGCTGGAATTCGTCCGAGGTCAAGTAGGAGACGACTTCGAACGCCGCTTCCTTCTTTTTGCTCATTTTCGTAATGTAGAAGTAAGTCGGGTAAGGCTGCGGTCCGATGCCCGGTTTGTCTTTCCATTCGGGGAACGAGACGACGTCCCAGTTGAAATTGTCCTTGAACCTTGCCGGGCCGAGCGCGGCCAGACCGAGGTAGATGGCTATCGTCTTTTCCTGATCGAACTTGTTCACTTGGACAGAATAGCTTACCGTCTTGCTGTCGACCTCATTGCCGGGAAGATGGTAAAACCGCGTCCACATGTCGAACAGCTTCTTGAACTCGTCTGTCGCGAACGGCACCTTGTTCTGCTTATCCGTATACGGAATGGACAACTGGTTGACGAGCATATTGTGCGACATCGAGAGCGTGAAGCCTTGATATTTGACGTTGCCGTCCGTCCGGGCCATTTTCCTGGACAGATCGTAGACGTCGTCCCAGGTCATGCCATCCTTCGGGTAAGGCACTCCGAACTTATCGAACAAATCTTTGTTATAGAACGTCGTAATCGTATTGTTGAACACCGGCAAGCCGTAAATGCCGCCGCTTGCGAGCATTCTCTGAATATCGACCGTAGTCGGCTCCAGCCGTCCGAGATCGTATTTGTTCGTCTTGATCAGCTCGGAGATGTCGTACTGCAATTGAACGTCCGTCAGAAAGTTCGTCTGGCCGCTCGACAAGTAGACGATGTCCAGCGTTTCCCCGGAAGTGATCAGCTTCTCCATCGAGGTGCCGGTCACCCGGGGAATGAATCTCGGCGTAACGTGAGGGAATTTCTCTTTGATTTTATTGCCGAACATCTTCGTGAAGCCGTCGGCGTCGAAGTCTCCCGATTCCGAGTAAAACGTAAGCTCTACCGGCTCCTTGCTCTTCTCGGCCGGTTTGCTCTCTCCTTCGGTCTTGCCCGTTCCGCTTCCCGGGCTGTTTCCCGAGCAGGCCGATACGAGCGCCGCGAGCAGGCTGACCGCTGCCAGCTTCTTCATCCTGTGTCCCGATGACTTCGGGTTATCTGTAGTCCCGTATATGACCGCTCCGTCCCCCGTCTCCATGCTCGGGCTTGCTTTCCTGCCGATACCCCTTTTATTCGCCATTCCGCAACCTCCCCGTCATTTGAGTGCGACCCGGAATTCCCTGTAAGCGCTTTTACCTTTGTCTGTGCCGGCACCCGCTTACTCCGAGAGTAACACAATCGAATGAATGAAAGTTGCGATTCGTTATGGTAAAATGTCAGTAAATTACTTACGTGTCCATAGGAGGAACTATGTTGATATTCGAACATTGCTCTTATTTGGAACGCAGCCCGATCAAGCTCGACATGTTCTATGACGTTTCCCGCAATTTCAAGCAGCTGTTCCATTTCCATCCCGGTATCGAGATCATTTTCGTTCATGCCGGCGCAGGACGGCTCATCGTCGAACAATCCGTGCACGACATCGGACCGGGCACCCTGCTGTTTATTAAGCCTTACCAGCCTCACTTTTTGCAAATGGATATAAGCTCGGACCAGCCTTACGTACGGTCGCTGATGAAGTACGAGCCGATGTTTTTCTCGGAGTATTTGAAAGCGTTTCCTTCGCTGCATCAGTTCCATCAGCATCTGTGCAACGATCCGTCCAGCGCGCAGGTCGTGCACGTTCCCCATCCGGAGAGGCTCGAGCGGTTTCTTCAGGAAAATTACGAGCGGCTGGAGCGCCATCCGCTGCGCAATCGGATGGAGGACAACGCGTTGTTCCTCGTTTCATTGCTCCATTATTTGCATCCGCTGTGGAAAACGGATACCGTATCGAAGCCCCGGGCGTTGGATTCCGTCCCCGCCGTGGCGAAGATGATGGTATGGATCAACGAAAATTACGACCAAGATTTCCAACTGGAGGCGCTGGCCCAAGCGGTCCATTTGTCGCCGAACCATATCTCGCAGCTGTTCCGCAAAGCGACGGGGAAGACGATAATCGAATTTTTGACCGACCGGCGCATGAAGCAGGCTTGCATTCTGCTGAAGACGACTACCGGCTCCGTCCAGGAAATCGGCGAGAAATCGGGCTGGCCCAACTTCAACTACTTCTGCAGCATTTTCAAAAAACGAATGGGCATGACCCCGAAGCAATACCGCTATCATTGAAAAAAAAGCCCAACCGGGGCCTCCTTAAAGGGGCTGTCGGTTGGGCTTGCTGTTTCACGATCAAATGGTGTAGGTGCCGATGTCCAAGTGGCCCATAATCTGCTCGCGCAGCTTGACGAATTCCGCGCTGTTCCGGTTGCGGGGTCTCGGCATGTCCGCATGGACCTTGCTAATAATCCGCCCGGGACGGGGGCTCATGACATAGATCGTGTCGGCCAAATAAACAGCCTCGTCGATGTCGTGGGTGATGAGCAGCACCGTTTTCCCCGAACCGCGCCACAGCTTGATCAGTTCGTTCTGCATCGTCAGCCGGGTAATCGCGTCCAGCGCCCCGTACGGCTCGTCGAGCAGCAATACTTCGGGGTTCATGACGAGCGCGCGGGCGATCGAGGCCCGCTGCTTCATGCCGCCGGACAATTGGGCCGGGTAATAGTTCTGAAAGCCGCTTAAGCCGACCTTGTCGAGCACTTCGCCGACGCGTTCGCGGCGTTCCTTGGCCGGGACCTTGGCCAGCTCGAGTCCGAAGCCCACGTTCTCCTCCACGGTGCGCCACGGGTACAGGGCATGCTCCTGAAAGATGAGCACCCGCTGCGGGTCGGGCTTGCCGATCGGATTGCCGTTGGCGAGCACCTTGCCGTCGCTCGCGGTCTCGAGTCCCGCGATCATGCGGAGCACGGTGCTTTTGCCGCAGCCGGACGGTCCGACGATGGCGGCGAATTCGCCCTTCTCGATCGTGAAATCGATATCGGACAGCACTTCTAGCTGACCGAATCGCTTCGTTACGTGTTCGATCCGGATGGTTTGCATTATTGATCGCCTCCCATTACGTAGCGGTAACGAAGCAGTCTGCGCTTCAGCTTCTCCAATACGAAATTGTCAATGATGGAGGCGATCGTGCCGATCACGACAATGCTCAGCATGACGCCGGCCATATCGGCGACTTCGCCCCGCCAGCTCGAGTAATACCCGAGACCGGACGTGGCCCCGCCGACCATTTCCGCCGCGATCAGAGAGCGCCAGGCGTTGCCGAAGGCGACTTGGGCGCCGGTAATGAAGGACGGAAACGATTCCGGCGCGAATACTTTGATCAATTGCTGACGCTTCGAAGCGCCGAACACCTTGGCCAGCTCCAGATGCGTCCTGTTGACGCCCTCGGTGGCGTTCAGCACGGACAGCGCCATAGGGAAGAAGCTGGCGATCGTAATGACGGTAACAATCGTCGCGTTGCCGTAACCAAGCAGGATCACGAAGAAGGGTACCCACGTTATCGGCGGTATGGATTGAAGAATCGAAATAAGCCCGCGCAAATAGACGGCAAAGCTGCGGGAAACCCCGGCCAGCAAGCCGAGAATGGCTCCGAGCGCACAGGCGAGCGGGTAGCCCAGCGCCAGACGGACCAGACTGTCTTTCACGCCGTTCATGAAGTCGGCGTCGGAGAAGCTGCGGACGAGCCTTCCGAGCACTTCGGGCACGCCGGGGAGCAGAAACGGTTTGTTCAATATCCACGAATAGATCTGCCATACGGCAAGAAG
Source organism: Paenibacillus hemerocallicola (assembly GCF_006265175.1). Taxonomy (GTDB): domain Bacteria; phylum Bacillota; class Bacilli; order Paenibacillales; family NBRC-103111; genus Paenibacillus_AB; species Paenibacillus_AB hemerocallicola. The sequence continues at coordinate 76,066 of NZ_VDCQ01000008.1, read as the reverse complement.
GCTGCCTATCGCAGCGAGATAAGGCAGCACCTTGCGTATGGACCTGATTTTCGATTTCGTGGACCGGTTCGGTTTATCGGTTGTCGAGTTCACCGGGCGAGTCTCCTTACTGTCGGTAGCTTATTTTTTGGCTTGCTGCTCTTTTTGCCAAGTCAAATCGAGAATGTCTTCCACTTTGACCGGTTTGTCCAGAGCTTTTTGGGCAATCATAATGTCGGAGATTTCCTGCATCCGTTTAATTTGATCCGGAGTGATTTCCCAGTTGAACGTTTGCGATTGGATCGATTCCTTGATGACGGTCGTCGCTTTCACTTCGCCGTTTTGCGTTTTGAACGATTCGCCTTCGATGAAGCGCTTCGTAATGAATTCGGCCGATTTTTGCGGATCCTTCTGCAGCATGCCGATTGCTTCCTTCTGCGCGTCGAGCATCCGGTTGACGGCATCGCGGTCTTTCTTCAGCACGTCGTCAGTCGTAATGACGACCATGCAAGGGAACGGCCATACTTTGCCGATTTCATAAATTTGCGTAACCGGGGAAGTCAGCTGGGCCATGCGCGAGTAAGGCTCGAACACGAAAGCCGCGTCAACCGCGCCGCCGGCCAGGGATTGAATCGCTTGAGCCGGTTCGGCATATACCATCTGCAAATCTTTGTTGGTCAGCTTCGCTTGCGCCAGCGTAACGCCGTTCAAGACGATATCGGCGGTGCTGCCTTGTTTTTGCGAGGCCAGCTTTTTGCCCTTCAGGTCTTCGATCGTTTTAATGCCGCTGTCGTTGCGGACGAGGATGCTGTGAAAGCCGAGCTGGGCGCCGCCTACCACTTTCAGGCCGGCTCCTTTGGAAGCCCAGGTGACCGCGTTCGTAAATCCGAGCACGCCTGCGTCCACTTGATTGCCGACCATTGCTTTGATCAGGTCGGTGCCGCTCTCGAACGGCTGCATTTTGACGTTGAGTCCATGCTTCTCGTACAGCTTGGCATCAAAGGCGAGCATCGCTTGCGCATCGTCCATTACGTTCAAATAACCTACGGTCAGCGATTTGACTTCCTTCTTCGGGTCGGCCGCTTGCCCGCCGGCGCCTTGCGTCTTGTTGCCTTCCGCGCCTTGCTTTGCGCCGCCGCATGCGGTAACGAACAGCATCATGGCCGCGATGGCCAAAATGGCCCAAAAACGAGCGGGCTTGGCGTTTCTTTTGTTTGGTTGATCCATCGTTTCGATATCCCCTTCGTTCTTCAATTCCTACTATTTTAATAGGTTTTATTATAAAAATTTACTGCTGTTCCGTCAAGAACAATTTTCGCCATCTTCGCAGCCAAAGGGGAGGCGAGCAGGGAAAGGTGTCCGGCAGCGATTTGAAACGACACTTCTTTTCCCTATATAATGGGAAGCAATAACGATTGCAAAACAACAAACAAGAGGAGATGGACCGATATGTTGAGTCCGGCATTGTTGGACAAGCTGAACGACCAGATGAACTACGAATTTTATTCTTCCCAAGTTTACTTGGCTATGGCCGCTTATTGCTCGGCTGAAAGCTTCGACGGGTTTGCCAACTTCTTCATCGTGCAGGCCGAGGAAGAAAAGTTTCATGCGATGAAAATTTTCCACTTTATCAATACGCTCGGCAGACGCGCGATCGTCAGCGGCATGAAAGATCCGTCCAACGAGTACGGCTCGCTGCTCGACGCTTTCGAGCAAGCTTACGAGCATGAGCAAACCGTGACGAAACGCATTTACGATTTGTCCGACGTGGCCTGGAACGAACGTGAGCATGCGACGATCAACTTCCTGAAATGGTTCATCGACGAGCAGGTCGAGGAAGAAGCGACCTTCGACAGCATCATCCAGAAGCTGCGCCGGATCGATAACGACAGCAACGCGTTTTATATGCTGGACGCGGAGCTGGCGAAGCGCACGTTTACGCCGGAAGCATAGACGGCAGGACGTTGCGGGAAAAAGGGGAAGAAGCTTTGCTCGTCAGCGAGCAAAGCTTCTTCCCCTTTGGCATTGTTTGCGGTCCGAACGGCCGAGGCTACTGCTGCAGCTCCCACCAGTTCAAGTAAGCGTAAGGATCGACCGTTTTCCACGGCGATACGTTCGTTTTGTATATGCCGAAGTGAAGATGGGTATCGAACATCCCTTCCGTTCCTTCCGGCCCGTATCCCGTATTGCCGACATAGCCGATCAATTGCCCTTTCTTCACGGTGCCGCCCATTTTCATGCCTTGGGCGTAACCGGAGAGGTGAGCATAATAAAACGTTGTGGAATCGTCTACCTTGACGGTCAGGCGCCATCCCCCGTATTGGTTCCAGCCGTAGTTGACGATCGTTCCGTCAAGGACGCTGTACACGGGCGTTCCTTTCGCCGCGAATATATCGACGCCTTCGTGCGCTCTTATTTCCTCGCCGCTGGGCGACCATGTGCGGACTTCCGCATAATTGTTCGTATAGGGCTGATAAGTACCCGGCTTTAGCGGAAACGTCCCGTTCCGGTAATTGGCCGGTCTGACCGGGATATGGAGCTTGTCGCCCACATTCAGTATGTTCGGGTTGGCGATATGCGGGTTCGCTTGGATTAAAGAAGATGTAGTAATGCCGAATTTGACGGAAATTTTCCAAAACGTATCGTTTGGCTGCACGTAATAAGTATTCGGATCGTCGGGAATTTGAATGACTTGACCCGGATAAAGCATCGAGGCGACGGACGGATTAAGGTTCGTCAACTGCTGGACGGTTATGCTGTTAGCGGTTGCAATTTTCCACAGTGTGTCCCCTTGCTTGACGGTATAGGGGGCCGCGTGGACCGTCGAGCCGATAAGCGATAGCCCGAGCAGCGCGCAGGTGAAAAGACTGAACGTTTTCTTCACTAAGCTGGTCACTCCTTATAGGACAGATAACTCCATCTTATAAGAAGGCCGGCATCTTTTTATAGTAGTAAGTATTGCCAATCGCTTCGGATCAAACGACCGATACGGTCGGCTCCAGCACGGTCAGCGTGTTTTGGACCGTGTTCAAATTTATTCTCGCTCCGATCGGGACGGCCGCTTTGAACCTGCCATGGGCGGTTGCCAGTCCCGCCATTAACGGTTTTCCTATCGGAACAAGCACGTCTTGGATGAGGTCCCGGTACGTCTCGCCGTAAGCGGGCGGACAGTTCGTGCATTCCCCCATGACGATGCCGAGGCAATCGTTCAATTTCCCGGACAGCCTCAGCCGGTTCAGCATCCGGTATACTTTGTTGATCGGCTCGTGGGTTTCCTCGAGGACAATGATCCGCCCCCGCGTAGGAATGTCGAACGGCGTGCCGATTGCATCCGTGAACGAGGTCAGGTTGCCGCCGACGAGCGGCCCCGTCACATTCCCGGCAACCAGACTTGCAAGCGGCATGCCCGGAGGATTCTCGATCACTCTCGTCGAGGTGATCGTCGAGGTGGCAGTAAAAAATTGGTTGTAGTCGTAGGCAGGCGTTGAGGTATTGAAATTGAGCAGCATCAGGCTTTGGAAGCTGATCAAATCGGCGTATTGGTACAACGCGTTAAGGAGCACCGTAATATCGCTGTAGCCCGATACGATTTTCGGATTGTCCGAAATGACGGCGAAATCGAGGTAGGGCAAAATGCCGGCCACGCCGACCCCGCCCCGTGTCGGCAATATCATTCTGACGTTCCGGTTGCGGAACATATTCATCAAGTCTTCCGCGCGCTCCCTGTCGCTTCCGGCCAAAAAGCCGGTAGAGTCGTATACGTGGCGGCCCAGCACGACTTTAAACCCGAGCTTTTGCAGCGTGGTCACTCCTGTTCGGATCGTGCTTTCTTCGAGCGGGGAGCCGAGCGTCACGATTCCTATCGTATCGCCTTGCCTCAAAATCGGCGGCCTGACTGCCATGGCCGTGTCCCCCAATGCGTTCGATTTTCATTTTGCTACTATATGCCGGCACGAGGAGCAATAGAACTTTCACCGGCGATGGAACTTTGCGGCCGATGCGGTGTCTATTTGGGTAGAGGTGAATGCAGGTTGAGCCATGACTATATGCGGCATGTCGTGCAAAGCGGCGATCCGGAAGCGCTGTTGAACGATCTGATGCAAACGTATGGGGAAGACGTATGGAAGTACGCCTGCTTCCTGACCAAACGCAGAGAGGCGGCCGACGATATCGCGCAGGACGTGTTCTGGAAAGCTTACCGGCATTTGCCGTCCTTTCGCGGGGAATGCTCGGTCAAGACGTGGCTGCTCCGCATAACGCGCCGTACCGCGCTCAATTATTTGCGATCCGCGTTCGTGCGCAAGGTGATGCTGGCCGGCTTGTTCGTGCCTTCCGGCTCGCACCGTTCCGCGGAGCACGCGGCGATGGACCGCCAGGCCGAGCGGGATGTGTGGGAGATCGTGCTCGGACTCCCCGGCAAATACCGCGAGGTGATCGTGCTGGATGCGCATTATGAGCTATCTTACAAAGAAATGGCGGACCTGCTCGGCATATCGGAGGGAACGGTCAAATCGCGGCTTCACCGGGCCAGAGCGAAGGTCGAACGGAAGCTGAAGGAGGATGAGGGCGAATGACGGAGGCTGGGCGGAGCGACAAGCCGGATTGGTATCGGGAATTGAAGCAATCGCCTTATCCCGAGAGCGGGATGAGCGGGGAGGCGGGGGAGCGAGTCGTCGGACGTCTGTCCGCGGGCGGCGGGATTCGGCGCACAAGGAAGAAGATGTCTGCGGGAGCGGCGCTCTCGCTGGCCGGCATCTTATCGATGCTCGCGATCGCCTGGATCATGGACTGGCCGGACATATACGGGACGGGTGACCGCTCTGCGAAGGGAGGGGATGGTATCGGGGCGGCGGCAACCGGTAACGAAAAAGGGAATGGCAAGGAATGGAATACACGAAACCTTTACACCGACAATAACGTCAAAATATTGGAGGCTGTTCCTGGAGGCGATTATGCCGCCGGATCGCCTGCCGGCTGCTGGTGGAATTTGTATGCTCCATTCGACCAGCTGAAGGACCGTACCATCCGGATAGAGGGGGTGCATCGCGAAAGCGGATACCGGCTCTCCGAGCTGGCGGAAACGAAAATTTCCGCAGTCGGAGCCGCCTACGGCTACAAGGCCGCAGGCGAGCAAGCGAGCGGCGAGATGACCCGCATTGCTACCCGTTTCGGCTTGCCGCTGCAAGGAGTATGGACGTTCGTCGTTTATTTGGACGGGGAACGGTATGCCGATGTCGTATTTGACGTTCCCGACGCTTCATGGGAGATCGGCCCGACGTTCAAGAGCGGCGCGTACGAGCTTAGGGGCGTGAAAGGGCGTCTCGGGCTTATCGATGCCGGCTTTAGGGCGGGAAAGCCGAACAAGTATATGTGGCATTTCTGGGGCAGGGAAGAACAGTTGGCCGGCGCGTTGAAGATCGAAGCGGTACGCCAGGGCTCCGACCGGATCGAGAATGTATTTGCCGCCGAACGGCCAGGCACTCCCTTGAACGGTGCGGATGCCGCGATTCCTTCCATGATGGCGCTGCCCGAGCCGGGCATGTGGCGTCTCATGGCTTTCGTCGACGGCACGCTTTGGGGCAGCATAGTGGTGAACGTGAAGTAGCCGGCTGCTAATGTTGCGATCGATTCCGGACTTCTACCGGATCGGCTCTGCTGTATTTCGTCTGCGATAATGAAGTATAATGAATCCCGAGCATAAACTTGACTTTGGGGGACCAGTATGGAATCGTTGACGGAAGTGTTGCGAGGGGCGGTAACGGCAGGCTCGTGGACGCAGGCTGTGCTCAGCCAGCCCAGGAAAGGGAGCGGGGCGGCCGCGGACAAGGTGAAAATCAAGCCGGTGCTGCTGAAAAGCGGGCTCCACTATCAGTTCGCCCACTACGCCGGAACTAAAGTGCAGCATGAGAATATAGCCCCGGAACAAGCCGCCGCGCGTACGGAGCAGCTGCTCCTCGAGCAATACAGGCAGGCGCTGCTGCAGACGAGCGAAGCCGACTATCATATCCTGTTCAACAAAAAGGGCGAAGCGGCCGTTCTGAAGAAAAAAGCGACGAAGCCGAGCGTCGAGCTGTCCCACAACCGGAAGAAACGGTACGTGCTGGAGGAAGGGACCCCGGTCCCGTTCCTGGTCGAGCTCGGCGTGATGAACGGGCAGGGCAAGGTGCTCGCGGCAAAATACGACAAGTTCCGGCAAATCAACCGGTTTCTGGAGATGATCGACGACGTCGCGCCCCATCTTCCGCAAACCCGGACGGTCCGCATCGTCGATTTCGGCTGCGGCAAATCGTACTTGACGTTCGCGTTGTACCACTACTTGAACGAAATCCGCAAGCTGGATTTGCAGGTAGTCGGTCTCGACCTGAAGGAAGACGTCATCCGCCATTGCAACGATCTGGCCGCAAGGCTGGGGTATGATCGTCTGCGCTTTCTCGTGGGCGATATAAGCCGGTATGACGAGCAGGACGAGGTAGATATGGTCGTCACGCTGCATGCGTGCGATACGGCTACGGACGCCGCCATAGAGAAGGCGGTAAGATGGGGAGCGGGAGTCATTCTTTCCGTTCCCTGCTGCCAGCACGAGCTGTTCGGTCAAATCCGCAATGAGGCGATGTCGCCCCTGCTCAAGCACGGCATTTTAAAGGAGCGCTTCGCATCGCTTATTACCGATGCGGCACGGGCGCAGCTGTTGGAGCTGCTGGGCTACAAGACGCAGGTGCTGGAATTTATCGACATGGAGCATACGCCGAAAAATTTGCTCATCCGCGCCGTCAAAGAACATAACAAGGGGCACATCGATAACGCGAAGGAACGGGCGGGGGCAACCGGAAGTCCGGCATCCGCCGAAGCGGCCGCCTATCGCGGATTCGCCGAAATGCTGGGCATTACTCCTTATTTGGAGCGGGCGCTGGCGGACAAGCTCGCACCGTCGTTTACACCCCCAAAGCGCGATGCCGGCCTTTGATGCCTGCACGCGTACTTTCGGGGCAGCTGCAATTCGATACGTAAAGAACGCTCGGAAGAACTGCCGGCGGCTATGCCGCCAAATCGGAGGGACAGTGGGTTCCCGCGCTACCAACAAAGGAATCTATGGAGGATTACGGAGTGGAAATGAAACCAACGAACGGCACGGAAAATCGGAGAACGACGTGGAAATGGACCCGTTTCCTGCAACCGCTGCTCATTGCGGCATGTTTGTTTTTGTGGCTCGTCCTGACCCCGATGGGTCAGCTCATTCATACGCTCGTCTGGTGGAAAACGCTGACCGTGCAGGAAGCGAACACCTATATCGCGATGTTCTCGATCGCGGCTGCGCTCGTCACTTTATTGATCAACCGGCGGCCGAAGGCGGACGGATGAAGGCGAGTTGGCGTATCGGATAAAACGACGAAGAAAACCGGACTCTGGCAGTCCGGTTTTCTTCGTATGGGACGGATTCGGCAATGGCGAAACAAATTCATAGTCGGATACCTCTGGCTCGACCGCAGGCGAGAATCTAAAGTTTTTCTTACCGAGCATTACGGAATTCGTAAGATCTTCTTTAGATTTGCGCCTCCAATTTCTTAAGGATTGCTCTTCATACTGGACATATTCCAGAGGACAGGCGGGAGAGCGATGAGAACAAACGTATATGTCATGTATGGGGGACAATCGCCGGAGCACGACGTGTCGTTGAAGACGGCGCTCGCGGTTATGAACCGGCTCGACCGGGACCGTTATCGCGTGTACCCGATCTACGTGGAGCCGGATGGCGCTTGGCGCGGGGGGAATGAGCTTGCGGAATGCTTGGACGATGTAGAGTCGCTCCGCCTCTCGAGCGGGGAGAGGTCGTCCATGGGCGGCATCCTGAAGCAATGGTACCAGGAAGACCGGAGCAATCATGTCGTATTCCCGGTTCTTCACGGTCCGAACGGCGAAGACGGCACTTTGCAGGGAATGCTGGAAATGCTGAACATTCCTTACGTAGGCAATGGCGTGCTTGCTTCCGCAGCCGGCATGGACAAAATCATGACGAAGCGGATCATGGAGCAGGCGGGCATTCCGCAAACCCCGTATACCGCATTTACCTTATATGAGTGGAACAAAGAAGCGGATCGTCTAATCCATACGATCGGATCGTCAATCGGATATCCCTGCTATGTGAAGCCCGCCAATATGGGCTCGAGCGTAGGCATAAGCCGCTGCGGAGACCGCGAGGAGCTGGAAGCTTCCATACGCGAGGCGTTCCGGTACGACCGCAAAATCGCGGTGGAGAAGGAGATTCCGGGCAGGGAAGTCCAAGTGGCGATCCTCGGCAACGACGAGCCGGTCTGTTCCGTCGCGGGAGAGTTCGAGCGGGAGCGCCATTTTTTCAGCTATGAGCGCAAATACTCGAGCGGCGTATTGACGAAGCGCATTCCCGCACGCTTGGACGACGAGGTGTACGGGCGCTTGCGGACGATGGCGCTTCAGGCGTTCCGGGCGTTGGACGGAGCGGGCTTGATGCGCGTCGACTTTTTCGTAACCGACAGCAATGAAATTATCCTGAACGAGGTGAACACGCTGCCCGGCTTTACGGAGAACAGCATGTTCCCGGCGCTGCTGACCTACGGCGGCCGACGTACATTTGCCCAATTGCTGGACGAACTGATCGGGCTTGCACTCGAGCGTTACAGGGAGAAGCGGGTTTGGCGGGACGGGAGGGCGGGAGCATGATTACGCGCACTTTGTCGCAACTGGCGGCTATGGCCGGAGCCGATCCGGTCGCCGATAGGCCCGAGCTGGTCGTGAAGGGAGTGTGCACGGATACGCGGAATATCGTCCCCGGCTCCTTATTCGTCCCCATAAAAGGACCTCGCTTCGACGGTCATCATTATGTCGCCGAAGCGTTGGACCGCGGCGCCGCCGCCGCACTGTGGGGCAGAGGGGAGCCGGGCCGTCCGGACCATCCGGCTGTTATGCAGGTGGACGACCCTTTGCTTGCTTTGCAGCGAGTGGCGCGGCAATACAGGCGTCAGTTGGCCGCGAAAGTAATCGGCATTACCGGCAGCAACGGAAAAACGTCGACCAAGGATATGCTGGCCGCGCTGTTGTCGACTATGTACCGGACGCATAAAACGAGCGGGAACCTGAACAATCATTTGGGCGTGCCGCTTACGCTGCTCGGCATGGAAGAGGATACGGAAATGGCGGTCGTGGAAATGGGCATGTCCGGCTTGGGCGAAATCGAAGCGCTGTCGACCATGGCCGGTCCGGATGCGGCGATTGTCACGAGCGTAAGCGAAGTGCACCTCGGGGATTTGGGCACAAGGGATCGGATTTTGCAGGCGAAGCTGGAAATCGTGAAAGGGATGCGCCCCGGCGGTCTGCTCGCCTATTGCGGCGATTATCCGCAGCTTGCGGAGGGAATAGCGCGGACCGGCTATCGCGGCGTACGCCAGTCATACGGGGTCGAGGAAAGCAACAGGCTCCATCCGGTCCGCTGGAGCGCCGATGACGACGGATTTGCTTTTCAGCTGGATGAGGAGGATCCCGAACCGTTCGCCGCTCCGATCCACGGCAGGCATCAAATGGTCAACGCGCTCGGCGCGATCGCGGTCGCCCGGCACTTCGGGGTGCCGGATCGGCTTATCCGGGAAGGGCTGCGGGGCGCGGCGCTAAGCGGGATGCGAAATGAGATCGTCCGTGCCGGGAGCTGCCTGATCGTCAACGATGCCTACAAATCGAATCCGAGCAGCGTCAGGGCCGCGCTGCAGACGTTGTACGATTTCCGCAAGCCGAAGCGCCGGATCGCGGTGCTGGGCGATATGGTGGAGCTGGGGGACGAATCGGAGCAGCTGCACCGCGGAATCGGCGGCGAGCTCGACCCCGGGCGGATCGATTTGGTCGTCACCGTCGGGGCGTCGGCCGCCCGAATCGCCGAAGCGGCGGCTCCCCGGTTCGCCGCAGGCCGCGTGGTCGTCTGCGCGGACAAAGCGGAGGCTTTGGATCGGCTAATGGAGGAGAGCTTGGACGACGCGATCGTACTGATCAAAGGGTCCAGAGTGCTGGGGCTGGAGCGGATCGTGGAGACGCTCCGCCGCAGGGAGGAGGGGCTATGATGAGTGCCGTCTCGGCTTCTTGTGTCCACTATACGGCGGAGCCTTCGACGTGGTCGGAAATTCGCCTCGACAGGCTGAAGGACAATATTCGCGAAATCCGGCATCGAATACCCGCGGGCTGCGCTTTTATGGCCGTTCTGAAAGCCGACGGCTACGGCCACGGCCTGCTCCAAACCGCGCGGGCCGCATTGGCGGGAGGGGCGGACGCAGTGGCCGTCGGCACGCTGCGCGAAGCGCTGCTGCTGCGGAAAGGCTCGATCGGCGGTCCCATTCTGGCCTTGACGCCGTGCGATCCGAGCGAGGCCGATATCGCGGCGGAGAACGGCATCTCCTTGCCGGTTTTTCAAGAGGAATGGTTTAAGGAGATGAGGCGCTGCAAAACGACTCGGAAACGGCTCCGCGTCCATTTGAAGATCGACACCGGCATGGGACGTTTCGGCGTCCGCGACGAGAACGAGCTGGAGCGCATCATACCGCTGCTTCGTGCGAACGACATTGTCGTGGAAGGCGTCTACACTCATTTGGCGACGGCCAATCAGGCGGACGAGAGCTTCGTCCGGGAGCAGCTTCGCCGTTTTAGAGAGATGCATCGCCGGCTGCGGGAGGCGGGCTTCGTCCATCCGATCGCGCATTGCGCCAACAGCGCGGCGGCGTTGCGCTTTCCCGAGCTTGCTCTGGACATGGTGCGGGTCGGCGCATCCCTGTTCGGGATCGTGCCTGTGGACGGCGATGCGGCGAAGACGATCGACATTCGGCTGATGCAGACGTTCTCGGTGCATTCGCGGATCGTTCATGTCAAACGGCTTCGGAAAGGGGAAAGCGTCGGGTACGACAAAACTTACACAGCGCCCGAGGATGAGTGGATCGCCACTTTGCCGATAGGCTATGCCGACGGCTTGTCCCGAGCGTGCAAAGGCATGTCCCTGCTCGTCGACGGGCAATGGGCGCCGATTGCCGGCAACGTGTGCATGAACCAGGTGATGGTCCGCCTGCCGGCGTATTATCCGAACGGCACTCGCGTCACGCTGCTCGGAGAGAACGGCGGACAGACGATTTCGCTGGAACGGATGGCCGAGGCGATCGGAACGATTCCCCAAGAAGTGTTGACCTTGCTCGGCGCGCGCATTCCGAGAGTGTATACGGAGTAATCCGGGCCGTATAGCGCAACGATTTCGCTGGAACGGATGGCCGAGGCGATCGGAACGATTCCCCAGGAAGTGTTGACCTTGCTCGGCGCGCGCATTCCGAGAGTATACACGGAGTAATCCGGGCCGTATAGCGCAAGTGTCTGCGCACCCTTTCCTATCGAAACAGAATCCCGTTTGCGGCCTAAGGTCGTGGCGGGATTTTTTTGTTCGAAGCATCATTCGCGTACAGAGATTCGCGTACAGAAGTGCATGTGCATGTCCCGCACGCAAGATCGGTGAGAGCTAGCCGCCTTTGCCTGCGCAGCGGGACCGACTCCAATCCCTCAAATAGCGGAACTGGCGTATGTTATTTAGCCCGGTCCAGGTGTCGATGGCAATATAACGGAAAACCTTGCCGCTATTCCGCTGTTCACGGTCATGTTCACCTTCAAAGATCGAGAATAGCGGAAGCTTGTTCCGTTAACCTCAAGAATATTGCGGAATTCGGGACAATAACGGAACTCGGTTCCTCTAATTACGGCCACAGGATGCATCGCTTTAACAAAAGGTCTTCAGGTTGTACGCGAAGGATGCTGTCGCATTTTTTTAATCGTTAAAGAAAGTTTAGCTTCGCTAAAGTATTAAAGCGAATGAGACTTTCTTTACCAAGAAAAACAACCGCTAAATCGAGGTCGCTCATCTTCGAATTACGCCGATAGACGTTTTTCTTATAGCCGCTGTTCGCCAGCTCGGCCATTGTTGTTGCCGCAAGTCGGACGCCATGCCTTTACCGTTTATTTACGTGCAGCTAATATTCCGATAACGAACCGGCGGTAAGCTTGAACTACGCTTTCGGAACGAGACGACGCAAGACGCATCCATGAATGAAAAGCGACCCGATGAACGATCAAGGTGTCCCGAGCAATAGGGACGTGAAGCTTTTGCGACAATTCATATATACGATTGGGTGGAGACTCTGAGAAAACCCGAAAGTAACCAATGCGATGTTTCCGTGCGGAAACAGCTTGTTTGCTTTTGGTTTCCCGGGGTCTTATTTTGTTTGTCCGGCAAGCGGCTTGATCTCGATCTCGACAGGGGGAAATAGGATTGGAACATGTACAAGCCCGGGCGACGGCCGCGATGACGGGGCGACGGAAGCGGCAGGGCCGAGCGATACGGGCGATCCTCCGACATTGGCAGCTGTATGTGCTCATTGCGCCGGTATTGGTTTACTTTATCGTGTTTCATTACATGCCGATGTACGGCGTGCAGATCGCCTTTAAAGATTTTATCGCCACGAAAGGAATATGGGGAAGCCCTTGGGCCGGCTTCAAGCATTTCGAGCGATTTTTCGACAGCTACTTTTTTTGGCGGCTGCTGAAGAATACGCTCGGCATCAGTCTGTACGAGCTGGCGGTCGGATTTCCGATCCCGATCGTGCTTGCCCTGATGATCAACGAGGTGAGGCACGACAAGTACAAAAAGTTCGTGCAGACGGTCACTTATGCCCCGCACTTCCTGTCTACGGTCGTGCTTGTCGGCATCGTCATCATGTTTTTGTCCCCGACGAGCGGCATCGTCAACACGATCATCAAAGCGTTCGGCGGCGAGCCCATATTCTTCATGACGAGGCCGGAGTGGTTCAAGACGATCTACGTCCTGTCCGGCGTCTGGCAGCAGATGGGGTGGAGCTCGATCATTTATTTGGCCGCGTTGGCCGGCATCGATCCCGGTCTTCACGAAGCGGCCAAAGTCGACGGTGCTACCCGGCTGCAGCGCATTTGGCATATTAATTTGCCGGGCATTATGCCGACCGTCGTCATTTTGCTCATCCTGAACATCGGCAGTCTGATGGGCGTCGGCTTCGAGAAAGTGTTCCTGATGCAAAATTCGCTGAACAACGAAAGCTCGGACGTCATCTCCACCTATGTGTACCGGAGCGGCTTGCTGGGCGCGCAGTACAGTTTCGCTGCGGCGGTCGGATTGTTCAACTCGGTCGTGAACTTAATATTGCTGCTGACGGTGAATCGGATCGCGAGGGCGGTCAATCAAGCCAGCTTATGGTGAAAAGGAGGGGTTCCATGGAAACCCGCAGCTTGGGGGACAAATGGTTCGAGGCGGTCATTTACGCGCTGCTTGCCATGGTTGCCGTGCTGGTGCTGTATCCGCTCGTATTCGTACTGAGCGCCTCGATCAGCGACCCGGCGTCCGTTCTGAACGGGGACATGTGGCTGTGGCCGATGGACCTCAGCTTCGTCGGATACAAGAAGGTATTGGAAAATAGCGATCTGCTGAACAGCTATCTGAACACGATTATTTACACCGTCGTCGGCACCGCGATCAATCTGGTTATGACGGTCCTGGCGGCTTACCCGCTATCGCAAAAAAGCTTCTACGGACGCAATGTCATTACCGCGATCATGGTGTTTACGATGTTTTTCAGCGGCGGACTCGTCCCCGCTTATATGCTGGTCAAACAGCTCGGGATGCTTAATTCGATGTGGGCGCTCATCGTTCCGGGTGCGGTGTCCGTCTGGAATATCGTCATTATGCGCACCTTCTTCCAAACCAGCATTCCCGGCGAAATTCAGGAAGCGGCGGCGATCGACGGCTGCTCCGACTGGAAGACGCTGTGGCGTATCGTGCTGCCGCTGTCGATGCCTATTCTCGCGGTCATGGTGCTGTTCTATGCGGTGGGTCATTGGAATGCATACTTCAACGCTCTTATTTATTTGACGGACCGGGAGCATTATCCGCTGCAGCTTATTTTGCGGGAAATTCTGATCAAGGACGAGATGGAGGGAATGGTCAACGTGGGAGACGGCTCTCATGCCAAGACGATCATGGATCAGGAAGCGGTCAAATATGCGGTCGTCGTTATAGCCAATCTGCCCATTTTGCTGCTGTATCCGTTTCTTCAGAAATATTTCGTCAGAGGCATCATGATCGGAGCGCTCAAAGGGTGACGGTTTACGAAACGGGCGCTGGTACGGATCCGGCTTTAAAGGGAGTCGTTCCCTTTTGGCATATAGAGGAAAGACTTTCAATGGGAGGAACCACACAGATGAAATGGACGAAATTATCGGTATTAACGGTGTCTTCTGTCATCGCCGTAAGCTTGGCGGCCGGCTGCAGCAATACGAAGGAAGCGGATGGGGGAGCGAATCAAGGGACGGAGAAGGAAGCCGCGGGGCAAAACGTCAATAAGGCGGGCATGCCGATCGTCAAGCAGCCGGTCGAGCTGACGTTTTTCACCGGACTCGCCGACACGAACGGCAGCAACAGCTTCGAAGAGAGGCTGGTGTGGAAGGAATACGCCAAAATGTCCAACGTCAAAGTCAATTTTCAGTTCGTTCCGTTCGGCAGCTTGACGGAGAAACGCAATTTGGCGCTTGCCAACGGCGACTATCCGGACGCGCTGTATTCCGCCCGGGTGCCGGCCTCCGATCTGATGAAATACGGCAGCCAAGGCGTGTTCGTCAAGCTGAACGATTATATCAACGACTATGCGCCCAACCTGAAGAAGCTGATGGACAAATATCCGGATCTGCGCAAAGCACTGACGATGCCGGACGGCAATATATACTCGTTCCCGTCGTTCTACAGCCCGGAATTTTTGCCGATGCTGATCGGTACGCCGCTGTGGGTCAAGCAGGAGTGGCTGGACAAGCTGAACATGAAGGAGCCTCAAACGACCGAGGAGCTGTACAAGTATTTGAAGGCGGTCAAATCGACCGATCTGAACGGCAACGGCCAAGCCGACGAAATTCCGTACAGCGGAACGGGCATCGGCCCTCTCATCGATCAGATCAAAGGGGCTTGGGGCATAGGCAACCGCGGACTCGGCCACAAGTTCGTCGATGTCGATCCGAAAACGAACGAGCTGCGCTTTTTCCGTCTGACCCAGAACAACAAGGAAATGCTGCAATACGTCAACAAGCTGTATGCGGAGGGCTTGATCGACAAGGACATTTTCACCCAGAACGGCAACGCCTTATACGCCAAAGGCGCGAAAAACGTGCTCGGCTCGACGATCAATCCGAACCCGAAAACCCAGTTCAACGGCGACGGATACTTCGGACTCGGCGCGCTGAAAGGGCCGAACGGGGATCAAATGTACACGCACATCAAAGTGCCGATGGTATGGCCGGGCGCGTTCGTCATTACGAATAAAAACAAAAATATCGAAGCGACGATTCGTTGGATGGACCATTTCTACAGCGACGAGGGCGCGCAGTTTTACTTCATGGGCACGGAGGGCACGAGCTACACGAAAACGGCCGACGGCAAGCTCGAATATATCGACGAGATCAAGAAAAATCCGGCCGGCCTGACGATGGACCAAGCCTTGACCAAGTATGTGACATGGATGGGCGGAAGCTACCCCGGTTATGTGCAGGAGAAATATTTCAAAGGGTCGGAGACGCTGCCGGAATCGGTGGAAGCCGGCAAGAAGGCGCAGCCTTACGCGCTCAAGGAGCTGTGGTACAACTTCAACTTCACCGACGCCGAGAGCGAGTACATGAGCGCGAAAGGCTCGGATATTCATACCTACATCGGCGAGATGGAATCGAAATTCATTACCGGAGCGGCCTCCTTCGACGAGTGGGACAAATACGTGACGACGGTCAAAAATATGGGCGTCGACCAATATTTGAAGACGTACAAGGCAGCCTACGACCGTTACAGCAAAAGCAAGTAAAGCAGGCAGGAATGCGGCCTTTTTCGCGATAGAGCGAGAAGGGCCGCTTGTTTATATCGGCAGAAAGGTTGGCGCCTCGCTAGGGCCGTACCTTCGCGGGAGAGAGCGCTTCCCGCCATTTCGCATAGACGTCCCATGCTTGCCCGCCGTCAAGAAGCGACTTGCACGTGTAAAGCCCTTCTTCGACGGAACTCACCCGGTCGGCTATATGCAGCCTGACAGCTCCGTTCAGCAGCACTTGATTGTAGTAGGCCAGATCGGCTTCTCCGCGCAGAACGGCTTCCGTCACGCGCAGCTGCTCGCCCGCCGTCCATTCCGTTTCGGGAAGCGGCGTGTCCAGACCGAGCGTCTCCGGATCGATAACATGGAGCTGGAATTGTCCGTCTTCGACCTTGTACGTCCGCGTAGGCCGGTCTATGAACAAATCCTCCGAGCCTTCCGGGCCTTGCACGATCAAGGCTTTGCGGTATTCGAGCTTTACGAGCAGCCGGGCAAGCCGGTCGAACACCGTGTTGTGGTATACGCCGAAAACGGTATAGGGCGAATGCGCATAATTGATCAGCTTCTCCGCCGTATTGAGCGCCGTCCGCATGCCGAGCTCTTCGCGGATGGAGCGCAGCCGCTTGAGCGGCGGGCACCACTGCTCGGCAGGTACGTAGAGTACGCCCGTTTCGCGTGCGGCATGCAGCGCCTGTTCATGGGAAAGGAGCTCCGCGTCAATGCCGGCTTCTCCCAGAAGATCGTGCAGCGTAACTCCCCATTTGGGCGGAAGGGAGGCCATGCCGTGCAGCGCAGCCGGAAGTCCGGCCGAGGCGAGCAGAAAGGCGGTCGCGAACGTTGCGATGAAGGACGACTTTCTGCCGTCATAGGGGCCTGCGCAGTCGATACCGTTCGGGACCGGCGTGCGGTGCGCATATTTGCGGCAGACGGCTACGAACGCCTCCAGCTCTTCCACACTTTCCAACTTGACCCGCTCGGCTATGAAGAACGCTCCGATCTGGGCCGGCGTCGCTTGCAGAGTCATGATCGCTTCGGCGGCCGCAAGCGACTCCTCGTATGTCAGATCGCGGGCTCCCCTTTTGCCGCGAGCAACTTCCTTCAGCAGGTTGATCATCGCTATTTCGCCCCCTTTTGTTTTTGCTCCTGAAGAAGCCGGTACACGTTGACGATCGAAGTGGCGACATCGACCAGGCGCTTTCGTTCATTCATGGCCTGCTTGCGGAGCAGGTCGTAAGCTTCCGACTCCGATATATGCTTGATTTCGCACAAGATTCCTTTCGCCATGTCGATCCATTTGCGTTCCTCGATCCGGGAGAGCAGCTGCGTACGCTCATTTTGCCATTGCTGCCGCTCGAAGCACTGCTTGGCCCCGAAATGCAGCGCCCAGTGCACCTCCTGCGCTCCCATCAAGGGAGTAAGGATGCCGTCGATCATGACGTTGTCTTCGCAGGCGTCAACGGATAACGTCGCCGTGGAGTCGCTGCACCACCAGAGGAGGGGGACGAGCTTCCAGCTCAGCAGCGACGTTCCCCACGATCGGATGTCCGAGACGGGCAGATGCAGGACGGTGGCATCGGAATCCCGGATTAACGATTTCGCCTGTATTTCGTTATACGCTATCGCAACGGAATATCCGCACGACCGGAGAACCGATTCGGGAAGCGGGTTATCGCATGGCTGCGCTGATTTTCGTTCCGATTCGGACCGCGTCGCTTGATCGTGTATAACCAACAAAGACCGCATGGGGAGTAGCTCCTTTCCGGTAACGTGAAAATGGGAAATGGTAAGGCGGGGTGTCTTGTGTATGACATTCGAGTGTGATGTAAACTTTTATAACACATAAAAGGCGTTTTTGTCGATAATCACATTTAAAAAGATTTTTGTGTAATGAATATTGACATCTGTGAAAATGCTGTTGTATAGTTTGGGTAACAACTTTATTTCTCGCGAATACAACGATGTATTCGGAAGAAGCGGCAATGAGGCCTGTCTTCACTCTTGTGGGTAAGTAGTTTATTTTCCCATGGAGCGAGACGGGCTTTTTCTTGTATCGTTATACGGGAAGACGGGAGCGGGTCCAATTACGTCGACACATTGGGGGGAGAACCGGATGAACGAACTCAAACCGGCGAATAGGCTGAATGCGACGATCGAGGCGGGAGCGGTCAAAGCGGGGCTTAGCGCCCAGCGAACGGTCGTTCGGGGCTTACAGGCCGGAGCTGTTCTCGCTTGCGCCACGACGCTCGCCTTTACGGCTGCGTCGCAGACGAAGCCGGGTATAACCGGTGCCGTCATTTTTCCGGTAGGCTTCGTCATGATCGTGCTGCTCGGCTTGGAGCTCGTAACCGGCAGCTTCGCCCGTTATCAAGCAGCCGTCGGAACGATCCTCGGAAGCGGGCGTCGAAGCGGTGCCCGCAGACCAAAGTGCATGAGGCCGGGAACGGTTTACCTCATAGGCGCGGGGCCGGGAGACCCCGAATTGATCACGGTAAAGGGGCTCCGGCGAATTGGGGAGGCTGACGTCATCTTGTATGACCGGCTCGCGGGCGAGGAGCTGCTCGCTTATGCGAAGCCGGATGCCGTCAAATTGTATTGCGGCAAATCGCCGGGATGCCATGCGATGACCCAGGAGTGGATCCACGATACGCTCATCGAATATGCGCTGTCCGGAAAGACGGTAGTGCGGCTAAAGGGAGGTGACCCTCTGGTATTCGGCCGCGGAGGAGAAGAGGCGCTTGCATTGGCGGAGCGGGGAATTGCATGCGAGGTAATACCGGGCATCACTTCGGCGATCGGAGCTGCCGCCTCGACATATATTCCTTTGACGCATCGGGGGGTCAGCGCTTCGTTTGCAGTCGTGACCGGAAGCCGCTGCCGCGATAACGGGCCTCCCGTTCGCTGGGATTTGCTGGCGCATAGCGTGGATACGCTTGTCGTCTACATGGGAATCGGCCGGCTCGAGGCAATACGGGAAGAGTTGCTGAAGTACGGCAAAGCCGGCTCGACTCCCGTCGCCTTGATCGAACGGGGAACGACGGAGAGCGAGCGTATCGTGATCGGGACGCTCGATGACATCGGCAGGCTCGCCGAAGCGGAGACGGTAGACAACCCGGCTCTGATCGTCATAGGGGAAACGGTCCGGGTCCGGGAACAGCTGCAGCGGATTATGGCGAATGTGCGGCAAGGCGACTATACGGCTAATGCTATATAATGAAACGATAAAACCTCCAGACCACTTATGAAAAGTGGTGATGGAGGTTTGTTTATGAGCTGATTCCGGCTTTACGAATCCTGTTTGGGCATTAAGCGCGTGGAGACGGCGATCCGGTTCCAGGCGTTGATGACTACGATTTGCATAATGATCTCCGCCGTTTGCTTCTCGTCGAAGAAAGCGCGGACTTCCTCATAGACGTCGTCGGGAACGTGGGTATCCGCCACCAGCGTGACCGATTCGGTCAACGCCAGTACGGCCCGCTCCTCGGGCGTGAAGAAAGGAGCCTCCCGCCAGGCGTTCAACGCATAGATGCGCTGCTCCGTTTCTCCGAGCTCGCGGGCATCCTTCGTGTGCATATTGATGCAGAAGGCGCAGGCGTTGATTTGCGAAGCGCGTATTTTGATCAGCTCTCTGAGCGGCTTCGGAATGCTCGAGCCTTCCGTGGACTTCTCTAGGCCGAGCATGGCCTCGTACGCCTCGGGGTTCACTTTGTTCATCAAAAACCGGTTTTTCATATCTGGTTCCTCCTGTCCCATTCCGGGTTATTTGTCTTCAACCATAAGACAAGGTGACAGGAAGTTTTGTGACACTTCGGCTTTAAACATTTTTGTATTTGCGGATTAATTTGTCCGGATTGTTCACCGCATAGATTTTGACGATTTTGCCGGATGCCTGATCCAGCTCGAAGCACCATACCGCCTGCGGCAAATGAATCCGCGTGAGCGCCATTGCGGTCTCGCCGTTGACCGATACCGGGGCCACTCCATGGGAGAACGTCTCTTTGGCGGCAATGCCTCGGATGAAAGCTCCGACTCGCCCGATCCCTGCGATCGGCCGCAGCGCCGATTTGACTTTGCCTCCTCCGTCCGTCACGATGACGACCTGATCGGCTAGCAGATTGATCGCTTCCGGGATGTTTCCTTGCCGCAAGGCGGCAACGAATTGCAGCACGATCGCTTGCTTCCGTTCGTCAGGCAACGCCTCGGTATAACCGGCATCGCTCATTTTGCGGCGCGATCGGCTCAATATTTTCCGGCAATTGTCGGGGGATTTGTCGATCATGTCGCCGATTTCCTCGTACTCGTAGCCATACGCCTCCCGCAGGACGAAGACGACCCTCTCGAGCGGAGAAAGCCGCTCCAGCATGACCAGATAAGCATACCCGATATCTTCCTCCAGCTCGATCCGTCCGCCGGGCTCGCTGCCGCTCCCGCTATCGCCGTACAAAGGCTCGGGGAGCCAAGGTCCGGGGTAAGTTTCTTTTCTCCGCGAGGCCGATTGGAGAATATTCAGGCATCGGTTCGTTACGGACCTGCCCAGGAATGCCTTCATATTGTCGATGCTGTCCGGATCTGCGGCATGGAGCGATACGAATACGTCCTGAACGACATCCTCCGCCTCCGTAACCGTCCCGAGCAGTCTGTACGCGATGGAAAATAGCAGCTTCCGGTACGTTTGGTAAGCCAGTTCCACATTCATGTCCATTATGCCTCCGAGCTATTTCTCTTACTGACTCACTTTCGTCCGGTCCCGCCGGAACGGAACAAGGCTTTCGCCTTGGCCGCCTGCTCGTCGGTTACGTCCTTGCCGCCGTAGCGGGCGTCCTCGTACAGACGGATGACGCCCGTCTCGTCTTGATCGAGCGGAGTGCGCCGATCCATCTCCTCGCCGGTTTCGCGCGGCGTTCGCGTCACGTCGTGCTCGTAGCCGCCGGCGATCCGGCCGAGCAGCAGGCGGCGGTACGCTTCGCGGATGCGCTCGCGGTTGTCGGCCAACTCGTCCCAGCCAGGCTCCTTGCGGAACATGTCGCCGATCCGCCGCTTCCACTGCCGGGCCCGCTCGAGCGCCCATTCCCGACCGTCCAGCAGCGATTGCTTTTCGTCGACGTAGCCCGTCTGCGGCGCTTGCTCCAGACGTTCCCCGTACCAGCCCATGAACCGTTTCAGCCAGCGCTTGACGTATTTGCCGAGGACGTATAGGAGCCCGACCGTGACGGCCAGCAGCAGCAGAACGCCGACCCAATATAGGACTTTCTCCATAAGCTGAGCGAATGCAGACGGTTCTCCCTGGGGCAACATATCGCCCGTCAACGGATCCTTGGGAGGAGGCGTGGACTCGGCATCATCAAAGACGAACAGTCCCATCAGCTTGCGCAGCAGGCCGACCGCCCCGAAGAACAGGAAGGAAGCCGCTTGCTCCGCGGCGGCGGTGATGGCCCGGAATGCGGCGATCAGGACGATGACGATGAACACGGCCAGCACGAGAGCGCGATTGCGCCATTTCGTTTCATGGGCGACGATCGGCTTGCTCTCGACCTGTTTGCCGAGCGACTCGCTCTCCAGCGTCGCTCTGTTGCCCCGATACAGCGTAAGAGCCAACGCCGCGATGCCCATTCCGGTAACCCATGGGGAGTAATGCTTGGTCGCCAAAAACAAAGGAAAAAGAAACGAGGCCAGGAAGTAGCAGATCATCCCGATCCAAAGGAGTCCGGTCGGAAAGGAATCGTCCCAGCCCCACAGCCGGTTTTGCCGGCCGCGGCTCCATGCGGTCAACCACAGGGCGAAATTGAGCGCGCTGTCGAATACCGGACCGGCCAGAAGCCAGACACATATTCCGGGGAGCGCGACTGCGGCTAGCAGCGATTGCCACTGCCTCACGCCCGGGAAGGCGTAGTGAAAAGCATAGCCGAGCATATAGAAACCGAACCAAATCGCAAGCCAGAGCGGAAAAGCCAAAGACATATGCGGAACGGCAATATAGAGGGCAACGAGTACCGGAAAATAAAGCAGCAGCTCCGCCAAGCCTTGGAGCGAGGCGAATGCAAGAGGTTTCCCAAGCTTCATGGCGGACGTCACGCTCCTTTCGTTTCCGACTCGTCATGCCCGGGGTTCAAGCTTTCCTCGTTGGAAGCAGCCGGTTGTACCGAGTCGGCGTACGAGGGAAGCGGGTCGTCGGTAAGCGGCACGATTTGCACGGCATTGCCGTTCAGCCGAAGCCGCTCGAACTGCCGTTCCATTTTATCGCTCACAAAAGAAGTAAGGAAAATAAAATCGGTATTGGACGTGCCCTCCACGAAGTCGTATTCCAGAAACTCGGAGAACCGTTCGGTGCACTCGATCCGCAGCATCGCCATCGTTTCGTACAAGTCGGTCAAATGGGCGTCTCCGCCGGACGGCGCGATGCGCACCGATTGCTTGGGCCGGTCGACGACAGGGCCGTTGCAGCTGAAGCCCGTATCGATTCCGCGCGCCAAGCACGATTCGGCGATCGCGGCCGCGTAGGCGATACCCTTCTCGATTCGCTCGGGAATCGTCACCGCGCCCCACATCGTTTCGGTAATCTCGAAGTTGAGGACGATCATGATCCGGTGGTCCGCCGTGAAATCGCGCCGATGCACCTGAAGCGCGCCGGCGCGCGCGGTGGCGCTCCAATTGATCATATTCATCGTATCGCCGTACCGGTATTGACGGACGCCCGCGATCCGGAACGGATCGTCGACGATCCAGCGTTGCACCGATATATCGCCTTGCCAGCTATGCGAGGGCAGCGGTATATCTCCGAGCGGAATTCGTTCCGGATAGACGAGCAGACGCGTTTGCCGGTCGAATTGGAACGTCCGGTACGATACGAACAGCCCGAACAGATCGCCGCAGGTCATCGCGGCCGACTGCAGGTCGTAGCAGCCCCGCTTCATGCACTGCACCCGATGCTTTCGCGTAATTTGCGTATAAGGCATGAGGCTGAACAGGCTACGGTGGTTTTGGAATAGATCGCCGCTGGAGATGTCCAGATTGGACTGGCTGTGAAAGCGCAGGCCGGACTGCATGAGCGATTCGAGCCGTAGCCACGGCAGCGGCATCATTTTGCGATTGGCGATAACCTCGACCAGCTGCACTTCCTCGCCCTGAAAGCAGGCGGGCACGTCAAAATGCCGTCTGTAGCTTACTCCCCTCAATCCGAACCATTGATAGGCCTTGCCCTGCAGCAGCAGCACGACCGCCGTCACGATTAATAGCCAATGTACGCTCATGCCCGGCCTATCCGTTCTTCGCGACGGTTTCCGTCGGCACGGGCATCTCGCGCAGGAGCTGGTCCACAACCGCTTCGGCGGCATTCTCCTTGAGCCGGGTGGCGTGCTTGAGCAGCAGCCGATGGGCGAGTACCGGCTTCGCCATCGCCTTGATGTCGTCGGGGAGGACATAGTCGCGCCCTTGAAGAATGGCGTGCACCTGAACGGCCTTCAGCAGCGATTGGCTGCCGCGAGGGCTTGCCCCCAGCGCGACGTCCGGATGGCTGCGAGTCCGTTCCACGAGTTGCACGACGTAGTCGAGGAGATCGTCATGGACGTTTACTTGCGAATAAGCCTTTTGAGCCGCAATCAGCTCTTCGGCGTCGGCTACGCTTTCCAACGTATCCAGCGGATTATCGTGCTTGAACCGCTTCAAAATGTCCACGCCATGCTCCCGAGAGGGGTAGCCCATGCGAACCTTCAATAGAAATCGGTCGAGCTGCGCCTCCGGCAAAGGAAACGTCCCCTGGTTTTCCACCGGATTTTGCGTCGCGATGACCATAAACGGCCTGCTCAGCGTGCGGGTTTCTCCGTCAATGCTCACCTGCCGTTCCTCCATGCATTCGAGCAAGCTCGATTGGGTGCGCGGGGTGGCGCGATTAATTTCGTCCGCAAGCAATATATTCGTGAAGACGGGGCCGGGCCGAAACTGAAACTCGCCTTCCTTCTGGTTGTAATAGTTAATGCCGCTCAAGTCGGAAGGAAGCAGGTCGGGCGTAAACTGGATGCGCTTGCACGAGCAGCGCAGCGATTTGGCCATCGCCTTGGCCAGCATCGTTTTGCCCGTACCGGGGACGTCTTCGAGCAGCACGTGTCCGGAGGCGATCAAGGCGATGAGCAGATGATCGATGACGCTTTCCTTGCCTACGATGACTTTGCTGATATTGTTCTTAACATTTTGCGCCAGCAGGCGAATGCCGGATAATGGCATGAATTTATCACGCTCCCATAGTGTGGCGATTTAAAGTCGGGAATTTTTTATAACAGGAGGTTAATGAAGAGCCGGCCGCGCCCGCTCAAATGGCTTCCCTCCCGGCTGCAAATGGGAAACATGCAGTTATTTTCGGGAAAACAGCGCATTTGTCGCCCGATAGCTGGAAAAAGTCCAGTTATTTCTCCCGAATAGGCGCGTTCGCCACCATGGCGAGGGAATAACTGCAGGATTTCCAGTTAAACGTTGCTTCCGCCCCTCGTTGCCGCCTTTACATGTAGGTTTTCCATCTATTTGTCCGGTTGACCTGACTTTTCCCGAATGTCGCTACGATCGCTTTCTTTTGAAAACGACGATGACGTCCCTGGACTGCCCTTGGGAGATCGCGGTATCGAAGCAGGAGACGAGCTCCCACCCTTGGCTGCCGTATCGATTCAGCTCGGACTCGAACTCATCCGGATCGACTTTTCCGCCGAGGAAGCCGCCCGTTCTGTATTTGAACGTCTTGTATTCCCAATGATCCATGTTATCGCCCTCCAAGCTATGTGATGGTTTAATGGAAAACCTTGCTCAGCTCGGTCGAAGGAGTCGGAGCCATGTTGTATGGAACACCGTCTATTCGCTCCCACCGCCCTTCCCAGGACAGCGTATCCTTGTATTCATAGTCGGGAACCTTCATCGGGAAACACCTGCTTTCTCGGCTCTTTTCCCTATATTAACATAAACGGATGGAAGTGCATAAATGGAAGGCGCAGTCCGGACATTTGTTTTTCCCCCTGACCCATGTACAATGGAAAAAGATTGAAATCGGAGGTGGACAGCGGTGAAGACGACGCAGCATATTGTAATCGCGGGGGCGAAAATCGTCCTCGCGTTCCTCGTAGCTTTCGTACTGACGCTGGTGGCGATGATTCCGGTCGTCACGATTCTCGGCATGATGGGGTCGGGGGAATGGACGCTTCAACGATTGCTTGGCGATCCCGCGTTTGTCTATGGCTCGATGATCGCGCAGGCTGTCGGGTTTATGGCGGCGGTACCGATCATGTACGCATGGTTCGAGCGGAAAGCGGGATGGGCGGTCGGCTGGAAACAGAGCGGGGCGATCCGTGATTTGTTCAAAGGGGCGGGCATAGGCATCGCGATGATGACGGCGATTTTTTTAGTGATGCTGGCCATCGGGGCCGTTCACATAAGCGGCATCCGGACCGATCCGGCGGTCTGGTCGGATTTGGCCGTATATTTGCTGTTCTTCGCCCTGGTGTCGCTTAATGAAGAGTTGTTCAGCCGAGGCTACGTTCAGGGACTCGTCCGTTACCGGTTCGGACCGGCGGCCGCCGTCTTATGCTCCTCCCTTTTCTTTGCTTTGCTGCATGCGTTCAATCCGGGGGCTCTGGAGCATCCTCTCCCGCTGCTTAATATTTTCGCCGCAGGCTTGCTGCTCGGAGTGTGCCGGGAAGTATCCGGGGGGCTGTGGCTGCCGATCGGACTGCACTGGACGTGGAATTATGTGCAAGGCAACGTATTCGGCTACGAGGTGTCCGGCACTTCGGTAGCTTCTCTGCTGGAGATCGAGGCGAGCGGGCCGGCGGCATGGTCGGGGGGCTCGTTCGGAGCCGAAGGCAGTCTGATCGCGACCGTCGTTATGGGCGTCGGCGTGTGGCTGCTGTGGACCAAGGGCAGCCGGTCAAGGGCCGAACGTCTCTGAAGGGAGGACGAATAACGGCGTGCAAGCCGGTACATGCTAGAAAGTGCGCATCCGGCAATGCATCCGTACGTATGTCCGAGGAGGTGAACCCCCATGATGTGGTTAAGCATTGCGCTCGGACTGATCCTTTTTCAAATCGCCACGATACTGGTGTCGGAATTCCGCAATCCGGCCAAAGCGGTAGCTTGGCTGTCCATTCTGTTCATTTTCCCGATTATAGGCTTCGTTATGTATTACTTTCTGGCCAAGGAATATACGCAGCGGAAAAAAATGCGGCGCAAGGACCGGAGAGTCGTCGAAGAAATCGGCCGCGCGCTTCGGATGAAGGCGAGAAAGGCCGACCCCGGCGACGCGATCCGCCGCTGCGACATTTTCCGAGAGCATCGGCTGCTCGGCTTGCTGAGCAACATCCCGGGTTCGCCTATGATGGCCTGCAACAAGGTAGAGGTGTACAACAATGCGGACGATACATATACCGCCATGTTACGGGCGATGGAGAACGCCCGATCGTTCATTCATATCGAATCGTATATCGTGCGAAACGACTCCATCGGCGAACGATTCAAGAAGATGATGATCCGCAAGGCGGCCGAGGGCGTGTCAATCCGACTGATGTTCGACGGCGTGGGCAGCTATCAGCTGAGCGGCCGGTACGTGGAGGAGCTGAAGCGGGCCGGCGTGGAGGTGCACAGCTTTCTGCCTCCGCTGATCGCCTTTTTCGATAAACGGATCAACTACCGGAACCACCGGAAAATCGTCGTCGTCGACGGCAAAATCGGTTTCCTGGGGGGCATCAATATCGGGGACGAATATTTGGGAGCCGACCCGGTGCTGGGGTACTGGCGCGATTCGCATATGCGGCTCGAGGGAGACAGCGTCTACTATTTACAGCATACGTTTGCCGCCGATTGGGCATTCGCGAGCGGGAAGCAGCTCATAGACCCGAAATATTTTCCCGAGCACGATTGCAGCGGCGAAGAGACGGTTCAACTGATCGCAAGCGGTCCGGATGCGCCGTGGGATACGGTACTGGAAGTGTTTTTCGGAGCGATGGCGGTCGCCCGCAGGCGTATTTACATAACGACGCCTTATTTTATTCCCGATCCCAGCATCGGCATGGCGCTCAAGACCGCCGCCGTAAGCGGCGTCGATGTGCGCATTATTTTGCCGGGAGTCCCCGACGCGAGAATCGTGCACTGGGCTTCGCTGTCATACGTGCAGGAGCTTATGCAAGCCGGCGTCCGTTTTTATCAATATCAGAAAGGCTTCGTGCATGCGAAGACGCTGATTATCGACCGTATTTTGGCGACGGTCGGTACGGCGAATATGGATATGCGCAGCTTTTTCAACAATTTCGAGATTATGGCGGTTTTGTACGACCGGAGCACCATTTTGCGGGTTGAGCAGGACTTTATGGCGGATATGAAAAACAGCAAGGAAATCAACCCGGACGAGTTCGAGAAGCGTTCGAAATACCAACGGGCCAAAGAGGCGGCCGCGCGAATGCTGGCCCCGTTGTTCTGAACGGTACAGGCGGAGCAAAAATGTCGGATGTGCCGTCCCGAACTGGAAGGATAAGTATGCCCCCGTGTCGAATTATGACGGCTGAGGCTGGCTTACATCATCAGGGGGGATTTCGTTGATCACATTGTCTGGAGATAGAAGGAAGCAAATCGATTTTATCGGGTTAACCGAAACCGATCTTTACATTTTGCAATCCCATAAGCCGTTATTCGAGCAGGTGGTAGACCGGCTTGTCGACGAACTATACGAACGGATTTCGGAGCAGCCCGAGCTGCTTGACATTATCCGGACCCACAGCACGCTGGACCGGTTGAAGGAAACCCAGCGCTGGTATTTTCTATCCATCGCTTCGGGCGTGCTTGACGACGAATATATTCGCAGACGGATTATCGTCGGTGAAGTTCATTCCAAAATCGGGCTGACGACGGATTGGTATTTGGGCACATACATGCTTTATTTGAATTTGGCGACGGCCCATTTCCAGCAAGCGCTGCCCGAGGAATGGCAGAAGGTCGTGTTCGCCGTTTCCAAAATGTTCAACCTGGATTCCCAGCTCGTGCTGGAGGCTTACGAACGGGACGAGAAGAAAAAGGTGGAGCAGTTGGTCGAGCAGCAGCAGGACATTCTTCAGGGGATTGCGGTAGCGGTGCAGGAGCTTGCGGCCATGATGGTAGAGCTCGGTGAGAGCAGTATGGCCGTCGCCGAAACGGCCGACCGTACGGCGCAATCCCAGGAAAATGCGAATGAGCTCGTGAAGCAGTTGACCGGCGAGATCGGCCAAATTCACGACATGGGCGAGCTGATGCAGGAAATATCCGACCAGACTCATCTGCTCGGCTTGAACGCGGCGATCGAGGCGGCGCGTGCGGGAGAGAACGGAAGAGGCTTCGAGGTGGTAGCCAACGAGGTGCGCAAGCTGGCGACGCGATCGAAGGAAGCGCTTGTTCAAATCGAAAGCAAGCTGAAAGGAATCGGCAAGAAGCTGGAGCGCGTCCGGACGGAATCGGAGCAGACGGCTTCCCATGCCAGAACGCAGGCCAGCAGCTCCAAGGAGCTGTCGTCGTTCGTCAGCATGATCGAGCGGGTAACGTCGGAGCTGGAAAGCTTGAAGAAGACGGCGGATTGAACAGCGAATTTATATAAAAAAAGGCGGTACCTTGCGGCAAACGAACATAGCCGAGCCCGGGTACGGCCTTCTTTGCGTTCTACAACGTTCACGGCATAAATCGTTCGCATCGTTAATCGTTAACATCAGATAATCAGATCAGGTCCCCCCGATAATCGACAGCACATGATCCAGGGATTGGGGCGGCGATTTCTCGATCAGGTCGCCCTTTGCGCGAAGTCTTTCCTCCATGTTGAGCAGATGAAAATCGCGCGGATCGACGTTCGCCTCGACCTCGCTCCATTCGAGCGGAGCGGAGACCGAAGCGGCTTCGCGGGCTCTGGGCGTATAGGGACTCGACAGCGTTTTGCCGTACCAGTGCTGCAAATAGTCCACGTAGATCAAATCGCCGCGGTTCTTCTTCAGCCGCTCGATCGTGAACAGCTTCGGGTAGGTTTGCGTCAAATATTTGCCGAGGAAATGGCCGATACCGCGAAGCTGCTCGAACGTATACGGCTTGGCGAGAGGGACGTACAGCTGTACGCCGGTCGCTCCCGACGTTTTCGGTACGGCGCGAATATTCATTTTGTCGAGAGCTTCGCCGATCAGATGCACCGCCTTCATAATGCGCGGCTCATGGTCGAGCGACGGATCGATATCGATCAGCCATTCGGCGGGAAGCGTGGAGCCGATGCGATGGAACGAAGGGTGGAATTCAAGGCAAGCCAAATTGCCGAGCCACAGCAGCGTCGGAATGGAATCGAGATGCACGTAATCGATACCGTCCAGCGGAGCCAGACGTACGAATGCGGGCAAAGGTTCCGGATTGTTTTTCTGATAAAACGATTTGCCGTGGATGCCGTTCGGAAACCGGATCGTCGTCAAGTGCCGGTCGCGGCAATATTTCAGCAAATACGGAGCAAGTGCCAGCAGCTTCTCCAAATAGATCAGCTTCGTTATGCCCCGTTCGGGCCATAGCAGCTTCTCCGGATTCGTTATCGTGATTTCATGGCCCTCTACAGTCACGGAACCCTTTACCGCTGTCGCCATTTCCTCTACTCCTCTCCTGTCGCCCTCGACTATAGTCAGCTTTGCCTGAACGTACATACCGAAATAGGGTTATCCACCTCGGCAAACGATTGGATGCTCGGGTGGCGCAGCACCCCGTCCGGCGTCCATTCCAGAAACTGCACCTTCACGACGAGCTCCGGCCGGATCCAGACGGCGTCTTTGCTCCGCTCGAATTCATTGCGAAACGGCCGATCCTTCACGCGCATTTGTCCGGCTAACCGGGTAAGCCGCTCCCATTCCGCTTGGGTGACTTTACCGGTCCCGGCATGGCCGATATACAAGAAAGTGCCGTCATCGTCGTATAAGCCGAGCAGCAGCGCATTGACGATTTTATCGCGGAAGGTGACTCCTCCCACAACCGCATATAGGTCGTGAAACAGCTTCAGCTTCTGCCACCGCCCGTCCTTGCCGTCCATCGCATAGGCGCTCGTCAAATCTTTGCAAACGATGCCTTCCATGCTATGGCTCCGCATGACGCCGAGCAGCGCGTTGCCGTCGGCGACGTTCGGGACTATTTGCACGCGGTCTCCGGGGACGATCATTCGCTCCAGAATCGATTGCCGCTCCGCCAGCGGTTTGCCGTTTACCCATTCGCCGTCGCAATAGACGATGTCGAAGATCATGTAGGTGACGGGAACGCGGGCAACAGCTTGTGCGATCTTGGATTCGGTACGGAGACGATCCCTTTTCATAATTTCGTGGAAGGACGGCTTGCGGCCGTCAAGCGCGATCATCTCCCCGTCGAGAATTACCGATCGAGCGCGGCAATATGCGCGGACATCGAGAAATTCGGGATACTGCTGCGTACGGTCATTCCGTCTCCGATTCCACAGGCGGGTATCCGTTCCATCGAAGTAGGTCAGCATCCGCACGCCGTCCCATTTGATCTGCGACACCCAGTTCGGCCCGGCGGGAACCTTATCCGTGCGGACCGGTTCGAACGGTATGATCGGCTTCAAATCCATTGGCATCCTCCGGGCGTATCTTTTATTCAAAGTATGCCCGATTAGCGGATTTTTAAAGGCTGCCGTGTCCGAAAAGCCGTCCGAGCCATTAGCCCCGTTTCAAATATTCGGACGGGTTATGTCCGGTCATTTTTTTATACAGCCTGCTGAAATAGTTCATGTCGTTAAAGCCGACCTGCAGAGCCGCTTCCGTAACGTTGCAGTTTCCATATTGCAGCAAATCGCGCGCCTTTTTGATTTTAATTTCGTTCTGATATTGGATGATCGTTATGCCGGTCACTTTCTTGAAAATCAGTTGGAAGTGCGAGGTGCTGTAGCCTATCATTTGGCAAATTTCATCGACGGAGTAGTTTTTGCTGTAGTTTTCCGCAATCAGATTAACAATAGTGTCGACTGCCTGATAATGACGGGGATGGCGGATCGTTTGTTCCGCATGCCGAAGCAGTAGGCAAATGATATCGATAATACGGCTTTGGCATTTCAGAAGATAGCCGGGTTTTCTGGCTGTTCATTCCCGGTGCAGGTCCTGGAACAAAGAGGAAGCATGCGAATAAACCGACCCGGTGATGACGTTGCCGATACGATGGTACTGTTGCTCGCTGGCTGTGTCCGGAAATATCGCATCGAATTGAACGACATAAAATGACCATGGATCGTCAATCAAGCTGAAGCCCGTACGCGGCGTATGCTTGGGAAAAAACAGGACATCCCCTTTGTTCACCTGGCAAGGTTTGCCGCTGATCGTATACATGGCTTGGCCGCCCGTCGAGAAAGCGATGGTGTGATGCTTGGATGTGGCGTTATCGACTTTCCATTGGGGGGTCGGGGTGCCTGTAAAGGACAAATGAAATGTCCGTAACCCAAAGGTTCAATTCATTATAGGGTTCTGGCATATACACCTCCTGGCTGCGAGCCCGGCTTGAGAAGCCGCAACAGATCAAGCGTATTAAACGGATTGCGATGCAGTCAAGGTCAAACGGAATACTTGCGGAAAATAAGAGGATTGTACGAAAACACCACGTTTTTTTCGATGTCCTTTCCGATCCGGATCTCCTACAATACAGATAGAAACATATTCCGGTAAAACAGCGAGGAAAGGTGGCGGGTCTGTGGACTATGACCTGTTAAACGGATTCAGTCCGAAACTGCTGGACGTCGTAGTACGGGATGCCCCTTACTGGCATACATTTGAATGTCAAAGTCTCAGAGAATCCACCCGACTGCATGTTCTGGCATACGTTTATGCGGGCAGCGGGAGCTTGCGACTGGGCGAGAGGCAGTGGGAGTTGAAGCCGGGGATGATTTTTCAGGTGTGGCCGGGAGAACGAATGCTGATCAAGACGAAATGGAGCGAGCCCGTTTGCTTTTACTCGGTTCATTACATGTATGGCGTGCTGCATTGGAAGGGGTGCACGGCCGAGTGGAGGGAGTCCAACGGACCTTTGCCGCTCGGAATAGTGCTGCCCGACATCGGAGGCCCGGATGCGCGCGAAGCGTTCGAACGATTGTATCGCATTTGGCAAGACAAGGATGGCGGGAATGAATGGGAGGCACGTATCGAATTTCTGAGCACCGTGCGACTGGTCGCAGCAGGAGGACGTCGGAAGCGCGCTGCCGATGAGGCGGCGGGTGCGGCAGCCGTACGCGAGGCGATTGCGTATATGAAGTCGCATTATCGGAAAGAGTTGTCCCGAAATGCGGTCGCGCAGGAGGTTGCCCTTTCTCCCGCCTATTTTTCCAGCTTGTTCAAGAGCCATACCGGCTATACGCCCATTCAATATATTCATCGTCTGCGGCTCGACCGGGCCAAGCAGCTGTTGCGAGAGGGCGAGATGCCGATTCGGCAGGTGGCGGAGGAGGTCGGCTTTGCCGATTCCTTCTACTTCACGCGATTGTTTACCAAGGAGACTGGCATGTCGCCGCGCGAATATCGCCATGCTTAGCGTAACGGGGTCGCCGGGTCAATCAAGAAATCTACGACGGATTCATTCCCGTACAGTGTCCAGAAGCGCATGTACCAGCTTGATCGATCGGTGAAGGTTATTCGCCTTTTCAGGGCTTGCGGGACTGCTGCTCCAGCAAATAGCGGAACTGGCGTATGCTATGGACCGGGTTACCGATGACGATCGGAAAATAACGGAAAGCCGTTCCGCTATTCCGCAGTCCACGATCATTTTCACCCCAGAAGCTCGAGATAACGGAGGTCTGTTCCGTTATCTTCAAGAGTGTAGCATTTATGGGGACAATAGAGGAATACAGTTCCTTTATCTACGGAAGTATGTTGTACCCGCTTCATCGAGAGATCTTCAGGCCGTATGCGACTAGGCTGTCGGTCAAAAACAAGGCTGTCCTCCGTATGCCGGGAACAGCCTTGTTTTCATGGAAAGCGAAAAGTCCGTTATTTTTTGCCCTCGGCCTCCAATTTCTCGGCAATTTTCTTATTGGCCGCCTCCGCCTGCTCGCGAAGCGCGGTATTGGCGTCTTTCTTTCCCGACATCGTATCGCTGAAAGCCGTCCCTATTCCGTTCATGGCATCGCTCGTAAGCGGAGAAAACGTGATGGATTTGGCCATGTTTACCGGCTGCATCACTTGTCTGTTCTTTCCTTGCAAAGCCGGCACTTCGGCTCCCATCTGTTCGCGGAACTTTTTATCCGTCAAAACAGATGAAATCGCATACTTTCTCGCGCGCAGCAACTGCACTTCCTCCGATAGCATCTCGGATATGGCCAGAAATGCGGCATCCCGTTTCGGGCTGTATGCCACGGGAGCCAGCACGATCGGAACCGGGGCAAAGTTGACCCCCGGACGATCGGCGAGCTGCGGCGACGTTACCACGTCCCAATTGAGATCGGAAGGAAAGCGTTGGTAATACTCCGGATAGCTGAGAATCATGGATAGTCTTCGTTCTTTAATAAATAGATTCATGGATACGGCTTCCGTGTTGATTCCGTTGCCCGGCACTTGAAAAATCGGGTGCAGCTGATCGAACAACCGTTTCCAATCTCCATTCTCGTAAGTGACTTTATTCGTCGCGAGGTTAATCGGCTCAATCGAAAGCTGGTTGCTTCTTAAAATATTCGCCCAGCCTTGCTGATTGCCAAATCCGATATACTGTACTCCGCCATCCTGTCGGGTAGTACGGCGTACGATGTCTGCCGTTTCGTTCCAGGTCATATTGTCTTTCGGATACGGCACGCCGAATTTATCGAACAAGTCTTTATTGTAGAACAGGACAAGCGAATTCATCTGATAAGGCAAGCCGACCAGCTGATTGTTTCCCGCCTTGGTCAGCAAGTCCAGGGAGCTAGGTTCGACATGGCTTAAATCGAGCTTATATTTTTTAATAAGGTCGGAGATGTCGGAGCTTAATCCGAGGTCCACGAAGTTAAACGTCTGAACCGGCGAGATCTGGATAATATCGATCGGCGTTTTGGACGCTACGATCGTCTGGATCGTTTCCTTTGTCGTCGAACCGAAGATCGGCTTGAAGGAGAAATTCGGATATTTCTTTTGCATATATTGGCCGAAATCATTCATAAAGCCTTCCTGGCTTAGATCGGACATAAGCGTGGAGTAAGAAGTGAAGAACGTTAACTCTACAGGCGCTTTCGTTACGTCCTGCAATTTGGAGGAGGCCCCTCCTCCGTCGTCAGCTCCTTTTCCATCGCTTCCGCCAGAGCAAGCGGAAACCGTCAACGCAAGCAGCAGCGTTGCAAGGGGCCGCCGTATCCGTTGTTTGTTATTCATCTTAACATCCCCCATACTTTTTTTCAGACAAGGTGCAGCGCTTTCCCGTTCGAAGAAGTGAAATGCTGTGATTCAAGTGATACGCACCCCCTCCAGTTCTGTATAACTGCCACGATCGTGGTCTGTGCAAACCGAATTGAAAGGGTTTACATATACAAATCATACGGATGGGAATGGGGAACGTACATAGAGGAAAGATAGTTAAATATGGATAAACGATCGGATGTGCATTCGCATGCTTCCGCGTCACGCTTCTCGGACGGCTGCGAATCAAAAAAGCCGAATATGCTTGAGGGCACATCGGCTCGTCCGAACGACTTATTCGGTTCTAAACGCTAAGAAACGGTTTCCTTCGCCTTTTTCCTGCCTTTGGGCTTCGGGGCCGCGGCCGGTTCGGCCGCTTCGGTCGGGACGCTGGAAGGCTTGGCGGCCTCGAGACTCGCCTGCAGGGCGGCCATCAAATCGATGACATTCGTCTTCGGCGCTTCCGGAGCTACCCTGATTTCTTCTCCGGCCACTTTTTGTTGGATCATGTTCATGACCTTGTCGCGGTAATCGTCCTTGTACTTGCCCGGCTCGAAAGGCGTCGACAGCTGTTCGATCAGCATCTTCGCCATCGTCAGCTCCTTGTCGTTGACGGCGGGATTTTCCGGCAAGTTCGGCACTTGGGTGATGGAGCGGATTTCGTCCGGGTAGAAAATCGTCTCCATCGCGATGCAGTCCTCGATAACGCGGATGGCCGCCATGCTGCTTTTGGAACGGATCGACACTTTGGCTATGCCGATTTTGCCTGATTGGCGCATTGCCTCGAGCAGGAGGCTGTAGGCGTTCGAGCCGGTTTCGCCGGGAGCGAGATAATACGTTTTTTGAAAATAGATCGGATCGATTTCCTTCAAGTCGACGAAATCCAAAATTTTGATTTCCTTGCTTGCCTCGGACAGCGCGTCCAGCTCTTCCTTCTCGAACAAGACGAAGCGGCCCGGCTCGTATTCGTAGCCCCGGGATATTTGCTCCCACTCCACGGCCTGCTCGCAATGCTGGCAAGTCCGGACGTACGACAGCGGCGTTCCGCAAGCTTTATGAATATATTTCATGCTGATGTCTTTGTCTTCCGTGGCCGAGAACATTTTGACGGGTACATGCACAAGCCCGAAGCTGATCGCGCCTTTCCATACGGTATGCATCGCCGGTTCCTCCCTTAGCGGTTGACTTTACTTTACTTCTCAGTGTTCTCCAAAAGACACGGTTCTACACCTGCAATCGCATCGATTGACGTATAAACGCCGGATATCGTATGCACGCAACCGAATAGGGCATTCTAATCGGGAAATAAGCAGGAGAGGGGGGAGAGCGTGGACGGGCAGCTGCTGAACGATTCCGACAAGGAAGGACGCGACGAGTACTTCATGGACATCGACCGGATGATCAACGAAGGCTTGGGCGGCGGAAACGTGACGATGCATAACGGCTTGATCGAAGAGACGGCGGTAGATACGATGGGCGACGACGAATCGAATTTGTAAGGAAAAGGAGTGTTGTTGCATGGACTACGATCGCGCGCAGCATATCATTTTGTCCAACGACAAAATTGAAGTGACGTGGCAGGGCGAATCGGTATGGATCGACAGCGTGGACAAATACAGCGGAGTCGCTACCGTTCATCCGGAGAACGATCCCCGCGTATCCAAAAACGTGCCGATCACGGAGCTGCGGGAGCATGGAGCGGCATTCGAACAAAAGTCTTGAGCCGCGGCATTTTGCCAATACGAAAGCCTCGAAATTCCCGGGCGGGATTCCGAGGCTTTTTCTCATTTAAACCAGACTCCGCCGAACGGTACGATTTCCCTCAGCAGCCGCTTGGCCAGACTGTCCTGGCTGACGAACTGCTCCAGCCGGGCGTCCGGCCGTCCGACTTGCAGCAGCGCGCTGCCCGTGCCCGTCATTTTCCATTGAAAGCTCATATGCTGGCTCGCCAAATGGTTGCCGTATACGCTTAGCTCGATGGACGAGCTTTGCGGATAGGCGATCAGCGAGCGGGTATCGATATACGAAGCTTGGGCGGGATCGAGCTTCCATTCGCGAATCGGGCCGGCGGAAATGATGCCGATCGTGCCGGTTCCGGAAAATTTCATGCGCATGACGTCTTTGGTGGCGATCATGTTTTTGAAGCTTTGCATGACGCTCTTCATCTCGATGCCTTCCGTATAGAAGAGCAAATGGCGGAATTCGAACAACAAATCCTCGTTTCCCGCCAGCGACAGGCAGTGCAGCGAATAGCCGCCGGGCAGCGCCAGCAGCAGGCGGGACGGCCCGGTCAGTCTGGAGCGGATGAGCTTCTTCTTGCGGTACATGCCTTGCAAATTCATCAGCTTGTCCTCGCGGCGGGCCGATTCTCCCTGGAAGGCGACGATTTGACCCGGATGCAGCACGTGTACGGTGTCTTCCCGCTCCAGCAGAAGCTCGGCGTACGATTGTTGATGAATGCCGCCCGCTGCCGTGTCGGAACGGATTTCCATGAGCCTCCACCTTTCATCAGGAATGTTTGCTGCGCAGCAGCAGCCGGAACAGCCGGGACGACAAGAAATACAATCCGACGAGGCCTGCCGCCGTCCAGATGAGCATCCATGTGCGCCGGGACCGGTCGTTTCTCGCGCTCTCCGCATCCTGCAGTCCGTTTACCGCTTGCGCCAGCTGCTCGTTTTGTTTGGCGAGCCGCTCGTTTTCTTCGCGCAGACGCTGCTCGGCCTGACGGTACTGCTCGATCGTCTCCCGGGATTGTCGCGCCGCCTCGTCGAACTGCTTCGTGGCATCCTTCAGCTGCTGCTTGGTCGTATCGTATTGCTCCCGCAAGCTGTCCACTTGGTCCGGCAGCTCGAACCACTGCTTCACC
This sequence comes from Paenibacillus hemerocallicola, assembly GCF_006265175.1. Classification (GTDB taxonomy): domain Bacteria; phylum Bacillota; class Bacilli; order Paenibacillales; family NBRC-103111; genus Paenibacillus_AB; species Paenibacillus_AB hemerocallicola. The sequence continues at coordinate 38,957 of NZ_VDCQ01000008.1, read as the reverse complement.
TTGTCCATTACGCCGGCCTGCGCGGCAGACGGGCTCGCGCCGATCAGTGTCGTCGCCAGGGCGATCGACAGCGCGAGCCGGCGGGGAAACGTGCGGAGAGACCGGAAACCGGGCTTGTATGCAGGTCGAGGGGAACGTCGCATCATGTCGAAACACCTCCGAATTCGCGTATAGGCTTGGTCCGTTTATTGCTTCTATAATAGATACGAAAAAGCTGTCGATTCGTTTCTTTGCTCCATGCTTCTATTGTAGCGCAATATGGGACGTCAGGCATCGGTAAAATCGCGCCGTGTTTCGAGCATGCGGCGGGTTATGTCGAAAAATCGCGCCCATGCGGCAAAAGGCGCGCTCTTCGCGTTGTTGCGGCGCTCCGGTCGTACCGATATAATAGGTACAAGTTGAAACGGGAGGCGTCTTGTGGCTGGCATGGACGAGTTTGCTTTGATCCGGATGCTTAACCGGTCTCGCTCGACCGTTGTGTCCGATCACCCGGAATCCGGCGTGTCGGTCGGCATCGGCGACGACGCGGCCGTATTGCGGCCGACCGGCGGGAAAGAATTGGTCGTCTCGTGCGACACGATGGTCGAGTCCGTGCATTTCAAGCCGGAGACGATGACTTATGAGGATATCGGCTATAAAGCGATGGCATCGAGCTTGAGCGATATTGCCGCCATGGGAGCGGAGCCGAGGTGGGCGCTCGTCGCGCTGGCCGCTCCGCGCTCGTCTTCGCCGGAGCGGCTGCGGGAGCTGTACGACGGTCTATACGCATGCGCGGAGCGATACGGAACCTCCATAGTCGGAGGGGATACTGCATCATCGCCGTCAGGCTTGACCGTGACCGTCACGGTTATTGGCGAAGCCGGGGCCGGCGGGTCATTGCTCCGTTCGGCGGCAAAAGCCGGAGATGCGGTGTTCATCACCGGTCCGTTGGGCGGCTCGGCGGCCGGGCTTCGCTTTTTGCTGGAAAGAGGCGGGCTGGCGGGGCCGCTTGAGGAGCTGCCGGAACGGATCCGGCCGCTGGCGCGGGCTCACCGGCTCCCGGAGCCGAGAATCGACGCAGGCCGTCTGCTTGCCAGGGCGAAGCCCGGCATGTGCGGCGCATTGAACGATATTAGCGACGGCTTGGCGAGCGAAGCGTGGGAAATTGCCGAAGCTTCGGGCGTGCAGGTGACTTTGTACGGCGACCGCATACCGGTGTCCGACGAGCTCCGCGATTATGCCGCGGCTTCTGCGCATGATCCGCTGGATTGGGCGCTGTACGGCGGCGAAGACTACGAGCTTGTCGGCACGGTGCGGCAAGAGTATGCAGCCGAGCTGGCGAGCACGTTCGAACGGGCGGGCAAACGGATTTGGTTCGTAGGGGAAGTCGATTCCGCAGTGACGGGGAGCGCCGACGGCAAGGTTGGCGTAACGCTCGTACGAGCCGGCGCGGATGCGGGAGTGCCGGTCGGCAAGAGAGGCTATAATCATTTTGCGTGAGAAAGGGGGAGACGGCTACGGAAACGTATACTTTCGCCTCGAGCGGCGAAGAGCAAACGGCCCGTCTGGCCGAAGCGCTGGCCGCCAAGATGGGTGCGGGTACGGTGCTGGCTCTGGACGGCGACCTGGGAGCCGGCAAGACCCGATTTTCGCAGTCGGTAGCTCGCGCGCTGGGAGTGAAGGGCGTCGTGAACAGTCCGACGTTTACGATCATCAAGGAATACGAGGGAGACCGTCTTCCTTTTTACCATATGGACGTATACCGGATTTCGGAGAACGAGGCCGAGGAACTCGGACTCGACGATTATTTTTACGGTGCCGGAGTCACGCTGGTGGAGTGGGCGGAGTTAATCCGCGGATTGCTGCCGCCGGACCATCTTGCCGTCCGGATTCGGCACGCCGGTGAGCGGGAGCGGGAAATCGAACTGACGCCGCATGGCGAACGTTATGCGGAATGGTGCAGGCAGTTGAAGGAGAACGGAACGATATGTTGAGGAATGGACAAAGGAATGAACGAATCGGCAAGCTTCTTGCCATCGATACGTCGACAAGCGTGCTGACGGTGGCGTTATCCGTGGACGGCAAGATCGTCTCCGAACGCAGCTCGCAGGCGGAGCGCAATCATTCGATCAAGCTGTTGCCGGAAATCGACGACATGCTGAAGGATGCCGGAGCGCTGCCTTCCGATTTGGACGCCGTCGCCGTCGGGACGGGACCGGGCTCGTATACCGGAGTGCGGATCGGCGTAACGGTTGCGAAGACGTTCGCGTGGTCGCTCGGCATTCCGGTCATAGGGGTGTCCGGATTGGAAGCATTGGCGCTCGGGGATGCACATACATTGGAACGGGAGCATCCTTCGTCAAATGCGCCGCGCTGGTACGTTCCGCTCCTGGACGCCCGCCGCAAGCAAGCCTTTTGCGCCGTATTCGCCTCCGGACCGAACGGTTGGCAAAGAGTGGCGGAAGACGGAATACGCGTCGTGGAGAATTGGCTCGAACCGCTCGGCGAGCTTCTGGCCCGCAGCCGGGAACAAGGCGCCGGACCTGAGGGTATCTTGTTCGGCGGCGAGACGGCGGGATTCCGCGAGACGATACTGGCATGGAGCGAAAGCGGCCGCGGAACGGCGGCGACGGATATTCGGGACAGCGGGATCAGCGCTGCCGAAATTGCCGAGCTCGCTTGGCGTCGTATCGGAAGCGGCGCGGAGGCGGACGACACGCATGCGCTCGTGCCGAATTATACGCAGCTCGCGGAAGCGGAAGTCAAGCTGCTGCAAAAGGAAAACGGGGGAGGCGAGCCGTTTGGAGCAAGCTGAGAGGGTCGAAGGCAAAACGCTCCAGTTCCGTTCGATGCGCGTCGAGGATATCGATACGATTTGCGCGATCGAACAGGAGGCGTTTACGACGCCGTGGTCGGCCGGAGCGTTCCACAACGAGCTGACCAACAACCATTTCGCCCACTATCTCGTGATGGAGCTGGACGGGGAAATCGTAGGTTACGGCGGCATGTGGATGATCGTGGATGAAGCGCATATTACGAACATTGCCGTCCGCGCGCCATACCGGGGGCGGAAGCTGGGCGAGCGGCTGCTTACCCAGCTGCAATCCGCCGCGATCTTCCTCGGGGCCGAGCGGATCACGCTGGAGGTGCGCACCTCGAACACCGTCGCGCAGCGGCTGTATGCGAAGCTCGGGTTTATTCCCGCCGGCTTGCGCAAAGGGTATTATACCGACAACGGAGAAGACGCCATCATCATGTGGGCGCATTTGCGCCGCATGGCGGAGGAAGGAGAACAGTAAACGAATGCCGACGCAACGAAAGGAACGAACAGAGCATCGGCCGGGCTTGATCCTCGCCGTGGAAACGAGCTGCGACGAAACGTCCGTCGCTGTCGTGGAGAACGGGACGATCATCCGGTCCAATGTCGTATCGAGCCAAATCGACACGCACAAACGGTACGGCGGCGTCGTTCCCGAGATCGCTTCCCGCCAGCACGTGGAAAGCGTCACTTTGATTCTGGAGGAAGCGGTGCAGGCCGCGGGCATCCGGCTCGCCGACTTGTCCGCTGTCGCGGTCACGCAGGGTCCGGGGCTCGTCGGCTCGCTGCTCGTCGGCGTCGTGGCGGCCAAAACGCTCGCTTGCGCGCTGCAAATCCCGCTCATCGGCGTACATCATATCGCCGGTCATATATATGCCAACGAGCTCGTCCATCAGCTTGAATATCCGCTTGTGTCGCTCGTCGTATCGGGCGGCCATACGGAGCTCGTGCATGTTCCGTCGCCCGGCGTGTTCCGCATTATCGGGCAGACGAGAGACGACGCCGCAGGAGAAGCCTACGACAAAGTGGCCCGGGCCATGGGGCTTCCGTATCCGGGAGGACCGCACGTGGACCGGCTCGCCCATGAAGCCGACGAGGGCGTTCCGCTGCCGCGCGTCTGGCTGGAGCCGGATTCTTACGATTTCAGCTTCAGCGGTCTGAAATCGGCCGTGCTGGCCGTATTGAACCAGGCCAAAATGCGCGGAGAGGTCGTGCAGCCGATGCGCATATCCAAAGGGTTTCAGGATTCTGTCGTAGAGGTGCTGGTCGAGAAGGCGATCCGCGCTTCGAAGGCGTTCGGAGCGAAGCAGTTGATGCTAGCCGGCGGCGTCGCCGCGAACAAAGGGCTGCGGGAGGCGCTTGCCGATAGATGCGCGCGCGAAGAGCTGCCGCTTCTTGTGCCGCCGCTGTCGCTGTGCACCGATAATGCCGCGATGATCGCGGCCGCCGCTTTTTTGAAGTGGGAGCGAGGCGAGCTTTCGTCGCTCGACCTGAAGGCCGAGGCGCTGCTGTCGCTGGAGCAATGGTCGGTGAAAGAGCCGGCGGAGCATGCGGGACGCTGAATGCATTTATATAAGCAGGCTGGAAGAACTGTGTGAATCGGACACGGTTCTTTTTTTGTTGCTTATAAAATGGATGAGCCCGTCGTCTGCGGTTAAAGTGTGGATTTGTTGCGAGTGCGTCCGTTCTTGGTTCTTGAAGGATTCCAATTTCCCGCAGCGGGATGACTGGTGGAACATGATGTCCCGCAAAGTCGCGGTCGCGGAACAAAAAGTTCCGTTATGGTGAGCAGGAAGCGGGTTCATGCGGTCAAACGGAACATCTAGTTCCGCTATTCGCTAAAAACAGGCCGGCAGTCGCGTCTCGGAACTTGATAAAGGAACTAATTGTTCCTTTTGGTCCTTTTGCGGCGTCATTTCCGATATTAGCGGAACTTTTTGTTCCGTTAGCTGCGGATTGGTTCGTTCCTTTGTTCTTTTGAACTTTTTCGCTGAGGTGTTTGCCGGTACTTTTCGAGAGTTGTGCGCAGAATTAATAATTCAAGTTGCTCTCTCCTCTGATTCAGAAGGAGAGGTTAATATTCCACTTTTATAATTGTATTTCATAATATGAAATATTATTGCGTTTATTGACTTGTAAATATATAATGTGATTATTAATATCTTATATTGAAAAAGGTGATAGGACTTGGGCATAAAAACGATGCCAAGCAATGCGAAACTACGGTGAAGAGATATTGGGGGGACACGGAGCGCATACCCGACGTCGAGTACGCATAGGAGAGAACGGCTCAGGAGAAAACGATTCAGGAGAGATCGCCGCTGGTGAGACGGAGACAATGCCGCTGGTGAGATTAGGTGTTCAGGAGGAAGCAAGTCGTACCACTTTTGTAACCGCTATCATTTTGGCGGGCATTCTGGAACGACAATGTCAAACCGCTGCAAACGCGGCGGATTCATGATTATGGAGGGGACGTTTATGGCCAAAAGATGGTTGGTTTACACGATGGCGGCGGCTTTAACGGCGGTGCTTGCCGCCTGCGGGAGCAGTCAAGCCGGGGACAAAACGAATGATTCCGCAAAAAGCGGGGAAGCGAAAAGCGAGGCTTCGGCGGCGGATGCGATCGCCAAGGCTGCGAAGGATCCGGTTGAATTGACCGTATATTTCAATGACGGCAGCTATACGCTCGAACGGTTTATGGAAACGTACGGCAATGCGATCCGGAAAAAGTATCCGAATTTTACGTTCCGGGTTCTCGTGCCGGGCAAAGGCGTCACCTTGAAAGACTTGGTCGCGCAGGGGCAGACGATCGACCTGATGCAGACGCACCGCGCCAACATTTATGAAATGCTCATCGATCTCAATCTGCAGAACGACGTCTCCGACTTGGTCCAAAAATACAACTACAATCTAGGCCAAATCGAGACGGTCGTGCTCGACGAGATGCGCCAGCTGGCTAACGGCGGCATATACGGCTTGCCCAACGGTTCATCGCTAGTCGGGTTGATGTACAACAAAGACCTGTTCGATAAATTCGGTGTCGCCTACCCAAAAGACGGCATGAGCTGGGACGATGCGTTCGAGCTATCGAAGAAAATGTCGCGGGCGGAGGGCGGCGTCAACTACCAGGGACTGATCGTCATCGGGCGGCATTATCATTTGATGAACCAGCTTTCGCAAGGGTACGTGGACCCGGCTACCAATAAAGCTACACTTAATAACGACAATTGGAAAAAGCTGTTCGACAATTTCTCCCGGGCATTCAATGTCGACGGAAACCCGTATGTGCCGATCGCCCAGGCGAACAACGTGTTCTGGAAGGAGGGAAGGGCGGCAATGCTCGTCAGCATGTTCGTCTCGGGAGCCGAGTATGTGCGGAATACGAATATCCGGTGGGATATGGCACCGCTCCCGATGCTGAAAGAGCGGCCGGGCGTCGGTTCGGGTCTGCTCAACTATTATTTTAACGTGACGAGTATAAGCAAGCATCGGGATCAGGCTTTTCTAGCCGCTACGGTGTTGGCCTCGGAGGAGTACCAGAAGGAACAGACGCTCAAGGGCGACGGTCCGGCGTTAAAGGGCGATAAATACCGCGACAGCATGGGAAAAGGGGTCCGGCAATTTGCCGACAAAAATTTGAAGAACCTGATCCCGGTCCAGCCCGCTCCCTCCTATAAAGTGAACAAATACCAAAGCGTCGTCGACAAGGTGCTGGATACCGCCTTCGATGAGGTAGCAGCGGGCAAGAAGGATGCCAACACCGCACTGAGGGATGCCGAGGAGCTCGCGAACAAGAAAATTGCCGAATTGAACGGAAAATAATCAGGCTGTTGAGAAAGTCACGCTTAAAGATGCCGACAAGACAATAGGTAAGACGAGGGGTGTGGATAAAGTTATCCACACCCCTTGTGTATAATGTGCACAAGATGTGCAAACGCAACGGGGACAACGAATGTAAGGGAGGAGCTATTGGAATAAGTTTTTCAAAGATGAATTGTGGATAATGGGGATAACATTGTGGATGGAAAAGAAAAAACCGTCAAATCAGGCGCTCTTCCCCTCATTTCTTGTGGATAACGTTGTGAATTATTTTTTTCTGTAAAAATGGCCGAACTGGGCAATTCTAGAAACGAGTAGTTGAAGGCTATACAACTTCAGAGACTTTTACTTGTTGGATGGGCGAATTCCGCGAATAGTGAACCAATTTTCATTGTTAGTGAATTTGAGGATTTGAGTTCACTAGTTACTTTTGATTCACTGTTCCCCTTCTGCCGAAAAAAGCCCAAAATAGCGCAACGAGATTCATTAATAAGCAAATTAGGCTCATTATTCGTCAGCTCGTGCCAGCGTTTCGCAAATTCGTACCGCCAGCATTTCGCGCGTCTGTGCGGCTCGATCGATAGGTCCGCGATATGGCTTTCAATTATACATTCGTTACCGGGGAGGTGTTGCGGACTGAGGAAGACACAAGTAAACAGGGGATCGTACGTTCGCTTTCTGTGCATGATCGCTTGTTGTCTGGCAATTGCTTTAACAGTCGGACTGATGCTAATGGCACACCACGGGCAGCGTGGCTCTGTAATGAAGCTTCACAGAGGAATGAATCACGCATATAGCGCGGTTGAAGGGAGTGAACCGAGAAAAAGCGGCGGGAAAGTTACGATCGTTTCGATTCCGGGCTGGTCGTTTCCGGACTGGGACGAGAATTTGCTGAACCAACTTCCGAATATAGACGGCCTCATAAGGAAAGGCGCAATAGGCGCGATGAACGTCCGCACTCCGGAGAAGGGACTGGAGGACAGCTATGCCACCATGGGGGCGGGGGCGCCGGCCTTTAGCAGCGCAGCCTATTCGGCATGGAATGGGGGCGACGGAGCGGGCCTTGAGCTGTATCGGAGACTGACCGGTCTGGAGCCGGGCGAGGCGGGGGTCGTCGTGCCGGAGATCGCAGCGATCCGTCGTCGAAATAACAACCGCTCGCAGCATTCGTATCCCGGGCTGCTCGGGGAACTGCTGCGCCGGAACGGGGTGGCGGCGGGAGTGTTTGGAAATAGCGACAACGAGCAGGGGAAAAAGCGTTTCGCGCCGTTGCTGATTATGGATGAGGGGGGGCGGGTGCAGAAAGGCGGCGTTGGCGACAATATGCTTATTTCCGAGCCTGGCGCTCCCTACGCCGCAAGAACGAATACGCCGGAGCTGCTGCGGGGCTGGGATTCCGTGAAAGGGCCGGCCGTAGTCGTGCTGGAGTGGGGCGATTTGTTGCGATTTCAAGCGGAAGAATCGCGATATGATACCTTGCAGGCGGAAAGGGACAAGCTGGAAGTTTTGCGCAGTCTGGACGGATTGGTGGGCGAGGTTTTGCGTAGGCAGCAAAACGGCGATTCCATATGGCTGATTTCTCCGCTGGTAAGCACCGCGGCGGCCAGGAATAAAATGCATCTCGCACCGGTCGTCCAATACGGGCCGGGAATATCTGCGGGGCTGCTTACTTCTCCCAGTACACGCAGGGCGGGAATCGTCACGGCGGCGGATTTCGCGCCGTCCTTGCTCGCATCGTTCGGGATCGAGGCTCCGAATGACATGGTGGGCCGGGCAGCGACAATAGTCCGGTATCCGGACTCCTTATCCGTTCTATTGAAAGAACTCGGCACGATAAGCGAAATTTACCGGATTCGTCCCCGGGTGCTTATCCCCTTTGTGTCCGTGGAAGCCGTCGTCCTGCTGGCGGCTTTGGTTGCGATTTGGTTCAAGCTCGGAAGAACGCTGCGATGGATCGAGACGCTGCTGCTCCTGCTGTTGGCGGCTCCTCTTTCACTGCTCCTGATCGGGTGGATGAACGCGGTTTATCCGCTTTCCGGTTCCGTTCAAGTAGCTTTATTCATAGTGCTGTCGGCGATACTCGGCAGTTTGTTCTCGTATGGCCGATCCGCACTATACGCGGCCGGTTTGTTAAGCGGAGTTACGACGATGGCGCTGCTGCTCGACGGCGTGCTGGGTGCGGAAGGCATGAAACGTTCGGTGCTGGGGTATGATCCTATGATCGGGGCTCGTTATTATGGGATGGGCAACGAGTATATGGGCGTTGTGGTCGGCGCCGCCACGCTGGCTTTCGTCGCCGTGATGGAGCGCCGTCGTCGCCGCGACGCTTTCCGCCCTCGCCCTGCCGAGCCCGCAGCCTTGCCCGCCGCCGCGTCCGCTCCGGCTCCGGCCAAGGCGCCGCCGCCGCTCTCGCGCGCCGCCACGTTCGCGCGCCGCCGCCGCTCCGCCGGCCTCGCCGCCGCTGTCGCGGCCGCCGCGTTCGGCGCCGTCGCGCTCTACCTCGCCGCCCCGCGGCTCGGCACGAACGCCGGCGGCGCCATCACCGCGGCCGTCGCCTTCGGCCTCGCGTGGCTGCGCAGCTTCGCCCGCGGCGCCTTCCGCCGGCTCGGCCCGCTGCCGCTCGCGCTCGTCTGCGCCGGGCTTGTCGCCGCCGCTCTGGCCGCGCTCTGGCTGCTCAACGCCGCCGTCCCGGCGGACGCTTCGCGGCAGAGCCACATCGGCCGCGCGATGGCGCTGCTCGGCGACGGACGGACGGATCTGATCGCGGCCACGATCGTGCGCAAGCTGCAGATGAACGCCCATCTGATCGGCGTATCCGTCTGGACGAAGGTGCTGGCTGCCGGCCTGCTTGTCATGGCAGTCGCCGTTTTGCGTCCGCGAGGAGCATTCCGGCGCTGGGAAGCGTTGTATCCGCACTATATGAGCGGCTTTATCGCGATTGCGGTGGGGGCGGTTGCGGCGCTCGCCTTCAACGATTCGGGCATCGTCGCGGCCGCCACGATGATCGTGTATGCGGCGGTGCCGATGCTGCTGCTGCGCATTCAGGAGGACAGCTCTTCCCATTCCGCATAAAGGCGTTCCAGCTCCGACTTCTTGATCACCAGGTCGTCGTTTACTTTCTGCACGGCGACGTAATCGTTATAGACGCCGGGGTCGAGCAGCGCCGCCTCCAGTGCGGCCGTCTCGTCCTCCAAGGCGGAAATCGCCTGCTCCAGCTGCTCGATTTTGCGCTGGCGCCCGCGCTCTTCGCGCTTCTGCTGCTTCTCCGCCTCATAGTCCTTCGGCTTCGCTCCGTTCGAAGCGTCGCCGTCGCTCACGGCTTCCCGGTTGGCCGCGCCGGGCGCAGCAGCGCCCGCTACGCCGCCGCCGGCTTTGGCCGCCGCCGACTTGCCCGTCGCCGCTTCCGCCGTCCGCTCCGCCTCGATCGCGGCCAGCTCGCGTTTTTTCTCGACATAATCGTCATAGTTGCCCAAATAATCGTCAATGCCGCCCGCATGCAGCTCGAGCATCCGATCGGCCATTTTGTTCAGGAAATAGCGGTCATGGGAAATGAAGAGCAGGGTGCCTTCGTAGTCGAGCAAAGCCGCCTCGAGCACTTCCTTGCTGAACAGATCGAGATGGTTGGTCGGCTCGTCGAGAATAAGCATGTTCGCCTGCTTCAGCATCAGCTTGGCCAGCGAGACGCGCGCTTTTTCGCCGCCGCTCAGCGACATTACTTTTTTCAGCACGTCCTCGCCGCTGAACAGGAAGCTGCCCAGCACCGTGCGGATTCGCACTTCCTCCAGATGGGGGTAGTCCCCCCACAGCTCCTCGAGTACCGTGTTGTTCGGGTTCAGCCCTTGCTGCTCCTGATCATAATAACCGATCGAGACGTTCGTCCCCCATTCGAACATGCCGGCATCCTGCCGCTTTTGTCCGGTCAAAATTTTCAGCAGCGTCGATTTGCCGATGCCGTTCGGTCCGATCAAGGCCGCCATATCGCCGCGCCGCAGCTCGAACGAGGCGTTTCCGAACAACCGCCGCGTCCCGTCGTAGGAGGCGGAGAGGTGCTGAGCCCGCAGCACGTCCTTGCCCGACTGCCGCTCCGTCTCGAAACGGAACGAAGCTTTTTTCAGCTCTCCGGCGGGCCTGTCCAGCCGATCCATTTTCTCGAGCGCCTTGCGGCGGCTTTGGGCGCGTTTAGTTGTCGAGGCGCGGACGATATTGCGTTGGACGAAGTCCTCCATTTTGGAGATCTCGTCCTGCTGCTTCTCGTAATGCCTCAGCTCGATTTCGTACTCCGCCGCTTTCAGCTCCATATACCGCGTGTAGTTCCCGGTATACCTTTTGCAGCGCGTGCGTTCGATTTCGTAGATCACATTCGCCATCGCATCCAGAAAAAAACGGTCATGGGATACGACGAGCACGGCACCGGAGTAGCCGCGCAAATAATCCTCCAGCCACGTGAGCGTTTGGATATCCAGATAGTTGGTCGGTTCGTCCAGCATGAGGAGATCGGGCTCCTGCAGCAACAGCCTTGCCAGCGCCAGCCGGGTCTTCTGTCCGCCGCTCAGCGTACGGACGACCGTGGCGGGATCGAACGAGCCGAACCCCATGCCGTGCAGCACGCTTCTTACGCGCGCTTCTATGCGGAAGCCGCCTTGCTCGCGAAACAGGTCCGATTTGACCGAATACTTGTGCAGAACGTCTTCATACGCTTTCGCGTCCGCGGCCAGAGCGGGGTCGGACATTCGCGCCTCCAGCTCTCGCAGCTCGCGTTCGGCCTCCAGCAGGTCGGCGAACACGCCCATCATTTCATCCCAAATCGAGCGGTCCGACTGCAGTCCGCTGTTTTGCGCCAAATAGCCGATTCGCGTTTCCTTCGCACGGAAAATCTCGCCTTCGTCGGCGGACATTTCTCCCGCAACAATTTTGAGCAGCGTCGATTTGCCCGCGCCGTTGACGCCGACGAGACCGATCCGGTCGCGCTCCTGGATTTGCATCGATATGTTCGACAGCGCGGTAGTCGTGCCGTAATGTTTGCCCAGTCCGTTCACTTGCAACAGCATCGTTAGTCTTCCTCCGAATATAGCATGTTCTAAGATCAGTTTACCGATGGGGCGTTCGTTTGTAAAATGACAGTTTGTTTTTAGCGAAAGCCGTCCGGCGAGCGGAGCGGATGGAATGCGCCTAAGCTTCTTTTTCTTCCCGCCGGATGTATGATACACTGAGGGTAATCAGATTGAATCCAGCAGCGAGAAGGAAGGAACCAGGATGGCCGTAAAAGCTCTCAAGGCGCAGCTGCGCAAGCAAGCGGAGGCGGTAAGAGCCTCGTTGTCCGAGACCGAACGGGCCGAGAATTCGGCGCTTATTTGCAAGAAGGCGGTCCGTTTCCTGGAAGATCGGCTGTCTTTCGCCCGGGGCCGGTCCTGTACGCTTTTCAGCTACGTGCCGTTCCGGACGGAGCTGGACGTTACGCCGGTGATGGAATGGTGCTGGGAACTCGGGGGAACGGTTGTCGTACCGAAAGTAATCCGCGACAAGAAGCTGATGTCGCTGCACGTCATTCGCGGCAATGAGGATTTGGAGACGGGAAAATGGGGCATTCGCGAACCGCTCATGTCCGCTCCGGTATGGAGACGGGCCGCGGATATCGACGTGATGCTCGTACCCGGTCTGGCTTTCGATAGCATGGGAGGCCGTCTCGGCTATGGCGGAGGGTACTATGACGCCTTCATCCGGAGATGCAGGGAAAACGTCGGCAAGGAGCCTTTCAAGCTGGCGCTCGCCTTCGACGCCCAGATCGTCCCCGAGGTGCCGATGGACAATCACGATTTCCGGGTGGACGCCGTCCTAACGGAGAATCGCCAATGGATACTGCCGCAGGCTTAAGCCAATACCGAACATCTACGATCGCTGCTTCCGACATCGCTCCGCTTTGCAACTTCCGTAAGTCAGAATGAATTAATAAAACTTTCAATCGTCTTTTTCTCGTTCAAAAAAGGACATACGGCCCCGAGTGTCGAATGTGAAGGAATCGGTACAAGACGGCTCGGCCGTACGCCGATTTGCATCCCGAATTCAAGCTGCAGCAAAGAAACATGCGACGAAATGGATCGTTTCGTTCCACAGCTGCTTCTTTTGCATAGCAGTTTCCATACATTCGCTTAACGGGGAGGAGGGGCGAGGGTGACCGATTCATCCGGACTCACGCATTTCAACAGCGAAGGGCGAGCCCGCATGGTGGACGTGTCGGAGAAAACGGAGACACGCCGAACGGCGACCGCCCGGACGACCGTCGCCATGCTTCCTTCCACGCTCGATGTCATCAAGCAGGGCAAGGTGGGGAAGGGCGACGTTTTGGCAGTCGCGCAAGTGGCCGGCATTATGGCCGCCAAGAAAACGTCGGAATGGATTCCGATGTGCCATCCGCTGCCGCTGACCGGAATCGACATCCGGTTCTCCGATAACGGTTCCGACGAGCTATATATTGAAGGAACGGTCAAGACGACCGGACTGACCGGCGTCGAGATGGAGGCGCTGACGGCCGTTTCGGCCGCGGCTCTAACGGTATACGACATGTGCAAGGCGCTGGAGAAGGGGATCAGCATCGGGCCGACCGTGCTTTTGGCCAAGACGGGCGGCAAGAGCGGCGACTATTCGCGATAGCGCCGAAGGGGCCGAATTGGCGGAGACGACAGAATAAGCCGCGGCTTCGCATCGAACACAAGAATCACCGGACTTCTGGACAAGGGAGGGAAACGCTGATGCGCTGGAAAGTTGGCCTTTTAACGGCAAGCGATCAAGGTTCTCGCGGCGAACGTGAAGACACCAGTGCTCAGGTGATTCGCGAACTCGTGGAGGAAGAGCTGCAGGGGGATATCATCGAATATCGGATCGTCCCCGACGAGACGGATGAAATTATTGCTGCGCTCATCGAAATGACCGATTACTACAAGGCGGATCTGATTTTGACGACAGGCGGCATCGGCATGGCGCCGCGGGACGTAACGCCGGAAGCGACTTTGGAAGTGATCGACCGGGCGGCGCCGGGGTTTGCCGAGGCGATGCGGGCCGCCCTCATGCAGAGGACGGGACACGGCATGCTGACCCGGGGCGTAGCCGGCATACGCGGTCAGACGCTGCTGTTGAATCTTCCGGGAGATCCGAAGGGCGTGCACGAATGTTTGGCCGCCGTCATGGATCAGCTGCCCGTCGCATTGACCTTGATCAAGGGCAAAGGAGGCGGAGCGTAAGCCATGGGTCAATCGAGCGTGCTCCGGGAAGTGAAAGTGGAGGAAGCGATCGGGCTTCCGCTGGCCCACGACTTGACCCGAATCGTTCCCGGCGAATTCAAGGGAAGGGCGTTTCGCAAAGGCCACGTCATTCGCGAGGAGGATATCCCGGAGCTGAGGCGGATCGGCAAGGAGCACATTTATGTGCTCGAGCTGGGCGACGATGATGTACATGAAGACGAAGCGGCTATCCGGATGGCAAAGGCCGTATTCGGCTCGAACGTGGCGACGGGCGAGCCGAGCGAAGGCAAAGTAATGCTCAGGGCGGCTATCCGCGGGTTGGCCGCCATAGACAAAGCCTTCATCGACGAAGTCAATGCCATCGATCAGTTGGCCATGGCCACGCTCCCATCTTACACCGTCGTGGAGGAAGGGCAGTCGCTTGCGGGGATGCGCGTTATCCTGCTGATCATTTCCAAGGCCAAGATCGAAGCGGTCGAGCGGATGGCCCGACAATGGCGCGAAGGTCATATGGGAGAAGGGCCCATTTCCGTGAAACCTTTTCGAACATTGCGGGCGGGGGTCATTACGACCGGCAGCGAAGTGTATAATGGACTCGTCGAAGACAAATTCGGACCTGTCGTCCGGTCCAAGCTGGAGTCGTTCGGCTCCGTCGTGACCGAACAGCGGTTCAGCACAGACGGCATCGAGGAGATCGTGCGGGAAATCCGCTATTTCGAGCAGAGTCAAGTCGATCTTATTCTGGTCACGGGAGGAATGTCCGTCGATCCGGACGACCGCACGCCGGGGGCTATCAAGCAAGCCGGTGCGCATATCGTCAGCCATGGCACTCCGATGCTTCCAGGCTCCATGCTTCTGATGGCCTATTTGGGAGAAATCCCGATTCTCGGGCTGCCGGGCAGTGTCATGCACGACAAATTCACCGTCTTCGATGTGTTACTGCCGCGAATATGCGCGAATGAACGGATCGAGCGCAGCCATATTGCCGAGCTCGGATACGGAGGGTTGTTCGCAGACAGAGGATAACGTTCAGGCTGGTAAGAGTTTCCTATACCCATAATCGACAGGAGGAATTGACGATGCCTAATATCGGGGCGACTGGATTCATTCTCATTATTTTGGTGGCATTGCTGTTATTCGGACCGAGCAAGCTGCCGGAACTGGGCCGCGCGTTCGGCCGTACGCTTCGCGAGTTCAAGAACGGGGCGAAAGAAATACTCGAGGACGATTCCGATCGCAAGGAAGTGCAGAAGGCGGAATCCTCGCGAATCGAAGCAAGCAAGCCGGAATACCGGACTGCTACGGCGGAGACCGCTCCGGCAGCGCAAACGGCTCAAAGCGGCGAGAAACGATTGCCGGAGTGAGACGATCCGGTTGGCAACGTTCCGGAACATGCCCCATGAGAGAAAAAGCTTAGCGGCATAATTAAGCTTTATGGGGAAGCTCCGGAAGCATGTGGAAGCATATCGCTATCTGATCGGTGAGGTTGGTGAAGTTTTGATGCAGGAAAATACGGCATCGCTGGTAGAACATCTGACCGAGCTCCGCAAACGGCTGATTTGGGTCGTCGCCATTTTAGTGCTGGCCATGATCGGCGGCTTCTTCGCGGCCAAACCGATTATCCTTTATTTGATGCATACGGAGCCGGCTTCAAGCATCGTTACTTTGAATACGTTCTCACCGTGGGATGCTATTCGATTGTACATGCAGTTTTCCTTTGCCATCGGTCTGGTGGTGACATTGCCGTTCGCCTTGACGCAAATATGGCTGTTCGTGAAGCCGGGCTTGATGGAGCATGAGCAGAAAGCGACGCTCCGCTATATTCCGGGAGCCGTCTTCCTGTTCCTGCTCGGGCTTTCATTCGCTTATTTCATCATTTTCCCGATGGCGTTTTATTTTACATCGAATGTGACCCAGAGCTTGAGCTTGACCGAGACGTACGGAGCCGCGCAATATTTTACGTTCATGTTCAACATCTTGCTGCCGATGGCGATTTTGTTCGAGCTTCCGGTCGTCGTCATGTTTTTGACGAAGCTGAGAATTCTTAATCCGGCCCGTCTGAAGAAGCTGCGCCGCTATGCCTATCTGCTATTAATTGTGATAGCAACGATAGTAACCCCACCGGATTTCATATCCGACATTCTTGTCGCCATCCCGATGATCGTTTTGTACGAGATCAGCATCATGCTGTCCGCCAGAGTGTACAAAGATCAGCAGGAGCGGGACAAGCAGTGGCTCGAAGAAACGGAGGGCGCCTGAAGAGTTTGCCCGGAAACCAAGGTCTGCGTCGACTCGAACGCGGACCTTTTTTGTCGAAAGATCGCGATGCCGGTTGCCTCCGCATAGAACCGTGTCGAATGGGGACAATAGGCAAGGTGTGGAAAAAACGGCATTGATTAAAATTTTGAAAAAAGCATCAAAAATACTTGCAAAGCGGAATCGAAATGTTTAAGATAAGAATTGTCGTTAGCACTAACAGCGAGCGAGTGCTAACAAACCCTCTATACACCAAATCACTTTATCAAAGGAGGCAGTTTTCTCATGATCAAACCGTTGGGCGATCGCGTAGTTCTTGAACCTATTGCCAAGGAGGAGACTACGGCTAGCGGCATCGTCTTGCCGGATACGGCAAAAGAAAAGCCGCAAGAAGGCAAAATCGTTGCTGTAGGCAGCGGCCACGTGAAAGACGGACAACGCATCGCGCTGGAAGTAAAAGAAGGCGACCGCGTTCTGTTCTCCAAATATGCCGGAACCGAAGTGAAATTCGAGGGCAAAGAACTGCTCATTTTGCGCGAAAGCGACATCCTGGCCGTCCTGTCGTAAGAAATTCCGTTTTCTTTACGATGGCCGGACGACCGGTAACCTATACTTAGGCAAGTTTTGGCAGTCCCATAGGATTTACGAAAAAACAAATTCGGGAGGTATCCGATAAATGGCGAAGGACATTAAATTCAGTGAAGACGCTCGCAGAGCGATGCTCCGTGGGGTCGACGCTTTGGCGAATGCGGTAAAAGTAACGCTCGGACCGAAAGGCCGCAACGTAGTACTCGAGAAGAAATTCGGAAGCCCGCTCATCACGAATGACGGCGTAACGATTGCCAAAGAAATCGAGCTCGAAGACGCATTCGAGAACATGGGCGCTCAGCTCGTGAAAGAAGTAGCTACGAAAACGAACGACGTAGCCGGCGACGGCACGACGACCGCTACCGTTTTGGCTCAAGCGATGATTCGCGAAGGCTTGAAAAACGTAACGGCCGGCGCTAACCCGATGGTAATCCGCAAGGGCATCGAGAAAGCCGTAAAAGCAGCCGTAGAAGAGCTGCAAAAAATCGCCAAGCCGATCGAAGGCAAACAATCGATCGCACAAGTTGCCGCCATCTCCGCAGCCGACGAAGAGCTCGGCCAATTGATCGCCGAAGCGATGGAGAAAGTGGGCAACGACGGCGTAGTAACCGTTGAAGAATCCAAAGGCTTCGTAACCGAGCTGGAAGTCGTAGAAGGCATGCAGTTCGATCGCGGCTACCTGTCCGCTTACATGGTCAACGATACGGACAAAATGGAAGCCGTTCTGGACAATCCGTACATCTTGATCACCGACAAGAAAATCTCCAGCATCCAAGAGATTTTGCCGGTACTCGAGAAAGTCGTTCAATCCGGACGCCAGCTGCTGATCATCGCAGAAGACGTAGACGGCGAAGCGTTGGCTACTCTCGTACTCAACAAGCTGCGCGGCACGTTCACTTGCGTTGCCGTTAAAGCTCCTGGCTTTGGCGACCGCCGCAAAGCTATGCTTGGCGACATCGCGGCTCTTACGGGCGGCCAAGTGATTACCGAAGAGCTCGGCCTCGAACTGAAATCGACTACCGTCGAAGCTTTGGGCAGCGCGCGTCAAGTTCGCATCTCCAAAGAAAACACGATCGTCGTAGACGGCGCAGGCGACAAGAAAGACATCGGCACGCGCATTACGCAAATCCGCGCTCAATTGGAAGAAACAACTTCCGATTTCGACAAAGAGAAGCTGCAAGAGCGTCTGGCCAAACTGGCCGGCGGCGTAGCGGTCATCAAAGTCGGCGCTGCGACGGAAACCGAATTGAAAGAGCGCAAGCTGCGCATCGAAGACGCCCTGAACTCCACGCGTGCTGCTGTGGAAGAAGGCATCGTATCCGGTGGCGGTACGGCACTCGTGAACGTATATGGCGCAGTATCGGCCGTTAACGCAACAGGCGACGAGCAAACGGGCGTCAACATCGTGCTCCGCGCTCTGGAAGAGCCGATCCGCATTATCTCGACGAACGCAGGCCAAGAAGGCTCCGTCATCGTAGAGCGCATCAAAAAAGAAGAAGCCGGCATCGGCTACAACGCGGCAACCGGCGAATGGGTCAACATGTTCCAAGCGGGCATCGTAGACCCTACCAAGGTAACCCGTTCGGCTCTGCAAAACGCGGCATCCGTAGCGGCCATGTTCCTGACGACCGAAGCGGTCATCGCCGACAAACCGGAAAAAGACAAAGGTCCTGCTATGCCTGACATGGGCGGCATGGGTGGCATGGGCGGCATGATGTAAGTTTTGCCGTAGCTTACAAAAAAGGCATCTCTGGATTCGAGAGAATTTCGAGATGCCTTTTTTTACTATTTCAAAAACTGTGAGCTTATAACGATTTGCCATGCCTCTGCAGTTCGCTAGATGGCAACCAAAGATGAGGAACCGGGTATGGAGAAGTCAATTATCATACTCAGCACGAAATTACACATTCCGCACTCGCGGCGCGAAATGATTGTGGATCGTCCGAAGCTCATGGAGGAATTGAATCCTCGATCCACGATTCGATAGCCTGCATGCTTGAATATTTACCTTGCATATATATCTTTTCGTAGCCAGCCGATTCGAATTGCCGTTTTCTACGGCGAGGTTGCAGGCTAAAGGCCATATGCATGTAATCAACTTGTAGGACTTGCGGTTTCAGCTCGATGAGGGAATCCTCTATTTTAAGGACTGTATGAATTGCCTATCACCAGTGACGATGCGACCATGCTCGTTAGTCGCACGGAAGGCTGGGTGGAGCGGGCTGCATCTCGCCGCTCTTTCTCTGAAACGAAGCGAAGATCCGTCAGTTTTTAATCGCAACTTCAGTGGTCATCACCTGGATATTGCCCGATATTTGCTGGAAGAGCTTCTTAAGAGACAGTCCGATGAGTAAGCGACTGCTTGTTGCAAACTTCGATATTAGGTCGTATGAACGGTTCGCTCTCCGAAGCAATTACAGGTTGCAGGAACGGTCAGAAGCAACTGGTGCGGCAAAAAAAAGCATCTCGGCACATTGAAGTTAAATCGGTCGTTGCTTCGCGATGGATCGGCATGTTGCCGGATCGGATCTTGGAGCGAGGCCCGGGATTCTATCCAGGATAAATTGTCTGATCCGGATTGGAAGCGGTGGGCCAGCCCAATCTTTTTGTACCATAGGCAGCACAGTTTTATCCGCAAATCGTTACCCGTTTCTTTGCTCTATGTCAAGAAGCTTGCTGCAACTTATGAATGCCCGTGGGGACGTTGCTTTGTTGTCGCCACCTTTATTGATAGAGCTGGAAATTAAGATATTGCGGATGGTCGAAGAGGGATTAATCAACAGGCAAATTGCCGAAAGGATTAAGGTAACCGGCGAGACGTGAAGATGAATATGAAACTATATACAGGAAGCTTGAATTGAACAGCAGAATGCAGACGCTGAAGCGAGGGAAGAAGCTGTAACTTCTGTAACAGAATATGGGTGGCGTTCCATAATGAGCATCGGCTACGGCTGTATACCAGCCTCATACCTCCCCATACGGGGAGTGGTTTTTTTGTCGAAATAGTCGTAAAGTAGGAATGGGGAGGAGTAAAAAATGATTCTATGAGTGTACGGAATCTCTTTTTAGTCTGATTCCTTGTGCATGGGAAAATATTAGTGTCCTTACTGAATTTATAGGTGTTTTTATACTTACCAACCTTGTATAGATGTAGTATAATAGCTTCAGACTGGTTGAAGAAAAACCTACATAAATCGAGGAGTTGCAACAATGATAGACATTCATTCGCATATTCTTCCCGGGTTGGACGACGGTTCCCGCGATCTGGAGGAGTCGCTCGCCATGGCCAAGGAAGCGGTGCGCGAAGGAATCGATACTATTGTAGCTACGCCTCATCACGCCAATGGGAAGTATTGGAACGACTCGACTCAGGTTCGCAGCGCCGTCAGCTTGTTTAGAGAGGCGCTTGAGAAGCATAATATTCCTCTTGATGTTCTCGAAGGCCAAGAAATACGCGTCTATCAGGAACTGTTGGAGGATATTCAGTCGGGCTCGTCGATTATGCTAGCAGGCTCCTCATACATATTGCTAGAGTTTCCGTCATCCAGAATCCCCGATACAATCGAAGATGTAATGCATGAACTGAGATTGCTGGGAATTACCCCCGTCATCGCTCATCCGGAACGGAATGCGGAGATCGCCCAGTGCCCGGACAAGCTCCTCCGACTGATTCAGCTCGGGGCGCTCAGCCAAGTTACGTCGCATTCTATTAACGGTCTGTTCGGCAAGTCTATTCAAGAGTGCGCCGTGAATCTATGCAGACGGAATTTGGTGCATTTTGTCTCGTCCGACGCTCACAATATGTCAAACAGGGCATTCGGTCTCGGAGCCGCTTATGACGCTGCCGCCGGACTATTGGGACATGAGTATGTTACATATTATCAAGCGAATGCGGAGTCTCTGATTCGATCTCAGTCGATCGAAATATGGGAGCCTTCTTCGTCTAAATCTAGAAAATGGTATCAGTTCTGGAAGTGAATGTAGACAAAGCTTTTCAGGGCGTGTTAAACTTTACCAGTCATGGTTTTATTATTATTTTACTATACACTACTATACGAAAACTATTCAGAGGTGAAACGATGAAGAAGAAACTATTAACCACATCCATTGCAACCACTCTTGTCCTGGGCAGCATCGCGGGCTTGCCGCTTTCTACGAACGGCGTAGCCCAGAAGCTTGGGATCACTGGAGTAGCCCATGCAAGCGCTTTGGATGACTCTGGAATTACCGCAAGAATGAAGGCGATTTATGGTCAGCTATCGGATGATGAGAAGGGTGCGATTAGTGCGGCGCGTACCAAGCTTCGGGAGCAATCGAGTGCGGTTGAAACTGTGATTCGCGATGAGATTTGGAGCAAGATTCAAACTAAAATTACCGAAAAGGGTGGAACGTACCCGGCACTCACCGAGACAAACGTGGTGAACTTGTTCAAAGCTGCGGTCTTCCCTTACGACGAGAACTTCGCCGGATTGGCCGGTGCAATTGCCGATACAACTAACCGGTCCGTCATGAGCGACTTGGCTAAACTCGCGGGCGTTACGACCTCCAATAATGACTTGGCAGATGCCAAGGCGTTTGGTGAAGCGGTGGAAGCCGAGTTGGAAACGTATTTTAAAGCTAATTCCAACACATTGGTGGCTCTTTATCTCAATAATAATATAGACGGTGTTAAGAGTGCATTGGGAACCGTTATCGGAAATGTGATCGCAAAATCGGATTTGAAGGTTAGTCAGGCGTTGTCCGGTTTGGGCATTGACGGAACGACCATTGTTAATGCATATGGAAAAGTAAACGATATAGTGGATGTGAACAATGCTGCACTCAAAGCTTTGACATCGGCATATGCCAGAACAAAGACGACTTTCGCGCAGACGGCTGTATCCGGTAATTGGAGAATTGTCACGCCGTCCCTGAAAGTATTCGATTTTACAAGCGCTGGCATTCCTCTAACTTGGACGATTGCTCAAAATAGTGAGGTCAGTGTCGTAGACAATAAGTTTAAACTTTCCGATTATATCGGGTATTCGTTTTCCAAGAGTTATGAAGTTACAGCTTCCTTAAATAATAACGTTTTATTTAAAGGACCGGTCACGCTTTCGTATACGGCGCCTAATACTGGAAATCCTGTAATGGGCGGCGGAGGCGGCGGAGGTGGCACGCAACCTGGAATCAAAGCTCCTGACCAAGTTAAAGCTGAGCAGAAACTGTCGGAGGTTTCCGGCAAGCTCGGAGATTTGTTAAAGAACAACCAAGGCAACGGCCTTGCGCAAGCAACCGATGCAATCGAACAGGCTATTCGCGAAGCTGCAAGGGTTGACGCCTCGAGCAGCGTGAAGGTTGAAGGCGGAGTTGCCAAAGCAACGCTTGATGCATCTAAGTTTGAAGATGCATTTAAAGCAATTGGCAATATTGCCAAAAAGGCAAAAGAAGCATTGGAGAAAAATGCCCCAGGAGCGTCTGTACCAAAGGTTATAGCAACTTTGGACTTGGGGACTGTTGATGCCAAGACAGCCGAAATTCCGTTGTCGAAGGAATTGATCGATAAAGCAAAGGCAAATGGCATCGATGTACTTGCCGTTAAGATCAACGGCGTTACATTGGCTATCGACCTGAGCCAGTTGGGATCTAACACGACCATTACGATTAAGAGCTCTGCAAGCACTCTTCCGAATGCGGCTTCCGAACAGTTTGATCTGACCTTCACTACGGCTAATGGGGAAATCAAAACGTTCAACGAACCAGTGGAAGTCAGACTGCCGGTGAAAGACGTAACGGGCAAAGATACAGAGTTGCTTGTATTCTCAAAGGTAGAAGATAACGGATCGTTGACTCCTAAGGGCGGCGAATACAACGGAGAGACCAAAGAGTTTGTCGTAATGAACAAATCGTTCTCCAAGTATGTCATCGTCGAAAACAAAATCTCCTTCGGTGACGTAGCTTCGGTAAAAGATTGGGCTGGCCGCCAAATTCAAGTCGCCGCTGCGAAAGGCATACTCGATGGTCGTGCAGCGAATCAATTCGTACCGAACGATAGTGTCACTCGTGCGGAATTTGCCAAGATGATAGTCAAGACATTTGGTCTGGAAGACGCTTCGGCGAAAGAAAGCTTCGGAGACGTGCTCGATACTGACTGGTTCCAGCCATACGTTGCGGCAGCGGTTAAAGCAGGAATCGTAAACGGTCGCTCGGATACCAGCTTCGAGCCGAATGCAACCGTAACCCGCGCGGAGATGGCTACGATGGCATCGCGTGCATTGAACAAAATTCTTGAGTATAAGCCAATTGCGACTGTAGAAGTTGCTCTGAAAGGATTCACGGATTCCGGTAGCATCCACTCGACGCTGCAAGATGGTGTAGCACTGGCCGCGGAGCAAGGTATCGTAGTCGGAGAAGAGAACAACAAATTCAATCCGAATGCAGATTCGACTCGTGCGCAAGCAGCCGTCGTCATTTATCGTTTACTAAATAAATAAACTACATGACCCCCGGTGCAATCCTCCTCTCTATCCCAACGGGAGGGGGATTGTATCTTTTCTGTTGGGCTACCCGCATTTTGAACTGTGGACGGAGGAGAATTAATGGAATTGGATCTTAGGGGTTACGTGAAGATCATTAAGAAAAGAATATGGCTTCTCCTGGCCATCGTGCTTTTCTCCAGCGTAGCTTCGGGAGTAGTCAGCTTCTTTTTCTTGACCCCTATCTATGAAGCATCAACGAAATTGATCGTGAATAAACCGGCTGAAGCCGTGGGACAACAGCTTAACATAAATGATGTCACCTTTAATATTCAGGTCATCAATACGTACAAAGAAGTAATTAAAACCCACTATATCATGGGGATTGTAGCAGCCGAATATCCTCAGTTCGGACTGACATCTAGTGAGTTGATTGAAAAAGTCAAGGTCAGCTCGGTCAATAATACCCAAGTTATGACACTGGTGGCGCAGGATAAAGATTATGTAAAGGCTGCAAACATCGTAAACGCGGTATCCAAAGTATTTCAACGAGAAATTCCTAAGGTCATGAAGGTCGATAACGTATCCATTCTAAATGAAGCATCTGTAAATGTTCAGCCAGCTCCGGTTAAGCCTAACCCGGTACTTAATGTAGCAATCAGTTTTGTCGTATCCATGATGGCTGCCGTAGGCTTGATCCTCTTGCTTGAATATTTAGACGATACGATCCGCACGGAAGCTGACGTTGAACAGTATCTCGGACTTCCTACCTTGTCAGCCATCATGAAGATCAAGGACGAGGATTTGGCCAAAAGTTCGCGAAAGACCGAAAGTATTGCTAAAGTGGGGGACAAAAAACATGTCAATGCAACAACCAGCAACTAATAAGCGCCCCATTATTACGGATGTCAATCCCAAATCGCCAATTTCGGAAGCGTACCGTACCCTCAGAACCAATATTGATTTTTCGGCTGTCGATGAACAGTTGCAAGTTATTATGTTGACTTCAGCGGGACCCGGGGAGGGGAAATCGACAACAGCGACGAATATGGCGGTAACGTATGCACAGTCGGAGAAGAAAGTGCTCATTATGGATGCCGACCTTCGTAAGCCGACTATGCATCATACCTTTTCCATTTCGAATAGGCGGGGCTTAACGAACATGCTGACTGGACAAGCCTCGCTGGACGAGGTTATATCTGAGTCGCACATCCCAAATTTGCATGTTATGCCTTCCGGCCCCATTCCTCCTAATCCGTCTGAAATGCTGTCGTCAAAGAGATTGGTTGCGCTACTTGATGAATTGAGACAAAAGTACGATTTGATTGTCATCGATACTCCGCCAACACTAGCCGTAACAGATGCGCAGATTATCGCTTCACGGTGCGATGGAGTTGTGCTAGTCCTTAATTCCGGAGAGGTCAAGCGTGAAATGGCGATGAAGGCGAAGGCGAATCTGGATCATGTGAAGGCGAGAATTCTCGGCGTTGTACTGAATAATATCGATCGTAAGAATGGCGAAGCCTATTATTACTATTATTACGGCGAGTCGAAGGCATAAATTCATAAACACCTATTAATACTAGGGCTTTTGGGGGATGCGGCATGCTTCAATCACGTCGGAAAATGCTCCTTATCTTGTTGGATATCGCGATAGTAGCGGTATCGATTTATACATCGTATTATATTCGATTCGATGGGAGCATTACGTTCGAGTACAGTAGACAGGTATGGAGCTATATGGCGATTTCTGCATGTTTAGGTACGATTTGTGCGGTGGTTTTTAAGCTTTACAACAGAATATGGCAGTATGCCAGCGTTGGAGAAATCGTCTCGATACTTAAGGCTGTGACTGTGGCTTGCACCGCATCCTATTTGCTTACTTGGGGTATAAGTGGAAAGACTGTTCCACTTTCCGTTGTATTGCGGACTTATGAAACAATTCTGCTCCTTATGGGTGGATCCCGGTTCATGTGGAGAATGATTCGGGACAATTATTACAAGAAGAAGGAACACCAGGGACGTGCGATGATCATCGGCGCAGGGGATTGCGGTAGTTTCATTGCGAAGGAATTGAAACATAACCCGGCTTCGACGCTTTACCCGGTAGCGTTTATCGACGACAATCCTTTTAAGATCAAACAACAAATATATGGGATTCCTGTTGTTGGCGGTAGAGAAAAAATACTTGAAGCTATAGAGGAGCATAAAATTACAGAAATTATTTTAGCTATCCCTTCAGTTCCGCAAGAGGAAGTTTCCAAAATAATAGACATATGTAAGCGGACAGAGGTGCAACTGAAGATTATTCCGAGGCTGGATGATGTGATTCATGGGAAGGTCACATTGAATGAAATTCGTAACGTAGAAGTAGAGGATCTGTTGGGGAGAGATCCTGTTCGTGTCGATCTTCAAGGGATCGCTGATTATGTTTCGAATAAAGTCGTGTTGATTACTGGGGCTGGCGGCTCGATCGGATCCGAACTATGCAGACAAATTGCCCCGTATCAGCCAGAGAAGCTTCTGCTTCTTGGTCATGGAGAGAATAGCATTTATAACATCGAAAACGAACTCAGGAGGACGTATCCTAAGGTTAAGATAGAGAGCATTATCGCGGACGTGCAGGATAAGGCAAGAATATATAAAGTATTCGAGGAATTTCAGCCCAAAGTAGTCTTTCATGCGGCAGCCCATAAGCATGTCCCATTAATGGAGAAGAATCCTTCAGAGGCTATTAAAAATAACGTATTTGGTACTCGAAATGTTGCAGATGCCGCCGATCTTTACGGAGCAGAACGTTTTGTCCTCATATCGACCGACAAGGCCGTCAATCCGACAAGCATTATGGGAGCTACCAAGAGAATAGCCGAGATGTACATCCAGAGCTTGGGGCGCAGCAGTAGGACTAAATTTGCCGCAGTCCGTTTCGGTAATGTATTAGGCAGCAGGGGCAGTGTAATCCCGTTCTTTAAAGAACAAATCGCACGTGGTGGTCCTGTCACGGTAACCCATCCGGAGATGATTCGGTACTTTATGACGATTCCGGAAGCATCGCAGCTGGTAATTCAAGCTGGCGCTTACGCTCAGGGAGGGGAAGTATTCATCCTCGATATGGGAAAACCGGTCAAAATAATGGATTTGGCACGTGATCTAATCAGACTCTCAGGACTCAGACCGGAAATGGATATCAAGATAGAATACACTGGTATTCGACCGGGTGAAAAGCTTTACGAGGAACTTCTGACAGATGAAGAGGGCTTGACTAGCACATTACATAATCGAATATTTATCGGGAAACCAACGAATATTAGTCGGGCGGACATCGAGATGGAGATTAGAAGGTTAGAGAAGGTGCTCGGGGAGAACGGGGAAATAATCAAGGATGTGGTTAAGCATGTTGTCCCCGGATTTGTAAATGTTTCTTGAAATAAGATGCCACCTAAAAAGGTGGTCTTTTGATAATTTGATAGTTAAGAGAAATCTTTTTGATTCAAGAATTACATAAGGAGTCTCGACCAAACTGTGGGATTACTTACATGCAAACAAAGCGATGCTCAAAGGGATTTTCCGACCGTAGATAACCGACGATTTAATACATAGTAGGAAAAATACTTCCGGAGTTGAAAATATTATTCTCACGGTGGCTTTAACAAAACCTTTTGAAAAAGGATAAGTTGGATCTCTTAAATGAGGTGCAGAAGCCTCCAAAATGGCGATCTGTCAAATGGAGTGAAAGGTCTAGGACATATATCTGGATTTTCAATTAGTATCAGCCATATTTGAGTGTCGTTGGGTGATAATATCATACAAATGGACAAACTTTGTTTAAAACAGATGATAGAACACATTGATATCGGTAAAGGGGAGCAGATATCGGTGTAAAACGGAGGTATTTAGACGATGTATATAGCTATCAAATATTAGATGTAAAAAAAAGACGAGTGAGTATGAGTTGCGAAATAAATGAATTAATCATCGGCTAAAGCCGGTATAAGGTTTATGCAGCAACTCTTTTCCTTCGCGTTTATCTACCGCCTTTATTTTTCTAATTTTATTTCGGAGTGATTCTTATTGAACATAGGATGCGTAGAAAGTAGGAGACAAGAAAATCATTTATTTATTAAAATAAATCTCCTAAAGAATGGTTTATGGGTATTGTGAGTTTTGAAGGAAAGAGAGATGGAAAGCTATAAAGATTGAACTTAAGTAATTTATTTCCAACCCATCGAAATCGACGGTGAGTAGAATGGAATATACAGAAGCATTTACAAGTATGGAAGTAATGATGAAGCAAGAGAAAAATCGGCGAATATTCGAGCGCTATCAGACGATTTATTTGTATTTGAAAGGCATAAATGTACGACAAGTCTCTGAGATCATTGGTCGAACAGAACGAACCGCTTACAAGTATATTCGTGCCTATCGCGAAGCTGGAGTAGCCGGGCTACAAAGGATCTATTATACTGGGGCCCCCGAGCGACTGACAAAGAAGCAGCAGGAGAAACTTAAACAAACCATCGTGACCTCTGTTCGGCGTGAAGTTGGTTTACTGCCAAATACAGCTGGACTTTGTCTCTAATCGGCGAATTCATCACGCGAGAGTTCGGAACGTGGTATTTCGAAAATGGCACACCGGCTTGGATTGAGTTAGACCAAGTTACGTATATCCTTGCTGCGGCAAATGAACTCAAGCGGAAGCAGTCTGTCGAAGTGACCTTTCCTGATTTGAAAAAAGATTAATGAACGAGCAGATCTCCCATCTGCTATTTGTAGATGCATCGATGATCCGCGATTACCAAGCACTTCAGCATATGTGGTTTCTGAAAGTCAAGCAACGAATCATTGAGAACAGGTAAACATCGCGGCATTAAATTGCTGGTCACGCTGAATTATACTACTGGCCACATCCTTTGGAAGGAGGACGACAACTATACGGCCGAAACGTTTTTTGTCTTTCTTAAAACGGTCGTTGAAGCGTATCCGCAAGGAAAGAGCTTGATCGTGCTTGATAATGCTCGCATCCATTTTGCTAAGCTGCCCCATCCTTTTTTGGAACATCATCGGGAGCGCCTTAGCCCGAAAACCTACTGGAAGGACTTTGGAATTTGTTTGAAGGCTGATGTCGTTAACAATGTTTTTTATCATACTATCGCTGAGATTCGCACGAAGGTTACAGCTTTTATGCAACACGTAGCTCTCGACACGCAATGGATCATTGATCGTCTTTGTCTTCGTTTGGAAAGCGGTAAACTAACTGAATATTTTTTGTTCAACTTATATAACAAAAAAAGAAAAAACATTTTGGGGGTAGAAAAAGGTGTCGATTGAGAGCATATCCCCGAATACTGGACAATATAGGATAAAAGGTGAGTTATCATGCGAACCAAAACCTGGAACATATCCAATGAATCTTGAGAAAGTCAAGATGAAATTCCAAAACAGGAACGAAATCCAGACCGGACCTAACAGAGAAAGCCGGGTGGCTGAAGGAAGCCAAAACAACAAAAGCGAGGGAAAATTACAATGCTTAAAGCTGAATACAGAAATATCCCTTTTTCTCCTCCGGATATTACAGATGTTGAGATTGAAGAAGTTGTAAAAGCAATGAAGTCCGGCTGGATTACAACCGGACCAAAAACAAAAGAGTTTGAACAAAGAATAGCTGATTATGTTGGTACAACTAGGGCAGTTTGCTTAAATTCTGCAACAGCAGCAATGGAACTCACACTTCGCATTTTAGGAGTAGGACCTGGTGATGAAGTTATTACTTCGGCATATACATATACAGCATCTGCTTCGATTATAGATCATGTTGGAGCAAAAATTGTACTCGTTGATACAGCACTAGATTCATTCGAGATGGATTATTTAAAACTGGCTGATGCAATTACTGAGAAGACCAAAGCGATTATCCCTGTTGATATAGCAGGAAAGATGTGTGATTATGATACCATATACAAAATAATAGAGAGCAAGAAAAAGCTGTTTAAGGCTAATAACCAACTTCAATGGTTATTTAATAGAGTAATTGTAATGACTGATGCGGCACACGCTTTCGGGGCTGAGAGGAATGGAATGAAGTGTGGGCAAGTTGGAGATTTTACTTGTTTCTCATTTCATGCAGTAAAGAATCTGACAACTGCTGAAGGTGGTGCAGTCGTTTGGCGAAATGATCTAGGTTTAGATAATGACTGGCTTTATAAGCAATTTATGTTATACAGCCTTCATGGTCAGACTAAGGATGCATTGGCAAAAACAAAAAATGGTGCATGGGAGTATGACATTGTTTATCCCGCTTACAAGTGCAATATGACCGACATCATGGCCGGATTCGGTTTAATACAACTTAATAGGTATGACGATTTGTTGAAGAAACGTAAAGAAATTATTGAAATGTATGATAAAGCTCTTTCGCCATTGGGAATTCAAAGTTTGCAGCATTATGGAGAAAACTTTACTTCCTCTGGTCATCTTTACTTAGCGAGGATACCAGGTATTGGTGAAACAGAGAGAAATAAAATAATTGTTAAAATGGCTGCGGCAGGTATTGCGTGTAACGTCCACTATAAACCGTTACCTATGTTTACGGCATATAAGAATTTAGGATTTGATATCAATGATTATCTTAATGCTTATAAGCAGTATTTTAATGAGATTACATTGCCACTCCATACTTTGTTGAGTTTTGAGGATGTGGAGTATGTGAGTGAGAGTTTCAAAAAGATTTTAAGCGAAGTTAAGTGCTGATTTTCAACTGAGGTGACAGAATGTATAAGAACTTCTTTAAAAGAGTATTTGATGTATTATTAGCAGTAATAGCATTGCCATTTTGGTTTATTATTTTAACTATTCTTGGTCCGATTATATACTTTCAAGACAAAGGATCAATTTTTTATAATGCTCCACGGCTTGGGAAGAATGGAAAGGTATTTACAATGTATAAATTTCGTTCTATGAAAACAAATGCCCCCGACCTGAGAAATGAAGATGGTTCAACTTTTAACGCTGAAGATGATCCTAGATTAACTAAAATAGGTAAATTTATTCGTAAAACAAGTTTAGACGAGACACCACAACTGTTAAATATTATAAAAAGCGATATGAGTATTATCGGTCCTAGACCTGACCTCCCAGAACATCTCCAACATTATGAGCAAAATGAACAGCGAAAGCTTGAGATTAGACCAGGTGTTACTGGGTATAATCAAGCATACTTTAGGAACACCATACCCTGGAAAGAAAGAATCCAAAATGATATTTACTACATTGACCACCTATCTTGGTGGTTTGACATTAAAATATTCTTTAAAACAGTTGTATCCGTTTTGAAGCGTGAAGATGTTTTTGTAACTGGTAAAAGTAATGAAACTAATAAAATACAGAAAAGGAATGTATAGATAGGGGTATTTATGAAAGAGAATAGTAAAGAAAAAGCAGTGACATTCCAAGACTTGAAATGGGATACGGATTTTTTTGGTGTTACTAGTGCTAAAGCCGTTTTGCATAGGGCACTTACATTAAGTGAATGGGATGAATTGAGAAATAGATTAAGAGATTACCAATTTATTTCAATCGAAAATAGAAATTCAGAACCCGTTAATGCACAGTTAATAGGTAAAGGTACTACGGCTTTTTTGGCAGATGTGAATATTCAGTTTGTGAAGAAATTAAAATTTGTTCATGAAGTGCCAAGAAATATCACTATTCATCAATCGCTAGAGAAAAATAATCTAATCACAGAATTGGCAGATTTTCAGTTTTCGAAATTTACAGAGGATCTTGAATTAGCTAAACGTGGCGGTGATCAGGTATACCGTCATTGGATAATAAATTCTTTTGATAATCCGGATAAGTTTTATGCTCTATCTAGGGATGACAATAATGAGATAAATGGTTTTCTGTTACACTCTTATGATGGTGATACCTGTGTAATAGAGCTAATAGCAGTAGCACAAGCAGTAACTAAAAATGGTGTCGGTACAAGCTTATTTAAAGCAGTTGAAAATGCAACATATCTACGTGGCTTCAGTGAAATAAGAGTCGGAACACAAGTGCGGAATATGAGTGCAATCAACTTTTATCATAAAGTTGGTTGTAAACAGGCAGGGTGCCATCAAGTATATCATTACTGGGTTGAAAATGATGACGGGTAAGTTTGTTCATAATTTAATGGGGGTTGCTAGATATGAAGACAGTGTGGTTAGTTAATCCATATGGTCCAATTGAAGGGGAAAATTGGAGAGCATATAGTTTTAATCAATTTGGAAAGTTTCTTTCAAATCAAGGTTTTAAAGTTGTTTGGTGGACATCTAACTTTGCACACCATTTCAAAGAATTTAGATCTGAAGGGTCGAAAGACATTACTGTAAATGATAATTTCATTATTAGACTTGTTCAAACAACTTCATATAAGAAGAATTTTAGTTTTGGGAGATTCAGGAAAGATATAGTTTTTGCAAAGAATGCATACAAAGAATTTAAGGTGGGTAGGCGCCCAGATATTATAATTAGCGCAGATAATCCACTAACAATGAAATATCCGTCATTTAAGTTTGCTAAAGATCATAATATACCTATTATTTATGATCAAATGGATTTATGGCCAGAATTTATTGAGAATGTAGCCGGAAATGGCATGAGTAAATTATTGCATATTTTATTTAAACCTGTTTATAAACAGCGAAAGAAAAACTATCAGCAATTGGATGGCGTTATTGCTTTGGGGAAAAATTATTTAGAAAAGGCAAAAGAAATAGAACAATCATTAGAAAATAAACCTCAAGCATTAATTTACAATGGAATAGATGTAATGAAGTTTCGCGAAAAACTTGTAAATAGTATTAAAATCGGAAGTATTCCACAAAAAGGAGAAAAGGACATTTGGTGTGTTTTTGCAGGAACATTAGGACCATCTTATGATATTGAAACTATTATTAAATGTGCAAAGCGTTTATCTAAAGACGGAAATAATCATGTAAGATTTATAGTTGCCGGGAGTGGTCCTTTAGAAGATATAGTGGTGAGAGCTGATAGTGAATTAATAAATTTTAACTACATTGGAAAACTCCTTCCGGATGAACTAATTCCTATATACGGCAAATGTGATATTGGACTTGCTACATATAGTTCTATGTCAAATGTAGATATGCCAGACAAGTTCTATGATTATACAGCTGCCGGACTTGCTATAATAAATTCTCTCAATGGAGAAATTTTTGAACATATCGAAGAACAAAAGATTGGTTACAATTACCTCCCAGGTAATTTGGATGATTTTTATAGGGTAATACAAAATCTGTCTGATGAAGAACAATTAGGACAATGTAAAAAAAGATCGTTTGAGTTAGCTATAAAATTTGATGAAAATATACAAAATGAAAAATTGCTGAAACTTATAAATTTAATAACCAAATAGGAAAATGTATTCTCGTGACAGTTAAGTTTTTTGAAATCTAGAATGGGTGGTACAAAGAAAGTTTTCTACTTTTAGAGATCAAGCGGAGTCTTAGGTTTTTGGGGCTTCACACCGATGGGTCTTATATTATTTCTGTTTTACGCCCTAATGCTCTATCAGTCTAATATTGAAATAATATCTATGATAATAGTGATTCAAAATGATGTAATGATGATGAAGAATAATGAGACTATATAAATTGAACTCATGAACTCACTACCGACCAAACCGGGTAATAGATAGAGAAAGCACCGGAAAGGCGGGTTGAACAATGACACATCAATAAGAAATATCCATGATACAGAGAGCCATGCGAGAAAACCATAACACACGACTATACGAACGTTATTTGGCCGTCCGACTTCACTTGGAGGGACGGACGTTTACGGCTATCGCAGACATATTAGGGCGCACGTATCAAACCGTCAGCACGTATTGGCAAGACTACCAAGAGAGCGGGATCGCCGGTCTTGAACTGGATCATGCACCAGGAGGACCCAAGAAGTTGAGCGAGGAACAAGAACAAACCCTTGCGGACACCATCCCCATAAACGTCCTGTAGATGTCAGATTCGAAGCCCGACATACCTGGACCTTGAAGCTCATCGCCAGTTGGATCGAAAGCGAGTTTGGTCAGACCTATTCCGAACGCGGCGTTTCCAAGCTGCTCGAACGCTTGGGATTCAGTTATACCATTAGCTAAGGCCGATACCGACGAACAAGCGCAATTTCGTAATGAGACGCTGCCAGGCTTGAAAGAACAGCTTGCGAACGGGAGCATTCAACACCTCTTGTTTGAGGACGAGTCTATGATTCGCGCTTATCTGGCCCTGCAGTATAACTGGTTCTTAACAGGATAACAACGCAAGATTCGAACGTATGGCCGGTATGAAGGCGCCAAACTATTTGCAGCCATCAACTATGAAACGGGTTTCGTCACGCACCGCGAAGAGGAAACGTACGACACGGCGGCGTTTGAACGCTTCCTAACGATATCTTGAAACAATACCCGGATGGGAACATTGTCATGGTGTTGGATAACTACCGCATTCACCACGCCGAAAAGCTACAATCGTTTTTGAAAAAGAACCCACGCCTTCAATTGGTTTTTCTACCCAAGTATAGCCCGGAGCTCAATCCGGTTGAAGGGCTGTGGAAATGGCTAAAACGTGATGTGGTCAACAATGTTTTCTTCAGCAAGTTTTACCACATCCGTACACACGTCGCTGCTTTCATGAAACGAATCAATCGACATCCATTG
Source organism: Paenibacillus hemerocallicola (assembly GCF_006265175.1). Taxonomy (GTDB): domain Bacteria; phylum Bacillota; class Bacilli; order Paenibacillales; family NBRC-103111; genus Paenibacillus_AB; species Paenibacillus_AB hemerocallicola. The sequence goes on along the minus strand of NZ_VDCQ01000008.1, from coordinate 5,093 downwards.
GAGGTTATTGATCGTCTCCTCACTTGGGTATGACATTCTTCAGTTCATCTTATATATGTTTTAAGAGGAGTAATTATATGATCAATGTCAAAGTAATAAATAAAGCAAGAGGTTTTTGGATAAACCTATTCGATTACAATTTTGAAACAATCAGATTTCATTATAAATCAAGTGAATTATTTGAGGTATCAAGTAAAACTAGATTTATAATTAACAAAGTTATTAATTATAGAGTATTTGATTTTATAGGTTTATTTCTTAGAAAAAAAGTTAAAGGAAGTAATCGAAGTGATGTTTATTTTAGTTATAATAGATTTTTAAAGTCGGATAAGCCGTATTTCATTGGGTTAGAAAATCCAACAGCGTTGGTCCATTATAGTGACACAAGAATGACAACTTTCATTAGTAAACTTCGGTTAAAAAGATGCCTCGGTGATTTGAATCTAAAAGGGGTAATTTGCCTATCAAAAGCTTGTTACACTACAATAGGAAATTACTATGATCTTCCCAAGACACTCAATATATATCAAATATATCCATTTGTTCAAGAAAGTGACATAAACGAAGATCAAATATCTAAGAAAAGCAAAAATAATGTATTGGAATGTTTGTATGTTTCTTCAAATTTCGAACTAAAAGGAGGAGATGATATTCTTGAAGCTTTTGGGGAACTTAAAAGATATGGGTATACAAATGTGCATTTAACAATTATAACTAAGCTAGATGGCTTGACCCAGAAGCAGCAAAATATTATTAAAAATAATAGTAATATATTAAGTTATGATTTTACATTCTCAAAAAATGAATTATATGAATTCTATAAGAAGGCAAATGTTTTATTAAATCCTACGAGAATGGATAGTTTCTCTCTAGTTACATTGGAAGCGATGAAGAATGGATGTACAATAATTGGCACTGATATCTATGCCATAAAAGAAATGGTAGAGGATGGTGTCAATGGTTTTTTAACAGAACCACGATACAAATATTGGAATAGTGAAAATATGGTAGATCATTATATTAAAATGCATTCTGATAAGACATTTAATTCAAAGTATATTGATGAAAATATTATTCAATTTTTATATAACAAAATTGTTTTTTTATATAATGATAGAAAGGTTCTTGAGGAGTTTTCAATAAATGCATTTAAAAAATCAACAACAGGCGAATTTGCAAATAAAAATATTGCACTAAAATGGGAAAAAATTATTAATCAAATAGGAGTTTAAAATGATAGGAATAGTAATATTGAATTTTAATAACTGGGATGAGACATATAAATGTATCCTGAGTATTTTTAGTGGCGAGCCTTCTTTGAATTACCATATATATTTAGTTGATAATTCTTCAAGTGTTCCGATTTCAGATGAATTGCGCCAAATGTTGGATCATCCCAAAATTACTTTCTTACTGGCAGAAAGTAACAAGGGATATTCTGCTGGTAATAATATTGGTATTAAGAGAGCCTTGGATGACCAATGTGAGGAAATATTAATTACTAATAATGATATTATTTTTATGACGGATAGTATTTCAAATCTAAAGCAGTATCTTCAAGCCAATGAAAATGTGGGTATTGTTGGACCAAAAGTATATTTACCGGATAAATCAGTACAAGTGATCAACTACGGTATTAAAATGGGCAAGAAAGAAAAATATATGTACTTTCTAAAAAATACACCACTTAGATTTGTAGTGAAAAACTTTGTTAAAAGGTTTAACGTTTTGGATAATGATTTGTCAGAACCATTTAAGGTATATGCTGTATCTGGGTGTTGTTTTATGATTAGTAAACAATGTGCGAGAAAAATAACTCCATTTGATGAAGGTACTTTTTTATTTGAGGAAGAAAATATCCTTGGATTCAAGATGGAGAAATTAGGTTATGAAACAGTTTATTGTACTTATAGTGAAGTAATTCATGCACATGGTCAAAGTACTAAAAACATGAAGGCTTTTTCATATTCTTGTTTTGTGGAAAGTGAGTTATATTATTTCAAGAAATATCTTAATAGTACTATAGTACAATATGTTCCTTTATATATAATTAGAACCTTTAAATTTTTATTATATTGTTTTATCGAAGAAGATTACCGGCAAAATATTTCGCTATATTTTACTAAGACTCTCAGGATGTTAAAAAGGAGACGGTGATATAGAGGGGGATTATTAAAGTGTGAGTTAAAAAAATGTTTTTGAAGGGTCAAAGTTATATTCACATATTGCCATTTGTGGGAGATACAGAAAATATGCAATATTTAATAGCCAGCCTATTAGGAATCATCGGTTTAACTATAAAAAAATCAAAAGTAGTATTTGGTGTTTTATTCATCTTTATGTGGATTTTATTTGGCTGGAATACGGGGAATGCCGATTACTTTGGTTATGAGCAAACATATTATTCTCTTGAATCATATAATGGATTTAATGTTTATTTCGCAGAATATGAAATTGGGTACCGTTTTGTTTACAAGTTGGCTCATGCTTTTGGGATGAATTATAATACATTTCTCATAGTATATTCATTAATTGGGCTTATGCTTATTAGTAATACGATACTTAAATATTCTGCCAAGCCGAGTTATGTAATGGCTTTATATTTAATATATCCATTTTTAATGGATATTGTACAAATTCGTAATTTTATGTCTATGGCGATAATAATATTTGCCGCACGTTATTTATTTTCCTCAAGGAAAGGGGATCTATTCCGCTATGTATTATTTGTTTTATTAGCTGCATCATTTCAAGTCGTTGGTTTATTCTATTTGATATTATTACTTGCCAAAGTGAGAGCTCGGATTAAACTTGTTAAATGGATTAGTTTAATTACAATTTTTTTAGTATTGTTTCTTATTTTACTGATGAGCGGTATTGCAATACCAATATTAGGAGGTATGGCTTACCTTGGTACTAAGACAAGTATTACAACACAGATAGGATATTTATTTTATTTTATAATTGGCTTTCTTCTTGTACGCTTTTCTTATAAGAAAGTGAGGACCTTGGAAGATTCAAGCAGTAGCGGAAAACATGTAGTTGATTATTCTAAAATGAACATGGCGAACATTATTTTGAATATAAATATAATAATACTTTGTGTATATCCTTTAGTGTTCTTTTCAACAGAATTTATGAGGCTATATAGAAATATACTTCTACTTAACTATATACTATTTTCTCATATAGTAGTGTCTGGGTTTGCAAGTCGGTTAAATATGACGGTTTTTAAGATTACAACGATTATTTTTGTTGTTTTATCCGAGTGGTTATTTGCTTACTATGCTAGTAAAGATATTGTTTTCTATCCGATTTTTGAGAAAAATAAGATATTTGATTTACTTGGGCTTTAGAATAGTCTTATTATCCTTCAGAAGAAATTTATAAAGGGTCTAATCGCTACTTATGGAGTTGATCTTGTCTGTCATCCATTTATTGGTAAAATATTTGAATTGATCTGTTAAGTTAACATAGAGAAACGGATCAAAAAATGATGCTTCGATAACAAATTAATCAAAAAGTCGTTAATAGTAAAGTTAACAATAAGTATGGATTTGGAGAATTTTAATGGAAGAAAAAAGGGTTACTAAATTAATTAACAATATGATTTACGCTTTTACAGCACAAGGAATTTCGTTTGTTCTCAGTATCATAATGTCACTAGTCATACCCAAATTATTGGGTGTTGAAGAGTATAGCTATTGGCAGCTCTTCATTTTTTATTCGAGTTATATTGGCTTCTTGCATTTTGGTCTCAATGATGGGATTTATTTGCGTATTGGCGGTGTTGAATATGAGAAGCTTAATCATAGGTCTATTGGATCTCAGTTTTGGCTCATTTTTATATTTCATTGTATGCTTGCCCTCATTGTTATAGTATGTAGTTCGGTATTTGTGAACGATTGGAATCGACGTGTTGTATATATATCTACTGCAATTTCTCTTCCTCTTTCGAATGCGATTGGATTCATTGGGTTTATATTTCAAGCGGTTAATAAAACGAAGATTTTCTCGACAACCGTTATTATAGATAAATTATGGTTTATCGCAGTTGTTATTGTACTTATAATATTAAATTCTGACAGTTTTATCTGGTTTATTATATTCTCAATAATTGGGAACTTATTCGCTTTACTATATTGTTTATTGAACGGGCACAAGTTTATTTTTATTAAAATAGAATCCATTAAACAGACTTTGAAAGAGATGACTATCAATGTATCTGTTGGTATAAGTTTAATGTTTTCAAATATAGCTAGTTTACTTATTCTTGGTATTGGTCGATTTATTGTAGATAAAAAATGGGGGATAGAAGTTTTTGGGAAATTCTCGTTTTCATTGACATTAGCTACTTTCTTGCTTGCTTTTATTGCCCAAGTAAGTATGGTTTTATTTCCAGCACTTCGTCAGACAGATGAAGTACAGCAGAAAAAGTTCTTTTTGATGTCTCGCGATTTATTGGGAATTGTATTAGCTGGATTTCTTCTTGCCTATATGCCCATGAATTATTTATTGGGAATATGGTTGCCACAGTATAAAGAGAGTTTACAATATTTAATTCTATTACTTCCGTTATGTATTTATGAAGGGAAAATGAACATGCTCTGTAGTACATATTTTAAAGTTCTTCGTAAGGAAAAACTACTCTTGAAAATTAACCTTATTTCTTTATTGCTAAGTGTAATGCTTAGCATAATAGGAGGGTATCTATTTAATAGTATTTATGCTCTTATAATTTTAATTGTATTTGCAGTGGCTTTGAGGAGTATTATTTCTGAGTATTGCTTGTCAAAAATGTTGGGGGGGGGGGGATTGAAAAGCACAGTGGCGGAATCGTTACTAGTGATTATATTTATGTCGAGTACATGGTTTGTTGGGCCGTTTGGAGGATTTATACTGTATTTACTATCTTTCTGTACATATTTGATACTCTCTAGAAAGAAACTAGAGGGTGTAATGGTTCAAACAAGAAAATACTTTTCAAAACGAACTTCATCCCAAATTTAGGAAGTTCGTTTTTCTGAAAAATATGAATAGTACTCCAAATCTTTATAATGCTCCCATAGGTTGAGACACGGGAGGTTAAAAAA
>NZ_VDCQ01000079.1 GCF_006265175.1 Paenibacillus hemerocallicola | reverse complement strand
GAACCAACAACCGCAAGGCGTACTGCAATTGCTCCGTTAATTTGCTGTCTTTCTCTCCGGAGGGTTTGGTTTACGCCAAACCCTCTTTTCTTCTAAAGCGCAGCGTTACGTTCGTGTTGCGCTTCGGTTGATATAATCCTTTTATCAACAATTGAGTCATTTGCTGAGAGCTGACTCAGGGAGGATACGATCATGTTGGTGGTAGGCCGAAATCCGGGAGAATATGTCGTAATCGGTGACGGGATTACTGTTCGAGTAGTGAAGAGCAATGACGGAGACTTGCGGTTGGCCATCGATGCACCCAAAGATTTGCCCATTTGGCGAGGGGAACTGTATGAGGAGCTATTTCCCCGAAAGGACGGAGTTTCCATCAAGCGCTAGAATCGAACTGAAACTGCAAATGAGGCAGGCAAAGCCAAGGGCTCCGGGGTACACGTTCCGGAGTTTTTTCTTTTTGAATTTCAATAAATTTTCATCAACTACATGACGTATTCATCACCCCGAAGGAATTGTTCAGTATTTGTTCAGCGGCATCCGTTACACTGGAAGAGGGTGATATGGGATGCACAAATATAAGCAGCTCGAACAATTCCTCTATGTTCAGAAAAACACGAAGGTTACATTGGCTTTCGAGCAGATCGAAGAAATTCTAGGGTTTTCTTTGCCCAAGACGGCGAAGACGCAATGTCATTGGTGGAGCAATACGATCAGCGATTCTAGGTCGCCGGCGATCGCTTGGTTAAGGACGTTCCGAAGGGTTTCTCACGTCGAGCCAGGCAAGCACGTGACATTTAGCCGGTCCTTGATTTGAGCTATGCCTCCACAAGAAAGATCCCGTGATCCGAGCGGATAACGGGAATTTTTGCGTTTCGTTTTTGGAGGAGAGGGAATCCTAATCATACAAACATACGCAACGCATAGTAGAATGTGTCTTCAGCCACATTTTCTTTTTAATGCAACTTTTTGTATACTAAAGTATAGAAATTCATTCCATTTTGAGGAGGACAAGTTCATGTATGACATGGTTATCGTCGGAGCAGGCCCGGCTGGGGCAAGCGCGGCTCTTTTCGCGGCCAAGGCTGGTAAAAAAGTTTTGGTCGTAGACAACGACCATAGTGTAACGAAACGGGCATGGGTCGAGAATCATTACGGTGTGCCGGAAATCAGCGGACCGGATTTGCTGGAGACGGGCAAGAAGCAAGCGGCCAAATTCGGCGCCGAATTCGTGTCTGGCAAAGTGAGCGGTGTTTCCCGCGGGGAAGACGGCATCAAGGTACAGACGGAAGAGGCAGCATACGATGCCGGTCATGTTATATTGGCGACCGGATTCCTCCTCGATTTGGCGGAAGCGTCCGGGCTTGACACCGAACCCGGCAAAGAGCCTAGAGTGAAAGCCGTGTTCAAGACGGACAGCGAAGGCAGAACGAGCATACCGGGAGTGTGGGCGGCAGGAACATGCGCCGGAGTCAGCGTGCACACGATCATTACGGCCGGTGACGGGGCGAAGGTCGCCATCAATGTCATCAGCGAAATCAACGGCGAGCGTTACGTCGATCACGATGTTTTGAAGGCTTAAGAGATCTGCGAATAAATAAATGTCGAAGCAGCGGGTGCTAACCGCTGCTTTTTAATTTTGCTGCTTTTTTTCATTGAGGGATTCTGAGAAAAAAAACCCGAAGCCTGCCTGCAAAGCCAGTGCTTCAGGAGATTTTGCTGTTAAAGAAGCATGCCCCGTATTATCTCTGGAGAAAGCTTGGCCGGAGCCGGTGTTTCGACCGTATTAGTCGCTCCGAGGCGCAGCGCGCGTTCGATCGCTTCCGTATCCTTCAGCAAGTTCCCGGTCAAGACGCAGGCGACCGTTTCGTCCGATCCGATCGTACCGCCCGCAACGAGCCGACGCAGTCCGGCGAGCGTCGCAGCCGAAGCCGGCTCGCAGCCGATTCCGCACCGGTCTATTAGAGCCTTCGCTTCGAGAATCTCCTCGTCGGTTACCGAGGCGGTAACGCCGTTCGCGTTATCGATAGCGTAACGCAGCGCTTTCGGCCAATTGGGAGGGTTGCCTATACGGAGCGCCGAGGCGACCGTATCCGGCTTTGGGGTCGGGGATAGCGATCGTTGTCCCGAGCGGACCATCCGGTGAAAAGGCGAGGCGCCTTCCGCCTGAATAACGGCGATCCGCGGGGCGGAATCGATCAAGCCGATTTCGCGAAGCTCGGCCAGCCCTTTACCCAGCGCGGAAGCGTTGCTTAGAGCGCCTCCCGGTAAGACGATCCAATCCGGCAGCTTCCAGCGCATTTGGTGCGCGAGTTCGAATACGATGCTTTTCTGGCCCTCAATCCGAAGGGGATTGATCGAGTTGCAGACGTACAGACCGAGCGATTCCGCATAACGGTCCAGAAAAACGATTCCGTCGTCATACCCGCCTTCCGTCCGAACCATCCTAGCGCCATAAGCTTCGGTCTGCAGCGCTTTGTTCTGCGATACTCCCTCTGCGGGAAGAAAAATGACTGCTTCCGCGTTTGCAAGCGCCGCATACATGGCCATGGAGGAAGAGGTATTCCCGGTAGAGGTGCAGGCGAGACGTTCGTAGCCGAGCCAGAGACCGTGCGAGACGGCTACCGTCATGCCGTTATCCTTGAACGAGCCGCTCGGATTTTCGCTTTGCGCTTTCATCCAGAGCCGGCGCACTCCTGCCGCCTTTCTCAGCGATTCATTTTCGTACAGCCCGGTATTTCCTTCGTATTTCGTAATGATCCGGTCGACCGGCAGTTCGGGATGGATAAGCTCTTTGTACCGCCATACTCCGCCGGAGAGAGGCGTGTTGCGTTCTGACAGACGAGCGTCGAACAACCGCTTGAGCTGTTCCGCATCCGTGCGCGAGTAATCGTGGAGGACGTCAAACAAGCCTCCACAGCCGCAACGGTATAAGCCGCGCTCCGAGAAAGGGGCCTCCCTGCCGCATTGCAAACAGACGAATTTCATCCGGTGTGAGGAGCGTCCGCAACCGTGTTCCCGTTGCGCATGTCCTCGTCCCTCCTTATGTTCTTGTCATGGCGGCGCCGCAGCTTTAGAATAAGGGAGTATGAATAATAAATCCAATATATATTTATTACATAATCATAAATTTGTTTGATAGGATGATGCTCGGTGAATTTGCACGCGTTTCGCGTATTTCACGAGGTTGCGGAAAGCGGCGGGGTAACGAAAGCGTCGGAAAGGCTGCGGATTAGCCAGCCGGCGGTAACGGCGCAGCTGCGCAATCTGGAACGAGAGCTCGGGCTGGTTCTGTTTCGCGCGAAAGGACGCGGCGTGGCACTAACGGAGGCGGGGGAGCGGCTGGCCGAGCAGGGGAGACGGCTATTCGCGCTGGAGCACGAGATCGAACGCGAGACGGAACGAATTCGTCTCGGAGAGCAAGGACGGCTGCGCATAGCGGCCACGTATTTACCGGCCAATATGCTGTTGCCGCGATGGATTGCGCGGTATAAGCGGGAATATCCGGAAGTGGAAATCCTTTTGACTACGGTCAATTCGAGTAAGGCATTCGACCGGCTGCTTCATTATGAAGCGGATTTGGCTGTCGTGGGGGGCGGACGAGAGCTGCCGGACGGGCTGGCGCACATGCCGCTCATGCAGGACGAGCTGTGGTTTATTGTGCCGGGGGGTCATCCGTTGGCGGGACGCGAGGCGTCGCTTCAGCGTCTGGTCGCGGAACCGTTTGTCGTGCGGGAAGAAGGCAGCTCCGGTCGGGAGCTGCTTGAGGCATTATGCCGTCTGCACGGAGTGACCATGCCCGGTATCGGTCTGCAGGTCAGCGGCACCGGCGAGACGATCAGGGCGGTAACCGCAGGTTACGGAGCGGCTCTCGCTTCCGCCCTGGAGGTCCGGGAAAGCATCGGACGCGGCGAGATTGCAAGAGTGAGCGTGGACGGAATCCGTCTGCACAACCCGATCGGGCTGTATACGCGCAGCGGAGATACGCTTCCGCCTTTCGCCCGATTGTTTATCGACTTTATTACCGGCGGGCCGTAACCGTTTGTCGCAGAATCCATTCCGCGGTTTATGCCGCCGTCGTCATGCGAAGAGGCTCGACGGACGTTCGAGGTTCTTTTTGCGAAGAGTGGGCAGCTAGACCACGTCGGATGCTTTTTTGCATGTAGATCAGCGATGGCCGGCTGCCCCTTGGTTCTGTAACGATAGTCGCGCTTGTGCGGCATTGACAATGAGGATGTCTTCACCTAGAATAAACTTATTTATTAAGTTAAATCAATAAATCGGTACTTGATCACGGAGTTATGCAGACTGGTACAGAATATTCAATGAAACAAGCGCGGGTTGTGCCGGATGAAAACCGTAATGCGAAGCAGCCTGATGGATAGAGGGGCTAATCGGCGGTGCGGAACTGTTTCAAGGGGAGGGAAGCGCGTGTATAAAACGGAGCGGATTTATGATCTGGAGCTATTGGCCCGGCAAAACCTGCACATTCATACCACTTATTCGCCTTGTGCAAAGCCTGAAATGATCGCCCGCGAAATCGTCAATACGGCCGTGAGGGATCATATCCGGATCATCGCCCTTACCGATCACTATAACAGCAAGGATTTCCGAATATTGGACACGAATTTGGCTTTGAAAGAGCAAGCGGAGGCATGCGGCGCCGATATTCAAGTGCTGTATGCCGCCGAGCTGTCCGCATACGGGGTCGGCAAATTTCTCGATGCTCCTGAAATCAACGAAGCATTGGACTACAGACTGTATGCCTACAACCACTACCATCTGGACTACTGGGAACACCCCGAGGACAAGTCGCCGCGAGGGTATGTACGGCATGCGCTGGAAGTTTTGGAGTCTTTGTTCGCGACGAACCGGGCCGATTGCATCGCCCATCCCTTTATCGGCAGATTCATTCGTTGCTTCGATGACAAGACGCTAGTTACGAGGGAGATCATCGATAACGAGTTGGGGGATATCCTCGAGAAAGGGAAGCGAGCCCAGGTCGCCTGGGAACTGAACGTGCCCGCCATATTCGCCGATCCGGAATTCTCTAAGCGTTATTGGCGCATCGGCCAAGAGGTCGGCGTAACGTTCAACATGGGTACGGATGCCCATCAACTGGCTGCGGTCGGAACATCGCAGCACCTGGATCGATTGAAACGGTTATTGCAATAAGGCGATCCCCGGAAGCGCGTGCTTCTCGTACGCCACCTGCTTGCTGAACGCAACCGGCTATCCGGCGCGAATAGTTTCCATAGTAGCAGTCGGGAGACGATCCCGACTGCTATTTCGCATGCATGCAATGGCTGCTACTGTGCTCTTGCATGAGCTCCATATCGAGAATGGCGGGATCGTGTACAAATAAATGCAAGGATAGAAACCCTTTTTGGGAAATATAGGTGAAGGCAGGCATGTTGGACACCCGCAAGTCTTTGCGGTGGACAAACAAAATCACGGTCGTCTCTCCTTGTAAAATGTGCTCTTATGAAAGGCCGGCGAGTAAGTCCGCTACAGATCGGGAATATGCCCCCGCTCGCCTCTACACCAGACTTTCTAGCGAAACTCGGCTTTGCCGCATCTATTCATTTTCGCAATGGTACCGTCTTATTCCTGCCGAAAATCGTGCAACGGAACCGTCTTCATCTTTTGCACGATTGGCGGGGAAGCGATTTGTTCTGTTCCGCCCCATTGGGGTGGCTTATAATTTTCATATAACACTTGCGATCGGAGGGATGGCCGATGCGGCTGCATGTACGTGCTCGCGACGTATTGCTCGTTCTGACCGAAGCGGGGCATCCCGTGAAAATCAAGCAATTGGCCGAACGGTTCGCCGTAAGCGAACGGACGATCAAATACGATCTCGAGCTGATTCGCGAACGGCTCGCCGGAACGAAGGCGGAGCTGATGTCGCGGCCGAACCGCGGCGTATGGCTGGAGGGAGACGAGGCAACGAGGCGTCTGCTGCGCGAGGCGGTAGCGTCGGAAGAATCGTCTTCGTTCCTGAGCGCCCGGGAAAGGCAAAACCGCATGGCGCTGCTGCTGTTGGACCAGTCGGGCTTCATCACGCTGGAGCAATTGGCCGAAGGCGTGCAGGCGAGCAGAAACACGGTCCTGTCCGATCTGCAGAAGGCGGAGGAAAGCTGGGGCAGATGGGGGATCGGCTTGGAGCGCGAATCCGGCAAAGGGGTCCGCTTGACGGGAGCCGAATCCGAGAAGCGCAGATTGCTGCAGTCCGTGGCCGAATCGGTGCTGACGGGAAGCGACATGCTGCGCATCGTGCAAGGCTTGTGGCGCGGATTTCCATGGCCGAAGGACGTCGGGAACAAGCTCGAGCCTTCGCTGCTCGGATTGGCGGACATGGATCGCGTGCAAGCCGCAACCGGCCGGATCATACGATTATGGAAGGAACGTCTCGACACGACGGTTTCGGACGAAGCGGCAATAGGCGTCCTGTTTCGTATGGCGGTCACGGTGAAACGTCTAAGGAACGGACAGGCGCTCCCGGCGACGCGGGCGGAGGACGGCCGCAGGCAACAGCAAGAACAAGAACATGTGGCGGAAGGCGGGGAGGCGGTACCGGCATGCCAAGAAATGCTTTTGCAGTCATTTGGCGAGCTCGGGCTTCTGCAGGATATGAATGCGAAAAGGTTTAGTGCGGAGTGGGAGACCGCTTATGCGCTCATGCCGCTAGTGTCGGGAGAAGGCAGGAGCGACATGGTGGTGCCCGCCGAACAGAGGCGGAAACGGATGGAGCTGGCGTCCTTCGTCCGAAAGCTTGTCGACCGGCTTGCGGAGCGGATGGAGCTGCCGTTTGGCCGCGATGGCGAGCTGTATGAAGGGCTGCTGACCCATTTGATCCGCAAAGCGGATCGAAGACGGTTCGGCGTTCATGACGCCAACCCGCTGGCGGCGGAAATCGCCAGAACGTACCCGGAGCCGTTCGAGGCGGTGAAGCTCGCTTGCCGGCAGCTCGAGAGCGCATATGGCTTCAAGCTGAGCGATAGCGAGGTCGCGTACTTGGTCATGCATGTGCAGGCCGCCATCGAGAGGGAGCGCGAGACTGTCCGCTTCCGCGCAGTCGTCGTATGCGGGACCGGCAAAGGAACGGCACGGCTGCTGAAGACGCTCATCCAAAACCGCGTGCGGCATATCGAGGTGGCGGAATGCTGCTCGGTGTCGGAGGCCGAGAACGCAGTCAATCGAACCGATGCGGATTTGGCGATCAGCGTGCTGCCGATGGAGCTTCCCGTGCCGGTGGTCAAGGTAAGTCCGCTTCCGACCGGAGAAGATTTCGCGGCGATCGCGGCTTGCCTGGAGAGGCTCGATCCGTCTAAAACCGAGTCCTCGGACCGGCGTGGCAAGGCGGGAGGCTGGGCGCATCCCGCAGCGGCCACGCCGGAGCCTTCCTCGGTAATGCCGCTGGCCGATATGCTAGGTCGCCTTGATCCGGCGGACTGGCCCGCTGCCGAGCAGGTCTCCAGAGATTTGACCATTCGCGGCTTCGAGCTGATGCAGGCCATCGCCGGCCGGTTTCAGGCGAACTTGACGGAGTCGGCAACCGCCGGGCTGTCGCTGCACGTCATGCTGATGGTGCAGCGGCTGGCGTTCGGCCATCCCTATGAGGATATGCAGCCGGTCTTGCCGGCGGACACGCCGGAGGAGGCGGAGTGGCGCGAAGCTCTGGCCGGTATTTTCGGGCAATACGGACTACCGGCCGCGGAAGCGGAATGGCGCGCGATCATGCGCTACTTTCAACCTTTAGGGGAGGGGGGATTATCATGAACAGCAAAACACTCGTTATCCGGAACGGAACCGTGATCGACCCGTCGCTCGGCTTGAACGGGAGTTACGATGTACGGGTCCGCGGCGGGCTTATGGAAGGCGTGTATGCCCCGGGCACGCTGCCGGCAGGCGACGGGACGGAGCAGGAGCTGGAGATCGATGCCTGTGGCTGCATCGTCACGCCGGGCTGGATCGATTTGCACGCACACTTGTTTCCCGAGCGGGCCGTACTGGGCGTGGAGGCGGATAGGGTCGGCATCCGGCAAGGCGTGACGACACTGGCGGACGCGGGAAGTACGGGGACGGCCTACTTTGGCCGATTCGCCGAGGAAGTTATAGCGGCGAGCCGTACGGAAGTGCTCGCTTGGCTCAATATCGCCGAGCAGGGGCTTTGCGAAGGAAGGGCAGAGCTTGCCGACTTGTCGCGGCTAAAGGTCGAGCAAACGGTCGAGCTTGTGCGGGCAGAGCCGTCCATCATCGGGATCAAAGCAAGAATGAGCGGTTCTGTCGTCAAAGAGAACGGCATCCGGCCGCTCGAAATCGCCAAGGCTGCGGCCCGGACGGCGAACGTACCCGTCATGGTGCACATCGGCAACGCGCCTCCGCGCCTCGGCGAGGTTCTGGACTTGCTAACGGCGGGGGATGTCGTTACCCACGCATTTCACGGCAAGGCGGGCGGATTGTTCGATGCCGACGGGCGGATCATTCCCGAAGGGGTGGCCGCGCTCGCGAGAGGCGTCCGCTTGGACATCGGGCACGGAAGCGCCAGCTTCAGCTTCAAGACGATGCGGCGCGCTCTGGAGGCGCGTATAGGACGATACACGGTAAGTACCGACATTTACCGGCAAAATTGCGAGGACGGGCCGGTATACAGCTTGGCGGTTACTATGTCGAAGCTGCTCGCTCTCGGTATCGGGCTCGACGATATCATCGGAGCGGCGACGAGCCTGCCCGCGCAGATCGCGGGACGCGGGGAACAGTTGGGCACTTTGCGGACCGGAACGATAGCCGACATAACGATTGCACGGGTGAAAGAGGCGGAGACGGAGTTCGTCGACGCGGAAGGGGAACGGCTGGCCGGCACGCAGGTTATCGAGCCGGAGTGGACGATTAAAGGGGGAGAGCTGCACCGATGCGGGTAGACAAGGAGACGATCGGGCAAGTAACGGCACAGCTGCTGGCCGATGAAAGCGAGCGACGACTGGTGGCCGGTTGGCTGGAAACGATTCTGGAATCGGCGGGCGCGGCGGGCTTGACCTTTACGCCTGAGCAGCATCTTGGGCTCGGTACGCATATGCTGGCGGCGCTTAGACGGGGTGAAAGCGGCGAAGCGCTGCCGGAAGTGGAGGCGGACACGCTCGAGCAAGTGTCCTCGAAAGCGCTGACGCTTAGCCGGGACATACTGGAGCCGATTGCCGCAGAGCGCAACTACGCCTGGAACAGCACGGAGGCGCTGCTGCTCGCCGTACATTTCGAAGCGGCCATGGAGGAGTAACGCGACATTCGCACACAAGAACCTATAACGGAGGAGAAACCATTATGGAACATCAACAAGTGAAAGTCGTTATCGGCGATCGGCTCGGCAAAGGGCAAAACGTAGCCAAAGGCGTGGAGGCCGCCGGCGGCATCGCCATCGTCATCCCCGGGGTAGGCGCGGATATGAAGCTTGGCGACGTGATGAACAAGGAAAATGCCGATTTCGGCATCTCGTTCTGCGGCAGCGGAGGAGCCGGCGCGATTACGGCCCAGACGAAGTACAAATACCCGGCCGCCTACAGTCTTCGTTCGGTCGAGCAAGGCTTGACCGCCATCCGGGACGGCAAGAAGGTGCTCGGGTACGGATTCATGGATACGGAGGAGCTGGGACGCCGTCTGACGGAACAGTTCATTCAAGCCAAAAGGGGTTGAAGCCTCGCGATGGAATTCGTTCTTTTTATGCTGAAATCGATGGCCGTAGGGGCGCTCGCCGGCTTCGGCGTCGGCGCGGGCATCGCCCGCATGTTCCATGTTCCGGACGTGCAGGGGATGGGGGCGTTTCGGGTCATGGGCGAGCTCGGCGCCTGCGAGAACGATCCGCGGGCCCATGCGAAGTACGGGACCCAATATTTATGGTCGTCACTGCTGACCGCGCTCGGAACCGGAGTGCTTACCCAGGATGTGACCAGCCGGATCGTTCCGAACTGGGCCGCGGCCATTTTGTTCAAACGGCGAAGCGCGCCCGAGGAGGCGCTCTATCACCCCCGCCGCATGGCACTGCTCGGAGCGCTGCTGGGCATGGCCGTCGTCGCTCTGCTGAACGGGGCCTTCTGGATGATGCCGGAGTCGACCAAGGCTGCCGCCGCCGCGGTGCTCATCCCGGCCGCGAAATGGTTCGTCCATCCGGTCATGCCGGCCATCTTCTGGCTGGCGGCCATGGACGCGGGCAAGCGGACCGGCATATGGGGAACCGCTCTCGGAGGAATATCGCATTTTGTGCTGGGCAACGCCGTTCCCGGCATTATGCTGGGCATTTTTATCGGCAAACGGGTGGAGGACATCGGATGGAACCGCGCGACGATCGCATGGGTAGCCTTCATCCTTGCAGCGTTAGCGGCCGTAGGATTTGCTAGGGAAACCGATCTGCAGCTGCTGCGTGATATGGATGCAAGCGCGCCTTCCTGGCTGATCGGCGTTCACGACTTTTTCGGAACCGGAGGGGGCGGGCGGTAATGGAGAACAAATCCGGGTTCTGGTATTCCAATCGGGCGTTTCCGTTATTTACGGCCATTATGGCCGCCGGAGTATTCGCCGGCACGCATTTGTACTATACGGCCCACACGGGCGTGTTCAACGAATTGTCGGTAGTGGCCATGCTTACGGCCGCGCTGCATGGCGGCGGATATGGCGCGGCCGCGGCATACGGGATCAGCTTCATGCTGGCCCGCGTGTTCGAGGGCTCTCTGACCGGCGTCCTCGATATCGGGGGCGGCATGCAGACCGGTATCGGGATCGGCATACCTGCGCTGCTGCTCGGCGCAGGCGTTACGGCGCCGCTCGCTTCTTTCCCGCTAGCCCTGCTGACGGGCGCGCTCCTCGGGTACGCGGTAGGCGCGGCCGTGCTCTGGCTGCGGGCGAGGTCGCAGCGACCCGATGCGGTTCCCGCGGCCTCGACGTACGGCTCCGATATCATTATAGGGGCGGGCAATTCGGCGGCGAGATTTCTCGGGCCGCTCGTCGTAGCCTCGGCTCTGACGGTATCGATCCCGATCGGCCTCGGCGCTCTCGCCGGAGCGATCCTGTTCTATTTATGGGATCGGCCGGTCGCCGCCGGCGCCATTGTCGGGGCGATGGTCCTCGGAACGATTTTTCCGGTCGCGTAGAAGATGGATGAATAAATCCTAAGAGATGATTGAAATGCAGATGGGGGTGGGAAAGATGCAGCGGAAAGTTTACGGGCCTCATTTGAAATCAGCCTCCCACCGCACGGTCTATTCAAGGGAACCTGATTTCAACGGGAGGCTGAAGCGCTTATTCCCGCTTCCAGTCTTAACCGCTCCATCTCTTGGCTGACTTATTCTCCGTACCTCTTCACCGGTTTAAACAACCATAAAGGCGGTGTCCATATGAACGTATTCAGCAAATTCGGCTTGAAGCAAGTCGTCAACGCCAGCGGCAAAATGACGGCGCTCGGCGCAAGCGCGGTCCACCCCGAGGTAGCCCGGGCAGTATCCGAAGCGGCGCAGGATTACGTGGAGATCGACGAGCTGCTGGTCGCGGCCGGCCGCGAAATCGCCAAAGCGACCGGGGCCGAGGACGGCTGTCCGACGACGGGCGCGGCTGCGGGGATCGCCATCGCGACGGCTGCGGTGATTGCCGGAACGAATTTATCGCTTATCGAGCGGCTGCCTCGTCCTGCCGGCGTGCCCGACGAGATCGTGCTGCAGAAAGGCCACTCCGTCCACTTCGGCGCTTCCGTCACTCAGATGATCGCGCTGGGAGGCGGCAACCCCGTGGAGGTCGGCCACGCCAACCATACGGAGAAAGCGCATCTGACCGAAGCGGTCAACGACCGCACCGCGGCGCTGCTGTTTATCCAATCGCATCATGCGGTCCAGAAGGGCGTGCAGTCGCTGGAGGCTATGAAGGAAATCGCGGCTGCCAAAGGAATACCGCTCATCGTGGACGCGGCGGCGGAAGAGGATATGCGCAAATATATCGCGCTCGGCGCCGATCTCGTCTGCTACAGCGGCGGCAAGGCGCTGGAAGGTCCGACGTCGGGCTTTATTTGCGGGCGCAAAGATTTGATCGAAGCTTGCCGTGCGCAGTACAAAGGGATCGGCCGGGCCATGAAGGTAGGCAAGGAAGGCGTTGTCGGCCTGCTGACCGCTCTGGCGCGGTATGGCGCCAAGGAAGAAACGGGCGGCGAGCAGAAAGCGCGGATGGAGCGGTTCCTGCAATTGCTGGAGGGCGTCCCGGGGGTCAAAGGGGGCATTTCCCAGGACGAGTCGGGACGGGACATTTACCGTGCCAAGCTGGAAATCGATCCCGCTACCGCCGGCATGGACGCCAAGCAGCTGATCAAACGGCTGCAGTCCGGAGATCCGGCCATTTATACGCGCAATCATTATTCGAACGTCGGCATTATTTTCATCGATCCGCGTCCGCTGCTGCCGAATCAGGAGCAGCTGATCGCGGACCGTATCCGTGACATTATTTCGAAGGGGAGTTCCATATGAGCCGCAAGCCAGCAGTAGGATTGAACGTACTTGCCAAAGATTTGGACAATGCCAAGCTAATAACGGAAGCTGCCCGGGGAAACGTCATGGTCGGCGTGATGGTTAAAGAGTTTGCGACCGTAGACGCGGCAGTCGAGAGGGTCGAGGCGTTCCAGGCGGCCGGTGTGCAAGTGTCCGTCGGGCTGGGCGCGGGAGACCCGACCCAATGGGAGAAGGTCGTTCAAGTAGCCGTACGGACGAAGCCCGTTCACGTCAATCAAGTATTTCCGGCAGCAGGCTATACGATCGGGGCGCTGAAGCAAGCCGGTTCGTCCGGCACGCTCGTCAATGCCTTGGTTCAACCGGCCGGGGAGCCGGGTAAAGTGATCGTAACGACGGGAGCGGCGAGCCGGGCGTTCAAGGAAGCCTTGTCCTGCGAGGCGGCTGCGGCTATGCTGGCCGACATCGGCGTACATTCGGTCAAACTGTTTCCGATCGAGGGCGCGAAGCGTCTCGACGAAGTCGCCGCGATGGTTAAGGCGGCGGTTGCTCAAGGCATTACGATGTTCGAGCCTACGGGAGGCATCGAGCCGTCGAATGTGGCCCGAATCGTGCAAGTATGCGCGGAGAACGGGGCGCAGCGCATCATTCCGCACATCTATACATCTATCGTAGATCCGGCTACCGGTCTGACCCGCATCGGTGATGTGGAGCAGTTGCTGGATCAGTTGAGCGACTGGATCGATTAAGGGGGAGCTGCATCATGATTAGCCGGGAACTGGAATTGCGCAATGCGGGCGGGCTGCATGCCCGTCCGGCAACTTTTTTCGCCGAGACGGCCGCCAAGTTCGAAGCCGTCGTTACGGTCAAATTCAAAGACAAGCAGGCGGACGGCAAACGGGTCATCGGTCTGATGAGGCTCGGAGCGAAGCAAGGGGACAGCGTGACCATCGTGGCGGACGGAGCGGATGAGGCCGAGGCTATTGAGAGTCTTGCCGGGTTTCTGGCCCATATCGACGGCTAAGGGAGGAATCGAGCGATGATTCAGGGGATACCGGGAGCGTCGGGAATCGCGATCGGCCGCGCATTGCTCTTAAGCCGCAATGCCGCCGTAGTCAAGAGAGAAACCGTGCCGCAAGGGGAAATCGGACGGGAGCTTATACGCATCGACGAGGCGCTCGGGCGGACGAAGGAGCGGCTGCAGCGGCTGCGCTGCGAAACGGAGCGAAAGCTGGGCGAACGCGAGGCGGACATCTTTGCCGCTCATCTGGCCATCTTGTCCGACCCGGAGCTGGAAGAGGAGATACGCCGCAGCGTATCGGAGGAGGCTCGCAGCGCGGAAGCGGCCGTTACGGCGGCGGTCCGGCTGCTCGCCGACGAATTCGAGGCCATGGATGACGCCTACATGCGGGAGCGGGCAGCGGATTTCCGCGATCTCGGCCAAGCGCTGTTGGAGCAGTTGGGCGGGGCCGGGCTCTCACCCTTTGCCGGAATCGAGGAGGAGTGCATCCTGATCGCTTACGAGCTGACGCCCTCGGATACAGCCCAGCTGCCCCCGCTCGTGCGAGGCTTCGTCACGGAAGCCGGCGGCGCAACGTCCCATGCCGCGATTATGGCCCGAAGCCTGGGGCTTCCGGCGGTCGTAGGAGCCCGCGCGGTCATGCAGAGCATCTCGGACGGCGATACGATCGTCATAGACGGGGCTTCGGGGGCCGTATGGGTGAATCCGTCCCCGCAGCGGCTCGGCGTCTATGAACGGAAAAGAGCCGAATGGCAGGCGGGAGTGGCGGCGGATCGGGAGCAGGCCGGCGCCGAGGCGGTTACGTTGGACGGCCGTACGATTGCGCTCGGGGCCAACATCGGGAGCGCCGCGGAGGCCGGGAACGCGCTCGCGAACGGAGCCGAAGAAATCGGCTTGTTCCGAACCGAGTTCATGTACATGAACCGGGACCGCGCGCCGGACGAAGAGGAGCAGGTGCGCCAATATGGAGCCGTCTTCGCCGCCATGGGCGCCCGTCCGGTCGTTCTCCGGACGCTGGATATCGGAGGGGACAAGGAGCTGCCCTATTTGAACCTGCCCGCGGAACCGAATCCGTTTCTCGGCTGGCGAGCCATTCGTCTATGCCTGGACCGCCGCGATTTGTTCGACGCGCAGCTTCGCGCTATGCTTCGGGCGGCAGGGGCGGACGGCCAGTTGCGCATTTTGTTTCCGATGATCTCGACTGTCTCCGAGCTTCGCCGCGCCAAAGCTGCCGTAGAGGAAGCTGTCGCCGGCCTGCGCCGGGAAGGGTCGGCGGTACCGGAGCGGTGGGAGACGGGAATCATGATCGAAATCCCGTCTGCGGCGCTGCTGGCGGACGTGCTTGCGGAGGAAGCCGACTTCTTCAGCATCGGTACGAACGATTTGACGCAATATACGCTGGCGGTGGACCGGATGAACGAGCACATTTCCGCGCTCTATGACAGTTATCATCCGGCGGTGCTTCGCCTCATCCGACACGTGGTCGAATCGGCGCACGCTCGCGGGAAGCGTGTCGGCGTCTGCGGCGAAATGGCCGGAGATCCGTCAGCCGTGCCGCTTCTTGTCGGACTGGGCGTGGACGAATTGAGCATGAACGCGCCTTCGCTGCCGGCCGTCCGCAGAATCGTTCGCGGTATCCGCCAAGCGGAAGCGTGTGGGCTTGCCCTGGCGGCGCTCGGGCTGGAAGACGGACATCAAGTACGGGAGCTGCTGGAGCGGGGATTATAGACTTCAGACGCAAAGCGGCTCGGTGTAATAGATTACAAGCCCGGCAAGGCGGATATCCGCGCTTGCCGGGCTTGTGCCGGGTTGTTGCCTTTACTTCGCTTCCGCTACCAGCTCGTTGTAGAGGTCGTCCCAGATGACTCTGCGGGCGGACACATAACGAGTTTTGTAGTACTTCTCGTTCATATTGTTCCTCACAACGCCATCGTCGGTTGCCGAGTGAATGAACTCGTCGTTGCCGAGATAGATGCCGACGTGGGAAATGCCTTTGCCGTCGGTGTTGAAGAACACCAGATCTCCGGGTCTCAGATCTTTTTTGTCGATCCAATACCCTTTCGTAGCTTGCGATTTCGATTGGTGGGGCAGCTCGATGCCAATCTTGTTGAATATGAACATCGTGAAGCCGGAGCAGTCGAACCCGCTCGTGGTCGTCCCAGCGCTCTTATACTTGGTGCCGATATACTCGTCAACCGTCTTGTCGAGCACGGTTTCCGCGAAAGCGCTACCAATCTGAGCACAGAACAGAACGACCATGGTTGTTAACACAATAGCTGCCTTTTTCAAAGAGGCGACTCCTTCCGGTGCCTACGAGGTTAGCTGAGGGTTCGGTCGAAGGTGCCCTATGATCACTTGCATGCGAGATCAATTCACCCGGAATGGTTCCCCCGTTTCCTGCTTGCGCAGGAATTCGGCATGTTTCGATTATTTTGTTTCCGGGTAATTATAATTCGCCTTTTCCGATGGATTTCCTGCTTTATTCCAACATTTTTTTTGATAAAATCAATTTTATTTCAAAAAAGCTTAAAATAACGAGAAAAAACCCCTTCTCTGTCGTGAAAGAGAAGGGGGCGGGCTCGGTTATAAAGTCGAAAAGAGATTATGGAATACTAAAAGGGGGCGGGGAAATGTGCGTAAAGCGGAGCGGCTGACTTTATAATCGAGTTGTAACCTCGGCAATTTCAAATAAGACAACTGGATTTTAACGGAAGTGGAGTGCATTCCCCGCCTCCTTGCCTTCATAGCTTCCTCTCTTTGAATACTTCCGGTTCGCCATATCTCATTTCGCTTCGCCGGCATATACGTGATACTGCGCGGCGATCGTCCACAGCTTGAACAGCAAGTTCACGATATGGAACAGCTGCTGCAGAATAAGGGCGGAAATGCCGGCCCACAAGAGAGAGGCGGATAATGCGGCGGCCGTCGCCGCGCCGGACAAAGCGATAATCGTCAGAGCCAGAGCCGCGATGACGGGAAGCTTGCGGAGGAACAGCAGGAGAGACTTGCCGGCCGTGTCCTCCGCCGTTCGTCCAAGCTGAATATAGATGAAGCACAGGCGGAGCAGGAAGCCGTACAGGACATAGGCAGCGATCCAGGGCAGAAGCGCGAGTCCGAGCGATGTGTAATCGCCGTGCTTCAGGAACGCTTTCTCCGCTACCGGATACAGCCAATACAAGGGCGCCAGCGTCAACGCCATCTGGATCAGATAGTATCCGAAGAACGGCCGTCCCAACTGCCGGATTCCTTGCAGAAACCGATAGCCCGAATTCATATGGGCATTGTGGATCGAATAGTAGACTCCCGCGTTCAGCAGCGGAGTAAGGAGCATTCGCGCGGCCACGAATGCGAGCAGCAGCCACAAATACGTATGGCTGATATCGGTTTTCATCAGGCGGAACTGCCCTTCCGCCATAAACAGATGGGAGGCGCCCGGCGCCAGATGCTGGCCGGGAAACCGGTGCATCAGCGGGACGACAACCGATTTGACGAATAGGAGCAGCAGGAAGCCCCAAGCGAAATGGTACAGCCATAGCACGAGAAGGAGAAACGTATGCGATGTCGTCGTTTTGAAGCCGTTTTTCAAATGGCGGAGCATAAGCGGCATTCACCTCACCAGGCGACCCCGTTCAACAAGGTCTCGATCAATTTGACGATCCCGATATTCCAGCGTACCTTCCACTTGCTGTCCACGGACACTTGCATAAAGTTGTTGATCCGCTTCGTCTCCAAAATCATTGTCTGCCGCGGATCGATCGCGACCCATTCGATCGGCGATTCGCTCGTAAGCGTGTACAGCACCTGCGGATCCCGGCCGTCCCAGCTTTTGTCCACGTCGGAGCCGTCCGTAAAGTGAAAGCGGATCGGCACGTCCATATAGTGGCCGCCGTATTTCTTGATCAGCACGGCATTCTCGTACACCGTCTTGTCGTCCTGCTTGATTTTGCGGGTCTGAATATGCTCGACGGCATAGTCGGTCATGCTGCCGCCGTTGACGAACTGATCGAAATATTCGCTCCAGCTCGTTTTCGTGACGCTTTCGAGCACGGCTTGGAAATCGCTCGTACCCGGGTGCTTGAATTTCCATCGTTCGAAATACGTTTTCAGCACGCGAAGCATCTGCTTCTGTCCGATTTGCTTCTCGATGCCCGTCAACACGAGCTTCGCGCGGGTATAGACGTTATCGGCGTAGCGGCTGTGCCCGCCATACAGCCATGACGCTTGCCGGAGCGGCTCCGGACTCGTAATATAGCTCGATTCGAGCGGGAGGTTCGTTTTCTGCCCGAATTCGCTCGCCATGAGCAAATCCTCGGCATAGGACGTAAAGCCTTCGTCCAGCCACGCCTCCTCGAATTCGTTGCTCGCGACCATGCCGTACCAGTACTGGTGGCCGATTTCGTGCACGATGACGCGCTCGAGCTCGAAGCCGTCGGTGCTGTCGGACGCCTCCCAGCCGGTGACGAGCGTCGGATACTCCATGCCGCCCGCGCCGTTGCCGCCAGGCGGGGGGATGACGATGGACAAGGTCGAATACGGATAAGTACCGAACCATTCGCTGTATTTGGCCAACGCCCGCTTCGCCGCGTACAGGTAGCGGTCTTTCAACGATTCGTGCGCGGGATCGAGGTACAGCTTGATTTTGACGCCGGGCACGTGAGGGGTCGAGAACGGCTCCTCCACATAAATGAAGTTCGGAGAGGCCGCCCAGGCGAAATCGTGAACGTCGTCGGCGTAGAACTGGTACGTCTTCTTCGTCCCGTCGTCGGCGGCAGGCTTGGTCGGAAAGCCGGTAGCCGCCACCGTATAGTTGGTCGGAACCTGAATGCGCACGTTGTACATGCCGAAATCGGCGTAAAATTCCGAGTTGCCGTGATATTGATGCAAATTCCAGCCTTCCTCGGCTCTGCCGCGCATCCCTTTTTTCTCATAGACGGCGATCTTCGGAAACCATTGTCCCGCCATGACGAAATCTCCCGCATAGCCCATCCGGGCGAATACATAAGGGAGCTTGACCGAGAAACGAAACTTGACGGTCGTCTCGCCGCCGGGATTGACCGGTTGCGGGAGGCGTATTTTCATTAATGTCTGATCCTGCTTGTTGCCATCGTCGGGCTGTACGAATTGCATCGAGGGTGTCAGATCGGTTCCGTCCTCGGTTGCGATCGATTCGATCGTCATGGCACCGTAGCTGTCGTTTTTCATTTCGTCCTGCCGCAGCTTGCCTCCGGATTCGCGCAAAAACGTCGACTTCTTCGATTGGAATGCATTCGGATACAGATGAAAGTATAGCTCGCTGACAGGCTGGGTTCCCGGGTTTTTCCATGTCAAGGCTTGGGCACCGGTCAAGCTCTTCTGTTCGGCGTCCAGCTGGACGGCAATATGATACTCCACGATCCGGTTGCTGAGCGGCTTCGGCGTATCCTTGACGGTCGGCGACGGCGGCTCGAGCGGTTGGGGCGCAGGCCCGGGTTCGTTCAAGACGGTAGACGCTGCGTAAGGCCAGGGGCGCCCCGCGAATTGGACGGTAATCGTCGCGGCAAGCAGTGCAAGAAGGACAAGCCATAGTGTGCTGCGTTTGGACAGGCGTTTGATCATAAACGATTCTCACCCCGTTGACAAGCATCTACAGCATGTATATGTTTGCTTTTCGCGGATTATTAGCTAAAATAAGTGGAAACGGGACGATTTTTCGCCAGTCGGAAAAATGGAAGGTGAAGCTGCCATGGAAAACAATGAAAAAAAGAAGCTGGCGCTGAACGTCGTCAGCAGCAAAGAGCATAAAGGCTTCGGCGCGGGCGCGCTCGATTTGTCCAATTTGTCCAGCGTCATCATTGACGGAGACGAAGCATACATCGATTTGGGCGCGATTCATGCCAAGAGCAAGGTGGAGCGCGGCGTCAAGTTTTCCATGAACAAGGAGGACGTGCCGAACGGCCGCAAGTGCTGGATCGTGTGGGTGTACGTCGGAAGAAACGAGGAAGGGCAATTTTACTCGGGGGCGACGGCCTGCGAGATGCTGGTCGATACCGAAGCCAGAAGAGGCTGGAAAATTCTCGCCGAACACGTCAACAAAATGGACTACGCGCTCAAAGGGCGAATCATTTTGGACGGGTTGAACGAGACGGAGAAGACGGCTCTCCGAAACGTCTTGATCGGACATAACGCGGAATGGTGGGAACGCTCGGGAGAGGCTCTGAAGCAAGGGCTCGCCTGATCTCGAATCTTTTGTGTCGATTGTGTGTCAGCCGTTGTGGGATTGAGGCTTCTCGGTTAAACTAATTGGAGTATATTTGCACAATATACTAGGACAGCAAAAAGGCAGACGATTTCTCGTCTGCCTTTTTGTGTTGCGGCGCAGGCTTCGGGCCCTGCAGGGCCGCTCCACGCCGAACATCGCGGCGCTTTGTCCGGACCGCCTCAGTCGTTCCACCAGCGTTTCAAATCATTCCACCACGAGCCCTTCTTCTGCTCGTTCTTCCCGTCGCTCGGCGGAGCGTTCCCGTGCTCGGAGCAATAGTCGGTCGGCTCCGTCCCTTTGACGAACACTTCCGCCCGGGCGCCCGGACACTTGTCGGTAGCCAGCTTGCCCGTAGCCGGGTCGATATAGACGCTGACCACGTTGTCCGGCATCGGGAACAGCTTCGGGGGGACCGCTTCGAGGGCATGCTCGGTGAAGTCCGCGAAGATCGGAGACGCCTTGTACGAATCCACGGAGCTGATGACGCGGTCGCGGTCGTATCCGACCCAGACGGCGGTCGCAAGCTCGGGCGTGAAGCCGACCATCCACGCGTCGGTGTTTGTCGTACCGGTTTTGCCGGCAACCGGCCGCTTGATCTGCTCGGCGACCCGGCCGGCCGTTCCTCCCGGGTCAAAGACGCTTTTCATCAAATTGGTGAGCGTATAAGCGTATTCCGGCTCGACGACCTTTACCTTGGAAGGCTTTGCTTCATATAATACTCGACCGGTGGAGGATACGATTTTCGTAATGACCGTAGTCTCGATTCGCACGCCTTGATTGGCGATAACCCCGAATGCCCCCGCCATCTCGAGGGGGCTGACCGGGTACGTGCCGAGCGCAAGCGAAGGAAGCGGCTCGAGAGGGCTCGTCACGCCCATTTTTCGCGCCGTCTCGATAACTTTGTCCGCGCCGACCTGCATGATCGTTTGTACCGCGTAGATGTTGTCCGATTTCGAGATCGCTTCCCGCAAATCGATAAAGCCGTTCGGGTATTTGCCGGCGAAATTGCTGGGCGTGTACGTTTTCCGCCCGTTGTCGTACGTGAACACGGTCGGTTCGCTCTTGAACCGGCTAACCGGAGTAAAGCCCGGCTGCTGCAGCGCCGTCAAATAGACGAACGCCTTGAACGCGGAGCCCGGCTGCCGGCTGTCCGATATGGCCCGGTTAAACTGATTGGCGCTGTAATCTTTGCCGCCGACCATCGCCTTCACGTAGCCGTTGCGCGGATCGATCGCCACGAGAGACGCCTGCAGCTCGTCCTTGTCGTCCAACTGCTTGGCGACGGCTTCTTCGGCGACCTTCTGCATAGCGAGATCAAGCGTCGTGTATATCCGGATGCCGCCCTCCTCGAACTCGCGATCGTCGATACCGAGCTGCTGTGTGGCTATATGGCGCACGTAATCGCGGAAATACGGCGCCTGGACGACTGTGTTTTTTTTGGCCGCCGGCTGGATATCCAGCTTCTCCCGCTTGGCGTTCTCCGCCTCCTGCTCCGTAATGAAGCCCTGATTGGCCATTTCGGATAAAATCAGCTCCTGGCGCTGCTTGGCATTGTCCATATCGAAATAAGGCGAGTAATAGCGCGGCCCCTTCGGTACGCCGGCGATCATCGCGCTTTCGGCAAGCGACAGCTCGCTTACGTCTTTGCCGAAGAACAGCTTCGCCGCGGCTTGGACGCCATATGCGGAATTGCCGTAATACGTGGCGTCGTTCAAATACTTCTCCATAATCTGATCTTTGCTGAGCTGCATTTCGAGCTGGACCGCGTACATCGCTTCTTTTATTTTTCTCGACCAGGTGCGATCCTGGGTCAAATATAGATTTCGGGCCAGCTGCTGGGTCAGCGTGCTTGCTCCCTGGACCCTGTCCATATGCTGCACGTTGACGACGGCGGCGCGGGCAATACCGCGCAAATCGACTCCTACGTGATCGTAGAAACGTTTGTCCTCGATGGCCAGCGTAGCGTCGATCAAAGATTTCGGTATGCTTTTCAGCGGCACGAATTCGCGGTTTTGGCCCGGCTGGAACGAGGTGATCAGCTCGCCGTGCATATCGTACATTTGCGACGGCTGGGAGAATGTCCCGACCGGGAGCGCTTGGGAATGCAAATAGAGCACGAGCACGACGAGTCCCGATATGCCGAGCAGGGCGCAGCTGAACATAAACGTCACGAATTTGCGGAAGCGCCCCTTTTTGGGACGGCGTCCCTGTCTCGAACGGCTTCCGCCGCCGCGGCCGTTTGTGCTATGATCCGTTCCCTCCATAGCGGCTCCTCCTTCGGTGGGCATCTTTGGAAACTACTATTCCTAGTATGGGGTGCGAAGGAGGCTGCTATTCAAGGAAGCCGAAGAAAAAGCGAAGATTGCTTCCGATTTCGTGCTGCTTCTTTTAAGTTTTTATGAAAGACGACGGTTTTTGCATCGGGCCGTTGCATTTTTGCGGTGTTTTACTATAATACAATTTGTGCCTTGTGGTACAATGAAGGAAGCGAGTTAAGGGAAGGAAGGGATGACCCTCATGGAACTGTGGTATACCGAGAAACAGACCGAGGAATTCGGCATTACGGCCAAAATTAAAGAAACCCTCGTTAGGGAGCAGACGGAATTTCAAGATTTGGCGATCATCGACACGACGGAATGGGGCCGCATGCTCGTGCTGGACGGCATGGTCATGACCACGGTACGCGACGAGTTCGTCTACCATGAGATGGTAGCCCATCCCGCCTTGTTCACCCATCCGAATCCGAAGCACGTGCTGGTTGTCGGCGGCGGCGATGGCGGCGTCATTCGCGAGGTGCTGAAGCACCCCAAGGTCGAGAAAGCGGTACTGGTCGAAATAGACGGCAAAGTTATCGAATATTCCAAAAAATATTTGCCCGAAATCGCAGGCGAGCTGGATAATCCGCGCGTGCAAGTCATTGTCAATGACGGATATATGCACATTCATGAGCATAAAAACACGTATGACGTTATCATGGTCGACTCTACGGAGCCGGTCGGGCCCGCTGTGGAATTGTTCAGCCGAGGCTTCTACCAAGGCATCTACGAGGCGCTTAAGGAAGACGGCATTTTCGTCGCCCAGACGGACAACCCTTGGTTCAAGGCGGATTTGATCCGCACGGTCAACCGGGACGTTCGCGAGATTTTCCCGATCGTTCGCGTGTACGGGGCGAACATCCCTACTTATCCGAGCGGTCTGTGGACGTTTACGCTCGGAAGCAAAACGTACGATCCGCTGCAGGTCGACGAGACCGGCATTCCCGAGATCGAGACGAAGTATTACACGCCGCGGCTGCACAAGGCTGCGTTCGCGCTGCCCAAGTTCGTGGAAGACTTGATCAAATAATCGAAGCATCACGATAAAGCCGAAAGATGAAGGACGCCCTTCATCTTTTTTTTCAGCTTGCAGGCCGAATACGGCTCGTACCTACATACCTGGGGAGAAAGGGAGAGGATTGCCGATGCCACGGTTGGATTCGCCGGTACTGCTCGACGATTACAAACGACATTTGACGGATGTGCTGCTGCCTTTCTGGTGGAATGAAAAGGCGCTCGATCGCGAGCTGGGAGGCGTATTTACATGCTTCTCGAATGACGGCAAGAGCCGGACAAGCACGGATAAGTACGTATGGTCCCAGGGGAGATTCGTGTGGGCACTGGCGCGGCTGGCCGATGCGGTACGGCGGGGCATGGTGCCTGGCGATGCGAATGCTTATTTGGCTCATGCGGCGAAGACGGTCGGCTTCCTGAAGCGTCACGCGATCATGGATAACGGCAACTGCGCCTACTTGTTGACCCGGGAAGGCGAGAAGAAAGAAGTATACCCGGGCAAGGGGTACGATATCAGCTTGTTCGTCGATTGTTTCGTGGCGATGGGGTTTGCGGAATTCGGACGGGTAAGCGGGGATGCGGAGACGATTGCCGAAGCGCTCGGACTGTTCGACCGTCTGGAGCGGCGGATCGCTTCCGGGGATTTGCGCAGCGAGCCTTACACGCTGCCGGATGCTTTCCAGTCGCATTCGATTCCGATGATTATGCTGAACGTCGCGCAGTCGGTTCATGAAGCTTTGCTCGCTTCCGGACATCCCCGGGCCGGCGAGCTTTCGCAGCGGCGGGTAGCCTACGCGAACGAGATTATTACGACTTTCTTCCAACCGGACGATACAGTGGCGGAGGTGCTCAGGGCCGACGGCAGCCGGGACGCGGATTGGGTCGTGTCGCGCCACTTGAACCCCGGACATACGCTCGAGGACATGTGGTTCGTCCTGCACGAAGCGGAGAAGGAGCGCAACGCGGAATGGATCGAACGCGTATCCCGGGCAATCAAGCGGGCGTATGCGATCGGTTGGGACGAGACGTTCGGAGGGCTTCTCCACTACGTCGACTGCGAAGGCGGACCGCCAAAGGGAACGGACCGGGGGACGGCCTTCGACGCCAATGTGTTGAATACGTGGGACAGCAAGCTGTGGTGGGCGCATTCCGAGGCGCTGTATACGACGCTTCTCGCCTACCGTCTGACGGGGGATCGCGATTTCGCCGAGCTGTACGAGAAAACGCATGAATACGTGTTCCGGACATTCCCGAACCCGGACGTAACCGTCGGCGAGTGGATCCAGATCCGGGACCGCGACGGACAGCCGCTGGATAAAGTGGTCGCGCTGCCGGTCAAAGATCCGTACCATATTATCCGCAATGTGCTGCTGATCGTCGAACGGCTTTCCGACAAAGCTTGAACGTCCGTTTTCGACAAGATCCGTTGAATTTCGGGGCGCGGTGCGATACACTTAGGAACTGGTGCTAAAGGAACGTAAACGGGAGCGGTCGATATTATGAAGCGGAAAGTCCGAATCCGCATCGAGAGCAAGCAAGCGGAGCAGGTCCATGTCCAGCAAGCGCAAGGCGAGCTGTACCATATGAACGATTCGTACTATTTGCGCTATGCGGAGCCCGACCCGGATATGGGCAGGACGACCGCTACCGTAAAGTGGGACGAGAAGCAAGTGAAAGTGATTCGCCACGGCGACGTCGAGTCCGATCTGACGTTCCGCTCGGGAACGCGTACGGCCGGTACCTACGCTCTGCCGCAGGGCCGGATGCAGCTGGAATTGGTAACTCACGGTATCGACCGCAAGCTGTCGGACGGATTGGGCTCGCTCGCATGGAGCTACGACATGTACACCGATGGCGTCTACGCCGGGCGAATACGGCTAAGGCTAGTGATCGAGGAGGATTGTACGGAATGAACGTTATCGCACGGATTGAAGCTTTGCTGCAGGAGACGATCGCGGAAGCGGTCGTGGAGGCGGGAATCGCAGATCGTTCGCAGCTGCCGAACATCGTACTGGAAGTGCCGAAGGAAAAGGCGCACGGCGACCTGTCCACGAACATCGCCATGCAGCTCAGCCGAGTGGCCAAGCAAAACCCGCGGCAAATCGCGGAGCGTCTGATCGAACGCCTCGATATGGCAAGAGCGTACATCGCCAAGGTCGAGATCGCCGGTCCGGGCTTCATCAACTTCTTCATGGACCGGAGCTATTTGTACGACGTCGTCCATGAAGTGCTGGAAGCGGATGCCGATTACGGCCGGGTGCCGGTAGGCGTAGGAAAAAAGGTGCAAGTCGAGTTTGTCAGTGCCAATCCTACGGGCAGCCTGCATCTCGGTCATGCGAGAGGGGCCGCCGTAGGGGATGCGCTTTGCCACGTGCTCGATTTCGCGGGCTACGACGTCACACGGGAATATTACATCAACGATGCGGGCAATCAGGTGGACAACCTCGCCAAGTCGATCGAAGCGCGGTACTTGCAGGCGCTCGGACAAGAAGCGGAGATGCCCGAGGACGGCTATTACGGAGAAGATATCAAACGGTTCGCCCAAGAGCTGAAGGACCGGGAAGGCGACAGGCTAGCCGTCTTGACCGAAGCGGAACGCAGAGCTTACTTCAAATCGTACGGGCTGGAAAAGGAGCTTGCCAAAATCAAACGGGATTTGGCCCGCTTCGGCGTTACCTTCGACGAATGGTACAGCGAGACGTCCCTGTACGAGACCGGCAAAATCGCTCCCGCGCTCGCGCAGCTGCGCGAGAACGGCCACATTTTCGAGCAGGAGGGAGCGACCTGGCTGCGCACGACGCCGTACGGCGACGACAAGGACCGGGTGCTCATCAAGAACGACGGCAGCTATACGTATTTGACCCCGGATATCGCCTACCACCGCACGAAATACGAGCGCGGCTTCGACGAGATGATCAACATCTGGGGAGCGGACCATCACGGATACATCCCGCGGGTGAAAGCGGCGATGGCAGCTCTCGGCTTCGATCCGGACAAGCTGACCGTGCTTATCGCCCAAATGGTAAGCCTGTATCAGAACGGCGAGAAGGTGAAAATGTCGAAACGGACGGGCAAGGCGGTCACGATGGAGGACCTCATGGATGAGGTCGGCGTAGACGCCATCCGTTACTTCTTCACGATGCGCAGCAATGACTCCCATCTGGATTTCGACATGGATTTGGCCATCTCCAAATCGAATGAAAATCCGGTGTTTTACGTCCAGTATGCCCATGCGCGCATTTGCAGCATTTTCCGCCAGGCGGAAGAGCAGGGAGTAGCCGTCCTGCCGCACGGCGATGTCGATCTGTCCCCGCTGCAGACGGAGGCGGAATTCGATCTGCTGCGCAAAATGGGGGAGCTTCCGGCAGAGCTTGCGGAAGCCGCCGCCCAGTACGCTCCGCACCGGCTCATCCGTTACGTGTATGAGCTGGCTTCGCAGTTCCATAGCTATTACAAAGCGGAACGGGTTATTACCGACCGTCCGGAGTTGACGCAAGCCCGTCTTGCCCTCCTCGCCGCGCTGCGGATCGTCCTTCGCAACGTGCTGGGGTTGGTTGGCGTATCGGCGCCGGCGAGCATGTAAGGGTGCGGTTCGGGATGACCGGAAGCCGCCGGTTACCTTTCGAAGCGGCATGGAGCTGTCACGGACCGAGGTGCCGCAGTACCCGGGCGGCATCGATTTCGCCGCCCTTCGCCCCGGCGCGCGACTTCAGGCCGGATACGGGATTCGACGTTTTTTGCAAAATCGATTTGATTTCGGTCGGAGACAGTCCCGGCTTGACGGCCAGCATTAGGGCAATCACGCCGGATACGTGCGAGGTCGCCATCGAAGTGCCGCTCAGCTCCATATATTTATGCTGCAGCCAGGTCGACTTGATTTTGTCGCCCGGCGCATACAGATCGATCGCCCTGCCCCTGTTGCTGAACGGGGCTATTTTTTTGTTCGCGGCCGTTGCCCCGACGGAGATGACTTGGGAGAAGCGCGCGGGATAGTCGATGGACGACAGCTTGCCTTCATTGCCGGAGGACGCGACTACGACGATCCCCATTTTGTGAGCGTTCCGGACGGCGTCGTGAAGCGATCTGCTGCGGTTTTTCATGCCGAAGCTCATATTGATAATATGCATCCGGTTGCGGACGCACCAATCGATGCCCAGGACGATGTCCGACACGTACGCGGTTCCGTTCTGATCGAACGCCTTGACGGGATGGATGACGGCGTGAGGCGCCACGCCGACGAGGCCGGAATCTTGATTGGAAGCGGCGATGGTGCCGGAAATATGCGTGCCATGGCCGTTATCGTCCACCGGAAGCAGACTGCGATGCAGCAGGTTGATGCCGCGGGATATCCGTCCCCGCAGGTCGGGATGCGTATAGTCGATACCGGTATCGACAACTCCGATCCGGATGCGGCTGCCGCGCGTTTCTTTCCACGCCTCCGGCGATTTGATTTGACGGACTCCCCAAGGGATCGCCGGCCCGGTTTGGCGGAGAGCCGCGGATTGCTGCATGTATTTGGCATGCGGCGCATGAACGCGTATCGGAATATCCTCTTCGACAAGACGGATGCTCGGATGTCGAAGCGGCGTTGAACCGGGCTTCAGCGTGCACGATATCGCGTGGATGATTTTAATCGGCTGGATCAGCGATTTGACGGGGAACAGTTCGTTTGCTTTCTCGAATGCGGCCAGAAACCGGCCGTACGCCGACTTGTTTTTGAAATGGATAATATGGCGCTTCGACGGCTTCGGAGATACCCCGATCGCTTCGCGCAGCATTCGCAGCAGCGCCGATTCGCTCAAATGAATTCCCTCCCCTACTCCTCATGTCGGTACGTGATATGATATGAACCTGTACGATCCGCCCGCATAGGATGAGCGCCTTTTTTCGCAAAAGTTAGGCGTGCGGTTGTGTCATCGATGCGCCGGGCTCATAGTATGAATGAAGAGCACCTCCGGGCGCTCTTGTCGCATGCAGGGTGGTGAATGGTCGTCACTGGCCTTGCGGATACAGTCCGAGCGGAAGCCGTTTATCGGCTTCCGTTTTTGTGCCTTGACGGCGGCTCCGGGATTTGGAGGCGGTACAGTTGCATTTTTGCAAAAAATAGGTTTTACTTAATGAATATAATGGGCATTGTAGTGAAGGGACCGTCTCTATGCCCTTGAGACAGGCCGGGAGATACAGGATCGGTGTTGTCATCAGACCCTATTGGAAAGGAAGTGTCAGGCCATGAGCAGCCCATATACGCTGAAAATCGATGCGGAGCAGGCGAAAGAAATGCCGATGGTCGATCTTGCGTTCGAAGTGTTGAAAGCTTCAAAAAACCCGTACTATTACCGGGACTTGATGCAAGAAATAGCCAAAATCAAAGGCTTGACCGACGAGCAAGTGATGCAGGTTATTGCACAGCTCTACACGGAGATTAATATAGACGGAAGATTTGCATGCGTCGGCACGAACCTGTGGGGCTTGAAGCGGTGGTATCCGGTCGAGAAATCCGAGGATTCGGTCGGCAGCGCCAAACATCCGCGCATCATCAATGACGACGATGACGACGACGATTATTTCACCGAAGAGGAAACCGAGGAAGAATACGAAGCGTACGAAGGCGAAGACGAGTTCAGCGGGGAAGAGGAAGAGGACTTCTACCAGGACGAGGAAGCGATCGACGACGCGGAGATCGAGGAAGTCGAGGGAGAAATCGCCGAAATCGACGAGGAAGCGGAAGAGGACGAGGATTTCGAGGAAGGCGAAGAGGAAGAGAGCGACGCCGAAGAAGACGATTCCGACGAGGACGACAAAAAATAAGCCGGTCGATGAACCGGCCGGAAGATGTCTTTTAAGAGATGATCGCGTTCCCTTGACAGGCTCCCGGCTACCGGGTAAACTATGTTTTGGGCTATAGATTTACAATTCGGCAACGAATCCGACTAAAGTGCCCCGTCTCGGCGGGAGTCACTTTTATTTTTTTTGCCCGGGCTATCGGGCGTACTTGCTTTCCAGACTTGAACGGAGGTTTACAAACGTGACCAAGTATATTTTCGTAACAGGCGGCGTCGTTTCTTCGCTCGGTAAAGGGATTACCGCTGCGTCCTTGGGGAGACTGCTCAAAAACCGGGGGCTTAAGGTGACGATTCAGAAATTCGACCCGTACATCAACGTCGATCCCGGCACGATGAGCCCTTACCAGCACGGCGAAGTATTCGTTACCGACGACGGAGCGGAAACCGACCTGGACCTCGGCCACTACGAACGCTTCATCGATATCAATTTGTCCAAGACGAGCAATGTAACAACCGGGAAAATTTACTCGTCCGTCATCACGAAAGAGCGCCGCGGAGAATATTTGGGCGGTACCGTTCAAGTCATTCCGCATATTACGAACGAAATCAAGGACCGGGTGTTCCGTGCCGGGCGCGAGACGCAATCCGACGTCGTTATTACGGAGATCGGGGGCACCGTCGGCGATATCGAGAGCTTGCCGTTTCTGGAAGCGATCCGTCAGATCAAGAGCGACATCGGGCGCGATAACGTCATGTACATTCACGTTACGCTTATTCCATATTTGAAGGCGGCCGGGGAAGTGAAGACGAAGCCGACCCAGCATAGCGTCAAGGAGCTGCGCAGCATCGGCATTCAGCCACAGGTAATCGTATGCCGCACGGAGCATCCTCTTGCCGAGGATATGAAGCGGAAGCTGGCATTGTTCTGCGATATCGACGCGGAAGCCGTGATCGAATGCCAGGATGCGGGGACGCTGTACGAGGTGCCTATGATGCTGAGGGAACAGGGGCTGGACGACATCGTCGTCAAGCATTTGAAGCTCGACGCGTTCAGGAACCCGCCGAATATGACGGAATGGGAGCAACTCGTCGCCAAGGTGAAGTCGCTCAAAAACCGTACGGAAATCGCCATCGTCGGCAAGTACGTCGCGCTGCACGACGCTTATTTGAGCATTGTGGAGGCGCTCGGCCATGCCGGAATCGACTGCAATACCGAAGTGGAAATCCGCTGGGTCAATGCGGAGGACATATACGATCATAACGTCGCCGAGCTCTTGAAGGGCGTGCAGGGCATTCTCGTGCCGGGAGGCTTCGGAGACCGGGGGATCGAAGGGAAAATTTCGGCCATTCGTTATGCCCGAGAGAACGGCGTGCCATTCTTCGGCATTTGTCTGGGCATGCAAGTGGCGGTCGTGGAATATGCCCGTTCCGTAACGGGCTTGGACGGAGCGAACAGCTCGGAGATTCACCCTACTACGCCGTATCCGGTCATCGACCTGCTCCCCGAGCAGAAGGACATCGAGGATTTGGGCGGAACGATGCGTCTCGGGTTGTATCCGTGCAAAATCGCCGAAGGATCGCTCGCGATGAGATGCTACGAGGACGAGCTTGTCTACGAACGCCACCGTCATCGGTATGAGTTCAACAACGAGTACAGGGAAGTACTGGAGTCTGCGGGTTTGAAAATATCCGGCACGTCCCCGGACGGACGGCTGGTGGAAGTGATCGAGCTGCCGGGTCATCCGTGGTTTCTGGCGGTGCAATTCCATCCGGAGTTCACGTCCAGACCGAACCGGCCGCAGCCTTTGTTCAAACATTTCGTACGGGCATCCATGGAGGTTTCGGTACAAAAGCGAGAAGAATCCGCGGTTAAATAATAAGGAGAGCATCGGGTGAATCGGCCCGGTGCTTTTTTTCGTTCATTAACTTTTTTGTAAATACTTACAACTTTCTTCGAGAAGCAGCAGGAATCTCGAAATTCGCATCGAATTTGAATTAAGAACGAAAGATAAGCATGGTATTGATGTGCGGTTCAATATTAAAAAGCCGCCTTATGGCGAAAGCTTGCCGGGTTGTCGAAAATGCGGAATTTCGATTCCGGAGAATGAGCGGATGCCGGGGCGGGTACGGGCGTTTCTTAAGCACGAATGTACTTCTTCGAAAATGCTTCGATCCGAAGCTTTTCTTACCGTTAAAGAATGATTGCTTCGCTACGGCACTAGAGCGAAGGAGAGGCATTCTTTACCAAGAAAAACTTCCGGCTTTCGGGGTCCCCGAAAAGTAACCGGTGTAGGCTCGAAGGCTTGCGTCACTTTTTGGGGGAGAGAGGCGGTCGCACTTCTTCGAAATACGTCGATAGACGTTTTTCTTATAAGGCTTTGCTTCGCAAAGTTGTGAGGAGGTTTGATGATTGGATAAGAAGAAAGTGTTGATTGTCGACGATCAAAACGGCATCCGGGTATTGCTGGTCGAAGTGTTCAGCAACGAAGGATACAATACGTTCCAAGCTTCCAACGGCAAATTGGCGCTCGAAATCGTCCGCAAAGAATCCCCTGATCTAGTGCTGCTCGACATGAAAATTCCGGGCATGGACGGCTTGGACATTTTGAAGCACATCAAACAGATCGATACGAGCATCAAAGTCATTATGATGACCGCATACGGCGAACTGGACATGATCAAGGAAGCGACCGATCTGGGAGCATTGACGCATTTTACGAAACCGTTCGATATCGACGACTTGAGACTGGCGGTCAATAAGGAGCTGCGCTCCGGCTCGCCGAGACTGGCGATAGGATCCTAACAGGATCCTTTTTTGTATTTTCATCCCTGCTGCCGACAGCCCGCAAGGCCAGACGACATCGGGAAAGTCGGCGGTGAACAGGTTACCATTTCGCGGACGAGTATGCTATAATAGTTCAGTATTGCACCCGGATCTCAATTCATGTAGAACGTTTAGGAGGAACGACAATGCCACTTGTTTCGATGAACGAGTTTTTACCCAAAGCGAAAGCTAATAAATTTGCTGTCGGACAATTCAACATGAACAACTTGGAGTTTGCTCAAGCGATTACGGATGCGGCCATCGAGGAAAACTCGCCGTTCATTTTCGGCGTGAGCGAAGGCGCCCTGAAATATATGGGCATGGAATACACCGTAGCGATTGCCGAAGCGGCAGCGAAAAAATCCGGCTTGCCAATCGCGCTCCATCTCGACCACGGCAGCAGCTTCGAAGTCGCCATGAAATGTATCCGCGCGGGCTTCAGCTCCGTTATGTTCGACGGCTCCCATTACACGCTGGAGGAGAACATCCGTCTGACTAAAGAGGTCGTGAAAGCCGCTCGCGCCATGGGCGTATCGGTCGAAGGCGAGCTGGGTACGATCGGCGGCGTCGAAGACGACATCAGCGTCGACGAAGAGCATGCCAACTTGGCCAAGCCCGAAGAAGCGATCCGGTTCTACGAGGAAACCGGCGTGGACTGCCTCGCTATTGCAGTAGGCACGGCGCATGGTATGTACAAAGGCGAGCCCAAGATCCATTATGACATCATCGAGCAAGTCGCCAAAGCCGTTCCGGTGCCTATCGTGCTGCATGGCGGTTCCGGCGTGCCGGACGAAGCGATTCGTCTGTCCATTGCTGCCGGCGTAGGCAAAATCAATGTAAACACCGAGAATCAGGTCGCCTGTACGGAAGCGATCCGTGAAGTTTTGGCCAAAGACGCGAACGTATACGATCCCCGCAAATATTTGACGCCTGCCCGCAAAGCCATGGTTGAAGTCGTCAAAGCGAAAATTCGTTTGTTCGGCAGCAGCAACCAGGCGTAAACGGGTGCGTGGGCGGGAAATTCACCGGCGGGAAACGTCCCGGTGGGTTTCCCGTTCTCTTCATTCGCAGCAGGTAAGGGGGGAGTTAGCAGGAATGGCGGGAAAACTCATGGTCGCAGGAGGCCGACCGCTTCGCGGCACGGTCACGGTCAGCGGAGCCAAGAACAGCGCGGTAGCATTGATTCCTGCGGCGATACTGGCGGAAACGACGGTAGTGTTGGATAATCTCCCGATCATCAGCGATGTCGGCATATATACCGAGTTGCTTACGGAGCTGGGAGCAAGCGTACAGCGGAATGGCGATCAGATGATCGTCAATCCGGAATCGTTGAAATCGGTACCGATGCCAAACGGCAATATCAAGAAGCTTCGCGCTTCGTATTATTTGATGGGAGCGCTTCTCGGCAGATTCGGGGAAGCGACGATCGGACTTCCCGGAGGCTGCAATTTCGAGCCAAGGCCCATCGACCAGCATATGAAAGGCTTTGAAGCGCTCGGGGCGGAAGTGCGCAATGAATACGGCAGCCTGCACATACGGGCGAAGCAACTGCGAGGAGCCAAAATTTATTTGGATGTCGTCAGCGTTGGGGCGACCATCAACATTATGTTGGCGGCTTCCCGCGCCAAAGGAATCACTTTGATCGAAAATGCGGCCAAAGAGCCAGAAATTATAGATGTAGCAACTCTACTGAACTCGATGGGTGCCAAAATCAAAGGGGCGGGCACGGAAACGATCCGCATCGAAGGGGTCGACTCGCTTCACGGTTGCCGGCATTCCATTATTCCCGACAGAATTCAAGCAGGCTCTTATATGATCGCGGCAGCGGCCACGCGGGGAGATGTCGTCATCGACAATGTCATCCCGAAGCATTTGGAGGCTTTGACTGCCAAACTCCAGGAAATGGGTGTCCACATCTACGAGATGGACGAATCGATTCGCGTCGTAGGCCAGCCGGAATACGAAAGCGTCGACGTGAAAGCGCTCGTCTACCCCGGATTCGCCACCGATCTCCAGTCCCCGATGACCAGTCTCCTCACTCAAGCGAAAGGCGTTAGCATACTAACCGACTACGTGTACAACAACCGCTTCAAGCATGTTCCCGAACTAATCCGGATGGGTGCCAAAATCAAAGTCGAAGGACGCTCCGCCATTATTGAAGGCGGCATACTATCGGCGGCGAAAGTGCGGGCGACAGATCTTCGCGCGGGAGCGGCTTTATTTACGGCGGCGTTGACGGTACCGTCGGGCGTAACCGAAATTAGCGGAACCGAGTACATAC
Source organism: Paenibacillus hemerocallicola (assembly GCF_006265175.1). GTDB lineage: Bacteria > Bacillota > Bacilli > Paenibacillales > NBRC-103111 > Paenibacillus_AB > Paenibacillus_AB hemerocallicola. Next base: position 9,125 of record NZ_VDCQ01000079.1, on the reverse strand, counting down.
ACCGGGGTTACGAGAATTTGGTGGCGAACTTGCGCAATCTGGGTGCTGAAGTATGGGAAGAGGAGAGCACGGAACTGACGGCTGCAAGAATAGATTGAAAGAAAAACGGAAATGCTAGATTCAAATGCCCTTCCGAACTTATGAATAGTGTGGTGGATGAATAATATGGACATGCATCTGGCGCAGCTGGAGCAGTTGAAATTAACCGAATTATACAAGTTGGCGAAAGAACATCAAATTACGGCTTATGGCCAAATGAAGAAAAAAGAACTGATCTTTGCCATTTTACGAGCCCAGGCCGAAAAGGGCGGTTTGATGTTCATGGAAGGCGTGCTGGACGTTTTATCGGAAGGGTACGGATTCTTAAGACCGATCAATTATTTGCCGAGCGCGGAAGATATATATATTTCGCAGTCGCAGATTCGCAAATTCGACCTGCGCTCCGGCGACAAAGTATCGGGCAAATGTCGCCCCCCAAAAGAAAACGAGCGGTATTTCGGTTTGCTTCAGGTCGAAGCCGTTAACGGAGAAAAGCCGGAGACGGCGGCGGAGCGGTTGCACTTTCCAGCCCTTACCCCCCTCTATCCTGAAACGAAGTTCGTGCTAGAAACAACGCCGACCCATCTTTCCACGCGCATAATGGATTTGTTGAGCCCGGTTGGCATGGGGCAGCGCGGTTTGATCGTCGCGCCTCCGAAGGCGGGGAAAACGCTTCTTCTGAAAGAAATCGCCAACAGCATCTCGTTGAATTATCCCGAGGTAGAGCTGTTCGTGCTGTTGATCGACGAGCGTCCCGAGGAAGTAACGGACATGCAGCGTTCGGTCAAAGCGGAAGTAGTCGCATCCACGTTCGACGAGCTGCCGGAAAACCATATCAAAGTAGCCGAACTTGTGCTGGAACGGGCACAGAGAATGGTAGAGCATAAGAAAGACGTCGTCATTTTGCTGGACAGCATCACCCGGCTGGCACGGGCGTACAATCTAGTCATTCCGCCTTCGGGCAGAACGTTGTCCGGCGGTATCGATCCGAGCGCGTTTCATCGCCCGAAACGATTTTTCGGCGCGGCACGGAACATCGAAGAGGGCGGAAGCTTGACAATACTCGCCACGGCTTTGATCGAAACCGGCTCGAGAATGGATGACGTCATTTACGAGGAATTCAAAGGAACCGGCAATCTCGAGCTGCATTTGGACCGCAAGCTGGCGGAACGCCGCATTTTCCCGGCGATCGATATTCGCCGTTCGGGAACGCGGCGCGAAGAAATGCTGCTCGGCAAAGAAGACCTCGACAAAATTTGGGCAATACGCAAAAATATGAACGATTCGCACGATTTCGTCGACGCATTTCTTAAGAAATTGGGCGATACGAAAACGAACCGCGAATTTTTGGATACGCTGGAAGCGAAGCCGGACGGCAAGCGCGTCAAAAACTCCGCTTCCTGACCAACTTGGCGATAAAAGAGGGACATCTCATGCATCTGGTATATTCGGACGAAACGGGCAACGTATTCGACCACCCGGAATGGACCGGACTCGGACGCAGCGGCGACATGATTACGGAAATTTGGGAGGACGAGCTGATTCCGCTGCCGGAAGGCGCTACTCTGGTCAGTTTGCCCAATACGCGGGCGATCGGTTGGAACAACCGGACCGAGTCGATGGAGCCGTTGGACGGGGCCTGTTCGGCAGTAGGCGCTCTTCTGCCCCAAGGTTACACCCGATTGCTGCTGCCGGGCTACGTGAAAACCGACAAGACGCAGCTGCTGCCCTTGTTCGGCTATACAGCCGTCGTCTGGAAAGACGGACAATTTTTCGTTGCGGCGAAGCAGTCCGATAACCCGGAACCATGGAATCCGAAAAATTGCGATACGCGCGAGCTCGGTATTGGGGTCGAACGACTGCTGCACACTTATCCGGACAACCGGCTGTATCAGCATTTGTCGAAATGCGCCTTGGAATATGAATGCTTGACCGCCTCCAATACGTTCTTATCCCGGCTGGAAGGTGCGGTCCCGGTATCGTTTTCCTGCAATGCGGGATGCTACGGCTGCATATCGGAGCAGCCTGACGACAGCGGATTTCCGGCGCCGCAAACCCGGATGAACTTCAAGCCGACTGTGGACGAGATTGTCCAGATCATGCTCGAGCATCTGCGGGCGCCGGAAAGCATCATCAGCTTCGGCCAAGGCTGTGAAGGGGAGCCTTCCACGCAGGCCAAGCTTATCGTGGACGCGATCCGCCGCGTTCGGGAGCAGACGGATATCGGCTACATCAACATCAACACGAATGCGGGACTCTCCGACCATATCCGGGCGATCGTAGACTCGGGACTCAATTTGATGCGGGTTAGTACGATCAGCGCCTTGGACGAGCATTACAACGCTTACTACAAGCCGCGAGGCTACACGCTTGCTAATGTGGAAAAGTCGCTGACTTACGCTGCCGGAAAAGGTGTGTATACATCGATCAATTATTTGGTGTTTCCCGGCGTTACGGACCGGGAGGAAGAAATCGAAGCGATGCTCGGCTTTGCCAAACGGACCGGCTTGCGATTGATCCAGCTTCGGAATTTGAATATCGATCCGGAAGGATACTTGAAGCTTATTCCGAAGCCGCAAGGCGAATTGTACGGCATGAAGCGGATGATCGAAATATTCGAATCGGAGCTGCCTGACGTTGTAATCGGCTCTTATACGCATGTGCCGCCTCAGCCGGCAGCCAAATAACGGGATCACAACAATTCAGTTGCGCAAGACATGGACAGCGTGATATAATGCCGTCATATGTCCATATAACTCTGGGTCACCAATGAGACTCAGGGCGGAAAGAGGTGAAAGGATCATGAAAACTGAAATTCAACCGAAATATTTCGTGACGAACGTAACTTGCGCTTGCGGCAATACGTTCGAGACGGGTTCCATCAAGCAAAATCTCCGTGTGGAAATTTGCTCCGCATGCCACCCGCACTTTACCGGCAAACAGAAGTTTATCGATGCCGGTGGTCGTGTCGATAAATTTAAGAAAAAATACGGCATCTAAGCTTTACCCTTTGCCGTTATGCCCATGTGAATACAACAACCTCTCTTGGTCATCCTATACCCAAGGGAGGTTGTTTCTTTATGAAATACAGATCGCTGCGACTCCTCGGAGCCGCACTGCTGCCCGTACTGCTGGCCGCGGCTTGCGGCACCGCGGGCGGGGGGACGACGAAGACGAAATCGTACGACAATGACGGGTACTTGGGCATTAGCAATACGAATCCGAACTTGCAGACCGGTCCTTCATACCACACGTATCAAGTCGATACGGATATGATGCGCAGTGCGGTCGTTCCGATCGCTGGAGTGCGCAAGGTGCGTATTACGACGAACGGCACGAACGCCAATGTGAAGATCACCGCTCCGAAGGATTCGTCCGATGCGGAATTGGAGCGGATTCGGGGCGAAGCGCTGCAAGCTCTTCAGCATAATGTTCCCCGATACGACTTCAAGGTTACCGTGCGTAGCGAATGAAAAACGGTAAGGCAAAACGTTGGATCGCGTTCCAAATGATGAAAGTTGCGGATTGCCGGACAATCCGCTATACTATGTATACCGTGCTAGACGGGGAGGTAGCGGTGCCCTGAACCCGCAATCCGCTATAGCGGGGTTGAACTCCTGTTCTCGGTCTTATCGATGTGAGGTCTGACTTCTATACGCAGTGTTGACGGTCGGGTCCTCCGCAATGGGCGCTTGTGAACCCGGTCAGGTCCGGAAGGAAGCAGCCGTAAGCAAGAAGGTTCATGTGCCGGAGGGACGCCTGACTCGAGCTAAACGGTAGAGGTTCCGCTTGGATCGTAAGGTCAACAACAGGTGCACGGTTAATTCCATACAACTGAGCTATACATCACCGGATGAACGCATTGTCGTTTATCCGGTGTTTTGCTATTGGAAGGAAAAAACAATTCCAAGTAGAATTGTAATATGAAGGGGGGCCGGGCTATAGGCGTCTGGTATAAAAATAAAAAGGTGGTATTGCATGGACAAGTTCCGGATCACGATGCCGTCTCCGCAAAGTTATATTCGAAGTTTGGGTCCGATTTCGGCCGCCATCTTCGATGATCGTGGTATCATTATCGATTGCAATCGGCAATTTACCGCCCTGTTTAACGGGAACTTCGAAATAGGGAAAACCCCCTTGTCGGAGCTGCTTCCCGACGAAAACAACTTGGAGACGCTGCGCCTTCGCTGGGAGAACAGCCAGGAAACGGGAGAGAACGTAATTGTTAAGGCAAATACCGGCCCCGCCGCCCCGTCGGAAATCCGATGTTCGTTATGCAGCGCCGAACACGGGGAACGGAAAATGCACATACTCGTTTTGCACGATAAGGGGGTCGCCGGCGAGTTAAGCTTGCTGCAGCAGTTTTCGGGTACATTCATAAAGGACGTCAATCTGGGCGTTCTGCTTGTGGACAATGAGTTTCGGCTCGTCGACGTAAGCGAACTGGCGTGCTCCATTCTGGGGATCGACCGGCAGCAATCCATCAATCGCCCGATGGAGGACATTTTCCAATCGGTGCCGAAGGAGCATCAGCTTGTTCAGCGGACGCTGCTGGACGGCGTCTTGGTACGCAATCACGGGGTTTCGTGGACGAACAACCGGGAACGGTACGAGCTGCTGATGGATTCCAATCTGCTGCGCGATGAGGCCGGGAACGTCGTGGGCGCGTATGTCATCTTCAAGGACGTTACGAATCTGCGATCGCTCGAGCAGCAAGTGCAGCGCAGCGACCGGCTGGCGATGATCGGGCAGATTGCGGCCGGAACCGCCCACGAGATCCGCAATCCGTTGACGTCGATCAAAGGCTTTCTGCAAGTGTTGAACCGGACGTTTTATCAAACCGGGATGGAGCGGGAGCAAGGCTACACCGACCTGATGCTGGGTGAAATCGACCGGATCAACGAATTGGTCAACGAGTTTCTGCTGCTAAGCAAGCCGAAAAACGTCACGTACGACAAGATAGACATGTCTTCCGTGATCAGGGATATATTGCCGATCATCAACAATCAGGCCGTTCTGCACAATGTGACGATCCAATATCAGTCCGTCTACCAGATCCCGAAAATCGTCGCAGACCGCGAGCTGCTCAAGCAAGTATTTATCAATTTATGCAAAAACGGAATCGAAGCAATGGTGCAAGGAGGGACTTTGACGATTATAGAGAGGGTAGAATACCGCGAACGGAAAGTGCATGTGGAAGTTCATGATGCGGGCCCCGGCATTCCCGCTTTTCTGATCGACAAAATATTCGATCCTTTCTTCACGACGAAAGACAGCGGCACGGGACTCGGCCTATCCGTATGCCAACGCATTATACACGATATCGGGGGCAGCATACGGGTCTCTTCGAAAGGATACGGGACTACGTTTACCGTGAGCATGCCGTTCTCGCCGAGCTGACGGTTCGTTGGTCAAAAGAGGCCGGTATGGTGTATAATAAGGGGAGAAAACACGTCAAGCCATAACGAAGTATACGGTGGGAGAGTCGGAATGGCGCACATTGCATTATATCGTACGTGGAGGCCGCAAGCTTTCCGCGATATCGTCGGACAAAAGCATATTACCCAGACGCTGCAAAATTCGCTGCGCGAAGAAAGGCTCACTCACGCCTACTTGTTCAACGGTCCTCGGGGGACGGGGAAGACGACGGCCGCCAAAATATTGGCCAAAGCGGTGAACTGCGAGCGGGGGCCAGCCGAGGAGCCGTGCAACGAATGCTCGGCCTGCCGGCGCATTACCGAAGGGGCCGTCATGGACGTAGTCGAAATCGATGCGGCGTCGAACCGCGGCGTTGAAGAAATCCGGGACATCCGCGAGAAGGTGAAGTATGCGCCTACCGAAGTGCGGCAGAAGGTGTACATTATTGACGAGGTGCACATGCTCACGACGGAAGCGTTCAATGCGCTGCTGAAAACGCTCGAGGAGCCTCCGGCCCACGTCATGTTCATCCTGGCGACGACCGAGCCCCATCGGCTGCCCGCCACGATCATATCCCGCTGCCAGCGTTTCGACTTCCGCAGGGTGCCGCTGGACGAGCAAGTATCGCGCCTTACGTTCATTTGCGGAGAGGAGCGGGTTACGGCCGAGCCGGAAGCGCTCCAATACGTAGCCCGTCTATCGGATGGCGGCATGCGCGACGCGTTGAGTTTGCTCGATCAGATTATCGCCTACACCGGGAATCACGTTACGCTTCAGGAAGTGCTCGGAATTACCGGCGGAATCGGGTTGGAGCAGTTCGGACGTCTGGCCGAAGCCGTCGTTAACCGCGATGCGGGTGCGGCCCTATCTTGTATCGAGCTCATGATGCAGGAAGGCAAAAGCGCCGAGAAAAGCATGGAGAATCTGCTCTATTATTTTCGCGATGCGCTTATGCTCAAGCTGGTGCCCAACGCGGACGAGTGGACCGACCGGATTACGGATGCAGGCGCTTTCCGGACCATGATCGGCTCGTTTTCGACCGAGCGGCTGTTTCATATTATGGATGTGCTGAACCATTACCAGGCCGAGATGAAATATTCCGCTCAACCGCAAACCCTATTCGAAGTTGCGATTCTTAAGCTATGCAGCTCGCAGGAAGCGGCAGCACCGCAGGCGCAGTCCAATGAGGGGGCGGATAAAACCCCGAATGCGGAGATCGCGTCTTTGAATCGGAAAATAGTGCAGTTGGAACAGAAGCTGGACCAACTGCTCAAGACCGGGGTGGCCGCCGCGCCCGGCAAAGAGACGTCAGCGCGTTCGGCGATGGCGAATCCGCGGGTTTCTTCCGGTGCCGTAAGCTTGAAAACCGGAATCAAGCTCGATCCTTACTTGCCTCATGCCAGCTCTCCTGAATTGAAGCAAGCCCTTGGGAAATGGGGACAAGTGCTGCAGCAGGTGAAGGATCGGAGAATAACCGTCCATGCTTGGCTGATCGATGGAGAGCCGGTAGCGGCTACCGAAGACGCCCTGCTGCTTGTATTCAAGAGCGCGATGCACAGGGAAACGACGGAGAAGCCCGCTCACAAGGAGCTCGTCGAGCAGGTTATGCAGGAATTGCTTGGCAAGCCGTACAAGCTTGTCACGGCCATGATGAAGGACTGGAAGGAAGCGCAGGCCGGCTCTGCCGAGCAGCCGGAAGTGATGCGCATGGAAGCGCCGGATTCGGCCCAGCCGGGAGACGACATCGTGGAAGAGGCAATTAAATTATTCGGCGAAGATTTGGTCGTCGTAAAAGAATAAGCGGGAGGTTTGAATCGATATGAACAATATGCAGCAAATGATGAAGCAAGTGAAGAAGATGCAGGAGCAGATGTTGAAGGCGCAAGAAGAATTGGCGAGCAAAACGGTCGAAGGAAGCGCAGGCGGCGGTGTCGTCACCGTTACGGCTACCGGACAACGCAAAATTACGAATATCGTGATCAAGCCTGAAGCGGTCGACCCGGAAGACGTCGATATGCTGCAAGATCTCGTGCTTACGGCCGTCAACGATGCGCTGACGAAGGCAGAGCAGCTTGCGGAGCAGGATATGGGCCGGTTGACGGGCGGCATGAAGCTGCCGGGCATGTTCTAATTGAAAGCAAAAAGGAGTCGTTCGCTTGTTTTATCCGGAACCTATCGCAAAATTAATCGACGCCTTCTCGCGGTTGCCGGGGGTAGGTCCCAAGACGGCCGGCAGACTGGCTTTTCACGTGCTGCGCATGAAAGAGGACGACGTTCTCGATTTTGCCAAATCGCTCGTAAGCGTCAAGCGCAACCTGCATTATTGCTCGGTCTGCTGCAACATAACGGACGTCGATCCTTGTCGGGTATGCCAGGATAAATCCCGAGACGCCTCGGTCATCTGTGTCGTGCAGGAGCCCAAAGATTTGGTAGCGCTCGAGCGGATGAAAGAATTCAACGGCTACTATCACGTGCTTCATGGAGCAATCTCGCCCATGGAAGGGATCGGACCCGACGAGATCCGGATTGCCGAGCTATTGAAGCGATTGGGCGACGATACGGTGCAGGAGCTCATTCTGGCCATGAATCCGAATGTGGAGGGCGAAGCGACGACGATGTATATTTCCAGGCTCGTCAAGCCGTTTGGGCTGCGGGTAACGCGAATAGCCCATGGACTTCCGGTTGGCGGAGATCTCGAATACGCCGATGAAGTCACCCTTTCGAAAGCGTTGGAAGGACGCAGAGAACTGTCCTGAATATTAAGCTGTACGGAAAATGGCAAGTTTCCGTGCGGCTTTTTTTATTTCGATAAGGGAAAATTAACAACGGGGACCTCCAATTTGTGCGTTATTCACGTGGCTGCTTTGTTCTAATCTCCACCCCATTTCCATATGCTTCAGTAAGCTCTACCGCTGATATTGGAATCGATATGGGAGTGTGATGGACATGCAATGGCGTAAAATGTTCCGGTTGAAACGCACGGTCGAGGATCCGTTTCTGAAGGACAAGCAGGCGCTGCTGGAAGAAATTCGCGGCGCTCAAACCGAATGGCAGCATGCGCTGCAACGGTTGGACTACGCATCCGACCAGGATCAGATCGACTATGCCATTTTCGCCCTGGAAGCGGCCGAGAAACGATACGAGATGCTGCTCAAACTCGCAAAGCGTATGAACGTTCATGCGCTGCATATCGGCATGGGCAGAGCGGCGGGTGGCTGACATGCATTATGTGTGGCTTGGAGTGCTCGTTGTTTCCTCCTTGTTCCTGCTAATTACGCTAGTCCGCCATAAATGGTCGTGGCAATGGCTGGGATATGCCGTTCTGCATGTAGTCGTAGCGGCGTTTTTACTCTATTTCGTCAACTTGGCGGGTTCGTACTATGATTTTAAAATTCCGCTCAATATTCCGACAGTCTCTACCGTGCTTATACTTGGCGCACCCGGGCTGCTTATGCTGGTTGGTTTGAAGGTCGTTTTGTTCTGATGGAGGCGGTCCGGGTGAAATAAAAAAACACTTGATTCGGACCGCCCGGCGTGATATATTGTTGTTCCGCCCATAAAGCGGAGCGCCAATCGGCAAGTCTTTGAAACAAAGGAATGCAAAATAAAGCTTGCGAATAGATAGGCGGTTGTGATATATTAAAGAGGTCGCCGCAAAACGGCGAAAA
>NZ_VDCQ01000078.1 GCF_006265175.1 Paenibacillus hemerocallicola | reverse complement strand
CAGGGCGCGATAAGCAGACGGAAGCTGCTGGCGTCGCTCGGCATGGCAGGGATCGGATTGATGGCAATGGGAACGGCAGGAGCGACGGGAGCGACGGGAACCGTGATGTCCCAAACTTATTCACCGCCAGGCGCAGACGTCAGCGCGGAGGTGCCCCACGATGGCGACAATGTGCGGATGATCGGCAGTGTGGCCGATATCGCGGCGCTTCAGCCGGCCCAAATGGAACGGGGGCAGCTGTATTACTTGGCGGGATGGCATCCCGGCTCGGCATTGTCTTCGCAGCCGGTTACCGCCGGGGGAGGTGTATTCGTCTACGACTCGAACCGACCCAAGACGCATCATAACGGGGGCACTGTTCTAAGCTTGACCGTACCGTTTAACGGCAGCGTAGCGGACTATTTGTCCGGCGTCGGGGAAACGAGTCCAGGCGGTACGGGATGCCTGCTGCGGATCGATACGAGTCACGCGGGCGTACGGGAGTTCGGGGCCAAGGGCGGGGACGCCGCCGCCGATACGGCAGCGATCAATGCCGCGTTCGCGGTTTTGAACGAAGTGCTGATCCCGGTAGCCTCTCAGCCTTACGTTTATAGCGGGGTGCTTAATATTACCAAATCGGTACGGGGATCGAGCGACAGGCCGACGATTCGCTGTAACGGAGTAACCGTCGATAACACGAGAACCCGACTTATTATCGAAAATTTAATCTTGAACGGCCCTAAAGATTACAGCGCCCCGAATACCGCCGATGACGGTACGGTCGGGATCGATTTTCGCGGCCAGCATTGCCGGGTGGACAACGTCATTGTCGAGAAATATTACCGCGGCGTTTATGTGGATGGCTGGAGCAACACGTTCCATTCGCTGATGGTCCGTTACTGCCAGGTATCGCTTGTTGGCCGAACGAATATGCAGAACTGCCATTTCGATTTGTTCAAAAGCGTCAATTGCAACGCCCTCCCGGATTTGCGCAACAGCCACGGTATTTTGTTCAGTGCTCCCCAATTTCAGAATTACGGGGTCAATCTGTTTATTTACCAATCCGATGTGACGCTGAATACCCCCTACTTCGAAACTCACAAACAAAAGCCGTCCAACGGGATGATTCTGATCGGAAGCGCTTTCGAAGTGTCCGCGAGCAGCGTGACGATTTTCTCGCCCGTCGTGAATACAAACGAGCCTTACATCTTCCAGAATAGCCCGGTCCGGCCTACCATCTCGATATTTGGCAGAAGGGCTGAGAAAATAAAAATCGTGCCGGTAAATAGCGGCTCAAGAAGCGCCGTCAATTCGAAAAGCGTGCTAACAGATTCTCAATACGCTTCAACTCCCATACTTGCGTTCGGCGGCGGAATCGGCTGCGGCAGCGAGCTCGATCCCGCATCGCTTTCTTCCATCCAGCTTGGAAGAGAGGTGCTGCGACTCGTCTTTCTAGCGCCGGACCAGGGCTTGCGCTTTGCCGGCCTAACGATCGGGAAAAGGTATTACCTGCTTTTCGACTGGGAGCTTGCCGCGGGAGCGGCTATCCGGTACGATTCCGGACCTGTGGAGCAACTGATCGGGGTACACAATGCGGACGGCAGCCGGGTGAACGGTATTGTGGAGCTGTACGCCGTAGCTTCGTCGGGAAGCGTGACGTTTGCAGGCCCGAATGTAAACATCTATCAGTTCTATTTATCCGAATCGGTTCGTCCGCAGCCGCTCGGCGCCATGAAGGCGTACAGTGTATCGCACGTCGCAGGAACGTCATGGCAGCCGGGCGACCTGCTTGTAACCGTGGAGAAGTTTCAGGGTTCGCACCAGCATTTGTGGGACGGTACACAGTTCGTGAAAGCCTAGTCCCGCATCGGGTAATCTATCGAACCTGCAGGTTGCAGAAGACATACACCGCCAATCTAATTACCAACTGCAATTTATGTTGCGGTCGACACGGGTAACACGCCTATGGCGTAGGCTTGGACAGGTTCAATGATTTTCATTTCCTTTATTATGCTCTTGTTAACCAGACGTAAGAAGCACTCCCGGGAACGATAGTATGGAGCTGCCGCAAGGGCAGCTCTTTTGATTACTCGTTGAAGTAACGGGCAGCATAGTTTAAACAAGTCATTCTTAGAGGTTCAAAGCGCTAACAAATAAACTTTTTTGGCCAACACTTTTCACCTTCGTACGTCTTTAGGTATAGAATTACAATTCGTATACAAGCGGAGGTTGATCCCGAATGAACGCTACTGGACCACGTAACCAGGAACTAAAAGGGCGTATTTCTTCTGTCGCTGTGTTGGACTTAAGGCAGATGAAGTCGGTCGATGAGCTGTGCAACATCACGGGAATCTCAGCGGTCGGGGTAATTCTCCTATCCGACTCGTTCCAAGGCACGCTCGCCAGTATTCCGATGAAAAGCGTTGTTCAGTCATAACGCTACCTGAAGGTAATAAAGTGAACCACATCAGCGGTACGATGAAACTCGGCGGCGAGTTCCTCGAGAACCCAGGTGTTGACGGCTCGGATATTCTTTTAGTAACGGGCGAGCTGCTCATCACCTCTCCCCCGACCAAATTCGGTTATAAACAACTCATTGTAGTGGGTCAGCTTTTCATCCCACGAGGAAGCGAGAGTGTGATAACACCTTTTATTACGCAATCCATTGGGGAAATCATATCTTATGACCACCGCAATCCGAGATTGTTTATGGGAAATGGAAGGTTTGGCCGAGAGTTTTTCGATTATTTAAAAGAACCGATAACGATGATACTGATAGGGGAATTTGTGATCGAATCCGACGTAAACGCTGAGATTCTTCGGGAGAAGGTTGTAGAAATTATTCAGATGGGTGTCTTGAAGGCGGCAGACAAGAAGCTGGTACCGATCCTTACGGCGCTCGCGGTCGAACAGATGAACATGATCCAAGTTTCCGACAAGCTTGAGGGCGAGACTCATGGATGATCTGGCATACGATGCCTTCTTCCATGAAGTATACGATTCGTACCATCAGATAGTATTTGCCTATCTCCTTGGGCGTGTAGGACAACGGGAAATTGCAAAAGATCTGATGCAGGAAGCGTTTCTTCGGGCGTGGAACCAAATCCACCTCGGTTATGAGATAGGCCTGGATAATTGCCGATTCTGGATTTTCCGGATAACGAAAAATCTAATAACGGATTATTACCGCAGGCGCTCGACTCGTGAGCAAGCGGAAAGCCGTATGAAACAGGAGGCACTCGTTCGGCAAGCATTCGGTCGTTCCTCGGAGGAAGCTTTCGAAATCAAAAGTAATGTTCAGCTCATCGAGGATGCGATCAGCCGACTGCCCGATGACTTACGTTGCGTGCTGATTCTTCATCTGATCGGGCATATGAATAGTGTAGAGATCGGTGGTCTGCTCGAGATACCGGCCGGTACCGTTCGATACCGAATTAGTTTGGCCAGGAAACGTGTTATGCTCGCTCTAACAAAGAACGAATTAGCGAAGGAGGGGCAGGCGGTTGAAGGATTCTCAATGGAGTGAGTTCAGCGATTTGAATGGACCATGGGCAGAGTGGCTTCAAAGAATGTCATTGACGGAGGGAGAATCAAAAGATATTCGGAACTATATTTTGAATCCTCCCAATAAATTCAGCGAAATAGAGAAGTTCCGAATTTCTAGGCAAATAGCTCGAATAAAACGGATCATTGCCTTTTCCAATCGGTTGACAGAGCCTTATTCCGAACGATACAAGATATACAAATAATCAGGATGAGGCTATCGAAACAAATTCGACGGCCTCGTTCCGCTAACGGACACGATAGTGGAGGAGTTCCTACGCAGCCGCTCCTTTTTCGTTTGCTCACCTAACAGGCAGGATAAACACTGGAATTGAGGAAAAATGAGAGAAGGCTTTTCGCGAAGAATAGGTTCAATATAAAAATTTTAGCACTTGGAGGAAGCGAGATGTTAGAATTTATCACTGAGTTGCCGCCTATTGAAAAGAGTGGCCGCCGCTATCGGGCTGGCGACGTTCGTACTGGCGACGGTAGCGTCCGCGTCGCCTCTCGGCAACTGCTGGGCGGCGTTAGAGCTGTGGCCATAGCAAGTACAAGCAGGAAGGTAAGAATCGTTTTTTTCAACGGGTATACTCCTACTTTTGGTTTCATTCAGATTGTACCTTTATTAATGGGAAGGATTAGGAAAATATTGCAAAGTTGAAACAGAACCGAAACTTTATCACATATGGTATGTATATTTGGTAAAAAAGGAGGTATAGGGTAATGAGGAAGTTTATTTGCGGTACGTTATTTGGGATATTGCTGGCGCTGGCCCCGTTTGCTTACGCGTCCGGCACGCTGGAGATGGCGTTGTTTCCGGTGAAGCTGTTCGTCAACGGGAAGGAGAAGGATATTCCGACGGAACAGGCGATCTTTAATCATAACGGAAGCGCGTACGTGCCGCTGCGGTTTGTATCCGAGGCGCTTGGAGCGAAGGTGTATTATGACGGGGATCAAGGGACTATTTCGATCAGCGCCGCTCCTTATGCGATTATGCCTAGGACGTACAGCTATAGTACAGCCCCGCTCAACGGTGATATTCAAAATCGTCACGTCGATCGGGAACGGTTCATGGAATTTGTCTTTAACACCCTGCAGAAAAAGCCCGATTGGATTCGGATCGCTCGTGAGACTACCGACTCAGGGCCGCTTCCGACGTCAGTCGTTTTTGACGGATATATGTATCATTACTTTGTTGACTATACGCAGTCATCGCTGGATGATCGCATTATATACGCAACCAGCTGCAACTCCATAGAGGCTGTGAAGGGCGAGGACGGAACCTCTTACAGATTGACCGAATGCCGGGGCAAATCGAAGACCGAGTCCCTCTATATTACCTTAAAGGATTGAATCTCATTCCACACTCTCTGTCGTGTATGACGGAGAACGATTTCATTACTTTATTGACTCAACCCGCGATTCTTACGGCGGCCAAGCGATCATGTTCAGTACGTGCAGCGGGATGGAAACCATGGACGGGGGTAAGACCGCTTACCGGTTAACGGGCTGCGGGACCACTTGTTCTTCAAGCAAAAGAATGGATAGGGACTGAAAAATTACCATTTGAATCTCAGCGATTAGATGATTGGGTCGTACTCGGGAAATAACGCATTCCGCTAACGGGTACGAGAGCTGAATAAAAACAAAACGACGGCAGCCGGCCAGAATGATAGGCTGACCACATAATACGAACGGGCAGGATAGTTTCAAGATCATTCGCGCTGAACCATATCACAAATGACGCAACTTTTTTGCCATAGCCGTTCAAGGGTACGGAATGAACATGCTCGTTTCCTCTCGGGTAATCTGACTGGATCATCAGCGTGACTGCTCACAGGGGGGAGTAAATGGCTCGATTCCTCGTGGGGCATGTATAGTATCCATAAATATATAAGATAACTCAAAAATGCCTTTAAGCCACATCAGTGGTTTAAAGGCATTCTCATATATGTGCCGAGACAAAATTGTAAGTTGGTTGCGGGGGCAGGATTTGAACCTGCGGCCTTCGGGTTATGAGCCCGACGAGCTACCGGGCTGCTCCACCCCGCGATAGAATAATAAAGTATATTGATTTTTAACGTTGGCCAGATCACTAATGCTACACTAATTGGTGTTAATATGCAAGCTCATTTATGGGATCTCTTTCGAGCGGGAAGTATCCGTAAGGCGAGGGTGGTATAATCAATCTAGAGTGTTGGAATCAGAAGGGTGATAGCCATGAGCGTAATACGGTTGGAGAACGTCACAAAGAAGTATGAAGGGTCCATGATCTTTCGCGACATTTATTTTCGAGTTATGCAAGGGGAACGTATCGGCCTAATCGGACGGAACGGCGCCGGTAAGTCGACGGTATTTAAGCTCATCATGGGCAAGGAAGAGCCGACGTCCGGCAGATTAGAGATAGACCCTCAAGTGCGAATCGGATATTTCTCGCAATTCTCGGAACTCAGCGGAGGCCTGTCCGTTCAGCAAGAACTGGAAGCGTGCTTCGAGAAGGTTGCACTAATCGAACGAGAGCTGCAAGAGGTAGGAGATAAGCTGGGTATGGTTACAGACGATAGCGAGATGAATGCGCTGCTAGCAAGGCAAGCGGAGCTATTCGAACAGATGGATCATCTCGATGGCTGGAACGTTTCCGTCGAGATTAATACGGTGCTTACGAAGCTAGGGTTTAACGACAGATCCCGCAACCAGCCAATCGATGAGTTGTCCGGAGGATGGCGTAACCGCGCAGCGCTCGCGAAGATGCTAATCGAGCTGCCTGATGTCGTTCTACTCGACGAGCCGACGAATTACTTGGATATGGAGGGGATCGCATGGCTGGAGCAGTGGCTGTACCGATTCAAAGGAGCCATGATTCTGGTGTCGCATGACCGGCAATTTATCGACAAAGTCGTCACGCGCACGATCGAGATCGAGAACTATCATTTTCAGGAATACGAAGGCAACTACACCGATTACGTCCGTAAGAAGAAGATGCGCAAGAAGGAGCTGGATCGCCAGTTCGAGTGGGAGGAAGAGCTGCTGCTCATGGAATCCGAAGCGATCGACGATCGCGCGAACCGGAATTCCGGTTCCAAGGACCGACTCTCGCGTAAGCTGGCGGATAACAAGAAGCGGATAGAGCCACATCCCGTTAACGTGCTGATTACCGACATCTACGAGAGGTTGCGCTTCCCGGACAAGCTATGCGAGGTGAAGAAGATCGGGCAGACATACGAGGGTAGACAGATCTTCGAGAACGTTAGCTTCGATATTCAGAAGGAAGATCGCTTGGTCATCGTGGGACCGAACGGAAGCGGGAAGTCCACTCTCATTAAGGCGCTTTCCGGGCAGGAGAAACCGGATTCCGGGGAGGTTGTCTGGGAGAAAGGCGTTAACTATGCCTACTTCAACCGGATGTGGGAGGAACTTGATCCTAAGGATACCGTAAGCCACGCGGTGAATACGTATGGATTGGGACTGGACGCTCCGCGCAAAAAGGTGAACAAATTCCTAGCTATGCTGCAATTCTCAGAGGCGGATCTAAGCAAGGCGATCGGCAATCTGTCCGGCGGGCAGAAAGCTCGGGTGGCGCTGGCTAAGTGTCTTCTCTCGGGTGCGGCCGTTATTATCTTGGACGAGCCGACCAACCATCTGGACCTCACGAGCATACAGGTTATGGAGCAAGCTCTGATCCATTTTCCCGGTGCGGTCATTACGGTAAGCCATGATCGCTTCTTCATCGATAAGATCGGGACCAAGATGCTGACCTTCGATCCGGTAATGGGAGTGACCGAACAGAGCTTGTAAGAGAGAAGGGCTCTCTCGACTTTTTATTGTACAACTCAAATCAAGTAACCGACAGAGATCAAAGTCGAGTTCATTCCGGCGCACAAATTTATTGGGATCTGGGACAGTTCTGTACCAAACTATGGGGACTTCTGGTGAAACGGGCACTCTTGTGATGAGAGTAGCGGACGTTGGAGAGTATGTCCAACCATGCTCTCCCTGGTCAACTTGGTCAGACGGCCGGATGGATCAAAAGGGATACTTGTATGGAATTCCTGTTTCACTGGAGTAGGATGCACCTATTCCGGTAGGTATGGAACGCAGGGAAATTCCGGAATAAGAGGGGATACAAGTAGATTGAATTTGGTTGTAAACGGTATGCCAAATTTAGACGGATTATTTATGCTAGTCATTTTGATAGCCCCCTTGCAGGCGACCGCTTCCCGGAATTTTACCGGGGAACGGTCGTTTCTTTTTGGTTATAATGTAAGTAAGCAAGGTTCAACAATTTTCTCAGAGAACAGGATAAATGTTAATGACAGTCAATCAAAAACAGCGTTATCGGTTCAGCGAAGCGCCGAAATGGGCCGTACAGAGGCAATATTGCGAAGAAGAGGGATTGACGGCCTGGAAAAACGATCAAATGCCGCAATACATAACGAGCAATCCGATGATCGCGACCGCATACGCAGAAATGATTTTCGGTTTTCTTCAAGATCGGGGGAATAAGGGATATGATTCGGAGCCCGTGACGATCGTGGAGCTTGGAGCGACGGCAAAACCATCTACACGATGGATACGTACAACCACGAGGATTGGCAGCCGATCCGAACGGACATTCCGTTACAGGACGCCTCACAATTTTTCCTACGGGAGGACGGCTTCGGCTGGGTGCTGCTGAACGGCCGCATTAAGATGACGATCTGCTCCCTGCATAATTTCACTATCGTTTTCCGTTACATTAATTCCGACCGAAACCCTCGGTCAGACCGAGGGGTGATAGCCAGCGATCTACGCCGGATCACTCCACGTTTGCCCGCCGTCGTTCGTTTAACCGAGAACAATACGTTGATCAGAATGTATCAAGATGAAGGTTTCGGTTGGGTGATTAAGTTCGTGGATCCGTTTGGAAATGAACTGGGCGCGTATGAACCGAAAGAATAGCTGAGTGCTCGTTGAGCTAACGGGTAACGATAGTTAATAAAGACAACACGACGGCAGCCGGGCCAGAAATGATCGGCTGACTTTGCTCAACTAAAGGGCAGAAGAGTGTGGTGGAACGGCTATTTATTATCGCTCTCTATTGTGCCAGAGTAACACATCCGCTTCACCTACAATATGATAAGTTTATAAATCTAAAGAGGTGAGCCAATGGCAGTCGTAAAAGCCAGGCAACAGGATATTAATATGTTGGCAAGGTTGCTTCGAGCAGAAGCTGAGACCGAAGGCGAAATGGGTATGCTCCATGTTGGAAATGTTGGCATTAACCGAATAAGAGCGAATTGCTCCGATTTTAAAGGAATCCGGACAATTCCCCAAATGATCAACCAGCCGCACGCGTTCGAAGCATTGCAACATGGTTTGTACTATCAAAACGCAAGAGAGAGGGAACGCCGTCTGGCGCAACGGGCTGTGAATGGGGAGCGGAATTGGCCAGCCAAATTCTCCCTATGGTATTTCCGTCCAGGAACGTTCGAAGCTCCCGGACCATGTCCGCCAACTTGGTATAATCAGCCGCTCGCAGGACGATGGAAAAAGCACTGTTTTTATGAACCGACCGCGAAAGAATGTGAAAATGTATATAATACGTTTTAATTTTATAAACGAAAAGAGCTCAGGATCCCTTAACCTGACTTGTCACAGCCATGTGTCGGTTGACAAGAACTTTATCTCATTAAGTGCCGCGTAATCGCGGCTTCTTTGGGTTTAGTGGAATAAAGTTGTTGCACGGTCATATTCGGAAACTATACCCACGTGACAGGCCGTCCGATGTCGGATGACAAGAACATGAAAATGGGAGAATGAATGCGAAAGAGTAATTGACGGACAATTATCATGGATGTTTGGGGAAATAATTCATCGACTGGATAATTTAAATTAAATATGTCCGAAGAGAAGGAATTAAGAAAGAATCAAAAAAAACGTTCAGGAATCATCCCTGATCGTTTTTTTTGTGATGAAGCAACAACACAAACAACAAGCAGGTCAAGTTCTTGTCGTTTAAAGGGTCAAGTTCTTGTCGTCCGACATGATGAGACTACGGCAGAGTTATTTTTCTTAAGACATGTACACAAAACCCGTATTTTATACATATGTCTGTAAATCGAACCAACACGTATGACTTCAAACTTGTCGGATGTCAAGAACTTGGTTGCATAAATGTCAAGAACTTGATAACATTCCCGACATTCCCGCCTTATTGCCCAAAAAAAATCCGCCCTTTAGGTTGTTGCGTTTGATATAAGTTGTGGAGTTGTAATTCTGGAAAACGGTGTATTGTTCCAGTCGTCTCTTCATTATAGGGGGATTTTTATTCTTGTTAAAGAACTTTATTGAAGAATTTTGTTCCGTATAAAGAACATTCATATAGGAATGGCTTTGAGGGTTCTCCTCATTTTCTCTGTAAACCTTGCCGTTTCGGTTCACCGCACCGAGGGAGCATAATTCTTTCCCCTTATTTTACTACAAGTGTACTAAGATCTAACCGGTGTATATTTATTCCATCGGAAATGTTACCAAGTTCTTGACATCGATCGGGAATGTTACCAAGTTCTTGACACTGTCCAATGACACGAACTTGGTAACATACAGCAAAAAAGCCGCTAGCATTTGACATGAACTTGATGACATAAATGACAAGAACTTTATCCCATTTTCGACATAAAAAACAACGTCATAAATTTAGATTCATGACGATGTTTTTTAGTACTACCCCGTGTGCTGGTTTCACATTTCATATCTTTGTTCGTCAGTCCTAAAAATCCTTGTTCATTGAATATCACTTCAATTTGCTCAGATAATCCATCATCCTGGTAAATTCATTGTTCAAGTAGGCCAGGAGCATCTCCAGACGTTCTTTAACGTCTATCGTTCGGCAACTTCATCATCTTCCTCGCCTTGGCAATAATCCCGACGCGATATATGTCTTCAGTAGCCGGGTCTTCAATATCTGCTTCAGTCTGGGAGCACAGCAAAATCATGCTGTCTTCAACCATAGCCTTCTCTAACGCCCGGACCGAGTTCTCACGGCCGACATCCAGATGTAGCACCATGCCGGGGTACACGGTCAACCCCCTTAAAGGTAAGAGCGGCAGTTGTCGCATTATTTGCTTACTGGGTACCTGCATATCCTTTTCCTCCCTCACAATCTTATTTGAGTTTTCTTCAGAATAAATTACTTTTAATGCCCTAGGCACATGATTAGGTCTGTACCCATCAAGATTTTTATCATTATTTATTTTCCTTGCATTATTCAAAGATATCCACCCTCCCCTTTTACATGTGATTTATTGCACTCCACCGGTGGTTTTCATCCTTGAGTGCTCACCACAGGCAGGATTGGAATATAGACCTTCACAACGGAATCCCGCTCTACATTCATTCCTTCGAACATGTGATATTCCGCGAACCATTGCCGCTCTTCATCCAGCCAATAGTTACCGTTGGTCGCAATCCAACGATGTATCTTATCCAGAACACCGGTTAACAACCCGTATGTCTTAGTAACACAGCAAGCATAAGAACCCGCCCCCATGCCCTTTACTTCAAGTCCATCCAACACTGGAGCTCCCGGCTCAGCTTTGAGGATCCCGTTTTCCCACCAGTATTCTTCAGTTTCTTCAAAGCCGTAATGATAAGAAATATAATATGTTCCTCCGCCAGCCTGCCAATTTCCGCCAGCCCCTCTCTCGTACCAATTGATCAATCGTCGTTCGGCAACCTTTTGAGCCTCGGCTCCATATCCCCGATAGAAGAAAGCCTTTGACTCCGTCAGCTCAACGACTTCGATCGGTTCGTTATGGAGACTTCGCTGCACGGGAAGATACAGGTTCATCCTCGTTACCTTCCTGTTGTACGCAATAAACTCCTCAATGTATTGATGCGTGCCAATGTCAAATGTACTTTTCGGCAACCATTCTGACAATAGCCGGTCCCATCCGTCCTGTATCGTCTTTGGGGATAATGCGGCGACTTTTCTTACCGCATACAGCCCTCCAGTGAACGGCTCCTCGGTTAACGTACTATTAACCATGCATTCCTCTGCAGCCTCAATCAGCACTCGGTAACCATACCGGGGCTTGCCGTCTTCATCCTGAAGATCCACATTGTAGCCAAAAATACGTACTTTGTTGTTCCTAGCAGTTTCACTTACACCGAGTTTTTCGAAAACAGTCCGGAATGCCTCGTTTTCCATTCCTTCTTCATGCTTAGAGATGTGCAAATAGGTATACATCTTGTCAGGCAGGAACCGGATCACTTTGACGTCGGGGAAGAGCTCTGCTTGTTCCTTATCTTCCTTGTAGGTAATTTGCTCGTATAGACGGATCGGCTCGAAGCTGAAGAACAGTTCGGCGTTGCGATAGGTGGCCGGAGTTAAACCGACGATCTTCTTGAACACCTTGGCAAAAGAATGGTAAGACTCAAATCCGCTGTCCCAAGCGAGCTCCTCCACTTTACGTTTAGAGTATCTCAGGTGATTGGCTGCAACGCTTATTCTTCTTTTGCGAATGTAATCTTTTACAGGATGTCCGGTAAGCGCGTAGAACACCCGATACAATTGGGCGACCGATGTATAAGCCTCTTCCGCAATGCTGGAGAGATCAAGCTCCTCGTCCAAATGCTCTTCAATATAGTCGATCGCCCTTTGCACGGACTCCACGTAGCTCATACTTTTCACCTGCTGTCCATTTCGTCTTGGTTATTATTATAGCAAAGGAGATCGTATCCAATATGTTCAAAATTATCAGAAAGTCTCAGCTAGATTTTATGTTTTCAAAAAAATAAAGACTGCCCTTTTCATGGCAGCCTTCAATTGATGTTTATTGAACTACGGGTTCCCGTTACTTTAATGAGACGGTACAAGCAAAGCAATCAATCCAGTGACAACTCCATAAATATCTCCGCGATGTTATTGTCACTATATTAGTGCGAAATTATTATTGAGAGGAGTAGGTCAGTTGAGGGTGACTCGCTCAAATACGAGTGCATCTACTTGAATGAATTCGAAGACCCTCGCGCGCTGCGCAAAGGGGTAGCTCGTTATGTCCAATTTTATAACCAGGAACGCACTCACCAATCTCTTAATGAAGCGAAGCCCGACCAGTTTTACGCCCACCCTATTGTAAAAATCGCATCCTAAAACACTAGGCCACCCACGAGAAGGAGGACATAACTTATTCCTCAGAAAATCGTGTCTTGACAACGGGGAGCATTACAGCTCTTCGGTAGGTTCCAGCACCACTGTGAACGAGTCAATCGGATAACGCAATGTATCCATCATACCTTTCCCTCCATTCGTCCTATTAAAAAAACAACAAATCTACAGTTCTTGATGCAAAATCTTTACCTGTATTCTAACATCATAAGTTGAAGAAAACTGCCCGTTAGCTTAACGATTTGGGCCATTCTTAATCGAATTCACGCATTATGCCAGGACCGCTACAATGTGGGTGATTTTGTGTCGTTTAACTACAATGTTGGAACATTTGTGCGTTTTGTTACGACACAATAGTTCCAACATAAAAAAAGAAAAGCCTGACTTACCGAGCTTTTTGACTTCTAATTATGTAGGAACATTTGTGTCGTTGGACATCGGTTGACAAGAACTTTATCCCATAAATGACAAGAACTTTATCCCATTCCCGACAGACAAAAAACCCAATCGCCAATTTATTTTTGACGATTGGGTTTCAAAATTGCATAATAATAATTTTCCTATCATTTGGGTAAATTTACAAACAAGTGGCCATCGTCGATTTCCACGGGGTAGCCTCTTAATTTCGTGTGCGAATCGACCAACAGTTGTCCATTTGTCAGGTCAAACTCCCAGCCATGCCACGGGCAACGCAGTATTTGCTCTTCCATTCCGTATTTGTACTCATATACAAGAGAAGGAAGCCGCGTTCCGCAAACAGGTCCCTTGCATATAGAGGCACCTTGGTGAGGGCAAAAGTTGCTCCACGCATACCAGCTTCCTCGTACTTGGTACAAGCCGAACTCGATTCCTGCGATTTTAAAAATCTTGCTTTTCATTTCCTCGATATCGGCTGTTTTTCCGACCCAATGTCTGCTCATTCATCTTCTCCCCAAGCATGCTCGGGAGACTGCTTCGATTTTCTGGCGATTTGATCGGCCAGGTCGTTGGCAGTGTCATCCTTTCTTGCCGGTCTTGTATGCAGCCCGTACAATTCCGCTGCGGTTCCCGCCAAAATACGCTGCTTCATTTCTTTCGGCATCCGAGGAAAGGCCATTTTGGGATTATCATTATCCCAATGCGGGTAGTCCGATGAGAACATGACTGTTTTCTCCGCCTCAATCATGTGCAAAATCTGCAATAAATACTCCGGATTATTCGGTTCTTCAACAGGCTGTGTCGTCAGCTTGATGTGGTCTTTGATATACTCGGACGGAAATCGTTTCAGCCACGGAGTCGATTCGCGCAGTGCCTTGTAATTTTTATCCATTCTCCACATCAAATGCGGCAACCAGGATATCCCTCCTTCGATGGCAACGAATTTTAGTTTCGGAAATTTCTCGAATACACCTTCGCATACAAGGCTGTTCACGTGAGTCATGTAGTTGATCGGTAAAATATTGTGCCATTCCATATACCGGGTAGGATAACCCGAAGGCGTCGGCGCTCCGGAGATGCCCTTGCCTTCTGTGCCAGGATGAATAGCTACTGGCAAGCCGCACTCGTTCGCAGCGTCGTAGATCGGATGATAAAAGCGCTGTCCATAAGGCATTCGCGCAGCGCTCGCCATAAGCACCTGAACCATATTAGGGTTGGAGGCATGACGGCGGATCTCCGCTGCCGCCTCCGTTGGATCGGATGCGTTGACAAAGATGGAACCTCTGAATCGCGGGCTTACATTCAACCATGTGTCGGTCATACGGTCGTTACATGCGGCAGCAAGTACATTTCCATAGTCCGGGTCCGGGTCCAAGGAAAGGCCCAAAACTCCGGAGCCAGTGAGAATGGCATAATCGATGCCGTACCGATCCATATGGTCGCTGATCAGAAACTGCGGATCGCTGCCTGGAACTCCGCCTTTGTCCGGAACCGCATCCTTACGGTTTGTGCCTACGGACGAATAGTACTGCGCGCCATAGGGCACTTTGACAGTTTGATATCTTTCATGCCACGCCTTTGGTAAATAAGGCAATAACGAACCGATCTGGTTATGAACGTCCGTATCGATTAAGACTGGTGAATCATTCATTGGTTATGCTTCCTCCTATTTGTCGCGACACCGATATTATATCGTCGAGCAAGGTTGCCTAGCCATGAAATATCCTCTATTATATTTGTACAATCTTCTACTAAAATGAGCGTCATCTTGATGGAGGAATACGTCAATGAATCCGCCAAATGGGATGGACAATTTCGATTTCACCATTACAAATTTGCATTATGTCGTTGACTTGCTGTCGAGAAGCTCCGTCAATGTCCAACCAACTCAAGAATCGGTTTCCCAGAATGAATATGTGCTTTCCCTGACAACTCACGGATCGACCAATTATTATATATCGGACAATCATTACAGCGTCTCAAAAGGGGATATATTGTTTTTTCCAAAAGATTTGCCGCGCAAGAAAATATTGGGGGAATCGGACCAATGGAGACATATCATAGTGAGGTTTAATGTTCAGTTCGGAGGAGACGCGGATCAGGCTGCGCTCGAACGTTTGAAGCCTGTATTCAAAAATATAGATCAGACTCGATCCGGTCTATTGTTTCAAGAGCTCCTTCAGGCGTGGGTCGGAAAACAACCGGGATATTGGATTCGATGCCGCAGTCGCATTATGGACATCTTGCATTTATTAATTATTGATTCTCTGGAGCACAAAACGTCTCATTTGCAGATGGTTGAATCGCTGCTGGAATTGATGTATGCAAACGAACAAAAATTTTTTTCAATTGCGGAATTAAGCCGCGAGATCGGCATCAGTCCCTCCTATTTGTGCTTGATCTTCAAAAAAACGACGGGATTAACGGTTATTGAATACCAAAACCGAATCAAAATCGGCAAAGCAAGCGATTTGTTACGAAGCGGAGAGTACAACATAACCGCAGTAGCAGAACGCCTAGGCTTCAAAGATATTTATTATTTCAGTCGGCTTTTCAAGAAAATGATGGGGACACCCCCCTCCTATATCATGAAGAAGCTGTAGGGTTACAGTCTGCAAACAAAGCTGCATCGGCACTCGTACATCCACCGCTCGTTAGCGTGAAATGCTATGAAGCCCGCTTGCGGATCGCTGAAACGTGCTGCGATCTGCAAGCGGGCTTTCTTCACACATGCTGCATGTGTCCAACACAAGCGCGCCTGATGACGGAACAGCAACGACGTCCTGTTCCGTTCCGGTTGCGTCCGAGCGATTGCATCGATGACCGCGCATTCCGCTGCTGTACTGAGAAAATAAAGTATTTTCTTAGTGCTTAGGTTAAATGGGGATGAAACAGTTTACTTTGCCACCGGAGAGCAGCGAAAACGATTTGATTCATCGGATGACTTTGTTGGGAATGAGATCAAGTTCTTGTCAAATTCGGGAATGGGATAAAGTTCTTGTCACGGGGAATTGACAAGAACTTTATCCCATAAAAAGCAAAAGCCGCAATTCAAGCGGCAATTAATGGGACAATGTTCTTGTCACCCGACATTATAGTTGTCGGTTGACCATATCCATTGAAGCATAGTGCGAAACAAGCGTCTAATTCCTAAACCTCATGATTGGCATGATGAATGTGAATGGGATTATTTGGGATGTTTGTGTCACCGAGACGCGTTACCGAGCATTTTTTTTCATTTAAATCGAAAATAAGCACCGGATTGCCATGATTTTTTAGTGAATCAACACCAATTCAGGAAACGAGGAGGAAGCGACATGCAGCAAGGAGCAAGCGATCTTTGTCAGCAGCTCACCCATGGAATTGATCCGATGAAGGTCGTTTTGAACGCCACTCATACGCACACAGGACCTCAGCCGCATCTGCAGTGTTGCTCTCTTGTATAATAGCGCCGACCAATACGCTCTCGACTGCCATTAGCGTACACTCACAATAAACACAGAATATTTCGGCATTCTTAGCAGCAATGTGTTGGAGTTAAGTATGCCGGTATCTGCTAACTCACAAGTCTTCTGGGCATCAATCACATCTACTTTGTACGTTTTCCCCGCTAGGTTTTCACCTTCAAAATTCAAAGTAACCCGGCGCTCGGCTACATTGAAGTTGCTGATCATCACCATGAAGCCTTCTTCCGCATTGGTCCCTGCCAAACCATACAAACCATCTGCAGGCTGTATGAATACTTCACTTTAGATACGCGTATATGACTTACGGAGCTTTTCAAAGGCTTCGAACGAATAGTACGTCTTCTGCGGTACGCCGTGATAATCGAACAACTTGATGCAGTTTGCCTGAACGGCAACGAAGAAGGCGAGTCTGAATCGGTTGTCATGAAGACCGTTTTAATTGTGCGAGATTCTGCTTCTTGGAAATGAAACTGTATGATGAATGTGAGGTGAGCCCGCTTCCGCCGTTAGTCAGGATTGCTTCTTAATAGGATTGATCGCACGATGGATCTCCGCATTTACCTACAGGCTTATCCTCCCATGTCACGATGGGGCTATGGTCCGATTCTTGCTCCTTTACGTGGTCGTTGCCCTTAGGGTGTTTTGTACATCGGTTTCTCCGATGCCTCATAGAAATCCTGACCGCGACTCGACTGGGAGCGGCCGTAATAACGATTGCAGCCGGAGCACGGGGCGGATTCCTCCGAATCCCCGATGCTCCGGCTGCTGTCCGGATCGGCTACACAAGCACGTTAGGAGACGGCACTGTGATGACGTCCTGCTCCGTTCCGGTTGCATCCGAACGGTAGATCGCATCGATAACGGCGCATACCGACTGCCCGTATTCGCCCGAATTGTCCATCGGCCCGTTCCTTTCGATATCGTCCAAAAAAGCGCTCCACTGCGCGTCGAATACATTCACCGTCTCGCCTAGTTCGACCTGCGTATAGGCCCGATCTTCACCGGCGATCCAGAGCGAATTCGACCCGATCAGCTTCAGCTGGCCTTCCGTGCCTAAAAATTCGGTCTCATTGACCGGCACATTTTTGTAGCCGCATATGGAGATCATCGCCGATACGCCGGCCGCCGTCTGCATCAGCAGGCTGCCGCTCCCCTCGACGTTGCCTCGCGTCCCGTGATACGTCAACGACGCCTTGACTTTCGTAACCGGCGATCCGCCGATCCACTGCAATTTATCGATACAATGGCTGCCGAGATTGATCATGACGCCTCCGCCGGACCTCGCCTTATCGAGAAACCAGTCCGGACGCTCCGGCAAAAAGTACGGATAATGTCTGCGCTCAAATATCGATATAAGCTGCCCCAGCTTGCCCGAGGCGATAATCTCCTTCGCCTTGCGGTTCGCCGCGTAATGATGCTGAATATGGCCGACGGCCAAATAGACGCCGCGCTTGCGCGCTGCTGCGTTCATCTCCGCGCACTCCTCAACATGTAACGCCATAGGCTTTTCCATCAGCACATGACAGTTGCGCTCGATGCAATCGATCGCCGCCGTCTTGTGCAAATAATGGGGCAGCGTAATGATCGCGATATCCGGCCGCAGCTCGCTGACCATCGTCTTATAGTCGGCATAAGCGACCGTATTTGAAGCGGAGGCCAATATTTGCGCCTTACTATAGTCAATATCGGCGATGCCCGCCAATTCCGTGCGCGGGTCCTGCCCCAGCACACGGGCATGGTCGCGCGCGATTGCTCCCGCTCCGACGATGACCGCTCTGAACTTCTTCATAGTATTGATTCGCTCCTTTCGATATCCCACAAACGGTTATGTCCTGACTGACAACGCCGGGGATGAAACTGTAAATAGAGCCGCAGCAAAAGCCCGCTACAGGGCTGGAATGAACCTCCAATCGCTACGGTTCCCCACAAAGACCATGATTTCAAAGGCGAACGCTATCGCTTCTCCAGTTTCATTCCAGCCTTTCGCTCGCGCAGCATCAAGTCACTTCGGCGCCTGATTTTCGTACTAAAGTGGAGCATTCCTTCGAAATGTATTCCAGGTGCTTTGCCTGAAGCCCCAGTAAGATGCGATTATTTAAACAGTTCCGCCAGCTTGGCGTCGTATTTCTCTCCGGCTTCGCGCAGCGCCGTGTTGGCGTCTTTCGTGCCGAGGACTACGCTTTGGTACGCTTCGAAGAAGGCGGCATGTCCTGGTGATTGCGCTTTCACGATTTCCGAACTGATCAACGCCGAAGGCGCGTACTTGTCCGGAATGAGCGCATTAACGTTTTTGTCTTTAAACAGCGGATTGTCTTTACCGAATTCGCTCAAGCCTTTTGATTTGTCTTTCAATATCGGCAGCATTCCCTTTTTCGCCATTCTCGTTTGGAACTCGTCGGTCGTCAAGTAAGCGATCGCATCAAACGCATCTTCCTTATTCTTGCCCGTCTGCGTAATATAGAAATAAGTCGGATACGATTGCGGGCCTACGCCCGGATTGCTTGTCAACTGCGGGTATGTGGCGATATCCCAGTTGAACTGCGTCTTCAATGTGGTGAGCCCCGTGTTGACGAAGTGCAGCATCATCGCAGCCGTTTGATCCTGGAAAAACATCTTTTGCTGTCCGGCAAGCGCCCATGTATCGTTCGTTAATCCGTTGCCCGGCAGCAGCGCTACACTCGTCAGCAGATTGAACGCCTGCTTGAATTTTTCCGTGGTAAATATCGATTTTTTCGTTGCCTTATCGATATATGGCACCGAAAATGGATTGAGCACAATGTTCGCGGAGGACGACATCACGAGACCGTTATAGGTGATGCCGCCGTCCGTCCGCGACATCCGTGCGGCCAATTCTTTTAGCTGATCCCAGTTTATGCCGTCCTTCGGGTACGCGACGCCGAATTTGTCGAAAATATCTTTGTTGTAAAAGAACCCCAGTGTATTCGTGAACACAGGAAGCCCGTACATCCCGTTGTTGGCAAATCCTTTTTGCAGCTCGACCGATGACGGCTCAAGATGGTTCAAGTCGAACTTTTTGGATTTGATCAACTCGGAAATATCGTATTGGTAGTTGTAAGTCGTCAGCATATCGCTTTGGCCGATAGACATGAACAGCACGTCGACTGTCTGACCGGTGGCGACGAGGTCGGGCAGTTGGGTTGTTCCGGCAGAGACAAATTTAACCGTGATATGAGGGAACTTTCTCTGAATTTCACTGCCGAAAATATCCATAAATGTTTCGTCGTAGCCGGCTCCCGGCGTATAAAATACGAGCTCGACCGGCTGCTTTTTCACTTCTGTCGCTGCTTTGTTATCGGCCGGCTTGGCGTCGATGGAAGCGATTCCATCTGTTTTGCCGCTTGAACAGGCTGTAGTCAAAGCCATCATACTGGCGAGTAAGGAATATACGATCGCTTGCTTTTTCATGTGAATTAGCCTCCAATTTCTTTTTCGCGTTCTCGGCTTGGCTGCGCCTCCCCCGCAGGCAATTAATAAGCAATGTTCAACTCGTCCATCCACACCGTACCTGCGGCATTTGAGTTATTGTGCGTCAATATCACTTTCAGCTTATCCTTGTAGTCGGAAGGCGCAGTGAATGTAGCCGTCTGCGTTGCCCAAGAAGTTGAAGTGATCGTTTGATTGAGCAACACTGTACTTGTAGTGGTATCGATAATCTGAAGCTTCCCACCTGCGTTTCCGCTCACTTTACCAGCAAAGCTAACCGTATACAGTGCACTTGGGCGATAACCCGACCAAGCGTAAGACAGCTCTTGACCCGCCCCGTCGCCTGAGGAGACCAGCTTGAACGAGTTAATCCCCGCAAATCGGTCTGAAGCATCGATGGCTGCATGGGCAGGAAACGTAGTCGTACCGCGCTGCCAATAACGGGGAAGCGTAAAATCCCACTTGTCCGGCGTCTCAAATCCTGCGTTCGCAATCTCTCCGCTCGACAACGATGGATACGTATGAACGTCGTCAAATCCAACCGACGAGCCGGCAGGCGATACTGCGGAGGTGTATAGCCTAACCCGCACATCATGGCCGGCTTCCGGCGTTTGTATGGTGAACGCATTTCTGGCCCAACTTGTATTCGATATAACCAACTGGCCCAGGTTTGTTGAAGTCGTGTAGTCATATACTTGAGCTCTTCCGTTAACGCTTCCGTATTTCTTGCTTAGAAATGAGACGGTATAAGGCGTGTTTGGCTCATACTGCTCTATTCGCTGCTCCACAATTTGCCATGTTGTGCCGTTGGTTGTAATCGATAAGGAAGAATCGTCCATGCCCGGGTCGGTGCCGGTCAATGCTGCTGTTGCCGATGTCGAGTTATATCTCGTCCAGCGCTGCGGCAATGTAACGTCTGACGGATCCGCCTGTTCGAAGCCGGAGTTCACGACTTTGTTTCCGCTCCATTTCGCAACGCCTGAAGCCATTACCGTCGGGCAACCGTCTGCTTCGCATACGGCGTTCGCAATATCCTTGACCAGAGGGTCGAATTCGGCAAAATGAGTCCAGAAATGAAACCGGTTCGTATTTGTTTTATCAGCCGTAACAAGAGGCTGCCTGGAATTATAATACGAAAGTACAGGTTCCGATAAACTCCCATTCCACATCACATCCGTAAACGTGCGGGTCAGTTTGGCCATATCCTCGAAGGTAAAAACTTGCCCTTGATGGTAAGCCTCCACTGCCCCCGCCATGGTCAAGCCGGCATGGGAGATGTCTTCTTGATGATAGTTGGCATAATGCCCGTTGTCCCAAGCGCCAAAGCTGTCCCAATAGTTCCACAAGTAGGCGTCGGTTCCCAGTAACGCATTTAACGGATGTGCAATCAGTGTGCTTTTAAACGCACGCTCCATGTCGTTGGCCCTGCTCTTGTATAACGGACGATCCGCAGCGTATGAGGCCACTCCTTCCGTAGCATCGTAGAGCAAATACAGCATCTGGGCATAAGCCAGGTACTGATTATGCGGCAGGCTTCGGCCGGGGAACCATTCTGTGCTGAAGCCTTTTGGGTGTAAATAGACGCCTGTCCCGTTATCGGCTCCATCTGTTCCGCTTATCTGTCTCCAATACGGGTCCCATTTGTGAAACAAATTATTTCCGGCAAAATCGCGATAAGTCAGAGCCTTAGATAAGTAAACGGCATGCAAGGAAGGATCAGCAATCACTTTATTTACAAATCTCAAAACGGGAGACATGATCACGCCCTCGTGCACCATATATTCCCATTG
The DNA here is from genome assembly GCF_006265175.1 of Paenibacillus hemerocallicola. Taxonomy (GTDB): domain Bacteria; phylum Bacillota; class Bacilli; order Paenibacillales; family NBRC-103111; genus Paenibacillus_AB; species Paenibacillus_AB hemerocallicola. The sequence goes on along the minus strand of NZ_VDCQ01000078.1, from coordinate 21,553 downwards.
CTCTCCCAATTCAAACGAATCGACCCAGATTGTATGCCCTGCTGTTCCGGTTGGAATGGACACCTCGACGATCAGCTCATGCCCGGCAGCAGGCGTTTGGAACTCGCCGCTTATCCCGGTCAGCCTGCTCGTATTGTTGAAGCTCCAGCTTCCAAGCGTCGTGGCGGTCGACTTGTCGTATACGCGAACTTGCCCGGATGCGCCGGAAGAGGCTTTCCCGCTGAACGAAATGCCGTATTCCACATTCGGCCTGTAGTTGTACAACTCCTGAAAGATGACTGGCGCTGCAGTGCCGCCATGGATGAGCTCAAGGCCGGCATCATCGCTAAAGACGGTTGAATCATTGGTTCGGTGAGCCTCGGCAAGCGTCGTTGGATAGCTGCGTGTCCACCCTGCTGCTTCTGTATGGAGCAGGCGCTGTAAGGAGATAACGTCTACGTAACCATATCCGCCGCCAGACGATATAGCCTGCGAAATCCGAAGCTTAATCGTCTTACCCGCTACGCTTGGCGCAGTGAATACAAGCGATCGCTTCGTCCATTTGAGGTCGGAAAAGGTGCTGGCCGCCAGTGCCACGTTGTCGGTTTCATTGAACAGCTCCACAACCCCCGCAGCGTTCGGGTTTGTGACCCGCCCCCTGTAACTCAACACATAAGTGGCTCCCGGTACGTAGGCTACATTCTGTTCCAGCCCTTTAACGGCGGATGCGGATGCCTGAATGACAACTCCGGTTGTCCCCGTATAGTAGTTGTTAATCCCTGTAGCCAAATACGCATCGGCAGATGTTGTGCCAGCCAATCGGCTCCAGTATCGCGGAAGAGTCGGATCTGATCCGTCAACCGTCTCAAACCCGGCATTGCTTATGGCGGACGCCGGTAAGCTCATGTATAGCTGCAAATCGTCGAAGTAGCTGGTGAACCCGGTCAAGGCCCAACTGTTCTGGTACAATCGGATCTTGAGTGTTTTCCCGGCAACCTCCGGAGCGGTGAACGTCAGCTTGTGCGGAGCCCATGATGTGGTTTTAAACGTAGTATTCGCGATCGTGACGCCGTCTGTTTCGTTATAGACAGCTACCCTACCGGAAGCGTCGGTGCTGGATACCTTCCCGTTAAAGGACAGCGTGTAGGTTTGCGAAGGCACGTAATCGATCGTTTGCTCGGCCATTTTCCAAGAAGTATTGTCCGTTGTAGTGGCCAAGGAGTAGGCGCCGGTAGCTGCGTAAGTGCTAATATATACGCTGGATGAGTTGGCAGCAGCGTTTCGGGTCCAGTTGTTCGGCATTGTCGGGTCAACCGCATTCAGCTCCTCCATGCCGCCGTTCACAAGCGTGGAGACTGCCGACAATACAAGATCGTCATAGTAACTTGTAAACCCGGACAAGGTCCAGTCTGTCTGGTACAAGCGGACCTTAATGGTTTTGCCAGCTGCGGCAGGCGCAGTGAACGACACGCTTCCCGATGTCCAGGAGGTGGAGTTAAAGGTTGTATAGGCAATGACCGCGCCGTCTGTCGCATTGTAAATTTGCACTCTTCCTTGAGCTGCTGTGCTGGACACTTTTCCTTTGAACGATAGCGTGTAAGCTTGCGACGGCACGTAGTCGATGATTTGTTCCGCAATTTTCCAGGAAGTGCCGTCCGTTGTCGTCGCCAATGAAAAGGAGCCGGAGGCGGAATCGGCACTCGTATGGACGGTTGATGCATTCGCAGAACCGACCCGATTCCAGCCGGCAGGCAACGTCGAGTCCGCGGGATTCAGCTTCTCCATGCCGCCATTTTCCGGCAACGGCTTCGTCCCATCCAAAGCCCGGATCGATATGTGATCAAAGTAAGCTTTGTACCCGGGCTGTTCATAGCTCTGCAGCGCAAGGCGAAGCTGAAGGACGCCGCCGGACGGCGCTTTGAACGTAAAGAGGTAACGCTCAAAACCGACATGATGAGCCCGCGCATAAGCGACGACCGCGCCCGTAGTCGCATTATATATTTCAACGAGCGCTTGCGTCATTTCCGTATCCACGCTCATGAACGCTTCTACCGCATAAGTTATGCCGGGCGAATAGGACAGGTCCCGCACGAGCCGGTTTTCGTTAATTCCGTCGCTCTCGACGATCACGCCGGCCGAGCCGCTGAAAGCAGCGCCTGCAGCTGTTGAACGGTAGGCTTTGCCGGCGGCACCTTGTACATTCCATCCGTCCGGTATATGATCGTTGTTTGCATCCTCTTCGAATGAGCCGTATACGTCCATTTGGACTGTAGAATCAGCAGGCCCCGCGAGGGAAAAGGTGGCATTTTTCACCTGATTGTGAGCGGCAGTATGATCCTTCCAGCCCAGCGCTCCGTCACCGTTGTAATCGGTGGCGTTGCCCATCATTCTGTCGGTGTGGTCTACGATTTTGTCGAGCCAATAACGATCCCCTGTTGTTTCATACATGGTCACGTAGCTGTCGAGATAGTAGCTCTCTACCCAGGCAAGCGAGCCGCCATTCGGATTTTCGGAAGCTGCCCTTCCAAAATTCGCGTTCTGGTCGGCGTTTACAAAACGGTCCGTGCTTCTGTCCTGCGCTCCAGCTGACGTCGGCAAAAAGCCGACGACCAGCGTGAATGCGGTTGCAAGCAGCATTAATCGCCTCATTTGAAAGCGCTTTATAAACATGCTTGATTTCCCCTTTTGACTAAGATTAAGCCACGTATCTTCATCTACTATTTGGGCAAAATCACAAACAAGTCGTCATTCTCGATTTCCACAGGGTATCCCCTTAATTTCGTATGCGAATCGACCAACAGTTTTCCATTTGTCAGATCAAATTCCCAGCCATGCCAAGGGCAACGCAAAATTTGCTCTTCCATTCCGTATTTGTACTCATATACAAGAGAAGGAAGCCGCGTTCCGCAAACAAGTCCCTTGCATATAGAGGCACCTTGGTGAGGACAAAAATTACTCCATGCATACCAGCTTCCTCGTACTTGGTACAAGCCGAACTCGATTCCTGCGATTTTAAAAATCTTGCTTTTCATTTCCTCGATATCGGTTGTTTTTCCGACCCAATGCTTGCTCACTCATCTTCTCCCCAAACATGCTCGGGGGACTGCTTCGACTTTCCGGCGATTTGATCGGCCAGATCGTTGGCAATGTCGTCCCTTCTTTCGGGTCTCGTATGCAGCCCGTACAATTCCGCCGCGGTCCCCGCTAAAATACGCTGTTTCATTTCTTTCGGCATCCGCGGAAAGGCCATTTTGGGATTATCATTATCCCAATGCGGATAGTCCGAAGAGAACATGACCGTTTTCTCCGCCTCGATCATGTGCAAAATCTGCAATAAATACTCCGGATTATTCGGTTCTTCAACAGGCTGTGTCGTCAGCTTGATGTGGTCTTTAATATACTCGGATGGAAATCGTTTCAGCCATGGAGTCGATTCACGCAGCGCTTTGTAGTTTTTGTCCATCCGCCACATTAGGTGCGGCAGCCAGGAGATCCCTCCTTCGATGGCGACGAATTTCAATTTCGGAAATTTCTCGAATACACCTTCGCATACAAGGCTGTTCACATGGGTCATATAGTTGATTGGTAAAATATTGTGCCATTCCATGTAACGGGTAGGATAACCCGAAGGCGTTGGCGCTCCGGAGATTCCCTTGCCCTCTGTGCCAGGATGAATGGCTACGGGCAAGCCGCACTCGTTCGCAGCGTCGTAGATCGGATGATAGAAGCGCTGTCCATACGGCATCCGCGCAGCGCTCGCCATAAGCACTTGGACCATATTAGGGTTGGAGGCATGACGACGGATTTCCGCTGCTGCCTCCATGGGATCGGATGCATTGACGAAGATCGAGCCCTTGAATCGCGGGCTTACATTCAGCCATGTATCGATCATACCGTTGTTGCATGCGGCAGCAAGAACATTTCCATAGTCCGGGTCCGGGTCCAGGGAAAGGCCCAAAACTCCGGAGCCAGTGAGAATAGCATAATCGATACCGTACCGATCCATATGATCGCTGATCAGAAACTGCGGGTCGCTGCCCGGAACTCCGCCTTTGTCCGGAAACGCATCCTTGCGGTTTGTACCTATGGACGAGTAATAGTGCGCGCCGTAGGGTACTTTGACAGTTTGATATCTTTCATGCCATGCCTTCGGTAAATAAGGCAATAACGAACCGATCTGGTTATGAACGTCGGTATCGATTAAGACAGGTGAATCTTTCATTGATCTCTACCTCCTATTTGTCGCGACACCGATATTATATCGTTGAGCAAGGTTGCCTAGCCATGAAATATCCTCTATTATATTTGTACAATCTTCTACTAAAATGAGCGTCATCCTGATGGAGGAATACGTCAATGAATCTGCCAAATGAGATGGACAATTTTGATTTCACCATTACAAATTTGCATTATGTCGTTGATTTGCTGTCGAAAAGCTCCGTCAATGTCCAACCAACTCAAGAATCGGTTTCTCAGAATGAATATGTGCTTTCCCTGACAACTCACGGATCGACAAATTATTATATATCGGACAATCATTACAGCATCTCGAAAGGGGATATATTGTTTTTTCCAAAAGTTTTGCCGCGCAAGAAAATACTGGGGGAATCGGACCAATGGAGACATATCATAGTGAGGTTTAATGTTCAGTTCGGAGGAGACGCGGATCAGGCTGCGCTCGAAAGTTTGAATCCTGTATTCAAAAATATAGATCAGACTCGATCTGGTCTATTGTTTCAAGAGCTCCTTCAGGCCTGGGTCGGAAAACAAACGGGGTATTGGATTCGATGCCGTAGCCGCATTATGGACATCTTGCATTTGTTAATTATTGATTCTCTGGAGCACAAAACGTCTCACCTGAAGATGGTTGAATTGCTGTTGGGACTGATGCATGCGAACGAACAAAATTTTTTTTCGATTGCGGAGTTGAGCCGTGAGATCGGCATCAGTCCTTCCTACTTGTGCTTGATCTTTAAAAAAACAACGGGAATGACAGTTATTCAGTATCAAAACCGAATCAAAATCGGCAAAGCAAGCGATTTGTTGCGAAGCGGAGAGTACAACATAACCGCAGTGGCAGAACGCCTAGGCTTCAAAGATATTTATTATTTCAGTCGACTTTTCAAGAAAATGATGGGGACACCCCCCTCCTATATTATGAAGAAGCTGTAGGGTTACAGACTGCAAACAATGCTGCATCGGCACTCGTACATCCGCCGCTCGTTAGCGCGCAATGCAATGAAGCCCGCTTGCGGATCGCTGACTGCGATCTGCAAGCGGGCTTTCTTCACTCATGCTGCATGTGTTCTATACAAGCGCGCCTAGCGACGGAATAGCAACGACGTCCTGTAGAGATCCTTGTCCCGCCTCTTTCCATTAAGGCCGAACGGGGCGGGGACGGTCAATTAGTCGTCGTCCGACGGAAAAGGCAAAAGGAGGGGAAACGCTGGACAATCTTGTCCGCAAACCGTCCGGCTAAGGGTTGTCGCAAACAAGCTGCCGCTGATGGCATGGATGGGGCTGAAGGAAATGAATACAACGATGGCCGGGTTACTCTTGTTGCTTGACAAGCCGGTTCGTCAGAGAACCGAGCTTTTCTCGGCCTCTTCAGTTCGTCCGGACCTGCAACTGGCATCCTCCCCATGCTCTTCAATATCGCGCTTTTGCATCCGGATGTCGACGTAATTGGGCAACACGTAATCTCCATGCTCGGAGTATGAAGCCATCAAGTATGACGATCTGATCTTGATACGTCCGGCATTCGAGAAGATCAGGCGCCAGTTGACACAAAACATTAACTTCATGAGGATGCCACTGCGCGATCGGCGACCCGGGATCTGAAAGTCTCGCACGCAAATATGAAGGCGCAATAAGACTTTTGTGAATCGCGCCTGGTCCGCTCACAGGCATCTGCCTCCACGCTTTTTCGAAATACCATTTTGGAATGTAAGTGTTCGCACAAACATGCCGCCCGAGCTGCAAGCGGGAAACCAATACTGTGTCCGAATACACAAGCCGCCCCTTGTATTATTGGGCTTAATCGCTTAACTACAACTTCTGAAACGCATGGACCAGTTGTTTTGTCGGGAATGGGATAAAGTTCTTGTCACGGAAAATTGACAAGAACTTTATCCCATAAAAAGAAAAAGCCGCGATTTACGCGACAATTAATGGGACAATGTTCTTGTCACCCGACATTTGTATATATTGTTAGGCATGATTCTTGCCAAAAAAAATAAGTTACGATTCTAGAAGAGATTCTGATTCCCACCAAAATAAAAAAGAGGTACTCTTAGTGAGTGCCTCTTTTTCCAAACTTTTCATTTCTATTTTACGATGGCGCCCCTTTATTAGAGGTTCCGGTTCCTCGGCCTTCTCCTACTCAATGTCACTGTATTACTTTTATTATTACTTTTTTAGTTTGTATATTAATTTGTTTTTCTTTCTCATTAGTATGGAAAATATTAGTGGCGAGTGTGTTGCGGTTCAATCGCAAACATTGGATTTTGCCGGAAACACTCCTCCATGATCCGGATTTGCAGCCAAACGCTCTCGGGCGTGACTGCAGGTGGCTTTCCTTCCGTAAGGGAAGCGTGCAATGACTCGTAGAAAGCGATTTGCGGCGCCGGATAGGAGCTCCCATCGCCCTTTTCCCAGCCTCCTACATACCACTTCAGTTGCTCCTTGCAGTAGAGCGGATTGCCGTCCGCATCGCTCATCGGAGACTGCTGCAACTCTTGGCGGGGAGCTTCCTCAGGTTTGAAGTATTTCCATTCCACTTCGGTCAAGGACGCTCGCAGGCTGCCGTTCGTTCCCTGGATCAAGTAATAATTGGAAATCGGATAAGCGCAACAGTTCGATATTTCCAGATCGATCGTCGGCTGCCGCGGGCCGGTCAAGATCAGCTTGCAATAGTCGTCCGCATCGCCAAAGCTGTTGGCGTTGTCCATCCGGCACAGCACGGAAGGCAAGTCGTCGGTTCCGAGAAACTGAAGCGCCTGATCGAGAAAATGGGCGCCGGTATTCATCAGATTGCCGCCGTTGTACGCTTTGAGCGTCTGCCAGTCCCATCTGCGTGAAAACTGGTTGACTGTCAGACCGATTTGCACAATACGACCCAATACGCCGGAATCCAGACATTTGTGAATTTCCAGGAACAGGGGGTTGAACCGCCACTGCTGGAAAATCGTCAGCAGCGTTCCCGCCCTGTCACGGGCCGCGATCAGGGCATCGACCTCCTCCGACCGGCGGGCGAGTGGTTTTTCGCACAGCACATTGAAGCCCGCCTCCAGCAGCTCCAGCGAGACAGGAACATGGAGATGGCTTGGCGTCGCATTGACGATCAGGTCGAGATCGTCCCTCTTCATCATGTCGCGATAATCGGCGTACGCCTCGCAGCCATAGTCGCGTTCAGCCGCTTGCCGACGCTGCTCCAGCTCGTCGGAGACGGCGGCAAGCGCAAACCTGTCGGGCAGCTTACGGATCGTCTCGGCGTGAATGTTCCGGCCGCTTCGGCCCTGCCCAATGATCCCCACCTTCAGAATGGAACCACTCATCGTGCGTCACCCGCCTTGCCGACTGCCAAATTCACGCATCGGCGGGTTTTCCTGCTTTCGTTGGCCGCTTCGATGAAGCGGATAACCTCCAACGTTTCCGAGGCGGGCAGCGGCGAGACGCCCGTGCGGAACATTTCCATGATGATTTCGAGCAGGCTGGCATACTTCGGCTTCGGGTCCGACTGGGCGTGAACCCATTCGATGCCTTTTTCCCGATGTATCGCCACTCCAAACGAGCCGTTCCCTTTGCGGTTGCCGCGAATGACGCCGATCCGACCGTCGTTCCACAGTCCCGTAGTGACATCGTGATCGTTCGAGGTGACGGACGTCACCTGCACGCAGCCTTCCCCCATCACCGCATACAGCATCTCCACGGCATGAATGCCGTACCAAAACAAGCCCGGCTGCGTGGGCTCTAGCGCCATCGGCCCGCACGCGTCCGCCCCGATTACCGGGCTTTTGCCCCCACCTTCGATCGCGCCCTGCAGCGCCTTGACATAGCGCAGCGACGAAGCGCTCATCAGCGGAACCCGATGCGCCTCTGCCAAACGGACAATTTCGCGAGCGTCCTCCGAGCTGACCGCAAACGGCTTGTCGATAAAAACCGGCTTGCCGTAGACGGCGATACGGTGAAATTGCGACAGATGGACACGTCCGTCGACCGAATGGAGCAATACCGCGTCGCTCGCCTCGGCCACTTCCTCCGGACTGTCCACGATGCGGACGCCGTATTCGTCCCGCAACGTGGCTGTATAGCCCGGTATTTTGGTAATGCTGGAGGGGAAATCGGGTGAACCTCCGGGATAAGCCACCACGACCTTACCACCGGGCACATACCACGGATCGTCCTTGTCGTGCAGCAGCTTCATAAACGCCAATACGTGGGACGTATCGAGACCAATCATGCCAATGTTCAGCTTTTTCCGAGTTTCTGGAGCCGTCATATTCGTCACCCTTTGCTAGGAATTGTCCGTTCCGGACCGACCGGCGGGACACGCACCTGCCGGTTTGTTCCGGCCCCGTACAGAATAGCAAACGCCGGAACAAGGATACAGGCGACGCCGATGACAGTTTGATGGATTCTCATGCCGGTTTTAGCAGGCATACCGGATTATGATGACTTTGACGCCCTCACCTGCGCAACTCCACCGGCGGAACCCCCCAATATTTCCGGAACACGCGCGAAAAATAGCTGACATCCTTGAACCCGGTTTTCGCAGCGGCTTCGTACACCTTCAGCCCGTTTTCCAGAAACGTTTTGCCGCGCTCCATCTTCAGTTTCCAGACGTACTCCGAAAATGGTTGGCCGATCTCGCGTTTAAACAGCCGGCTCAGATGGGACGGATGCACGTGCAGCCTCTCTGCCACCTCGTTTAAGGACAGCTGTCGATCGAGCTCGCGCTCCAGGATGTGCATGACCTCCTGGATAAGCGGATGTGCCGCGGACTCGGACAGCCGGTGCACGTAACGCACCAGATGGCCTGCCAACGTCTCCAACAGCGCCAACCCTTGCTCTTGCGCGGCGATCGACTGCAAATTGAACATGACGGCATAGTCCTCGCCGAACACCTCGGCCGCCAGCAAGCCGTTATGCGAGGCTTGGCGGGCGAGCAGCAGGCAGCCTTCGAGCAGATGCATACGCCATTCGTCATCGGCAGAAGCCGCTTGCTTGGTCCGGCTTGCCCACCACTGCCGCAATGCGCCCGATGCCTCGGCATGTCTGCCGACTTTCCACGCCGCCTCAAGCCGCTTCTCAAACTCCGCGGAGGAGACGGATTTCCTTTCTGTCGGCGGAATCGATCTTCTCACCGCCGCGGCAGGCGCAGCCGTCGGGATTAGCGCCTCCACGCAAAGCTCCGCCTCCTCCCTGGCTTCAATCAGAAGTCGCAGCGTGCCTCGCAGCCGGTCGAACTGCCAGCCCCGTGCCGCATCCGGCTTCGGGCGCTTCGGCTGCATCGGCAGCCGGACGCCGTTCAGCGAAAGCCAGGTCGGCTTGTCCCGGACGTGTACGATCAGCTCATAGTCACGTTTGGCCGGCATACCCGCGTAAATGCCGGCACGCGGTTCGATCCGCACCCTCACCGATTCGGCGGTTTCCTCGCAATGCATGACGGTCACCGCGACCTCGCCCTCCTTGTATCCGAACGTGACGCCGTCATCCTCATACATCGCAAATTCGCTGCGCCCGTGCGGATAAATATGAAGTGCGATGCGCGAGACCGGCGTCTGCCCGATATAGTCTATATCCGGCCACATCGGGAGAATCGCTCCCCCGCGGACAAACAACGGCCCGCCAGCGTCGTCCGGCAGCTGGCAATCGAGCCGCTTCGGCCCTTCGTGCGCTTCTCCCGTCCAATAGTCGAACCAGTGGCCGGCCGGCAAATAGACGCAATCGGTATAAGCTCCGACGAGCAGAGACGGCCCCAGCATATATTGATGCAGCAAATCACCGCACGCCGGATCGTCGGGAAAGTGCAGCGGCATCGCCCGTAAAATCGGCATCCCGGTTCGTGCGGCTACATGGGCCGCAGAGTAGATGTAGGGCAGCAGACGGTAGCGAAGCCGGGCGTATGTTTTGAATAATTCCCTCACGCCTTCCTCCAGAAAAGCGGGGTGGCGAAAATACGCCCAGCTGTTGATTTGCGACCATGGCTGCAAAAAGCCGAAATGAATGCCTTCCTTCGTATGAATAAACATGTCGCAGGTCGTATGGACGTGCCCACTCATGCCGTGATTGAGCATGGAGACAAGCGCCTCCTTGTCGTTGCGCGATTGTCCCGCCCACGTGGCCGCGTATTGCTGAATGCCTGCATAGCCGGCGAGTGTATACATCATGGGGCGTCTTCCCGTCTGCTCCAAATACCCGTTAAACATCTGCTTGGCGAGCAGCACGGGGTACAAATTGTGCATGTCTTCGTCGCTCAACCCGCTGGCCCACTGCCGATTGGGATGACTTTGCAACTGCCGGCTGCCGATTAATTTAAAGGAAGCCGTCCCCTGATCGACAAACGGTCGCAAATGCGCGTACCAGGGCTCCGGCGCTTCCTCGTCTTCACGCCCGCCGTCGCGGAGCTCGAATTCTTCGTGCGCGCTCAAGTCGTAATCGCAGTACAGCAGCAGACTGAGCTTGAAGCCGTGGCTTTGCAGCGTGCCGATAAACGTATGCGGTCCGGTAGGCGCCGATTTAGGCGTATAAAATCGCTCCGGGTGCCACGCTTTAACCGTGGAATGATCGTAGCGCCGTTCCATCCACCCCCCGGCCAGACCGATCGTATCGCAAGGAATGCCCTCCAGGCGAAAACGGAGAGCGTCGTCGACCACCTCTCGTGCGTTCAGCGTATCGTGGCTAATAAAGGTCAGGCCGTATGCCCAGATCGGCAGCAGTGCCGGCTTGCCGGCTATTTCCGTATACCCGTCCAACAATTCGCTGAATCCGCTGCCGGCAAAAAGATAACAATCAAGCTCACCTTTTGGTCCTTCGACAAGCAAACGATCTCTCTTGGCAGCACCCAGATCAAACGTATGCCTGCGCGTCGTATTCATCAGGAGCGCCCAGCCTCGGCTACTCATCACGAACGGAATCGGCACGTATGCCGAAATATTGGTCACCCGTATGTCCGACGTCGTTCCGCGCTTCTGCAACCGCTCCCGAGTCACATCCCCGAGACCGTAAAATCTCTCCTCGGCGGCGAGAACGAACCGTACCCGGAAGCCGCCGTCCGGGCCGAAGCGGGGCGGCTCCGCGGTACGGGTCAGCTCCGTCCCGGCTGCATCGCGCAACAGCAAATTCCCGTCCCGCAGATCGACCGCCAGAACGGCTTTCCCGGTATCCAGCTCGACCGTGTCGCTCAAATGCCGGATCGCGCATCTCCTCCCGCTGCCGGGCTCGCGCAATATGCCGTAACGGATCAAAGGCGGCTCTGCGAACGACGTTGAATCGCTCAGCCGCACGCGAAACGTGCCTGCTGCCAGGACTTCAACACGCATCCAGTTTCCGCCCGGCAGTTCGAATTGCAGAGATGAATCCGTCCTATCCATCGTACCAGTCCCCCAGAATCGAATGAATATTCATTTTATCCTATCTGCATCTTATCACAACTGCCAAACAGGTATCATCAAAATACATGAAGCGCTTACAATATCGTCATTTTAGTACATGACAAGCGCATAAGCCTCCCCTGTTATTCCGACCGGACCGCTCTTATACTGAAGCAGTACGTAACACACCAAATCAGAGGAGGCATAACGATGCGTAAGAGAGGGGCAATGGCTTTGATCCTATTGCCGCTAGCCATCATGGTGCTTGGCGCATGCTCGCAAAACAACAGTTCGGCGGACGACAACGGTGCGCAGACGCCTGATTCCCCTACCCCGATGGACAAGAAGGAGCCGGTCGAGCTGGTCTTTTATTACCCTTCCGCCAACGACTGGACCGCGGATACGTTTATGGACACATTCGGGGAGCCGATCAAGAAAAAATTTCCGCATATTACGCCAGTATTCATGCAATACGGGAAAGGGGCGAGTTTGCCCGAACTGCTGGCGGCCGGCCAACGGATCGATATCTATTTCGGCTCGCCGGGGGCGACTAGAACGCTGGAGGACTATCGGATCCAGTACGACATTATGCCTCTCATTCAAAAGTACAAATACGATCTGAATCGGTTAAATCCAGGACTTGTAAGCGTAGCGAGAGCATTGGCGCACAGCGGCATGAACAGCCTGCCGATCTACGTACCCCCTTCGGCCATTTACTACAATAAGGACATCTTCGACAAGTTCGGAGTCGCTTACCCGAAGGACGATATGACTTGGGATGATCTGTACGAGATCAGCAAAAAGCTGACTCGCACGGACAGCGGCATGCATTATCTCGGCCTGACTGCCCCGGTCGGCACGTTGAATCCGCTGAACTCGCTCTCTTTGCCGCTGGTCGATCCGGCGAGCGAAAAGGCTAACTTTCAAACGGACCCGTGGAAGTCGTTCATCACGAATATTTCCCGGAATTTTTTGCTGCCGGGTTACGACAACGATTTGAAAGCGCTCGATGTCGGGCTCCAGCGGAATTTCTTCTTCAAGGAGCAACGCGCAGCCATGTGGATCGCCCTGACGAACCTGCACAAGCAGCCGGAAATCACGAACGCGCTAAGTTGGGACATCGCCGCCATCCCAACATTCAAGGAAGCTCACGGCGTCGGCCCCCAGGCGTATCCGACCTTGTTCAGCATAACGACCTTGACGCCCCATGCCGATGAGGCGTTCCAGGCGATCGCTTATTTGACATCGGACGAATTCCAGATGCAACAGTCCCGTGCAGGCACGATGCTGCCTGTCCTTCAGAACCCGGCGTTCCTTCAGGCGTTCAGCCAGGATTCGCCGCTTTACAAAGGTAAAAATGTGAAGGCGCTGGTCCCTGCCAAATACGCGGATTCGATTTCGTTCACCGCGTACAACGGGTACGGGACGACCGGGCTGCTCAACGCGATGATCGATTATGTGCTCAAGCAAAAAGACATCAACTCGGCGCTCCGCGAGGCAACGGAATTCACCAATCAAAGCATTCAAACGGCCAAGTCGGGAAAGTAGTCCAAATATAAAACGAAGCGGAGTGCAAAGTTTATGAACCCAACCGAACCTATTGAAACGAAAACGATAAGCAGGAGAACTCTGGTCGCATCAATGGGTATGGCCGGGGCCGGCATGCTGCTCGGACAGTTCTCCCCCGCCCCCCGTTTCGCGCATGCCAATCCGCTGCCGCTGGAATGGAACGTCGTGACCGATTTCGGCGCCGTCGGAGACGGAACGACCGACGACACGACGGCAATCCAGAGCGCATTGAACGCGACCGCAACCGGCGGCACCGTCTATTTCCCGATGGGGACATACCTGATTACCTCTCAGCTTACGGTTAGCAACAAAGAAATTCATCTGTTCGCGACCGGGAAGGCAGTTATCAAGGAAGCGTCCGTATTCGGCATCCCCGTGCTGAAGCTGCTCCATGCACACGGCTCTACGATAACCGGCTTGTCGTGCCAGGGCGCGGAGACGTATGCCGGTTTTGCCGGCGCGAGCAGTCTGTTCAACGCCTTTATCCAGTTGGACCACTGCAACCAAGCGATCATCTCCGGCTGCTCCGTGAAAGACAAAACGTATCCGTTCCTGCTGTCCGTCTGTCAGGAATGCCATGTGACCGACTGCTACGTCGTCGGGTTCTTGAACGTTGGCAAGGCTGGCGCCAATTATTGTTCCTGCTGCTATATCAGCGGCGGATTGAACAACAGCGTACGCGGCCTTGTCGGCAAAGATATGGGCTCCGGCATTCTTGTCGGCGCCGAAGGAACCAACCATCATATCAGCGACTGTTATTTTGAAAATATGTGGGACAACGGGGTCTACGTATCGTCGGGCAAAGGGAATCTGATAGAGCATGTCACGGTCAAGCAAACCGGGGGCTCGGGCGTCAAAGCAAGAGGACATCGGCATATCGTCAGCAACTGCCATATTCAGGATTGCCTGATCGGATTTACGATAACAGGGAACGGCGCGACGCCGGACACCCTCGGCTACAATGGCTACGGCACGATTCTGGAAGGATGCGTGGCGGAAAATTGCCGAAGGGACGGCGTGCTGATGAACGCCCAGGACGGGTATCTGCCGCGGAATATCAAGATTGTGAATAATACGTTTATCAATTGCGCAACGGAAGGCGGCGGTTATGCGGGCGTGCGCATGACCGCCGGGGTCGACACCGAGGTGTGCGGCAACACGTTCCACCACTGCTCCGGTTCGTTCGGCATTTTGATCGTCGGCCCGCAGTCGGCCCCGGTCAGCGGATTGAAAATCATGAACAATTTCGTGTCCGAGACTCGGGAGGGCATCCGGCTTCAATACGTAACGCATAGCGTCATTACCGGCAACTATGTCCGCGATATCGACACGTACGGCATTCAGTTAATTAATTGCAATAATAATATAATCTCGAGCAATATCGGGCAGGAGCAGGTTACTTCCGGTTTGCTGCGTTGCCTGACGGCGGACGGAAGCTCCAACAACACGATTATCGGCAACCGGGCGACCTTGATGGAGGTCAGCCGGGAAGCGAACGTACTGATCGGCAATTTGCCCGGCACCGTCAATTTCACCGACGACGTTACGGGTACGCCGCTTTACGCCGGGCAACAGGCGATCGTATCGGGTAACCTGTACATGGCGGCCGGCTCCACATCTTCGACAGACTGGAAGCAGATCAACTAAGCTTCTTGAAACATTCGCATTCGCAATAGAATATTCGGCTCCATCGAAGCAGCGTTTCGAGCCATGTTGCTCAGGGATCACGATACAAACATATGCGCTTTCGGAAGTCGCATAAATCTGCTCACCACTTCGTTGGTATCAAATATTCCGTTCATCGAGTAGCCCCATGGACATTGTTCATGGGGCTGGCTATTTTCCTTAATGCCGCTTAATATACAGTCGGCTCAACAGCAGCCGAATAGGCGAACGCGTTCAAGCCGAGTCGGCAAACCCCACATCCCGCCGCATGCCAACATAGGCTGTTGTCCTTCCACCGGCTCTGACTTTCCACACGACGATATTGATACGGCAAAGCATATATGTTCTTGTCCACATATGCCTAATACATAGACACAAGTGCCGAGCGCAATCGGACATTTTCAAAAAAAGATTTCGAATCTACAACTACAGCCTACCGCTGCGTGACTGGGGCTTCCCCACCGATCGCGACTATGTTGCTGAACCTCGCTTTTTAAGCGAATAACAACATTTCGTTATTTGGTACTAATTCCTCCCTAACATCGATTTCCCACCTAATGTTACCTAAGCAATACTGCTTCGTTAGGTGAACGAAGGCAGCCGATCGATCTGACCGGTTGCCTTCGTGTAGCTCTTGTACCCGTTAGCTTAAAGGGCATCGGACAGTTTGCTAAAAAGTAATTATGATGCTGCACTTTAGCGCTACGGTAAACTGCTTACCCCAATAAGCGCTAAACTGAGGTTTAATACTGCCTACTTTCCATAAACGAACCGAAATGTATGTTCCGGGTGCTGCCCAGTAAACTGTTCTAATGTTTCCAAAAGCTTTTCTAATCCATCCGGATCGGATTCGCGTAATTTGTCGTGATCAGCAATCTGAATACGTGGGTGCCTTGCCCCTGGCGCATCCTCGATAATTTTATTCAAAAAAGTATCAACATCACATCTAAAACAACAATTACTAAACTCGAATCTATCTTTCCAATTCGTGCTATTGGCTCCCTCGGGATTCGCCTTCAAAATTACCTGTAATTCCCATGTTATGTATTTGTTTCCATCCGGATCGTAAAAATGAATCTCAACACCATTACCACCGTTATCGATCAGTTCAACCCGTTCACCGGCCTCTTTCATGGATCGATAGATCTTTTCCGTATTTTCCACTTCAAACGCAAGTACAAACATTTCAAACTCCGGACCTTCGCCTTCCTTTCTTCTGATATGACCCGGCCAGCGCTCCGTTATAAAATTCAAATGCGGTTTTTCTTTCGACTTAATAAAAATTAGAGTCCCATCACGGAGTTTCGTCCATCCATTATTGTTTAATCCAAAATAATGATCGAATCATTCATGAGATCTCTTTGGATCAGATGACGGCAAATAAATACATGACACTCTTTTCAATAATGGTCTCCACTCTTGTTTCTGTGACAGTTCCTCTTCTTTTACCTTTTCAACCATTCCGATCATCTCCTTTGTAAGATTTCAACTGCTAGACGCCACATCTTAACCATAACATGACTATAATATGGAATAATTAATCTTTTCTGGAAGTTAGTTGAACAGGTTGCGGTAATGCCAGCAGTTCAGTGGGGGCCTATGGCCCCTAAAAGTACCGTCTATATAATTCCCGTCGGCGCTCCCCGCGTAGTTGAGCGTAGATCTGTGTTGTTGATGCCTTTTCGTGACCCAGCATTCCTTGAATAAAATCTAACGGGGCACCATTATCAAGTAAGTGACAAGCATATGTATGACGAAAGCCAAAATGCGTTTATCGGCCTCGTACAACGTCCAGAGATCAGTCATTTTCATAAAACAAAACCCCTCCCAAGGCTAATTATTATTAGCTTCACTAAGTTTGGGAGGGTTTAACCCACGTCTTCGAACTAATTTGTTGAACTAGTGTACTCCTTTAGCTCAATGAGCACTCAGCTATTCTTTCGGTTCATACGCGCCCAGTTCATTTCCAAACGGATCCACGAACTTAATCACCCAACCGAAACCTTCATCTTGATACATTCTGATCAACGTATTGTTCTCGGTTAATGCAGCGTGCAATGCTTTAATATTTTTGGTCAAAAACATAAAAGCGGGCATTGGAAAGTCATCTTCCGATAACCAAGAAACTTTCGTGTCTTTACTGCTATGATGAAGCATTAATAGTGGTCCCTGACCAAATTTTAACCATCCTGGAGCCATAACCTCTAATCCAAGCATTTTTGAGTACCACTCGGTTCCTTTTTCAATATCGTTCACCGGTAACTGAACATGATCTACGCACTCGATCAGCTTATTCTGCGATCCGGTAATGACATTATTCATTTGCTCAGTCACATTCGCTTCCTCCCTACTTTGGTTACTGTGAAGCACTTTGAATGCAGCTGGAACTAGGCTGGGCTTGTAACCTTCGGAGTTTTTCCCTCGATACTCCGTCGAATGCATTTTTGCACTTTGGCTCGTATTAATCACCCCTGCTAAAGGCAATGAACAGTCATTTTATACATAATTTTATCATAGATGTATATTTTTTATATGTCATTTTTTATCAACTTTAAGTGTCGATTCGTTTCGCAATCCTGCCAGTTACTTCAATAGGCTGCCGATCGCCGGCAGCCTGCTGAATACCCTATTGTGCTTTCGTGCTCGTTACTTTAATTAGGCCCATGGTCGTAATCCGTTATTCTTTGCTGCCATTTGTAACATCATTAATAAACCGCAACTTTATTTTTCTTAAAACGTCTCAGATACTGAGAATATAAAAGGAGTGGAAAAGATGAAAAAATATGTAATTGATCCTTCGAAAAATAAGCAATAGTTAGAAAAGGGAACGGTAAGGAAGGGTGGGTTGGTGAGTTTATCAACACAAGTAGTTGTATACGAAGAAACTTACTTTTCTTAATACAGGAGGACTTTTCAACATATGAAACTAATTAAGTGCATACTTTCAGTTGTATTAACGCTTCCTCTGTTGGCCCAAACCTCTTTTGCAGCCAGCTCTGATCTCCGTTACGGAATTACCTCTCCTGCTTTTTCTGTAACAGTTAATAGATCACCGCTCGATAACGTACACAATCCGTATCCCTTATTTCTCCATGAAGCTATAACTTATTTTCCTATGACTTGGAATAACGCTGCCGCATTGGGATTAGAAGTGCACTGGGACCAGAATCGGGGACTTGAAATTTCCAAGCTGCCTGCATGCCAACCGTTGGCTCAAAACCTCCAATCTGAACCAGTCCAACTTACAACTATGCAAGCCGATCTGCCTCCTTTCCCTGTTGCAGTCAATGGGAAGACCATCAATAATGATGCAGAGCCTTACCCCATCTTGTTTCTTAACAATATTGTTTATTTCCCTATGACTTGGAGATTTACAAATAACGAATTCAATTGGAAGACAGCTTGGGATTCTTCAGATGGATATTCCATTGAAGCTTGTGCGGAAGAAACACAGGCAACCGTTAAAAAGCAAGAGGAGTTAGCCGCTCAGCGTAATCTGTTTATGGGCGGGAATCTTGCCTGGAGTGGGGAATGGATTTTCACGAATCCTTATAATAGGAAACCTTCCTTGGAAAAATGGTCGAAAGACGGGGCGACCCAAATCAAACTGACCGACGACAATGCCACATCGATAAATGCTAAAGGAGATTGGTTGTACTATACGGTTGCTACAGGGAACTACACCGATGGAGTGCTTCAGTATGGAGGCGTTTACAAAATTCGTCAAGATGGAACGGAGAAGACAAAGTTATCCCCTGTTTCCGCATCTCGGATAGTAGTTAACCAAGAGTGGATTTACTTTCTGGAAACCAATGATTCCGGTATCAGTCGTGTGAAAACGGATGGTTCCTCAAGCGAAAAGATCATTCCCGAAAACCATATTCAAACCTTTTTTATCACTGATAATCGGCTTTTTTACCAGCAAAACGAAACAGCTGACTTATTTCAAACCGATTTAACTGGCTCGGGGAAACAACAAGCGGATAAAACCCTATTCAGTAATCCCTTAATAGTCGATGATTGGATTTATCATACTAAGATGATAAATTATAGGGTTGGGATTTATAAAACGAGTCTTGACGGATCAACCTCAATCCAGCTCTACAGCGTTAATGTTTGGGACAGCAACGGCTCCATTAATTCTTTACAATACCGAGATGGGTGGCTTTACTTTTTACAAGGGAAAATAAGTCGCAATTCTCATATTGATCTCAATAAAATACGTACGGATGGAACAGGTTATACCAAACAGGCCACTATTGGCTACGGCGAAGAGCTATATAATGTTGATCCATTTTTCTATGTCAAACATTTCGCACCTGGTAGTACTGATAAAAATATTACGCTCGTCATGACAAATGATATAGCACCATAATGAAAAACAGCGATGCAATTCTTTATTGCATCGCTGTTTTTCATCCATTCTTCGGCGATATACGCGACTCTTAATGTTATATTTTTCTTGTCAGCCGACACCATAAATGACAAGAACTTTATCCCATTCCCGACAGACAAAAAACCCATCGCCAATTTAATTTTGACGATTGGGTTCAAAATTGTACAATAATAATTGTCTTCTTAAATTGTAAGCCTGGATACTTAGTGATCGACGTAACTTTTTGTATCTTGTCTAACGACACTGTATAATGTTCATCTGCGACAGAAAACAAGTTGCACACGCGTTAAGTACTTTCCTTGTAAACGTTATATGGCTCGACTCCCAGTTCCAGATCGTTTAGCTGACAATGTTAACCAACATCTTTGTGCTGGATGGCAACCCAGCATCGTTCATAAGCTCGCACCAGTACTCATAGGTGCCGATCTGTTTACCGGAATGCCGTCCAACTGCTCTGAAGCCAGCATCGCTTCCGGCGTATCGTACAAGCCGATCCCTTCGTCCTTCTCGGCCTGCATGCTGTCATTGCGGACGTCGGCGATCGCTCTCACGATGCACGCGGGCTCTTCCTTTTGTATGCATTCAATAACTTGCTTGCTACGGTTGCCGTAGCCGATTACACCAAGCTTCATGGATGATTCCCCCCACATTTGGTTTCCCCCCAATTGTAGAAACAAATGGGTTCCAAATCTTTGTCCCTAAAGCCGGACTTTTATCTGTTGACCATTCGTTCTTCACCATAGCACGCAGTTTGTGCTGCATCGTACCCACGATGGCGGCTACAGACTCATTCCACTCCAAAAGGGATTGCCCCTGACGTTTTAGACAAATAATTTCCCGCAGTTTCAATTGAGACCAGAAGTTCATGGCTTTTTTCATATGCGGTTATTATTCCAAATCGTTTCAAGCTCTTCTGACACATTGCACTACAGCCACCCTTAGTGCCCAATGCTCAAGAATAATGGAGATCGTCTTGTTCCGAGCCATCAGCGGAAGCCGGACGACTGTGAAGGAGGTTGTATCACAGCTTATTTTGACTGCTTTTGCTTTTCTTCTTCAATGTATTTATTCGATTTTTCCTCGGCTTCGCGAATTGCGGTATGGATATCCTTGCCGTTCAAAATCATATCTCTATTTGCTTCATTCAAATAGGAGTAGATTTTGGAATCATACATGCTTCCCCGCGGAACCGGTGCTGGCTGGACGGAGAAGATACCTGCCAGATTTTTACCCTCGAATATTTTCAGATCGGCTGCATAATCTTTTTTGATCGCTTGGTCCTTCAATGCGGTCAATCGCCCGAACTTGTTGATCATCGTCTGCGCTTCCGACGTCTGCATCGCTTGCAATACACGATATGCCGCATCCTTGTTTTTGCTTGATGGTGTGACCATGAGCAGATGGAAATCGACCTCTCGTCCGTACCCCGGTTTGTCTGCAAAACTCGGGAATGAAACCAGATCCCAGTTAAAGTTTTGGTTTTGCTCGACAAGCGGCAGAACGCGTGTCGTAAAGGCGGAGATCCAATAAGGCTTCATCGCAACTCTCTGTTCCTTAAGGAAAAAATCGATATTGTCTCTCAAATAATTGGTTTTGGATTCGACCATGCCCGGAATGTCGTAAATACCCCGCAGCATGGAGAGCATTTTCTGGTATCCATCCGTAGCGAGTACCGCCTTGTTTCCGTTATCCGTCACTGGTAGCGAATATGCGCGTGAAAAAACTTGAGGAAATCCCGGATCGATTCCGAGAATTTGCGTTGCACCCTGCGTACGAGTCGTCTTTTTGACCAGATCGATTACTTGCTCCCAGGACATACCATCCTTCGGATAAGCAACGCCGAATGCATTGAATATATCTTTGTTATAGGCCATCATGCCGTAATTCATCGCGAACGGAAACCCATACAGTTCACCGTTTTTTCCGTAGAGTTGAAGATTTTTGATCGTCTCCGGCTCAAAACGGCCAAGATCAATTTTGTAAGTTTTTACGAATTCGTTCAAATCCGTTCCTAATCCCATACTAATGAAGGTGTCCAAAGAAAAGTTGCTTGTCGAGATTATATCAGGCGTTTCTCCGGCTGCGATCAGATCTTCGAGTTTTTGTCCTGTTATCAATTCGATTGTAATATTGGGGTACATCTTTTGTACCGGATCCAATATAATTTTTTGCAAATCATTTGCATTATTGATGCCCGCACCGTTATTAAAGAACGTTAATTTAACCGGTTCTTTGGTAAATGCCTCTACGCTTTCAATCGAAACTTTTGTTTTGTCTGGCATCGAACCTTGATCGGTTAGACCACTGCTTTTGTAATGCCCCCCGTTGTCAAGACACGAATTATTGATGA
>NZ_VDCQ01000077.1:354-46244 GCF_006265175.1 Paenibacillus hemerocallicola | reverse complement strand
AAAAGCACCCTTACGGGTGCTCTTGTTTGGTATGGAGGCGAGGGGAGTCGAACCCCTGTCCGAAGATAACGCCACACCAGCTTCTACGGGTGTAGTTACAGATTTGATGTCACCCTAGAGTCGTCCTGTAACCGACTACCCTTTGGGTCAGCCTGATTGTCTTCTTCAGCTAGCCCCAGGCGGAGACTAGACAGCGTATCCCACTAAGGTTGAGCCCCTATCCCGGCACATGGGCGATGCAGGGTAGAAGCCGCGTCACAGGTTATTAAGCTGCGAAAGCGAGTTTTGGTTGTTGTTTGCCAGTTAATTGGCGTTCGCGTTTTATA
Source organism: Paenibacillus hemerocallicola (assembly GCF_006265175.1). Taxonomy (GTDB): domain Bacteria; phylum Bacillota; class Bacilli; order Paenibacillales; family NBRC-103111; genus Paenibacillus_AB; species Paenibacillus_AB hemerocallicola. The sequence continues at coordinate 45,918 of NZ_VDCQ01000077.1, read as the reverse complement.
GTGGACGCAGCCCCACTACCCGCTACTCATGCTCGAACTATCCCCGTCGAATCCAAAAACGCCCCCGAGATCGGAAGTCGTCTCGTCGTTCTGGAACGAGGTGCTTCGCTAAGCGGCTTGACGGAGCCGAACCGACGGCGCATTTCATCGCCGTATTTGTATTATAACACAATCTCCGGCCCGTGCGACGGATTGTTGATGGAAACGATAGCGCACCTTGGCAGTCTTGCCATGGAAACTATATCGCCCTTCTCAACTTCAGTCCATGTTACCGCGCGACCTTCTGCTTCTCGCGGAGCGCGCGTTGGATGTCACGCTGCGCATCGCGCTTGGCGTCGCTTTCACGCTTGTCGTACTGCTTCTTGCCCTTGGCGATGCCGATCAGCAGCTTGGCGTATCCGTTGCGGACATACACCTTGAGCGGAACGATCGTATAGCCTTGCTGCTTGGCGAGCCCGAGCAGCTTGTGAATCTGTTCTTTCTTGAGCAGCAGCTTCCTCGCTCGGGTAGGGTCCGACGGATTGCTGCGATTGCCCTGCGCAAACGGGCTGATGTGCATGTTGTTGATAAACGCTTCTCCATTCCGAATCGTACAGAACGCGTCCGAAATGTTCGCCCGACCGCCCCGCAGCGACTTGATCTCGGTGCCGGTCAATACGAGACCCGCTTCATACGTATCCTCGACGAAATAGTCGTGGGACGCTTTCTTGTTCTGCGCGAGCAGCTTGCCGTCGCTTTTCTTGCTCAATCCGGTTCCCTCCTTTCGCCAGAAGGAACGGACGCCCCGGGCGGGCCGTCCGCTGCCGTTCTCACTATGCTAGGAGTTCATTGTATCAACTTCACCGGTCAAAATCAATGCGAGCCTATCGCTATAGTTATTTTTTCCCGCGCTTCTTCGCTCCTGCCAGCGCCCCGCCCTTCACGCCGCCGCCTTTCGGCTTGCGCGACGCGCCGAAGCCTCCCGGCCGCTTGCCTCCGCTTCCGCCGCCACCGCCTCGCGAGCTGCCGCCGGCAGCCCCCGCACGCCCGCGTCCGCCGCCCCGGCTGCCTCCGGCTCCGGAACCTCGCCGGTCCGGCCGCACGTTCGTCCACTCGCCTCCGCCGCCGTCCGCGCCGACGGCCTTGCCGCCCTCGCCAGCCGCCGCTCCGCGCTCGCCTCGCTTGGCCGCACCGCCCGCGTTGCCGTTGCCGCGGCTGAAGCCCCAAGCGTCCACGCCGCCTCGTCCGCCGCGGCCGCGTTCCCGCTCACGGCCTTCGTCGCCGACCTGCTTGCCGCGCCGCCCTCGATTGCCGTCCACGAAGTTGACCTTTTGCTGGCGAGGCTGCGCGTCCACCATCTCGAAATCGATGTTGTGCTCATCCAGATTGACCCGGACTACGCGAACTTTGACATCGTCCCCGATCCGGTATATTTTGGACGTCCGCTCGCCGATCAGAGCATGCTGCATCTCATGGTAATGGTAGTAGTCGTCATGCAGATCGCTCAACCGGATAAGACCCTCCACCGTATTCTGCAGCTCGACGAATATGCCGAAGTTGGTCACGCTGCTGATCATGCCCTCGAACTCTTCGCCCACTTTGTCGAGCATATATTCGGCTTTCTTCAAAGCCTCCGTGTCGCGCTCCGCATCTACCGCGAGACGCTCCCGCTCCGACGATTGGCGCGCGATATCGTCCATCCTTCCGGACAAATATTCATGCCGCTTCTCCGACAGCGCGCCGCTTTCCAGCACCTCGCGGATAATGCGATGAATGATCAAATCCGGATAACGCCGGATCGGCGAAGTGAAGTGCGAATAAAACTCGGCCGCCAGCCCGAAGTGGCCCAGGCTGCTCGCGTCGTAACGCGCCTGCTTCATCGAACGGAGCATGACCGTACTGATGATCGTCTCTTCTTTCGTGCCGCGTATTTCCTCCAGCAACGTCTGAAGAGCGCGCGGATGCACTGTATTGCCTTTACCCCGCACCACGTAACCGAAGTTCGTAATGAACTCCATGAAATGCTGCAGCTTGTCGCCGTCCGGGTTTTCATGGACCCGGTACAGAAACGGCACCTTCATCCAATGGAAATGCTCGGCAACGGTTTCGTTGGCTACTAGCATAAATTCCTCGATGATTTGCTCCGCGATCGAACGCTCCCGCTTGACAATGTCGGTCGGCTTGCCGTTCTCGTCGACGAGTATTTTCGCTTCCTGGAAATCGAAGTCGATCGCGCCGCGGCCCATTCTCTTGCCGCGAAGCTTCATTGCCAGCTCTTCCATCAGCTTGAAAAAATCGACCAAATCCTTGTAACGCTCCGTAACCTCTTCGTCTTCGCCGCGCAATATTTTGCGGACGTTCGTATAAGTCATCCGCTCCGTCGTCTTGATCACGCTGGTGAAAACGTCGTGGCGAACGAGATGTGCGTTGCCGTCGAACTCCATCTCGCAGGACATCGTCAACCGGTCCACCTTCGGATTCAAGCTGCATATCCCGTTCGACAATCGGTGGGGAAGCATCGGGATGACACGATCAACCAAATAAACGCTGCTCCCGCGGTTGTACGCTTCCCGGTCGAGCGCGGAGTTTTCCCGTACATAATAGCTAACGTCGGCAATATGTACGCCGAGCAAATAGTTGCCGTTCGGCAGTTTCTCCACGTTAACGGCATCGTCCAAATCTTTGGCATCCTCGCCGTCGATCGTCACGATCCGTCTGCTCCGCAAATCCCGGCGCCCTTGTAGCTCCTCTTCCGCGATGGAATCGGGCGCTTGCTCCGCCTCTTCCAGCACTTCGTCCGGGAACGCCTCCGGCAGCTGGTACTTGCGGATGATCGATAATATATCCACGCCCGGGTCATCCTTATGGCCCAAAATCTCGACGATCCGTCCTTCGGCTGCAGCGCGTCCTTCCGGATATTGGACGATATCGACAACGACCTTTTGCCCCGTCACGGCACCTTGGAAAGCTTCCTTCGGGATAAAAATATCTTTGGTGATCCGTTTGTCGTCCGCAATGACGAATGCATAGCTTTCGAAGCTTTGGAACGTTCCGACGATTTGCGTTATCGCTCTGGTAACGACCCGGACGACCTCTCCCTCCAGCTTGCCCCCGGCCGCGCTTTTGGACGTAATTCTCGCCAATACGATGTCCCCGTTCATCGCGCCGTTCATATCGTTGGCGTGAATGTAGACGTCCGGGTGCTCCTTGTCGTCGGGCAGCAGGAAGCCGAAGCCTTTGGCATGCGCCTGCAGCTTGCCCTTCAGCAAATTCATCCGCTCCGGCACACCGTAACGCTCCGTGCGCGTCCGGATAATTTCTCCGGCCTCCTCGAGCTGATTCAGCATTTTCAGAAATTGCTTGAACGACTCCGCGTCGCCGATGTCGAAATTTTTCTCCAGCTCCTGATACGTCATAGGCTTGTATGCCTTCTCGCGCATGAAATCGAGCAGTTCTTCTTTTGTTATCATCAATGTTCACCTGTCTCATTAGAAAATAAGTTCTCTCTACGTAGTATTGACGTTTTCGAAACGCTCAACCCCCTCGAAGAGCTTCCATTGCAACTTTAAGCCCTTTCAAATCATTACCCATAAATGGGAAGCGCTACGCGAATACGATCCGCCTTCTTTTCGCCCGGGCTTCCGCCAACTAAAAAAGCAGCAGGAGCACTTGCACCCCTGCTGCGTTCGTTTCGATCTTTAGGATTTTACGACGTATGCGACGATAAGGGACAACAGGAAGAACGAAACCGCAAATCCGACCGTTACCCGGGAAAGAAGCAACTCCAGACCGCGCGCCTTCTGCTTGCCGAAAAGGTGTTCCGCACCGCCGGAGATGGCGCCCGAGAGTCCCGCGCTCTTTCCTTTTTGCAGAAGCACAACGGCGATCAGCCCGATCGACGCAATGACCAGCAAAATTTTCAAGAAGATTTCCATCTGATCCACCTCCTGTTCGAATGCCTTATGTATCTACGTGTATGATCTACGATCAACATGTTCGGTAGCCATAGTACAAAGCAAAATTAAATATACCATATCGGACGCCAAATTACAAGGATAGCGGACTAGCGCTACTATCGGCGTTACGAACGGTGCCTCGACTTCATTTAAGCTTGGCTTTCCCAACGCGAAGAACGCGTCCGGCCGGAACGGTTTCTTCCGACGAAAGCCGCAATCGCCTTACGAGCGCATAACAGCGCAATAACAAGGAACAAGACGGCCCATACGATAGCAGGTATATGGGTTGCCCGGCTTAAGCTGGACGCATCGCCCGCTTGACCCGGTCTCGTGACGGACAGCAAGATCAAATGGATCGGCCCCATGACCGATTCTTCCAGGCAAATAAACGAGACGAGCAAATAGTAAAACTTGCGGAACCATTCGAAAGGCACCAGCATGGCGATTACGTTGACAATCATAAATCCGATCAGCCACATGACGCCGAAAGAGTTGTTGACGAAAAAAGCGAGCGATACGACGGCGAGCAGCGTCATGGCGATAAAGCCGGCCTTAAGCTTGCCTTTGCCGTACAGGCTGAACAAAAATGCGGCGAACAGCGATGCCGTTATATATCCGGACAAGCCCAACGGGATCGTCCTCCAGCCCCGCTCGATATACGAATACGTCACCCCGCTGTGATTCGAGTAAAGCTCAATGTATAACACCTGACCCGACAGCACCAGCGTCGTGACCGCATGACCCAACTCGTGCACCATCGTGTCGACATTGCGAAAAAAAGAAGAGAAGGGGATCCAGTTCGTCAAGATGGCGGATCCGACCAGAAACAGTATCGTTATCATCCACCGACTCACGGGAATCCCCTCCTTTCCGTTGCCCTTATTTGAAGTTTTTCAAGTTATAGAACGAGGCGCGGCCCAAATATTGCGCCGTGCTGCCCAGTTGGTCTTCGATGCGGAGCAATTGGTTGTATTTCGCCACGCGGTCCGTACGCGACGGAGCGCCCGTTTTGATTTGGCCCGCGTTCGTAGCTACGGCGATATCGGCGATCGTGCTGTCTTCGCTTTCGCCCGAACGGTGGGAAATAACGGCCGTATAGCCTGCGCGTTTCGCCATTTCGATCGCGTCGAACGTTTCCGTCAGCGTGCCGATTTGGTTTACTTTGACGAGAATCGAGTTGCCGATATTTTGCTCGATGCCTTGGTTCAAGCGGCTCGTGTTCGTTACGAACAAATCGTCGCCGACGAGCTGAACTTTGTTGCCGAGCTTCTCGGTAAGCAGCTTCCAGCCGGTCCAGTCGTCTTCGGCGCAGCCGTCTTCGATCGTGACGATCGGATATTTGTCGGCCCAGGAAGCGAGGAAGTTTACGAACTCTTCAGGCGTGTACGATTTGCCTTCGCCTTCCAGGTGGTATTTGCCGTCCTTGAAAAACTCGGTGGAAGCGACGTCCATGCCGAGGAATACGTCTACGCCCGGCTTGTAGCCCGCGCGCTCGATCGCGGAGATGATCGTTTGGATCGCTTCTTCGTTGGAGCTCAAGTTCGGCGCGAAGCCGCCTTCGTCGCCTACTGCGGTATTCAATCCTTTTTCCTTCAATACGGCCTTCAGGTTATGGAAAATTTCCGTGCCCCAACGAAGCGCTTCTTTGAAGGAAGAGGCTCCTACCGGCAATACCATAAATTCTTGCACGTCTATGTTGTTGTCCGCATGTGCGCCGCCGTTGATGATGTTCATCATCGGAACCGGAAGCTGCTTCGCGTTGAAGCCGCCCAGGTAAACGTACAAAGGTACGTTCAAAGCGTCTGCAGCCGCGCGGGCTACGGCCATCGACACGGCAAGAATCGCGTTCGCGCCCAGCTTCGCTTTGTTAGGCGTTCCGTCCAGTGCGAGCATTTTGTTGTCGATTGCGACTTGATCCAGAGCGTCGAGTCCGATAATTTCCGGAGCGATGATCGAATTCACGTTGTCTACCGCTTTAATAACGCCTTTGCCGAGGTAACGGCCTTTGTCGCCGTCGCGAAGCTCGACGGCTTCGTATGCGCCGGTGGAAGCTCCGGATGGAACGATGGCATGGCCTTTCGCGCCGGATTCGAGGAACACTTCGACTTCGACAGTCGGATTGCCGCGGGAATCGAGAACCTCGCGTGCGTATACGTCGGAAATAATAGTCATGGTTTCGTGAACACTCCTTCACCTGAATAAATTATGCAGTCCGCTACCCGAGCAGACCAAACTTTACGCTTCCCGGCGTCAAGCGACCGGGGAGATTATAATCTTCACTTGGAAACGAACATCGTCGTACCGGTCATCTGGGAGGGCTTGGCTACTTGCAGCAAATCGAGAATCGTAGGCGCGATATCCGCCAAAATGCCGTCGTTCCTTAGTGTAACAGATTTGTCTGTCACAATGAAGGGGACCGGATTGGTCGTATGGGCGGTAAACGGACGGCCATTCTCGTCAAATACCATGTCGGCGTTGCCGTGGTCCGCCGTAATAATCGCCACGCCGCCTTTGGCCAACACCGCCTCGACCACTCGTCCCATGCATTCGTCCGTCGCTTCAACCGCTCTGATCGTAGGCTCCAGCATGCCGGAGTGGCCGACCATATCCGGATTCGCGAAGTTCAGGATGATCGCATCGTGCTTGTCGGCCTCGATTTCCTTGACCGCCGCGGCCGCTACTTCGTAAGCGCTCATTTCCGGCTGCAGATCGTACGTCGCCACCTTCGGCGAAGGGATCAGGATGCGGGTCTCGCCCGGAAGCTCGACGTCGCGCCCGCCGCTGAAGAAAAACGTGACGTGCGGATATTTCTCCGTCTCGGCGATGCGAAGCTGCTTCATGTTGTTCTGGACGAGCACTTCGCCGAGCGTATTGTCGAGATCTTTCGGTTTATACGCAACGAAGCCGCCTACGGTTTCGCTGAACAACGTCAAGCAGACGAAATACAAGTCGCGCGGGGCGTTAGGCCCCCGGTCAAAGCCGCGGAAATCGGCGTTCGTGAACACTTGGGACAGCTGAATCGCCCGGTCCGGCCGGAAGTTGAAGAAAACGACGCCGTCCTCCGACTCGACCAAGCCGACCGGCTGGCCCTGCGCATCGACGATGACCGTCGGCATCACGAACTCGTCGAACACCGACTTCTCGTAAGACTCGGCAACGGCTTGGATCGGATCCGTATACTGCGGTCCGTCACCGTATACCATCGCGCGGTAAGATTTCTCCGTACGCTCCCACCTTTTGTCACGATCCATCGCATAATAACGGCCTTGTACGGTGGCAATCCGTCCTACTCCGATGCTGGCGATGTGAGCCTGCAAACGTTCGATGTATCCTTTCGCGCTGTCCGGCGCAACGTCCCGTCCGTCCAGGAAAGCGTGGATGAATACGTCGGTCAAGCCTTCCTTCTTGGCCAAATCCAGCAGGGCGAGCAAATGATCGATGTGGCTGTGCACGCCGCCGTCGGACAGCAGCCCGTACAGGTGCAGCTTCTTCCCTTTTTCCTTGACGTGGCGGATCGCGCCGAGAAGCGTTTCGTTGTCGTAAAACTCCCCGTCCCGGATCGACTTGGAAATGCGCGTCAAGTCCTGATACACGATACGGCCCGCGCCGATGTTCAGATGGCCGACCTCGGAGTTGCCCATCTGTCCTTCCGGAAGCCCTACGGCTTCGCCGCAAGCGGTCAACGTCGTGTGCGGATACGTCGCCAAGTAACGGTCGTAGTTCGGCTTGTTCGCCTGGGCTACGGCGTTGCCGCTCGTCTCCCCGCGCAAGCCGAAGCCGTCCATGATGATTAGCGCAACCGGTTTCGATCTGGACATGTTAACGCGCCCCCTCGACAAGCTGAATGTAGGAAGCCGGCTCCAGGCTGGCGCCCCCTACAAGCGCGCCGTCGATGTCCGGCTGCTGCATAAACTCGCGAATGTTGTTCGGCTTCACGCTGCCGCCGTATTGGATGCGCACTTTGCCTGCAACGTCGGAGCCGAATTGGACCGAGATCCGCTCGCGGATATAGCCGATGACTTCGTTCGCATCGTCAGCCGTTGACGTTTTACCCGTTCCGATCGCCCAGATCGGCTCGTAAGCGACGACCGTTTGCGCCGCCTGCTCGGCGCTCAAGCCTTGCAAGGCCGCTTCCGTCTGTACGCGGCACACGTCCTTCGTCTTGCCCGCTTCGCGCTCTTCCAAGCTTTCTCCTACGCAAACGATAGGCAGCAAGCCGTGCTTGAACGAGGCGTGCACTTTTTTATTAACCGTCTCGTCCGTATCGGCGAAATAAGCCCGGCGCTCGGAGTGGCCGATAATCACGTAGTGAACGCCCAAACTTTTAAGCATGACGCCGCTGATCTCGCCGGTGAAGGCGCCGTTGTCTTCCCAATGAAGGTTTTGCGCTCCTACCTTCAGAGAAGTGCCTTTCACGGCTTCCACGAGAGCCGGCAAATTCGTATACGGCGCGCAAATGACGCTTTCTACGCCTTCGACCTCGGCCTTGCCCTTTACTTCGTCGATGAATGCGACTGCTTCTTCGACCGTCTTAAACATTTTCCAGTTGCCTGCAATAATCGGCGTTCTCATCGGAAATCGCTCCTTTTCACATATGGGTTGGGGACGCAAGAGCTGTTTACTTATCGTTCAAAGCAACGACGCCCGGGAGCGCTTTGCCTTCCATAAATTCGAGCGATGCTCCGCCGCCGGTGGAGATGTGGTCCATTTTGTCGGCCAGATGGAATTTCTCGGCCGCCGCCGCGGAATCTCCGCCCCCGATGACCGTGTAGCCTTCCGTCTTGGCGCAAGCTTCCGCTACCGCCTTCGTTCCGTTCAAGTACGGGTTCAGCTCGAATACGCCCATAGGTCCGTTCCAGACGACCAGCTTCGATTTGGCGATGACGTCGGCGTACAGCTCGCGCGTCTTCGGTCCGATGTCGAAGCCTTCCCAGTCGGCCGGAATTTCGTTGATCGGCACGATCTTCGTATTCGCGTCGTTGCTGAAATCGTCGCCGACGACGATATCGACGGGCAGCATCAGGTTGACGCCCTTTTCCTTCGCTTTCTTCAAGAAGGAAAGCGTCAGGTCGAGCTTCTCGTTGTCGACGAGCGATTTGCCGATCTCATAGCCCTGCGCCTTCAGGAACGTATACGACAAGCCTCCGCCTATGAGCAGGTTGTCCGCGATATTCAGCAAATTCTCGATGACGGCGATTTTGTCCTTCACTTTGGAGCCGCCTACGATAGCCGTGAACGGACGCTCCGGATGATGAAGCGCTTTGCCCAATACGTCCAGCTCTTTCTCCATCAGCAAGCCGGATACGGCCGGCAAATGATGCGCGATGCCTTCCGTCGAAGCGTGAGCGCGGTGAGCGGCGCCGAAAGCGTCGTTGACGTACAGGTCGGCAAGCTCCGCAAACGATTTCGCCAGCTCCGGATCGTTCTTCTCTTCGCCCGCATGAAAGCGCACGTTTTCCAGGAGCAGCACGTCACCTTCGTTCAGCTCGGCGATTTGGGCTTTCACCGCGTCTCCGATCGATTCGTCGGCTTTCACTACCGGTTTGCCCAGCAGCTCGGACAAACGCGCCGCGGCCGGGGTCAATCTCAGCTCTTCGACGACTTGTCCTTTCGGACGGCCCATGTGGCTGGCCAAAATGACCTTGGCGCCTTTTTCGGCCAAGAAGCGGATCGTCGGAAGCGTCTCGCGGATGCGGGTGTCGTCGGTGATTTGGCCGTTCTCGAGCGGTACGTTGAAGTCAACGCGGACAAACACCTTTTTGCCGGATACTTCTATGTCTCGAACGCTTTTTTTGTTCATGGGAGTTCCTCCTCGGAGCTTTTGCGGAGCAAAAGCTGGCATCGTAAGCATGGACAGAGCTTTTGCGAAGCAACGGCTTACTTTCGTAAGCATGATAACGAGATACCGCCTGGCAGAATGCGCATAGTACACACAGGGAAAGAGGAGAATCGCTTCTCCCCTCTCACGGATGCTATTCGATTACAGGCCTTTGTCGGCGATGAAAGCGGCCAAGTCTACAACGCGGTTGGAGTAGCCCCACTCGTTGTCGTACCATGATACGACTTTCACGAGATTGTCGCCTACGACCATCGTAGACAGCGCGTCGATCGTCGAGGAAGCGGGATCGCCATTGAAGTCGCTCGATACAAGCGGCTCTTCGGTGTAGAACAGGATGCCCTTCAGCGCGCCGTTGGCCGCTTCTTTCAGCACCGCGTTCACTTCGTCGACCGTTACGTTCGTTTTCAGCTCGGCTACGAGATCCGTTACGGATACGTTGGGAGTAGGAACGCGGAAAGACATGCCGTTCAATTTGCCCTTCAGCTCGGGCAGCACGAGGGATACGGCTTTCGCTGCGCCCGTCGTCGAAGGAATGATGTTCTCCGCGGCTGCGCGCGCGCGGCGCAAGTCTTTATGCGGCAGGTCGAGCACTTGCTGGTCGTTCGTGTAAGAGTGGATCGTAGTCATCATGCCTTTTTCGATGCCGAACTTGTCGTTCAACACTTTGGCGAAAGGAGCCAGGCAGTTCGTCGTACACGATGCGTTGGAAATAATCGTATGTTTGGACGGGTCGTATTGGTCGTCGTTGACGCCCATAACGATCGTGATGTCTTCGTTCGTCGCGGGAGCGGAAATGATAACTTTTTTCGCGCCGCCCTTCAGGTGGGCTTCCGCTTTTTCCTTGGCCGTGAAAATACCTGTCGATTCCACTACGATTTCTACGCCTACGGATGCCCAAGGCAGGTTGCCCGGATCGCGCTCGGCGAACACTTTGATTTCTTTGCCGTTTACGAACAGCGCGCCTTCGCCGGCTTCGACCGTTGCGTTCAAGCGGCCATGCGTCGTGTCGTATTTCAGCAAATGAGCGAGCGTGCTTACGTCGGTCAAATCGTTGATTGCGACGATTTCTACATGTTCATTGTTCAGCGCGGCGCGGAATACGTTCCGCCCGATCCGTCCGAAGCCATTAATCCCTACTTTTACCATTTTGTTATTCCTCCTTGAGCATGTGGACTCTTTTATGTCAAGACAAGCCCGGAAGCCCGTCAAGATAACAATCGCTAGATGAACCTTATCAGCTCGGCTGCAGCCGCCTCATCGGTTACGAGAACATCCTCGTGGCCGAATTTCATGACCGCCGCTATCGCTTCGCCCTTGCTTTTGCCGCCGGCCACCGCAATTACGACTTCCGTCGATTGGATATCCTCCAGCCGGAGTCCGACTGTCGGCATTTTATGAACGACCTTGCCGTCGCGGTCAAAATAGTAGCCGAATGCTTCGGCCAAAGCGCCCTCTCCGAGCAGCTCGTCGATCGTGAGCCGGTCGACCTTCCTCCGTCTGGCCATCACCATAGCGTCCCCGATCCCGTGCACGACGATCCGGGCGCCGCGAATGACTTCGACGACTTCCAGTATGTTCGGATCCTGCATGAGAGATACGTAGGCCTCTTCGCCCAAATGATCGGGTACGTGCAGCAGCCGGTATTGGCCGCCCGCCTTCTTCGCCATCGTGGAGGCGATCGAGTTCGCCTGCAGCTCTACGCTCTCGCCCAAGCCGCCTCGGGCAGGTACGAACACATTGCCTTTCATCTGAACCGACGGAGTCAGATGGTCCGCTACTTCCGCAAGCGTAGATCCGCCCGCTACGGCTACTACATCATCCTTGGTGGCATATTTGCGCAGCGCGGTCGCTCCCGCCCGGCCGAGCTCCTTCTTCGCCAGCTCCGATTGATCGCAATCTCCCGGGACGATAATGACTTGGCGCAGCGAAAACCGCTCCCGCAGCTTCTCCTCCAAATCGGACAGCCCGAGAAGCTCCCTCACGATCGGCTCCATATCCTCCAGCAGCTTGCGGCCGGCTTCGCTCAGCTTCATCCCCGAAGTCTCGGTAACGAGCAGTCCTTGTTCCTTGAGAAAATCGACCTCGGATCTCAGCACCCGCTCCGTAAGCTCCAGATGAGTAGCCAAAGCGCGTCTGCCGACGACGCCGGTCGTGGAAATATGATGCAAAATCGTGTATCTCTTCTTCAATACGTCGGTCAAATCCGGCAGCAACCGCTTCTGAATATCCAAAATCAGTCTCATGGACTACGGACACACTCCCGCTTTCGATTACCGCGGCATGCATCGGGACCATTTATGTCCCGCATATACATTTTTGGTCCCGCTAGTTCATTTTTATTATATGCATCTTTTTCTGAAAATGCAAGCCGGCATACGATCATTTTGACTCGTTGGAACGTTCTTAATCGAAAAAAAATAATGCGAAGCCGCTTGCAATTTCCGCACCGATTGTATATAATCAATTTTGCGTCTGAAAACAGCCTAAGACGAACTCGATATGCGCTCGTGGTCCAATGGATATGACGTAGGCCTCCGGAGCCTGAGATCAAGGTTCGATTCCTTGCGAGCGCGTCATAGATGCAAACGATGAAAACGTCCCCGGACGTTTTTTTTGGTTTCCGTGCAATTTGCGCAAAACCGGGGAAAACGGCAGCAAACGGGCATGCGCCATACAACGTCAAATGGAATTTGACCTTTCTTGACCTTTGTTCCGTTTTGCGTTATGATAATTGTAGTTTTCCTACCTTAGTGCGGAATCGCGATTGTTCGTCATCGCACGTCACGTACTCTGTGAGGACTTATCCCGCTTGATCTAAAGGAGGCTATGGTCATGAGTTTTATTCCAATGGTAGTCGAACAGGACGCTCGCGGCGAACGCGGGTACGATATTTACTCCCGTCTTCTGAAGGACCGCATCATCTTCCTCGGAACGCCCGTGAACGACGCGGTCGCCAATGCGATCATCGCGCAAATGCTGTTCCTGGCGGCGCAGGATCCGGATAAAGACATCAGCCTGTACATCAACAGCCCCGGCGGCTCGATTACGGCCGGCATGGCGATTTTCGATACGATGCAATTCATCAAGCCCGACGTCTCCACCATTTGCGTCGGCATGGCCGCCTCGATGGGCGCGTTCCTGCTCGCTGCGGGCGCCAAGGGCAAACGCTACGCGCTGCCCAACAGCGAAGTGATGATTCACCAGCCGCTCGGCGGAGCCGAAGGTCAAGCAAGCGACATCGAGATTCGCGCGAAGCGGATTATCAAGCTGCGCGAGAAGCTGAACGGCATTTTGGCCGAACGCAGCGGACAGCCGCTCGAGCGCATCGACAAAGACACCGACCGCGACTACTTCATGAGCGCCGAAGAAGCGAAAAACTACGGCCTGATCGATAAGGTCGTAGCGAAAATATAACATTCGGCAAAGCGAAGAAGCTTGAGGAACCGAAGTTCCTTCAAGCTTCTTTGTTATTTCGGCGTAAGGCAGTTTATTTGCCGACCCATCCGGTAGAGCCGGCGCCGCTTTCTTTCACATACAAAGTCTGGGTGGAACCGCCGTCCCTGCGAAGGAACACGGACCCGCTGGACGCGCTCTGCACTCCTTCGGGCGAGCCGCTGCCCGCCATAATGCCGGTCCCCCCATAATGCCACATGACCGCTCCATTCCATGTGCTGTTGGCGACCGACGCCCCTTCCTGCCCGCCCAATGAATCGTATCCGTTGGCGAACATATTGCCAACTATGTTCATATGGACGGCCGTACCGGTAACCCTCATGCCGGAAGATGCTTCGTTACCGGCTTTTGCCGTCATATTCATGGCTACAATAAGCATATCGTCTGCCGATGTCGAGAAATACAACGAATAAGTGCCGGCGCCGAGCACCGTATTGCCGATGACCGTAAGATACGGCACCCTGTACATATGGATCGCGGTCGTCACATTCGCACCATCGCCGACAATAACGTTGTTCGCCACAGAAACCGCGCCAAAGGCTCCCGCCGGAGAAGCGCCGAATTCCTCGGCGACGATCCGGCAGCCTCTTAAGCTGTTCCCGGTGATGACGATTCCGGTAGTCAGCTTATTCGGTTCGTCGATGTAGCCTTGACGCGTCACGCGAATCCCTTTTGCATTCGAGGTTCCGGTGATTGCGTTTCCCGTAATCGTGACGTCGACCGAATCGTCCACCCATATGCCGTTTACATTATCGGTGCAGGTGTTTCCGGTAACGGCAATCAGCTTCCCGCCATTTTCGATCTGGATGCCGGCCGCATTAGGCCCGGACCCGGTGACGGAACAACCGGAAACAGTTGCATCATGTACGCCGTAGAAACCTACAGCCGCGGACGTAACCGGATCGTGTACGTGACACGAATCGACCGTGACACGGCTGATCCGACCGTTCGGGGTCGATCGAAAGTTGATGCCTCCGCTGCTTTTCGACGTCTTGTCGTGGTAGGAACGGACTCCGCGCACGATTATATTGCCGGCCGTCTTGCCCGACCCGTCCGAGAAATGAAACTTGACCGGGTGCCAAGAACGGTAGACGGTAACGTTCTCGATTGTAATATTCTCGATATTGGCGGACAGCGAAGCGTCGAACCCGTCGCCAGCCCCGAATTCGATGCTGGATAAATTGCCGCCCGGCGAGATCGGATACGTGTTCTCGATCCGGAAGTTCCGAATGGATACATGAGAGCCTTCCACATAAAACAGAACCCTTCTATTCGCGTACGTAATCGCTTGCGTCAAAATCGTGCCGGTCGTTCCGGCAATTGTAACGTTTGCGGGGACCCGTACAGCATAGCCGAAGTCGAGAGAGCCGGGTGTCTGGAACGTATGGCGGGCGGCTATGAGGAATGTGCCCGGGGGAAGGTATACTTGACCGCCGACTTCCGCGGCCGCGTTGATCGCCGCCTGCAAAGCGGCGGTTTCGTCCTGGATGCCGTCTCCCGCCGCCCCAAACCAGTTAATTGGGAAAAGGCCGTTCACTTGCAGCCTTTTGAACCGAGCGCCGAATACAGAGACAAGAACCGTACCCGTATTATCCGGTGTCAAAACATCTGCCGGATCGTATTGGAAATATCCTTCCTTGCCCGGATCGGTCAAATAGTACAGCTCGGCATCCGGCGCCGTCGTCATGGCTCGCAGCTCCGCCATAGACGCATACCGTACACAACATTCGTCCGACTCCGGATTGTCGGGTCCATAGACCGAATCGGTTACCCCCCGACCCCCTCCCCGCCCGCTCGCGCCTGCTTGGAGCAGCCCGCCCGCAGCGAATGCCACTCCCGCCGTCCCTATAGCGGCAAGCATCTTTCTTCGGCTGATCGCACGCTCCCGATTTCTATAACTATCCCGATCATCGATCATCGGATTACCGGGGGTTCCCGCTTCTTTAGCCGACTCTCGGGCAATGTCCTGCCGCTGATAGTCTTCCCTGTCCTTCATCGAATCCTCTCCTCGCTTGAGACAATTTGCAGATTGCTCCCCGGCAGGCAGGATGTTTCGAAACGCTATATTCCATAGAAAGAAACCGCTTTCATTATTCCGGGAATGTCATTTCCGATGCTGAAGCTGCCCGCCTGCGGAATGGGCCAGTTTTTTGTACGTTTCCGGCGTATGCCCGACCTGCTTTTTGAATAGCCGGCTGAAATGGGCCAAATGCTTAAACCCTACTTCATAGCACACATGGGTAACGGATGGTTCCTTTTCGTACAAAAATAAAATTTTCGCCTGGTTAATGCGCCGTTCGTATAAATAGTCGGTTATCGTTTTGCCGGTCGCTTCGCGAAACAGTTTCATTAAGTGAAACTTGCTTATATGAACCTCTTTCACGAGGTCGTCCAGCTTCAGATCTTCCATAAAATGCAGATCTATGAAGTTGATCAGTCTACCCACATACTGTTCCCGTTCCGAACCGGTTCTTTGCCTCTCCTCTATGACAGAGCGACCTTGAACAAGGATGAACATGAGCAAGTCGTAAAACGCCATCAAAAAGCGGTTGTACTGGACAATGTCGTTCTGACAATAAAACCGGTTAATTCGCTTCAAAATGTCTTCGCATTCCGCCTTGGCATCGGGCGATAAACGGAAGTGGTAGTTTCTCAGCACGTTAAACGGCTTCAATGGATCGCATGAACGCATATTCTCGTCGAAAATTTGCACCAAATACGGGTCGAACGAAAACATAGTGCGAACGTACTCGGATGGCTCGTAAACTTTGGGACCATGGGGCGTCATGCCGTTCATAATAATCAGATCGCCGGGCTGCAGACGGATGATCCGCTCCCCCAACATGTAGTCGCAGTTGCCGCTGTGGAAATAGTATATTTCGTATTGCGGATGCGTGTGGAAAAAGGACAAACCGTTATTCAACCCTCTCCAGTTGTAATAATAGTCCGTCAAAATACGATAAGGATGTCGTGGATTCATGTGGTCGGGCTCTCCCTTCCCTGAACCGGGCATATGTTCTCCATAACCATCTTCAAGCCGTGAAGCAAATGGTTATTGGAACCATTATACAATAGAAACGGACAGGCGGCGAGATCGCCCTGCTGATATCACCCCTTTGGGTTGATGGGGAAATTGGTTCTCCACGAGTGTAGCATATCGGCATCGGTTCCGTTTGATCCGGACTTCGTTAAAAGCGGCCGTAATTTGATTCGGATTGCGATATTGGCCGCTTCCGTTATTCGAATCGCGCTTCGGCTTTTCGGCGTACCGCGGAAACCGCAACTGCAATCAAATCATGATTGAATTGCCGCAGTGCCGATCAATCGATCCAGAATGATCTGTGCTATAGTAACTCATGCGACCGATTTCCATCGTTTGCAAACTAATGACGAGGTGAGCACAGTTGGCCAAATTAAAAAAACAAGTATGGGGCGTCATCTTGGCGACAACCGCGGTCTTGCTGACAACGGCCTGCGGGTCGGGAGCAGGCAGCGGGACGAGTGCGACAGACGGGAACTCCAAGCAAGCGCAATTGCCCGAGCAAACTCCGCCGAAGCCGGTTGAGCTCGTATTTTACGACGGGGGAGGAGACTGGCCGGCAGAACGGTTTCAAAAGGAAATCGCCGAGCCGATCAAAAAGAAATTCCCTCATATTACACCCTCGTTCGTTCCCTATACGAACGGGAAAAAGGTACAGGAAATGTTGACGGCCGGGCAACAGTTGGACATCATTTTCAGCTCGACGGGCTTGGTATACAACAATGTGCTCCAATACGATCTCCAGTACGATATCACACCGCTCATTCAGAAGTACAAATACGACTTGAATCAAATCGAGCCGATGGCCGTAGATCAACTGAAGCAGTTGGCAAACGGCGGCATGTACGGGCTGCCGGTATTCATGTCCCCGGCACCGTTGTATTACAACAAAGATATATTCAATAAATTCGGCGTCGCTTATCCCAAGGACGGCATAACGTGGGACGAGCTTTACACGTTGGCCAAGCAGCTTACCCGGGAGGAAGGAGGGGTGCAGTACCGCGGCTTCTTCGCATCCGTCTCTCATTTGGCCAGACTGAACCAGCAATCTTTCCGAACCGTCGATCCTGCAACCAATAAGGCCACCTTGGACAACGACAACTGGAAATCATTCTTGAACAACATCGTCCGCTTCTACGAAATCCCAGGCTACAAGATGGACGCCAATCTGACCTTCGTCACCAACAAACGCAATAAATTTATCCAGGAAAAATCCGTCGCAATGTGGCTGCCCGTCAGCACCCAGCATACGGCGCAGGAGCTTGCCGACCTGAACTGGGACATCGCTTCGTTTCCGGTAGACAAGCAAAAGCCGGGTGTAGGCCCGCAGCCGTACCCCAACGCTTTCTGGCTAACGAAAATAAGCAAGCAAAAAGACGAAGCTTTCCAAGTGATCGCTTACTTGGCATCCGAATCGTTTCAATTGCCGGGAGTGAAGCGCGGCGAATTCGTATCCGCCCTCAAAAGCGAGACGCTGCGAAAATCGTTCGGCCAAGAATCCGACCTGTATAAAGGCAAAAATGTTAAAGCGATGCTGCCGGCCGAGTTCGCTCCGGCCGTTCCGATTACCCGCTTCAACAGTATAGCCGAGTCGAATTTGCTGACCGCCTTCAACGATACTATCCTGGGCAAGAAAGATATCAATACCGCTTTGCGGTCGGCCGAGGAAGCTACCAACAAAAAAATTCAAGAAGAACTTGCCAAATAGCATTAGAGCAAGGCCTAATGAAGAAATCCCACAATAGAAACGAAAACCTCCATAACCACTAAAAATGTGGGAATGGAGGTTTTTTTGGGGACAACCCTTTTAGTCCAGCGGGTAGAAAATCAAATTGATCGGAAACGCGGAGCCCGCGGGCGGAGTGAACTCGATATCGAGCGACGGCTCGTTGCCCGTCGTCCGCGCCAGGATTTGCACCGTTTCGAACGCGGTAATGACGCCTGAGGTCGGCGCAAGCACGAATTCACCGTTGATTTTGAACGGGCCTTTGAACGGGCCGCCCCGCGCTTGCAGCAGGATCGCCATTTTCCGCGGCTTGTCCGAATGGATTTTGTACACGACGCCGTAGTTGCCGTCGTCGGTCACTTCTTTTTTGCGGGTCGGATCGGTACCGACCTGCCATTGATCATATTCGTTATCTCCGAATATAAGCCGGGTCGATGTCGTGAACGAGCTGGCGTCGATGTCCCAGCGTTTCTCCGTGATCGGGAATGTCCCGCGAATATGCTGATCGGCCGGCAATTGCTTGTACAGCAGCGGATACTTCGAAATCGGCGTCTCGATGCTCGCATCCATGGCCATAAAGGCGAATTCGACCGGACCGTCCGTCTCCACGTCGTAGATTACATTCACGCCTTGACCGGGCAAGAAGTCGGGCATTTGCACGTAAGTGCGGGACTGACCCGCCGGAACGACAATCTCGCTGTCGGGAGCGTCACCCAGCAAAAATTCGACGGACGCCTCATGACCGATCAGATTGGCGTAAATGGACGGGTACACCTCGCCCTTGTTGGTCGTCTTGATCGTAACCGGCTTCGTGCCGGAATTCGTCGCCATAATAATGAACTGCACCTTTTCGTCCATGCCGTTGACGTGATCCGCATACAACCGCGCTTTGCCGTTCACCGTATCGGCATAGAAAATGCCCTTCTCGTCGAACGTTTCCGGGCTGTCGCTGACGAGCAGCTTGCGGGAGCGGTCCTCGGTCACGGTTTTCTTGAAGTTCGGCAAATCGTTGAAGTACGCATACACCTCGATCCAGTTCGTCGGAATCAACGACTGAAGCGGATATGTGTTCAGCTTGAAGGCCATCGGGGATTTGTGCATAATCTCGTCCGACACTTCAATGTAACGGGAGTACAGATCGCTGACCAGCCCTTGTCCGTCCTTCACCTTCAAGGTGACCAAATATTTGCCGGGCGAGAAAAACGCCTCTTCGTTGCCGGTCCATTCGTATTGAAGCCCTTCGGCATCGGGATCATAGCTGAGATCGATATATTGCACCGGTTCGCCGATCAAATATTTCGGCTTGCCGAACGTGAATCTCGCCACCGGGCGCGAATTGCCCTTCTCGTCGACGCGAGACGGCGGCTTTTTCACGAACGTTACCTCTAGACGCTTCTTATCCGCATTAAACGTATACTTGGCTCCAAGGAAGTCGTACAGCCAGCTTTCCTTCACCATCAGCTTGCCGTTGAAGGACCGGGCGACGCTGTCGAAGGTCAAGTAGACGCCGTTGATGAACACGGATTTGTTGACCTCGTCGATTTCGATTTTCGCGCGCGACGTGCCGATTTCCGTCCGTTTCGTCTTGTCGTTGAATTTCACTCCGATCCCTAGCTGCTCGCCCATAAACTTCAGCGGGACGAATCGGCTGTTGCCGTCCTTCAGTACGCCCGGAGTATCCAAATCGATTTTTTTACCGTCCACGTAAGCAACCGGCTCATCCAAGCTCAGCCAAATGTTTACAGTAGTCGTCGATACGCTCGACGTGCCCGCTCCCCACGCCGGGACGACCGACACGATCATGAGCGCGCACAGTATGGCGAGCCCTGCCCATCTCCTTAACCCTTTCCTGATCACCGTTCTCTCTCCACTCTTTCTATGTATAGTGCCTGTCGAAACATTAGACGCCCTTTTGGGTAAAAGGTTGCATATTTTTGGAGGACGGGACGACTTTTCAGAGGAAACGACATTTTCCGTAAAAAGACAACACAAAAAGCTCCCTTATGCAAGGAAGCTTCGTGATCATACTCCATTTTGATTGCCGGGCCAAGCGCGAACGGCTGTTATTGGTTCTCCAATTCCTCTTTGCCGACCAATGCGACTAAAGCGGTTACAGCCTGCTCTGCGTCCGAACCTTCCGCACTTATGTGGACTTCGGTTCCCGAGCTGATCGCAAGGCTCATAATGCCCATAATGCTTTTGGCATTCACTTTTTTATCGTCCTTCTCGACGAAAATCTCCGACGAAAACTTATTCGCTTCTTGCACGAACAGTGCGGCCGGTCTTGCATGCAATCCCGTTCTCAGTCTTACGACTGCTGGACGTCTGGTCATCAAACGGATACCCCCTACATCTTATGGTCAACGTTCAACAAAATCGATTATTTACATATTATATCATTTATTATCGGACATAGAAAGGCGACAAGCCCGCTATTTCCGAACATTCAGGAATTCCTCAATTTTTCGGCGAGATCGTCCAGCTTGCGGAGCCGGTGATTGACCCCCGACTTGCTGACGCTGCCTTTCAGAAGCTCCCCGACTTCCTTCAAATTCATGTCGGGATGGAGCAGCCGAACCTCCGCCACTTCCTTCAGCTTCTCCGGCAAATTGTCCAGCCCGAATTCCTTTTGCAGAAACCGGATGTTCTCGATTTGCCGTACCGCAGCGCCGATCGTCTTGTTCAGGTTGGCCGTCTCGCAGTTGACGATCCGGTTGACGGAGTTGCGCATGTCCTTCATAATACGGACATCCTCGAACCGCAGCAGCGCTTGATGCGCGCCGATCAGGCTCAAGAATTGGATAATCTTCTCGCCTTCCTTCATGTAGAACACGTAGCCCTTCTTCCGCTCGATGCACCGGGCGTTCAATTGGAACCGGTTGGCCAATTGGCACAGAGCGTGGCAGTGCTCCTCATACATCGAGGCGATCTCGAGATGGTAGGAAGAGCCTTCCGGGTTGTTGACCGAGCCCCCGGCCATGAATGCTCCCCGCAAGTAAGCCCGCTTGCAGCAATTGCCGCGCACGAGCCGCTTATCGATTCCGGGCGTAAACTGAAACCCTTCTGATACGATATGCAGACTACCCAATACTTCCTGCACTTTGTTCGGCACCCGCACGATATAGACGTTGTTTTTTTTCAGCCGCATTTTTTTGCGGACCAGCAACTCCGTGTGCAGGTTGTAATTTTTTTTGATCAGCATGTAGATGCGCCGGGCGATGGCCGCGTTTTCGGTGGAAATATCGAGTACGATGCGCTGATTCGTCAGCTGCACGGCACCGTTCATCCGGATGAGCGCCGCCAGCTCCGCTTTCTCGCAGCATTCCTCGCCTTCCACCATCGTCAGCTCTTTCTTCGTTTGCGCCGCAAAAGACATCCCCCGTCACCTCTTTCGAACCATCCAGCTATCCACTAGTTGAAAAATATGATGGCTAAGCCGCTCCGCGTCGTGACGCAAGTAAGTCCGGAACAAGACGAGCCGGTCCGCGACGACCTTGTAGCCGAGCCTCTTCACTTCGTCCATGTCCAGGTGCACCGCTTTCGCGCCCTGTTCGGCATATTTGCTCTGCACTTGCGGAGGAATTTCCCCGTTATTTACAATGACGTAATCAAACATATGATAACCGACGTGATCGTATACCGCCTGCAAATGATCGCTAACCGTAAAATCGTCCGTCTCGCCGGGCTGGGTCATCACGTTGCAGACGAAAATTTTGACCGCATCCGACTGCATGATCGTCTCAGCCAGCTTCGGTACGAGCAAATTAGGCAAAATGCTCGTATACAAGCTGCCCGGGCCGATCAATATCGCGTCGGCCTCCCGGATCGCTTCCACCGCTTCCTCGAGCGGAGAGACGTCGGGGGGCTCGATAAACACCCTTTTAATTTTTCCTCCGGCCTTCGGAATATTCGATTCGCCTTCCACGAACGTACCGTCGTTCATTTCCGCCTTCAAAACGATCTGATGATCGCTCGCGGGCAGCACTCTCCCCCGTACGGCAAGCACCCGGCTCAGCGCCTTGACGCCTGTAACGAAGTCTCCGGTAATATCCTTCATGGCGGCCAATATCAAATTGCCGAGGCTGTGTCCGGCGAGGCCCGCTCCGCTCGAGAAACGGTGTTGCAGCATTTGCGACAAAAGCGGCTCCACATCGGCAAGCGCTATGAGCACGTTGCGAATATCGCCCGGCGGCGGTATTTGCAGCTCGTTGCGCAGCACGCCCGAGCTGCCTCCGTCGTCCGCAACCGTTACGATGGCGGTTATGTCCAGCGGTTTTTCCTTCAAGCCCCGCAGCATGACCGACAAACCCGTGCCTCCGCCGATTACGACGATTCTGGGCTGGCTGTCCTCCACTTTCTCAGCGCTCATCGACTCACCTCGGGACGGCGATCGCGATCGGCATCCCGATGACTGACTCGCACTACTTCAGTCTCGCTGTTACCGAGCATTTTACCCAAATATTCGGCAATAGCGACCGAGCGGTGCTTGCCCCCGGTACAGCCGATTCCGATTACGACTTGGCTTTTGCCTTCCTTCGTATACTGGGGAATGAGAAATTGGAGCATATCGATGAGCTTGGTCAGAAACTCCTTCGTTTCGCTCCACTTCATCACGTAATCGTACACGTCAGGATCAAGCCCCGTATTCGGTCTCAGCTGTTCCACATAATGGGGATTCGGCAAAAACCGGACGTCGAATATGAGATCGGCGTCGATCGGAACCCCGTATTTGAATCCGAACGAAATCACATTGACGGATATGCTTCCTTTTCCTATGCTCGTAAACCGGGAAACGATCCGCTCCTTCAGCTCCGCCGGCTTCAGACTGCTCGTATCGATAACCTGCGTCGCCATGCCCTTCAGCTCTTCGAGCAGCTTGCGCTCCAAATGGATGCCGTCGAGAGGCAGTCCTTCAGGGGCAAGCGGATGTCGGCGCCGGCTTTCCTTGTACCGTTGCACGAGCGTCGAATCGGTCGCGTCCAGAAACAGGATTTCGTACGTCAGCGTATAGTTTTCCTTAATCGTACGAAGCGATTCCGATAAAGCGGTAAAAAACTCCCGCCCTCTCAAATCGATCACGAGCGCGACTTTGCCGATCCGCCCCTTCGATTGATCGATCAGCTCGGCAAATTTCGGAATGAGCACGGGGGGCAAGTTGTCGACGCAAAAAAAACCGAGATCCTCCAGGCTTTGTACCGCAATCGTCTTGCCCGCTCCCGACATTCCCGTAATGATGACCAACCTCGCCACGTTCGGGCTATCCTCCATGCGCGTTCCCTCCCATCACTTGAGACTGTCGGCGGTCCGGACATCGATCCCTTGCTTGATTCTATGAACGCTGCTTCAAATTTAATCCGGCTGCTCCGACGACTCCAGCATTATTGCCAAGCTTGGCCGGCACGATGTCGACCCCTTGCGTGAATACCTCGGGCACGTTTTGGACGTATACTTTGCGGATTTCGTCGAATAAAACATCTCCGGCGCGCGATACGCCTCCGCCGATGACGAACCGTTGAGGGTTCAGGACGACCGCCACGGCCGCCATTGCCTTGCCCAAATAATAGGACGCCCGCTTGACGATGCGAATGGCGACCTCGTCTCCGTCCTTCGCCGCGTCGAATACTTCCTTGGCCGTAATCGTCTCGTTCAACGACAGCGAGGTGGATTCCCCGCGCTGCACGGCATCCTTGGCCATCCGGATAATCCCGGTAGCGGACGCAACCGTTTCCACGCAGCCCAACTGACCGCAGCCGCACTGAATCGCTTCCAGATCCGGAACGACCTTGATATGGCCAAGCTCCCCGGCCATGCCGCGGAAGCCTTGATAAATTCGGCCGTCGACGATAATGCCGCCGCCAACGCCCGTTCCGAGCGTAAAAGCTACGATATTGTCGAGGCCCGCACCGGCACCGCTCCATGCTTCTCCGAGCGCGGCCACATTGGCGTCGTTATCGATCGCGACCGGCAGACCGAGACGCGACTCAAGCTCCTGCTTCACGGCGACATCTTTCCATCCCAAATTCGGAGCAAACAGCACCGTTCCCGAAGCCAAGTCGAGAAATCCGGCGATTCCCGCTCCGACGCCGGCTACTTGCTCCCATTGGTATGTCGAGTCGGACACGATTTTTCTCACGTACTGCGCGATGCGGTCCAGCACCTCATCCGCCCCGCCCTCGGTCCCCGTCGGACCTTCGTACGTATGCAGCAGACTGCCTTGCTCGTCGCAAATGCCCACCTTGATACTGGTGCCGCCCAAATCCACGCCGATATAAATCTTCTCCGACATTACGTCATGTCACCTCAACCGAAAATGTATTCTACTGTACCAACTATAAGCCAACCTACCGGTAAGGTCAAGTGATCCCGGCTTTTACAAAAATCGCATAAAACCGCGGCCCGGGCGGCATCGCCGACCTTTCCGAATGGCTGAAACCATGCTGCCGCATACAAAATGAAAAGGAGAACACGAGGTTCTCCTTCGACCCGTTTTTACGATTACAACGAAACGCTCCAGTCGTGCACGGAGTTTTCTTCCAGAAACTTTTCGCAATCCAGCGCCGCCATACACCCGCTGCCCGCGGCGGTAATCGCTTGGCGATACTTGTGATCCTGTACGTCTCCGCAGGCGAATACTCCAGGCACGTTCGTTTCAGACGTTCCCGGCTTCACCACCAAATAGCCGAGCTCGTCGGTTTCCAATTGGCCTCCGAGGAAGCCGGTGTTCGGCGTATGTCCGATCGCCACGAAAATCCCGTTCGTTTCGATAATCTCTTCCTCGCCGGTCGTTCCATCCTTCACCTTCAAGCCTGTTACGCCCTTGTCCCCGGCTACGACTTCGATCGGCGCCTTGTTCAGGCTCCACGTAATTTTCGGGTTTTCCCGAGCTCGGTCCTGCATGATTTTGGAGGCGCGCAGCTCGTTGCGGCGGTGCACGACGCGGACTTCGGTAGCGAAGCGAGTCAAGAAGTTCGCTTCTTCCATGGCGGAATCTCCGCCGCCCACGACGATTATTTTTTTGTTGCGGAAGAAGAAGCCGTCGCATGTCGCGCAGGTGCTGACGCCGCGTCCGATATTGTCCTTCTCGTTCTCGATGCCGAGCAGCTTGGCGGTAGCGCCTGTCGAGATGATCAGCGTCTCGGCTACCAGCTCTTCTCCGCCTTCGATCTTAAGCGTAAACGGCCGTTTCGACATGTCGACTTCGTTCACCCAGCCGGTGCGGAATTGCGCGCCGAACCGTTCCGCCTGCTTGCGCATATTGTCCATCAGCTCGGGGCCCATGATCCCTTCCGGAAAGCCGGGGAAGTTCTCCACTTCCGTCGTCGTCGTCAATTGTCCGCCCGGTTCCGGTCCTTCGATTACGAGCGGATTCAGATTGGCGCGGGCCAAATAAATGGCCGCAGTCAGTCCCGCAGGGCCTGTGCCGACTACTATCGTCTTGTACATTGCTTGCCTCCTCCTTCTATCTGCAACCGCATTGGCCGTTTAGAACGGCTCCGAGCTCGACAGCTTCGGAAAGATGGCGTCCATCTTTTCCTTCAAGCCGCATGCCCGGTCGATGATTTTGACGTTTTTGCTGACCGTCGTCACGGAAATGCCGTAACGGACCGATACTTCGTGGTACGAAATTTCGCGGCGGTGCATTTTCGCGGTCAAATACTCGAGCGCGGCCGCCCAGCCTTCGACCTTGCCGATCTTCGGCACGTCCGGGTAGACGCGGGTCAGAAACTCTACCCACAGTGTCTCCAAATCGTGCTGCTGGATCATGTCGTACCGCTTATCCATTTTGTGGAGCGCGGCTTCCATCACTTCCTGCCACTTGTCTTTCCAAATCGGCAAATTCGGCGACCATGGCGAGGACGCGAGCGGCGTCTCCCTGCCGTCCAGATTGACGTAGATCGGCTCCTTCGCGCGCATGCTGCGCAGTACGAAGATGGCGACCTTCTTCAAGTATTCGTCTTCCTCCGGGTCTAGCAAAAATTCGCGCAGCGCATCTTCCACTTCGCTGTCCGCGATAATGCCGAACGCTTGGATCACCTGCAGCTTCGTCTCGACGTCCCCGTGACGAAGAGCCCAGAAGAACGAAGAGCGAACGAGTGGATCCCGCTTCATATGATCCGGTATGCCGTCTGCGGCCATTTCCAGTACGCGGAACTGCTCTTCGAACGGCAAATGGTAATGGTAGCTGAGCGCTTTTTTGCTCGTGCCGTTCTCGACTTCCCTAAGCTGCTCCAGGTAATAACGCGGAATATCCGTGCCCGGATCCAGCTTCTCGACGGTACGCCACAGCTTCTCGGCCTCGGCATACTTCCCGATATTGCAGGCCGCCACCGCGGTATAGTGGTAAAGGCAAGGGTCGAGCCCCGACTCGCCGGTCTTCAGCAACCGTCGAAACAGCCGGTACGCCGTCTCGTGCTCGGACAAAATCCCCATCGTCGTCGCAAGCTTGAAGACGTGATCGTAAT
This sequence comes from Paenibacillus hemerocallicola, assembly GCF_006265175.1. Taxonomy (GTDB): domain Bacteria; phylum Bacillota; class Bacilli; order Paenibacillales; family NBRC-103111; genus Paenibacillus_AB; species Paenibacillus_AB hemerocallicola. The sequence continues at coordinate 19,463 of NZ_VDCQ01000077.1, read as the reverse complement.
GCATCGGATACGTCTTGCGCAGGCTGAGAAGCAATTCGTTCAGCTGTTCCTGATCGCCGTTGTGCTGGTGGAATATGGCCAGGTTGCACAAGGCATGCAAATTGCCCGGCTCCAAGTCCAGCACCTGCCGGATCGTAGCCAGTGCCTTGTCGAACAGGCCCATATAATAGTAGGCTAGCGCCAAGTTGTTGCGGGCGGCCAAAAAGTCGGGAGACTTCTTGACAAGCTTCTCCAGAATGCGCACCGCCTCGGAAAACTTGCCTTCCTCCAGCAGCTTGCGGGCTTTATCGTGCTCGAACAATCCTTCCCTGCTCTTGATCGAGTTCAGCTTGGTCGGGCGTTCCAGCTCGTAGCCGAGCAACTCCATCATTTCTTCGGACTCTTCGAGAAAATGGCCGTTCGGATCGTGCTCCAAATAGTAAACGAGCGCTTCTTCCGCCGCCTCGTAGTTTTCCATGTTGGCATAATTGTTAGCCATATAGAAATAACACTCGGTCATCGACGGATCGATTTGCTCGACGATTTGCTGCAATATGCGGTTCGACTCTTCGTAATCTCCCGTTTCTGACAGAACGCCTGCCAGATTGCAATGGTTGACCGGATTGTCCGGCTCGAACTCGACGGCCCGGCGGAAATATTTCAGCGCCTTATCGTAGCGATTTCGGTCCAACGAATGGACGGCTCTCTCGAAAAAGAACGTGGCATCCATTTGGACCGTGATGACGTTGCGTTTCTTCGTCTTGGCCACATGCTTTTTCTTTGCCATGCTTCAGGCACCTCCGGCAACTATACTTACCTCAGAGTATAACACACATCGTTTGGATTACCTACTGCTTTGCGGCAATGTCGCGATGCGCGGCCGCCGGGGACCGAAGCGGTTTTCAGACAGCCGGCGCTTATACGCCGCCGTATTTGAACAGCGTGCTGATCGAACCGCCGTCGATGATAATGCGGATCGCGTCGGAGAACAAATGCGCCAGAGACAACACCTTGAACCGTTCCGGATGTCCGTTCGGCAAGGCGATCGAGTCGGTAATGACGACTTCCTGGATGTTCGGGTGGTCGAGACGCTGCAGCGCCGGCCCGGAGAACACGGGATGGGTCGCGCAGACGAAGCTGTCCTCGGCCCCTCTATCCTTTAGCCCTTCCACGACTTTGACGATCGTATTCCCCGTATCGATCATATCTTCGATAATGATCGGCGTCCGGCCTTCGACGTCCCCGATCACGTGCGTGATCGTCGCTTCGTTATGCGCGTGGCGCTTTTTGATCATGATCGCGAACGGCGCGTTCAGGATGTTGGCCAAGTTTTCGGCGGTTGTGGCACGTCCGGCATCCGGCGAGACGACGACCGGGTTTTTAATCTTTTTGTTGCGGATATAGTCGCTGATCAAGTCGAGTGAAGTCATATGGTTAACCGGTATATTGAAGAACCCTTGAATGGCGGGTGCGTGCAAATCTACCGTCAAAATGCTGTTGGCTCCCGCCGTCGTGAGCAAATCGGCTACGAGCTTGGCGGAAATCGGTTCGCGCGGCGCGGCTTTGCGTTCCTGTCTGGAATAACCATAGTACGGGATGACAAGGTTGATCGTTCTCGCGGATGCCCGCTTGGCCGCATCGATCATGACGAGAAGCTCTACGAAGTGGTCGTTGATCGGATGCGAGAAAGTCTGCACCAGGAAGACGTCGCAATTTCGGACCGACTCTTCGAACAGGCAGTAGATCTCGCCGCTCTTGAAGCGCGACAGCTTGATTTGCCCGAGAGGAATTCCCAACTCGGCGCAAATGCGCTCCGCCAGCTTCGGATTGGACGATCCGGAAAAAATTTTACAATTGTCCTTGTACATGGTTACCTCCTAAAAATGGTTAAAGCCTCTCAGCACGGTTCAACAAAACCTTAACTTGACTTGACTCGGTAACTTCATAAAGTTGTCCAAGCTTATTATACTCCTTCGACATGTTTTTTCAAAAGGATTCCGACCCGCTTTTCATGAATTCGTCACAAAGTGACCCGTATATACAGCAGCCGACGGAGAGCGATCCCATTTTTACAGCAGCATTATGCCAGTACTTGGATTAACCCGAGCCAAAAAAGACCCGCCGTCGTTCCTCTGAGTGGGACGATGGCGGATCTTGGATCGTTATCCGACGAGTCAATCGCTGATCGCATACTCGCTTTTTTGCTTCAAATGACGGCGCGCCAGTTCCGCCATTATGTCGTCGAGCGGCAGCTTCTGCTCGCGCAGCAGTACCAACAGATGGAAGATCAGGTCGCTAGCCTCGTAGCGAAGCTCCTCGTGGCTGCGGTTTTTGGCGGCGATGATCACCTCGCCCGCTTCCTCCCCGACCTTCTTCAAAATTTTGTCGACGCCCTTCTCGAACAAGTACGTCGTGTAAGCCCCCTCTGGGCGTTCCGCGTCGCGCTGGGCGATAATCGCCTCCAGCTTCTCGAGAATATCGAACCGGCCCGCGGTCTGCTTCGACCCGCCGGAGATTCCATCCCCGACAACGGCTTCGTTGTAGAAGCAGCTGTATGCGCCGGTATGGCAAGCGGGACCGGTTTGCTCGACTTGAACGAGCAGTGTGTCGCCGTCGCAATCGTAGCGGAGCGAGCGCACCTTCTGGATATGTCCGCTGGTCGCGCCCTTGTGCCACAGCTCGGAGCGGGAACGGCTCCAGAACCACGTTTCCCCGGATTCGAGCGTCAACCGCAGCGATTCCCGATTCATATAGGCGAGCATGAGCACTTCTTTGCTGACTGCATCCTGCACGATAGCCGGCACGAGTGCTTGTCCGTCCCATTTGACCGCTTCCGCCAGACTTTCGAACGTTTGTTCGCTCATCGTATCTCCACCCCTTTGCTCTTCAAATCTTGCTTGACTTCCTCTATCGTCATTTCCTTATAGTGGAAAATCGTCGCGGCCAGACCTGCGTCGGCCTTTCCTTGCGTGAACACATCATGGAAATGCTCCTTGCGCCCCGCTCCGCCCGAAGCGATGACCGGGATGCTCAAGCTTTCCGACACGGCGCGCGTCAGCTTCAGATCGAAGCCGTCCTTCGTCCCGTCGGCGTCCATGCTCGTCAGCAAAATTTCGCCCGCGCCGAGCCCCTCGACCTGCTGCGCCCATTCGAGCGCCTTGATGCCGGTCGCGTTGCGTCCGCCATGGGTGTACACTTCCCATTCGTCCCAGTCAACGTTAAATTTGGCGTCGATCGCCACGACGATGCACTGGGAGCCGAACTTGGCCGCTCCGTCGGCTACCAGGCGCGGATTTTTGACCGCCGCGGTGTTAATGCCGATCTTGTCCGCGCCCGCCCGAAGCAGCCGCTTCATATCGTCCACGCTGGAAATGCCCCCGCCGACGGTGAACGGGATCGTGATCTCCCCGGCCGTCTTCTTCACGACCTCTACCATCGTCGCCCGTCCTTCGAACGAAGCCGATATGTCCAGGAAGACGAGCTCGTCGGCGCCTTCCTTGTCATAAGCGGCCGCCAGCTCGACGGGATCCCCCGCATCGCGCAAATTGACGAAATTTACGCCTTTTACGACTCGCCCGTCCTTGACGTCCAGACAAGGTATGATACGTTTCGCTAACATACGCGCTTCTCCCCCGGTTTCCTTCTGTCGGCGTGCCGCCTGCTTCTCTCGACGTGCCGCCGCCCGTATACAACGCTTTGCCTATAGTCGGAGAAACCTTCTAGATAGAAGGCTCCCCGGCGGATTGTCCGATAAGTGTCGGCGATTTCAACGGCACAGCGTCAAAAACCGCTCCAACAGCCGCATGCCCAGCTCGCCGCTCTTCTCCGGATGAAACTGCATGCCGTACACGTTATTGCGGCCGACTATGGCGGTAACCGCCTGGTAGTAATCGGTCGTGGCCAGCAGGTCGGCCGTCTGTTCCGGAATCGCATGATACGAATGGACGAAATAGACGTGCCCTTCCTCCAAGCCGTCCAGGAGCGGAGAGGCTTTGCGGAACGACAGCTTGTTCCACCCCATATGCGGCACCTTGTAAGGGCCGCGGAAGCGGATCACTTTGCCGGGAAGCAGGTTCAGTCCTTCATGCTTGCCATGCTCCTCGCTCTCCGCGAACAGCAGCTGCATGCCGAGACAAATGCCGAGCAGCGGCTTGCCGCTTTCCGCATAGCGCAATACCGTATCCTTCAATCCGGTCTCGCGCAGGTTGTCCATCGCATCCCCGAACGCTCCGACACCCGGCAAAATGGCGCCGTCGGCGGCCATGATTTCGTCCGGATTCGACGTTACGAGCGCATCGTACCCGAGACGTTCGACCGCCTTGCTTACGCTGTGCAAATTCCCCATGCCGTAATCGATGATGGCGATCACGCGTCAGAGCACTCCCTTCGTGGAAGGAACGCCCTGCACGCGCGGATCGATCGAGGTCGCCTCGTCGAGAGCCCGGCCCAGCGCTTTGAATATCGCCTCCACCATATGGTGAGTGTTGCGGCCATAGTGGACGATCACGTGCAGCGTAATGCGCGCCTCTAAGGCAAATTTCCATAGAAACTCGTGTACGAGCTCGGTCGTGAAGCTTCCCACCTGCGCCGACGGAAACTCCGCCCGGTATTCGAGATGCGGCCTGTTGCTGATGTCGATCGCCACCTGCGCCAACGCTTCGTCCATCGGCACGAACACGTTCGCGTACCGCTTGATGCCGCGCTTGTCGCCGAGCGCTTCGCGCAGCGCCTGTCCGAGACAGATGCCGATGTCCTCGGTCGTATGGTGATCGTCGATCTCGATATCCCCTTCGGCTTCCACGCGGAGATCGAACTGGCCGTGCTTCGTGAACAGGTCGAGCATATGATTCATAAAGTGCACGTCGGTCGCGATCTCCGATTTGCCGGTGCCGTCCACGTTCAACGACAGCTTGATGTTCGTTTCATTCGTTTTCCGATCGATGCCGGCCGTACGGGCCGGGCGGTTTGCCGTTTCGCTCATGTTCGCTCCCCTTCCTTTTCCAGTCGGACTTGAATCGCTCTGGCGTGGGCATCCAGTCCCTCGTGCTTGGCCAGTGTCATAATGTCTTCGCCGTCACGCAGCAGCGCTTCCTTGCTGTAGTGGATGACGCTCGATTTTTTCAGAAAATCGTCGACACTCAGCGGCGATGAGAATCGCGCCGTGCCGTTGGTCGGCAATATATGGTTGGGGCCGGCAAAATAGTCGCCGACCGGCTCCGAGCTGTAAGGGCCGAGGAAAATGGCGCCGGCATTCTCGATCCGGCCGAGCCAGCCGAACGGCTCCCGGACGAGCAGCTCCAAATGCTCCGGAGCAAGCCGGTTCGACGTGGCGACGGCTTCGACCTCGCTGTCGGCCAGCAGTATCGCGCCGCGCTCCCGGATCGACTTCTCCGCGATTTCTTTGCGCGGGAGTGTCGCCAGTTGGGTCTCCACTTCCGCGAGCACCGCCTCGGCAAGCGGCCGCGAGGTCGTGACGAGGATGGCCGAGGCCATCTCGTCGTGCTCCGCTTGCGACAGCAGGTCGGCGGCAATATACGACGGGTCTGCGCTGTCGTCCGCAAGTACGAGAATTTCGCTCGGTCCCGCGATGCTGTCGATATCGACTACGCCATATACGTACCGTTTGGCCAGCGCTACGTATATATTGCCGGGGCCGACGATTTTATCGACCGGCGGAATCGTTTCCGTTCCGTAGGCGAGCGCCGCTACCGCTTGCGCCCCTCCGACCCGGTACATTTCGCGGATGCCGGCTTCGGCCGCGGCCACCAAAATGTAGGGATCGATTCCTTCCTTGCCTCCCGTAGACGCCGGGGTGACCATGACGATCTCGGGTACGCCCGCCACCTGTGCCGGAATCGCATTCATCAGTACGGATGAAGGATACGCCGCCTTGCCTCCGGGCACATACAGCCCGACGCGGCGCAGCGGTCGGATGATTTGACCGAGCGTCGTGCCGTCCGGCTGCACATCCATCCAAGAGTTGCGCTTCTGCTTCTCGTGGAAGCTGCGGATATTCGCCGCCGCCCGGCGCAGCGCCTCGATGAAGCGCGGCTCGACGCGGTCGTACGCGGCCGTTATTTCTTGTTCCGTTACACGGAGCTGGCCGGCTTCCAGCTTTACTTTATCGAAGCTCTCGGTAAACCGCAGCACGGCGGCGTCGCCTTCCGTGCGTACGCGTTCGAGAATGTCGCTCACGGTTTTGTTCTGCTCGGGAGTGCCGTATTCCACTTCGCGCGCCAGCTTGAATTCGTTCGCTTTTATAATCCGCATTCGTGTCCTTGCCTCCCGTTCATCTCGCGCCAGCGGCGGTAATCGCCGACTGCAGCCGGTCGCATAGCTGCTGGACGGCGCCGTTTTTCATCCGGTAGCTGACCCGGTTGGCAATGAGCCGGCTCGTAATATCGGCTATTTTCTCCAGCTCGACCAAGCCGTTCTCGCGTATCGTGTTGCCCGTCTCGACCAAGTCTACGATTCGGTCGGCAAGGCCGATCAGCGGGGCCAGCTCGACGTTGCCGTTCAGCTTGATCACTTCGACCTGCTGCCCTTTTTCGCGGAAATATTGCGAGGCGACATTCGGAAATTTGCTCGCCACGCGCGGGTTCAGCACCGGCTTCCAGTCCGGCAGCCCGATGACGGAAAATCTGCAGCGGGCGATGCCCAGGTCGAGCAGCTCGTACACGTTGCGGTTTTCTTCCATCATCACATCTTTGCCGGCTATTCCGATATCGGCGACTCCGTACTCCACATAAGTCGGAACGTCGGCCGGCTTCGCCACGATAAATTCCATGCCCATCTCGTGAACGGGAACGATAAATTTCCGCGAGTCGTCCAAGTCTTCCGGCAAGGGCAGTCCCGCAGCCTGAAACAGCCGATGTATATGCTTGACGATTCTTCCTTTCGGAATCGCCACTTTCAACAGGTCTTCCATCGTTACCATCCTTTCCTTCAGCCGAACTCGATCACTTCGTCGTACCCGGACGCGTCCGCTTTATTCCGCGCGACGTCCAGCAGCCGTGCGCCGGCGCCCGCTTCCGCGGCATCGGTATCGACCCGCGTCGTCTCGACGATAATGTTGTCCCGGGCGCGCAACCCCTGAGCGCAAGCCAGCGCTTCTTTCGCTTGGCCGGGAACATACAGGACGAGCACCCGATACGGCTCCGGGGTCTCTTCCACATCCGCCACCTCCAGCATCCGGTTCGTCTTGAGCGCGAAGCCGGTCGCCGCCGCCGGACGGTCGAATTGCTTCAGCAAATTGTCGTAGCGTCCCCCGCTGCATACGGGGAAGCCGAGATCGGCGGCATAACCCTCGAAGGTCATTCCGGTATAGTACGTAAAATCCCCGATCATCGTCAGGTCGATCAGCACATGCTCGCTTACGCCATATGCCTCGAGCACGTCCCACACTTGGCACAAATGCTGAATCGCCTCTTGAGCCATCCGGTCACGCGACAAGCTCCGCGCCTGCTCGCATATTTCCTGCCCGCCGCGCAGCCGCAATATGCCTTCCAACTCCCGGCCTACGGAATCGCTCAATTCGTATTTGCGCAGCAGATCCCGGTATCCGACATGATCCCGCTGCAGCAGCCGCTCCTTGAGAGCGCTTTGCTCGTCCTGCCGGTCGGGCAGCGCCTCCTGGAACAAACCGTTCAGGAAGCCGACGTGACCGAGCGCAATTTTGAAATGGCGAATGCCCGCCGCCTTCAAGCTGGCGATGGCCAGTGCCACCACTTCCGCGTCCGCGTCGGCGGAAGGATCCCCGACCAGCTCGACGCCGGTCTGGAAAAACTCCGCTTCCCGCCCCGCCTCGTCCTCGAATGCGCGAAATACGTTGGAATGGTAGGAAAGCCTCAACGGAAACGGCTGATCCTTCAATAAAGAAGCGACGACGCGGGCGATCGGAGCCGTTACGTCCGAGCGCAGCACTACCGTCGTTCCCTTCTTGTCCAGCAGCTTGAACAGCTTCCGGTCGGTCGTGGAGCTGGCCACCCCGACGGTATCGTAATATTCCAAAGTGGGAGTAATGATTTGCCGGTACCCCCACTTTTGCATGCAATCCAGCACGTTCGTTTCTATGCGCCGCAGCTTGGCGACCGTATCCGGCAAATAATCCTTGACGCCGGGCGGCTTTTCAAAAACTTTCGGTTTCGACATGAGGCACCCCGTTCTTGACATCGATTCCGTACGGCATTTCATGGTTCGGGTTCGCATATAGCGGTCCCGCATCCGACCTATGGGACAGATTCTTCATCGCATTAAAGCGACACCATGCTACCATACTACCTAAATAAAGAATGTATTTGTAAGTTTACCATGAGGCTACCGCACCGTCAATCGCCTTTACAAATTGTTTTCTACTTCGATAAGGGGATTTTGCAGTTGTAATTCACAGAAGGCCGAGAGGGGACAATCGTGCAGAGGATTGATATGCCTGGATCACTATCGAAGGAAGGTCGTTAAGGGGTTAGGCCAAAGGCCTGCAGGAAAAAACCGTTTAATGTCGGCGATTGTCCGCAAGCGGGGGAGATTCGGCAAGAGTATGGCCCTTCCCCTACTCCCCCGCCCTGCGTATCACCTGCAGCGGATTGCCCGCCACGAAACTGCCGGGCTCTACGTCGCGATGAACGACGGAGCCCGCTCCCACGACGGCGCCGTCGCCGATCGTGACACCCGGCAGTATGGTCGTGTTGGCGCCGATCATGACGTTCGAGCCGATATGTACGTCTCCAAGCCTGTATTCCCGTATCAAATATTCATGAGCCAAAATCGTCGTATTGTAGCCGATAATCGAGTTCGAGCCTACGTGGATTTTGTGCGGGAAGAAGACGTCTACCATCACCATCAGCGCGAAAGCCGAATTCTCCCCTACTTCCATGCGGAGGACGTTGCGGTAAACCCAGTTTTTCACCGGCAGCGAAGGACAATAGCGGGTAAACTGGATGCATATAAAGTTCCGAACCGATTTCCATTTGCTGACCGTCTTGTAAATTTGCCAGAGCGCATTCGGCCCTTCGACCGGGTACCGTTCCGTTCGTCTCACTGTCCGATCCCTCTTTATCCGACGATTTCCAGCAGGTCCCTCATATCGCGAATGACATAATCCGGCCGGAACGTGCGCAAATGGTCTTCGCCCTTCAGCGACCAGGATACTCCGACCGTCTTTACTCCGGCGTCCCGGCCCGCGATAATATCGTACTGGCTGTCTCCGACCATAAGAGCTTCCCCGGGATCGGCCTTCATCTGCTCGAGCGCCTTCAATACCGCTTCGGGGTCAGGCTTTCCCCTTACAACGTCGTCTATCGTAACGAGCGTCTCCATATAAGAATCGAGTCCGCATAGTTTAAGTCCCATTAGCGTCGTAATTCGCATTTTGTTCGTCACGACGCCCATCCGGATATTTCTGCGCTGCAGCTCGGCCAGCACCTCGCGAACGTTGGGAAATTCCGCGACCAGCTCGTCATGCTTGTCCAGGTTGAATTTCCGGTACTTGACCGCCAGCTCGTCCACCTGTTCTTTGCCCGTAAAAAAACGCAGCTGCTCCAGGAGCGGATAGCCCATATGGGGGACGATTCGCTCCCTCGTGTACGGCAGCTCCGTCTCGCCTTCCAATGTATGCAGAAACGACTGAATGATCAGCTCGTTCGTGTCGACAATCGTGCCGTCCAAGTCGAATAATACTGTCGTGATTGCCAATGTATCAAATCCTCCCTGGTCGTTATAGGCAGCGGGCTCAAATGCCCTCGCCCGCTTCCGAGGTAGAAATAGCCGTCGTTTTCGTCGAACGGATCGGATCGGAATAACGCTCCGACGCCCATCCCTTTTTACGGCGCACGATAATCAGTACAACCGCGGCTATTATAATAAGAATCGCCAGCAGCTGCGAAATGCGGACATTGCCGTAATCCATCGAGCCCGCCTCAAACATCACGTTCATCGGCGACCAAAGGCCATTGATCAAGGAAGCGAGCCAAGACGGCGCCGTGAAAGCCAAGCTGTCCGTGCGCAGCCCCTCGATGAAAAACCGGCCGATCGAATACCAAATAAAATAACTGAAAAACAACTCGCCGGAACGGAGAAACGGACGGCGGCGCAGCCAAAGCAGTACGAGCAGGCCGGCCAAGTTCCAGAGCGATTCATACAAAAACGTCGGATGGTAAAACAGGCCGCCGATATACATCTGATCGGTGATCCAGTTCGGCAAATGCAAAGTGTCGCGCAGGAACGTCTCGGACACGGGCCCCCCATGCGCTTCCTGGTTGACGAAATTGCCCCACCTGCCGATCATTTGCCCGACGATAAGCGAAGGCGCGCAAATATCCACGATTCTCCAGAAATTATAGCCCTTTCGGCGAAAATAAATATAGCCGGCTATAATGGCTCCGATGAGCGCCCCGTAGATCGCGATGCCTCCGTGCCAGATTTGAAATATTTCCAATAAATTGTTTTTGTATGCATCCCACTTGAACGCGACGTAATACAGACGGGCTCCGATAATTGCGGAAGGAACTCCGATCAGCAGCAGATCCATGAAGAAATCGGGAGAGATTCCGAACCGCTTCCCTTCCATGACCGCGAGCCACAGCCCTACCAGCGCCGCCGAGCCCAGTATGATCCCGTACCAGTGCACCGATATCGGCCCCAGCGAAAAAGCGATCGGATCGAGCAAATAAGCCATACTCCAACTCCTTAAGCCATTATTTTTCTTAAGTGCGGTTATTCCGAATCGTCCAAATCACCCGATATCGACTCGGTCAGTTTGTTCGTAAACTGCAATGCGGCGTTGTAGCCCATGCGCTTCAACCGGTAATTCATCGCGGCCACCTCGATGATGACGGCCAAATTCCGTCCCGGTCGAACCGGTATCGTAACAAGCGGCAAATCCGTATCGATGATGCGGGTAAGTTCCTCGTCCAGTCCCAGCCGGTCGTACTCCTTATCCTGCTGCCACGTCTCGAGGCGGATGACCAGCGATATCTTCTTATTGTTCCGAATCGCTCCCGCTCCGAACAGCGTCATGACGTTAATGATGCCGACACCGCGAATTTCGAGCAAATGCTTGATCAAATCCGGCGCATTGCCGACAAGCACATGATCCGGAGTCTGGTGAATTTCGACCGCATCGTCGGCGATCAGCCTATGGCCGCGTTTGACCAACTCCAGCGCCGTTTCGCTTTTGCCGATTCCGCTCGTACCGGTAATCAGCATCCCGATCCCGTATACTTCAACCAATACCCCGTGGATCGTTGTCGTCGGCGCCAGCTTATTTTCCAGAAAATCGGTTATCCGGCTTACGAGCGTCGTTGTCGCCAATGGACTGCGCAGCAGCGGCAAGCCATACTCCCCGGCTTCGCGGATCAGCTCTTCCGGAATATTTTGGCCGCGCGTCACGATCATACAGGGTGTTTCTTCCTCCTTGCACAGTCTCTTAAGCCGATCGTGCCGCTCTTCGGCCGATAACGTCTCGAAAAACGTCAGCTCCGTCCGCCCCAATATTTGCACGCGTTCCCGGGGATGGTAAGCGAAATATCCAGCCATCTCCAAGCCGGGCCGATACATGTCCGCTACTTTAATCAGCCGCCCTAGCCCTTCTTCTCCGGTCACGACCTCCAGGTGAAAATTACGGACGAGGTCGGAAACTTTCGTCTTTTTCCCCATTGCCTGACGTCTCCTTTATGTTCCAATGTTTTCATGGTAATGGAAATGCGGTGCGAAAGCAACCTTCACCTGCTCCTGGCCGGCAAAATGCAAAGAAGACCGACGATAGCCGTCGGCCTTCCTTCATTCTTCATTAGATCAATACGTTGATTTCGGTTTCTTTATCGAAAATGTGAATTTTGTTCATGTCCATCGCAAGCTTGATCGTCATTCCGTCTTTGAAGCCGGAACGGCCGTCTACACGGGCGACAACCGATTGCGTGCCGAGTCCGCTCAAGTGAAGCTGAACTTCGTGACCGAGGTTTTCGGAAACTTCGATCGTTGCGCTCACATGGCTTTCCGGGGAGCCTTCCATAAAGATCGGCTCGTCATGAAGGTCTTCCGGACGAATCCCGAACACGACTTCTTTATTGATGTAGCCTTGGTCGCGAAGAATTTGCGCTTTGCCTTCCGGCAGGGCAACATCTACGCCTTGAGCCTTGAAGCGGACTTTGCCGCCGCTCTCGGAGAGCGAACCGTGAATAAAGTTCATCGAAGGCGACCCGATAAAGCCGGCTACGTACATATTGGTCGGGAAATTATAAATTTCTTCCGGAGAAGCCGCTTGTTGGATAACGCCTTGGTGCATAACGACGATACGATCGCCCATCGTCATGGCTTCCGTCTGGTCATGCGTTACGTATACGACGGTCGTCTCGAGACGTTTGGCCAGCTTGCTGATTTCGGCGCGCATCTGCACGCGCAGCTTGGCATCCAAGTTGGAAAGAGGTTCGTCCATCAGGAACACTTGCGGATCGCGAACGATAGCGCGGCCCAAAGCTACCCGTTGGCGCTGACCGCCGGAAAGAGCTTTCGGCTTGCGGTCGAGCAATACTTCGATATCGAGAATTTTAGCCGCTTCGCGCACGCGTGCATCGATTTCGGCTTTTTTGAATTTGCGCAATTTCAGACCGAACGCCATGTTTTGATAAACGTTCATGTGCGGATACAAGGCATAGGATTGGAATACCATCGCGATGTCGCGGTCTTTCGGAGCGACGTCGTTGACAAGGCGGTCACCGATGAACAGCTCGCCGGACGTAATTTCTTCCAGACCTGCAATCATACGGAGCGTTGTCGATTTTCCACAGCCGGAAGCGCCTACGAGTACGAGGAATTCTTTGTCTTTGATCTCCAAATTGAAGTCTTTAACGGTAGATTCCGCGGCCCCTGGATATTTTTTTACGATATGATTCAAACGAACGCCTGCCATGGATCATTCCTCCTAGTATTCATATTCCACAGCTTTATATTAACCTATGGCCCGTTTCATGACTATGCACATTGTTTACAAAAAAATCACGTTCTTTTCGTTACTTTGTACAATAAGAGCGCTACATGCACCAATACCGCATGGCGGAACGTGCGGACATCGAGCCCCGTCTCCTGCTTGAACTTGTCCAAGCGGTACAACAGCGTATTACGGTGGATGAAGAGCTTCTTGGCCGTGTCGCTCACGCTGCAATCCAGCGCGATAAACTGTTCCAGCGTTGTCATCATTTCGACATCCTTCAACAGGTCCATCCGCTTCAGCACGCGCTCCAGAAACAATTGCTTCTGCTCTTCGCCGATCGGGTGCAGCAGCTTCTCCAGCTGCAGCCTCCAAGGCATATGGATATTGTCCGCTACGCGGTAGGTCCGTCCGAGCGTCATCGCCTCCCGGAGCTTGGAGACCGAGGCCAGCAGCGATTTGGTCGGCGGAAGCGGATAATCGACGGCAATGTGACATTCGCCCACCCACTCCGTAACGAGCATTTCGTGCAGCGCGTCGCCGAGCGATGCGAGCATGTCCTCCGCCGTTTCTTCTTCGCCTTCTCCGCCTTCCTGAAGAAGCGATTCCGGCCCGAGAATAAGCCATTCTTTATCGAGCAGCGGGATGAGCACGATTTCTCCGTCGAAAAAACTTTCCAGCAGCTTTTTCAAGTCCTGGTAAGTTGCCTTCCGTTGATCGGAATAATCGCCGTAGACGAGCAGCGGAATTTTTGGCGTATATAAGGCAAAGTTGGCCGCCAGCGTGTCTGGAAGCTCCGCGTCGAAGATGCCTTGCTCGAGCTGCTGAGCGATCCACGTCCGGATCAGATGCGATTTCCGCTCGTCTTCCGAATGAACCGGCGTAACGCTTCGCTTCTCCTGTGTCCGATATGCTTCGAGCATCAGCTCGACCAGCTGTTTCTCGGACGGGGTCAGCATCGGCTCGTCCACCGATACGGCTTGGATATGCCCCCCGTCTTTATATAGAAAGAAATGGTACCTTCCGTCAAGGATACGGCTTTTCCCCGCATCGCTCTCGACGCTCAGGTTCCATTTGGCGGCAGGCACCCGTCCGCGCCGGAATTCGGTTCCGAGTATTTGCTCCAGTTGCTGCTTGATCCGATCCCATTGCACCATGTTGAAACTTCCCCCTGACCGACCGCCTTCGAGATTGAAAATGCGATATATGTTTCATGATACACGTTTTGACGGGGGATGAAAACCTTGTCCGCTTCATCCCTCCTCCTGGATCGCTGCTGTGAGGATATAATTCCCAGATCGTGAGGCTTTCTATTTTTGGTTTATTCCGGGGGCAAATGGAAATAATTTTCTCATTCGGACTTTTCACACAGCAGCCCGAGGAAAGAAGGTACATCCGATTTTATTCCCTTACGGTAACGGACATGTCGAAGTCACGATCGATTGCCCCAATTCTCCGACGATAATCGACTATCACTCGGAAGCCGACGGTTCGGCCGAGGGCATTATAGAAGAGGCGCTTCGCCATCCCGTCGCGGGAAAACCGCTTCACGAATTGGCTGCCGGCCGTAGCCGGGCCGTCATTCTGGTGAGCGACGGAACACGGTTATGCCCGAGCCGCTTGTTTTTGCCGGCCTTGCTCGGCGCATTGAATCGAGGGGGCATCGCCGACGACCGGATACGAATCGTTGTAGCGCTCGGCATGCATCGAAAACATACGGATGCGGAATTGAAACGGCTTGTCGGCGAGGAGGCTTTTGAGCGCGTAGCGGTCGTGAATCATTCCGCGCTATCCGAGGATTGCGTCGCCGTGGGAACGACCAGTCTCGGTACTCCGATTGAAATCAATCGCCTCGTCGTCGAAGCGGATCTGCTCATAGCGACAGGAAATATCGAGCCGCACCGGCTGGTCGGCGTTTCCGGCGGGGTTAAGGCGCTCATTCCCGGTACGGCATCCCACCGCTGCATCGAGGCGAACCATGCACTGTCCGGGCGCTATAAGGCGGCGCTAGGCGATCCGGATAATCCGATACATCGCGATCTGGAGGAAGCGCTCGCTTTCGTGCCGATCCATTTTTTGTTCAACGTGATCGCGAACCATCGCCAAGAGCTGCTCGAAGCGTATTCCGGAGAGTTGATTCCCACTCATCGCAGAGGCCTTGAAGCGGCGAGGAAACGTTTTTTCGTTCCCGTAAGCAGTCAGTACGACATCATTCTGGCTTCTACGGGAGGATCCCCCAAAGATTTGCAGCTGTACCAAGCGATCAAAACGATGCAGAATGCATCGGCCTTCACCAAGCCCGGGGGCTCGATCGTATTGCTTGCGCGCTGTGAGGAGCTGTTCGGCAACGGTATTTTCCAATATTGGGTCGAGACGATTCGGGACCGGCCGACCATGCTCCGCAAATTGAAGGAACAGTTCGTATTGGGTGCCCATAAAGTGGCTCAAATCGAGCAAATCGTTTCCAAGCATACGGTCTATCTGTATTCGGATATGCCCGATGCGTTGACCGAGCTGGCCGGTTTTATTCCCGTTCGCGACTTGCAGCAATTGGTCTCGAGCGTCATCAACAATGAAGACTGCGAAGTAGCGATGATGCCTCATGGCGCTCTTACCTTTCCCGCACCGGAGTAAATGCGGATCCGTTAACCATTTTGCATGGAGGGATGTCCCGTGTATTGGGATCATTGGTCTTTGGACCGCTTCTTGATTTTTTTCGTCAGTGTAGCGTTCGTTTTGATCGGCATTCAAGTGACCATGTTTCATTACAGGCAAAATTTCCACCATAAATCGATGTGGGTGCCAGTCGTATCGTCACCGATCTTTTTTGCGACTGGACTTGCGCTTACGTTCTATAACGCCGGCTGGCTGCGGATGCTGTTCGTGCTGTTTATGGCTCTGGGCGTGTTGGACGGTCTCGTTGGCGTATATTTTCACGCCAAAGGCGTCCGTGTGAGAGTCGGAGGCTGGCAAATGCGCAACTTTTTGATCGGCCCTCCGGTTGTATTGCCTTTTTTGTTTACGGCGATCAGCGCTCTCGGGCTTATTGCGATTTATTGGAGGTGACGTCCATGAAGAAGAGCCGTTATCCGGACTATAATGTAATGAGCGAGCAGGAGGCTTGGGACGCTCATTCCCGTTCCATCGTCGCTTCCCGTTTGGAAGGCGTAGACGGGTATCAGTCGCTTACCTTGACGGAGGCGGAAATGCTGCGCGCCCTCTGCTCCATCCTGGCAGGGGATAATCGGGCCAATATCATTCAATTCGTGCTGAGCCACATCGATCGGTCGCTAACTGCCCCATCGGGGGAAAGCGAGCGTAAGCCGTCCGTTCCCAAAGCCGGCGACTTGCTTCGACTGGGGATGAAGCGATTGGACCAATGGGCGATGTCCTATTATTTGCGTCCGTTCATCGATTTAACCGAAACGGACCAGCTATCGATCATTACCGCCTTGAGCGAAGAGAAGCTTCCTTTGGACGAAGATTCCAATTTTCCGCAAAAAGCGTTTTTCAACCGACTGTTGAGCTGGACGGTCGAATCGTATTATTCGCATCCTACGGTTTGGTCGGAGATCGGTTACGGCGGTCCGGCTTATCCGCGAGGTTATGTGCGGGCAAACCTGGGCCAGTTGGACCCTTGGGAGGCGAAATCGGATACATGACCCTGCATCGAAAATACGCAAACGATGAAGTCGACGCAGTCATAGTAGGCGCCGGAGCTGCCGGTGGCGTACTGGCCAAGGAATTGAGCGAAGCGGGTATGCGCGTCGTCGTCTTGGAGGCCGGGCCTTTCCGGGACCCGCAGCACGATTTTGCCAGCGACGAGCTGGCCATGAAATCGTTGGGGTGGGAGGATACGCGTCTTGTAGAAGGGGCCGACCCGCTCAAGATGGGGCATAACAATTCAGGTCGCGGCGTCGGGGGCGGCACGACCCATTTTACGGGCGTGTTTCTGCGTTTTCACGATTCCGATTTTCGTGCGCGGACGTTGGACGGCGTCGGAGAAGACTGGCCGATCGGATACGCCGATTTGGAACCTTATTACGCCAAAATCGAGAAAGAAATAGCCGTGTCCGGACCGAAGCATTTTCCTTGGGGGAATTATAACGGTCCTTACCCCTATCCCGAGCGCGAGCCGCTTAGCCCTAACGCTTACATGTTCATGAATGGCTGCGAGAAGCTCGGCATTCGCTCGGCCGTGCCGCCCTTGGCCATTTTATCCGCTCCCTTCGAAGGTCGTCCTCCTTGCATCAATAGAGGATTTTGCAACCAAGGCTGTATGCCCAATGCCAAATTCAGCACGCTGATCGTGCATATCCCGAAAGCGATCGCTGCCGGAGCGGAAGTGCTTGCCGATTGTATGGTCGCTCGGGTTCTAATGAACGATGACGGACGGGCCGCGGGAGTCGAGTTCATCCATAACAACGAGACCTATGTTCAAAAAGCGCGCATCGTCATCGTTTCCGCCTACGCCGTCGAGACTCCCCGATTGCTGCTGAACTCGGCCGACTCCAAATTTCCCGACGGACTGGCCAATCGGAGCGGATGGGTCGGCAAAGCGATAATGCCCCACAGCAGCCAAGACGTTTATGCCAAGTTCGAAGAGGAAATCCGCTTGTATAAAGGAACGCCTGTATTGGCCACAACGCAGGATTTCTACGAGACGGATCGGAAAAATAATTTCGTACGAGGCTACTCGCTGCATGCCCACGGTTCCCGACCGGTCGGTTTCGCTAACGGCATCTCCCAATCGGAGCAAGGACCCGTATGGGGACAGCGGCTGCACGAGGCTTTGCTCGATTACAATATGTACGGAAGGGTGACGATGGTGGGGGAAGTGCTCCCGTCGGAACACAATCGGGTAACTCTTGCCGAAGAAAAGGATCAGCACGGTTTGCCTAGAGCCAACGTATCGTTCAGCTATGGCGAGAACGATCTGAAACTGATCGAGCACGCCGTCGGCATGATGAGCTCTATCCTGCGGGCGGCCGGCGGAAAAGTGGAATATGTCGTTCCCGATACCGCCCATCTCATGGGGGGATGTCGTATGGGCAACGATCCTGAGACGTCGGTCGCCAATTCGTACGGACAAACGCACGACATCCCGAATTTATTCGTATGCGACGCCAGCCTCTTCGTGACTTCGGGAGCCGGCAACCCGACCAATACCGTCATGGCATTGGCCTCGCGAACGTCGGAATATATCCGGCAACAAGCAAAACGATTCGAACTGTAATTTGGATCGTGCTACCGGAAATGAGATTGGCTTAATCGCCCATATCCGTTTACAATACAAGTGTTAGTATTACGGGCCACATTGATCAAACGGGAGGTTTTCGGCATGGCGATTATAGAGGTCACTGTCATTCCGGTAGGCACGCAAACCACAAGCCTAAGCGGTTATGTAGCGAATATGCAGAGCTTGCTGGAACAGGCCGGCGTGCCGATCCAGTATCAGATGACGCCGATGAGCACCATCATTGAAGGGGAATTGTCCGATTTGCTGGACATCGTGCGCAAGCTTCATGAATCGCCTTTTGACCAAGGAGCGGACCGGGTATGCACGACGATCAAAATAGACGATCGCCGGGACCGTCCGTCCTCCATGGAGCAAAAAATGAAGTCGGTCGCCGATCGGCTGCAATCTGCACGATAATTCACTTCGTCCCGGTCGAGACAATGAAGAAGAAGGAACCCAGCTTTACTATTGGCGAACTTAGGTTCAGTAATAGTATAGCTGGGTTCCTTAAGGTTGGAATCCCGCCTTAAAACCCCAATCCTATCGTGGGATGGCTGTGTCCTTCGGCGAAATTATAAGATCATAAAATAATAAAACCTCTCGCAACGGAGAGGTTTTGATGAGCCATGTAGGACTCGAACCTACGACACCCTGATTAAAAGTCAGGTGCTCTACCAACTGAGCTAATGGCTCGCGCTTGAAAATTAGCCCAAAGGCGAAGCCTAAATATAGAAAGGCAATAAATGGTGGAGGCTGATGGATTCGAACCACCGAACTCGTAAGAGAACAGATTTACAGTCTGCTGCGTTTGGCCACTTCGCTAAGCCTCCATAATCATGTCCCATGCCATCAATGGCAATTTGGACATACATGGTGGCTCGGGACGGAATCGAACCGCCGACACGAGGATTTTCAGTCCTCTGCTCTACCGACTGAGCTACCGAGCCTTATGTAGTAATCATATTAAAT
>NZ_VDCQ01000077.1:0-344 GCF_006265175.1 Paenibacillus hemerocallicola | reverse complement strand
TGCGTGACAGGCAGGCATGTTAGGCCTCTACACCACAGCTCCATGTACTACGGTCTTACTATATTTCCCGGCAAAGCAACTACCCATGCTTAGGAAATAATGGTGGACGCTGACGGGATCGAACCGCCGACCCTCTGCTTGTAAGGCAGATGCTCTCCCGGCTGAGGTAAGCGTCCTTATAAGGTTGGTAGCGGCGGAGGGAGTCGAACCCACGACCTCACGGGTATGAACCGTACGCTCTAGCCAGCTGAGCTACACCGCCATAATTCAGGTTAAAACGGAGAGGAAGGGATTCGAACCCTTGCGGCTGTTACACCCTAACGCTTTAGCAAAGCGCCCCCTTC
>NZ_VDCQ01000076.1:10258-46467 GCF_006265175.1 Paenibacillus hemerocallicola | reverse complement strand
CGTGCGGGGTGCGGCGTGCGGCGTGCGGGGTGCGGCGTGCGCCTGGAGGACGTGCTGGGCGCAGCGTGTGTTGCGGTCCGGGGCTGGAGGCTGGATGGTGCTGAGTGCTGGTGGCTGGAAGCTAGGGCTCGGCGCTCTGTGCTGGGGGGGTTAGGCTGCTGGAGGCTTTTTACAGGTAACCGATTACTGTGCTACTGAGGTCTGCCGGTTGTTGGCTGCGGAACAAATAGTTCCCCTTTCTGTAGGTGAGGGAACAAAAAGTTCCTCTATTGCGAACTTCGGGGACGGAAGAAGGTCCGAACGGAACAATCAGTTCCTCTATTTACTTAAAAAGAAGCTAAATCGACCTTTCTGCTGACCATAAAGGAACTCATCGTTCCGCTAAGCACCATTTTGGCGGCAAATGTCGGCTTTAGCGGAACTTTTTGTTCCGCATGCCATTTCAGTTATCGGTATGAACGTCCATTCGTTGCTCAACTCTTGGAAAATGGAGTGCGGGAATCGCTTCCCGACCGGAGAGCGCCGTTAAGCTGCCGTTCCCAACTGTTCGTTAGCGGGCAGGCGTCGCTCTGGCTATGCAACAGCACCGAAAACGATAAAGAGCAGTCCCGCAAGGTCTGGCAAAACCTGCTGAACTGCCCCTTTTACCGTTGCCTACGCCTGAAAAATCCGATCGATCGCCGCAATCTCTTCCGCGGTTAGCTGTACTTGCAGCGTTTTAAGATTGTTCAGCACCTGCTCCGGCTTCTTGGCGCCGGGAATCAGGACGTCGATCGAATCCCGGGTCAAATACCAAGCGAGCACGACATGCGCCACTTCCGCTTGCTTTGCATTGGCGATTTCGCGGACTTGCTCGACCTTTTCCAAATTCCGGACGAACGTCTCCCCTTGGAACATCGGGTTTTTGGCGCGATTGTCCGCGAATGTCGAATCCTTCGAGTAGGCTCCGCCCAATAAACCCGATGCCAGCGGAAAATACGGAACGAACGAAATGCCATTCGCCGTCGTATAAGGTAGTATCTCCTTCTCCGCACCGCGTTTGAACAAGTTGTACTCCCCTTGCAAAACGTCGACGCTGCCGTCACGGTTAGCTTCCCGCAATTGGTCGATAGAGAAATTGGACACGCCGATGGCTCTTATTTTCCCCGCGTCCTTCAATTGTTGCAAAGCCCCGACAGCCTCGTCCTTCGGCGTATGCTCGTCCGGGAAATGAATATAAAACAAATCGATATAATCGGTTTGCAGCCGTTTTAAGCTGTTGTCGACGGACTCCTTCAAAAATGCCGGGGAATTATCCATCACCGTCTTGCCGTCCACGAATTTATGCGACGCTTTGGAAGCGATGACGACTTCGTGGCGGTTGCCCTTCTCCCGCACCACTTCGCCGATTAATTGCTCCGAGCGCTCGGGCCCGTATATGTAGGCCGTGTCCAGGAAATTGATCCCGTTGTCCAATGCGGCGCGAACGACCGCCTTGCCGGTTTCATCGCTAAGATTCGGAAACAGATTGTGGCCGCCTACGGCATTGGCCCCGAGACCGATCGGGGTTACTTTCAAATCCGTTTTGCCTATTTTGTGTTGCTCGGGCATCCCTGTCCATCTCCTTTTCTATTCTTGAATAGTAACATAGCACAATCGCCGACCGTTCGTCCACGATCGAACAATGCAACGTGCAATAGTGCATTTGCATGGACCCATATCCCCCAATTTCAAGCCGTCTGCATGCACAAGTGCAGGTAATCACCCCATTTGTAACCATTTTATTCCTTTTCTCGCCTGAGTACCTGCATTTTTGCATGCAGACCGCGAAATTTCGATCCAATGGCACAAACAAAATGCACTTTTGCACGTATACAAGCGATTTGTCGGCTAAAGGAGCGCGAATGCGCATACAGCGTCACTTCGAACGAATGCCGCCATTCAACAGGCAAAGGGAGCCGGGAATTAAGTAGTTGGCGTGGAAAATAAGCGTCGGCATGCTCGCTGACTAGTCACGAATTCAACTTGCCGTCCGAAGCGGAGCAGTTCTCTCCTCGGTATGGAGAATGGTTTACACGATCACGAACAGGCGCAGCAATAAGTCCGGAACTGTTTAATAGTCCCGGACTTCCTTCTTCTTATCGCCATCTACGCCGATACGCCGCTCGTCTCCGGCTTGCTCTTCGGCAGCAGCCGTCCCGCCAACGTAACCGCCAAGCATAGCAGGAAGCATACGCCGAACAAAATCCGGATCGGCACGCCGAACGTTTCCGCTTCTCCTCCTGCCGCTCCCATCGAGCCGACAAGCAGCGTAGCCAAGCCGATGCCGGCAATTTGGCCGAGATAGCGGACCATCGCGAGCAAGCTTCCGGCCAGGCTGCTTTTCGACGCGGGAGCCGCACTCATTATTTCCGCATTGTTCGTGGCATGGAACAGCCCGATGCCCACCCCGAACACCGCGAGCTGCAAGCCTACGCTTACCGCCGTCACCTCGGGAAGCAAGGCGACGAACAGCATGGATACCGCACAAAATAGCGAGCCGAGCGCAATCGGCGCCGCTCCGCCGTATTTGTCCCGGAACCAGCCGGCAAACGGAGCTATGACGCCCATCGTGAGCGGCTGGAGCATCAGCAGCGCCCCGGTAGCCCAAGCGGAATAACCGAGCTGGCTCTGCAAATAAAACGTGACCGGGATAAGCGTTGCCGTCTGCGCCAAATTAATGACAAACGAGCTGGCGTTGCCGAGCCATACTTTGCGATGGCGGAACAGCTCCCGGTCCAGCACGCCGTAATCGATGCGCCGTCCCTGCAGCCATAGCGCGATCAACAAAGCGATTCCGATCGCGCCTTCCGCCAGCGCCTTCGTCGAGAACGCAGACTGGTCCTTGACCGACTCGGCCGCCAGCATGAGCAGACATGCCCCGGCCGCCAGCAGGAAAGCTCCGACGAAGTCGATCGGCGTTTTGACCGATGCCGTCTTCCCCCGCGGAAACCACCGCATGCCCAATACGCAAGCGGTCAGCGCAATCGGGACATTGATCCAGAACAGCCACGGCCATTCGACGAATTCGAGCATAAATCCGCCAAGCGCAGGTCCGGACAGCGTACCGATCGAGATGACGATCGCATTCACCCCGAGAGCCCGTCCGCGCTCGTGATCCGGGAATACTTGGCGCACCATCGCCTGGCTGTTCGCCATAATCATCGTGGCGCCTATACCCTGCAGACAGCGGGCCAGCAGAAGAGCGACGAAGCCCTGCGAAAGCGCGATGAACAGCGACCCGATCCCGAATACGAGAAATCCGCAGCTGTATACTTTGCGCCTCTCCATCCGGTCGGACAGCTTGCCCAGAAACGGCAGCAGCACGATCATTGTCAACAGGTAGACGGTTGCGACCCACTGAATCTGGGCCAGGGACACCGAGAATTGCTTGGCCATGATCGGCAGCGACACATTAACGATCCCGACATCGAGGGTGGAAATAAGTGTCCCCATATTGACGATTTGCAATATTCCCCATTTGTTGCCTTTCGAGCTCGACATGATCCGAATTCCTTCCCGATTGCGGTTTCCGCGGCAATGACGAACCGTATGCCCGGTTTTTTTTGATGGTTGAGCAACTTCTCTCTCGCCTGATTGTACATCCGTCCGGTCCGAAAGAAAAGTCTAAAATACGGCGTTTAAACGCACTTTGCCGGCTCCGTCATTTCCGGTACGTCACCGCCTGGCTCCCCATCTGCAGCCACGAGGAAATTAGCGTATCCCGCTCAATGGGCTTGGCCGCCGCGCCGTCAAACGGATCATTGACGTACATATACTCGTCGTCATAACCGACAAGCAGCACGGCATGCTCGTACCAGGACATCTGAACGGGCCCCGCATCGCTCTGCCACGTCTCCATCAGCGTCTCCGGCGTAAAGTTGATGTTCGTCCAGATCACGACCGGTCTTCCGTCTGCAACCGCCGTCAACAGCTCGTCGAACGGCAGCTCCGTCAAATCTGCGGCCCGTCTCGGTAAAATCTCCGCAAGCAGCTGAAAAATCGGCCCATGATATACCCCGTATCCGTCGGTTTCTCCCGTCATGTCGCCTACAAAGCCGACGTCCGGGTTGCCCCACGATTCGATCGCGCCGTCTTCGTTCCTTACGAGCGGCGTCCTATCTTTGGCCACCCGCTCGGCCAGCTCCATCTTGTCGACCGGACTGCCGGCAGCCTCAAGCAGCATGGCCAAGCTCGTCACTTCGCAGCCGTTGAACAGCTCGGGAAGCTGATCGATGACCGGCACTTCGATCATGGCCGACGAAGGTAGCGTCGCGAGGGCGACGTTGATTACTTCCGCTTGCGGCTCCCAGGCTCCGGTACGCCCTTCGATGCTCTCACTCTCCGAAGCCTCGGGCGTCCCGCCGGGAATGGCGCTGGCCTCTGCGACTAATTGGGGCTTTCCACTCTCCTGCCCGGTCCAAGTGTGAGCCGCCGAATGCGGAATAGCCGCAATGCATACCGTGACGGCGATTAAACCGCCCGCAACCGCGAGAGCGATCGTAATCTTCTTCAAGCAGTCCATCTCCTTCGGGTTGCAGGCGCGGATCAGCGTTTGGACCAGTCGAACGATTGGCGAGCCAACGTTTCCTGTCTGCCGTTATAAGCAACGATCGTCAGCGGTACATCTGCCTGAAGCGACGAGAAATCGATCTCGACCTCCCATGGGACCTCGTATGAGACGGCCAATCGCTTCTCCCCTTGGAAGACGGCGACGGAATGGGGCTGGCTGTCGAACGGCATATCGGGGTAGACGAATAGCTTGTGCTTGCCCTGCAAGCCGGAGGCCGTTGCCAGAGGAACGTAGCGGATGTTTTCCTTGGCCGAGGTCCCCTGCTCCACTTTCGTCAAAAAATAGTCGCTTTGGATCAATTTGCGATATTGGTCGTACATGAGCGGATTTTCTTTGATATCGTAGATGAATTCGCTTTTCAGGCTTTCGCTTCTGGACTTGCTCATGTTGAAATAGGTAATCGCTTTCACCTGGGGAAACATTTTCGGCAAAAAGCCGTACATGATGCTGATTTGCCCTTCGGCCCACTTCGCATGGCTTTTATTCGTCTTCGTATTGTAGTGGGAAATGGCCCCTTCGGCGATCATGATCGGTTTATGCTTATATTTCTCGTAGAGCGGGATAAAATAGTCGATCTGGTTTTTGCTGAAATCTTCTTTCCCGTCATAGTAAGGAGTCGAATAAAGCGAAAACCCGACCCAATCGACGTACTCGTCGCCGGGATAATAAGCATCGATATTGTCTTGCGGCCAAAAATTAGGGGACCATACCATTGCGACGTTTGGCGCTTCTTCCTTGATAATCCGGGAAACGAGACGAAACTTCTCCACGTATTTTTGCGGCTCGTCATACCAAGGCACCCAATTCCCGTTCATCTCGGACGCATAGCGCAAAAAAATCGGAATGCCGGCTTCCTTCGCTTGCCGCGCGAACGACCGGACGTATTCGTCGTCCTTGACCGCATCCAGTCCGTATTGCGGCTCCCAGCCGATCTGCAGAGCTCCGCCCGCGCCGGCCGCCTTGACGCTGTTGATCGTACGGGTAGGAAAATAGTTTCGCGTATCGTTCTCGTCCTTGCGCCAACCGGAATAGTGAAGGCCGATCGGATGATACCGGCCGAACGTTTGCTCCACGGCGGGGTAGTCGAAAATGCCGAACATGCCCAAGTACGCTCCTGATTGCGGCTCGAACTTGGCCAACTGCCGGTTCTCGGTTGCTGGAACGCCGACATACGGCGTCAGGACTACTTCTTGCGGCGAGGGAAGGGCTTCGTCGTAAAAACGGTTGTCTCTCGGCTCGGCCTTCGTCCGATATGCGTCGCTGGCCGCATACCAATGCTCCGCTTCCTTCTCCCGGTCCGCGCTGCGATAATAAGCGGCCATACGGTAAGCGTAATCGGCGGCAGCGTCCCATTTCCCGTTCCTCTCGGCAGCCTGGAGCCGGTCTTCCCACCATTTCAGCAAATTGCCCGACTGACCGTCGGCGGACTCTCGTACGACGTCGGCGCCCGTCAGCCCGACCGATGCCGAACGGGGCTGCTCCTTCCTGCTTTCCAAATACAGCCATCCGAATACCGTTCCGGCCGCGACAATCGCCGTAATGACGGCCGTTCGTCCAAAGATTCGCCCCATGCCTTCGTTCCCCCGCTTCGATTCGTTTTCCTCTTCTCTATGTATTGTACTATATTCGCTCCGATTAGTAAGACATTTGTCCGGCTCCGAGCACATTTTTGCTTCAAAAAACTCGCGTCCCATATCAGGCCTAGTCCGTTCGGCCAAGGGATTGACCGTTACGATCGAGCGATTTTCCGATTATTCCGATAATACCTATAAATATAGCAGTTGTTTTATTGTTCACCGGTTTGTTGTACAATGGGGGGGAGCGCTAAACCTTACACGTTATGATAACTAGTGGCGGTGATGTTCGAGAGTGGAATTAAGGCAAATTCAATATTTTATCGAGGTCGCCAAGCTGGAGCACGTCACCGAGGCATCTTACGTGCTGCACGTGGCCCAATCGGCGGTCAGCCGCCAAATATTCAAGCTGGAGGCCGAGCTCGGCGTCGATCTGTTTATCCGGGACGGGCGGAAAGTACGGCTTACTCCGATCGGCAAACTGTTTCTAGGTCATATGGAGCAGGTGCTGCAGGTCATCGAGAAAGCCCAGCAGGAAATCGGCGAATTTCTCGACCCGCAGAAAGGGACCGTTCGGATCGGTTTTCCAAGCAGCCTCGCCTCCCATATGCTTCCCATGGTCATATCCGCATTTCGCGAGTTATACCCGCAAGTTCAATTCCAGCTGCAGCACGGATCGTACCGCGAGCTGATCGAGCTCGTTTCCAAAGGTACATTGAACTTGTCGCTCATCGGCCCTGTCCCGAAGGACGGCAAGCAGATCAACGGAGATACGCTCTTCCTGGAAAGGATCGTCGCTCTTCTGCCGAAGAACCATCCGCTGGCCGATCAATCTTCCTTGAAGCTGAGCCAGCTGCGCAACGACATGTTCGTATTGTTCCCCGAAGGCTTTATTCTGAGGGAGCTTGTCATAAACGCCTGTGCGGCCCAGGGCTTCGAGCCGATGATATCGTTCGAAGGCGACGACATCGACGCGATCAAAGGATTGGTCGCGGCCGGACTCGGCATCACGCTGCTGCCCGAAATCGCTCTTAATGACAGCATTCCCCGTTCGACGGTAAAAATCCAATTCCAGGACCCGCAGGTTACCCGCAGCGTCGGAGTCATTACCCCGGCCAATCGCGAGCTAGCCCCGACGGAGAAGCTGTTTCACGATTTCATCAAGTCGTTTTTCGCTACCGTCGGACAATTCAACAACGAATAAAAAAGGGAGATGAACGCACCGGCGTCCATTTCCCTTTTGCTATAATCAGGCATTGTTCGCTTTTTTGGGCTTCTTTTTACACTATGCCTTGGAGAATCATGGCATCGGCTACCTTCAGGAAGCCGGCGATGTTCGCGCCAACGACGAGATTTCCGGGATGACCGTACTCTTCGGCAGCTTTGACGCTGTTGCGGTAAATATTTTTCATAATATCGTGCAGCTTGTCGTCCACTTCATGGAAGGACCACGAGTAACGCATGCTGTTTTGAGCCATTTCGAGCGCGGATACGGCCACGCCGCCCGCATTGGCCGCTTTGGCCGGTCCGAACTGGACACCCGCCGCCAAAAACACGTCGATAGCTTCCAGTGTGGAAGGCATGTTGGCGCCTTCGCCGATCGCTTTCACGCCATTCGCAACCAGAATTTTCGCCGATTCCTCGTCGATTTCGTTTTGCGTAGCGCAAGGAAGAGCGATATCGCACGGAATCGTCCAGATGCCCGTGCAGCCTTCGGTGTAGACGGAACCCGGATGCTCCTTGACGTATTCGCTGATCCGTTTGCGCTCCACTTCCTTCAGCCGTTTCACGGTTTCGAGCTTGATGCCGCTGGGATCGTAAATATAGCCGTTCGAATCGCTGCAAGCCACGACTTTCGCGCCGAGCTGCTGGGCTTTCTCGATCGCATAGATCGATACGTTACCGGAGCCGGACACGACGACCGTGCTCTCGCTGAAGCTCCACCCGATCGAGTTGAGCATTTCGCCTACGAAATACACACAGCCGTAACCGGTCGCTTCGGTCCGGGTCAAGCTGCCGCCGTAGACGATGCTTTTGCCCGTCAATACGCCCGCCTCGTTGCCGCCGCGAATTCTCTTATATTGCCCGAACATGAATCCGATCTCCCGCGCGCCTACGCCGATATCTCCGGCAGGAACGTCGACGTCCGGACCGATATAGCGGTACAGCTCCGTCATGAAGCTTTGGGTAAAACGCATAACCTCGCCGTCGGATTTGCCCTTAGGATCGAAGTCCGAGCCGCCCTTGCCTCCGCCGATCGGCTGTCCGGTCAACGAGTTTTTGAAAATTTGCTCGAAGCCCAAAAATTTGATGATGCTTCCGCTGACGGAAGGATGAAAGCGAAGCCCTCCCTTGTAGGGACCGATCGCGCTGTTGAATTGTACCCGGAAGCCGCGGTTTACCTGCACTTTGCCCTGGTCGTCCACCCAAGGCACGCGGAACGTGATGACCCGCTCCGGCTCTACGATTCTCTCGAGGATGCCGCTCTTCATATAATGAGGGTGCTTCTCGAATACGGGAACGAGAGAGTCTACGATCTCTTTAACCGCCTGATGGAATTCTTTCTCATGCGGATTGCGCTTAATAACCGTCTCGTATACTTCACGGACATACTCGCGAGCGGCGGTTGCCGTCTCCGGCGACGTTTGGATAGTGGCCATGCTGGTTTCCCCCTCGTATTAGAAAAAATGTCTCTTCGTCCATTCCAGGATGAGCGACTGTACGATTTATCGGAAGTTTATTCTGTGTAAGGAAATATTACCTTAAAATCAGAAAATGGTTTTCCGAAATCGGCCGTATTGCGGCGTCAATCTCCAATACATGTATCTTATTATGCGAAGGGCGGCATAAACAATGCACGATTTAGATCATCTTCATGCCGGTTCGAGATTAGGCCATATTAAAGACATCATCCGTTACTCGATCCATA
Organism: Paenibacillus hemerocallicola; assembly: GCF_006265175.1. Taxonomy (GTDB): domain Bacteria; phylum Bacillota; class Bacilli; order Paenibacillales; family NBRC-103111; genus Paenibacillus_AB; species Paenibacillus_AB hemerocallicola. The sequence goes on along the minus strand of NZ_VDCQ01000076.1, from coordinate 37,373 downwards.
CGGTCGCGATCGATGCCAGCACGAGAGCCTGAGCGGCGGAAAAGGCCACCGTCTTGCGCCAATCGTTTTTGACGAACGGTCCTCCGCGGGACAGCCGCAAGCCTACGAACGGAACGAACAGCAGACCGAGAAAAAATAACAGAATGAAGCTAACGAAAAATACGTACATGGCCAACCCCTCCGGGATTTGAATAATACGATACAGTAGAGCACGGCGATCCGAAATCGTTCCGGAGCAAGCACAAAGAAACCGCGGGAAAGAGAACCTTTCCCGCGGTTTCGAAAGACATGGCGAATAAGCCATGACGAACGCGCGTTTACGGTTGCCTCTCCGAAACGCTTACGAGGTTAGCTGACGGATTCGGACGTTGGAGTCGCCCTACGCTTTACCCGTAACGGGCTTAGCGATTCACCCCTGATGCCGCGGCTCATGAGACGCCGCCGCACCGTTTGGTTCCCCCGCTTCTGCCTTGCGGCAAAATTCAGCGATTGCAGACTTATGGAATCACGCTATGAATCATACTCCTTCCCTCTTATCCTGTAAAGCCGGAAGGAAAGCCGAATGAGCCATTATTGGCCCTCCCGCACGATAAGGCAGCGTTTCCATCAACCGTTATCTGTCTTTTGCTTGGTTTCTCTGCTCGATCCTGCTCCTGCTAATCCCGCTTCCGCATCAGCTGCTCGTAGAGCCGTTTCGTTTGGGGCTCCGGCTCCAGGCCCAGCTCTTTTTTCAAAACATGGGCAAACGCCTCATAGCAAGCCTTTAACGATACGAAGTCCCCTATTCCAGCATAAGCGGTCAGGACGAGTCGGCACACCTCTTCCGAATACGGATCCTTCTCCTGCAGCAGGACCAGACTACGCAGCGCCTGCCGTTCATTGCCATGTTTCATCTCGTAGTCCGCAATCGCCTTGGCGAGGACGGCAAACCGCTCCAACAGCTCCCCGCTTCTCGGCTTTGCCCAGGAGTAGTCGTGCTCTTCCAAATAATCGCCTCTGTACAGCTCCAGGACGCGCTCATAGTGTTCCCGGTTTTGTTCGGTTATTACGGGATTGTCCCCTACCTCCCGCTCGAATTTCTCCACGTCCGTAACAATTCCTTCGGCAAAAAGCCGGTAGCTTTCTTGCGCATATTCCACCGCCGCTTCCACCCCCCAGTCCTTCAGCACTTTCCTGACCTGGGAGATTGAAGTATGCAAATAGGTTACGGCCTTGTCCGACTCGACATCCGGCCACATCGTATCGAGCAGCAGCCCCCTGTCGATCCATCGTCCCTTGTGATGAAGCAGGATCGCGAACAGCTCCTGGGCTTTCATCGTCCGCCATCGAAGCTTGCCGCCGGATCCGGAGCTGTCGGCGAGCATAAGCCGTTTGAAGCAAACCACTTGCGGATCGTCGGGCTTGACGGCTTCGATCCGGCTTGCCTTGTGCTGATCGTAAACCGCGACGCGCTCGACCGTCTTGGACAAACGGTCCGGATGAATCGGCTTGAGCAAATAGTCCAGGGCGTTCAGCTCGAACGCCTCGATCGCATATTCCGAATAGGCGGTCGTGTAGACGATCATAATATTGCGGTCGATTTGACTAATATATTCGGCAGCCTCCAGTCCGTTCATCTCGGGCATTTCGATATCCAGGAAGACGATCTCCGCCTTATCCGCCAAAAGGTGGTCCAGCCCTTCGCGGGCGGACGTAAATTTGCCCGTCACGCGTATGCGGCCGTCGCTGTCCAACAGACGTTCCAGATGGAGCAGGGCCGGTTTTTCATCATCGATCAATATCGCCTTCACGCGTCTTCGCTCCTTCCATCCGCTTCGTAGTCGGCCGGTAATTCAAACCGTACAGTCGTGCCTCGCTTCCATTCGCTATCGATCTGCAAGCCCCGGCCGTATAGCGTTAGCAGCCGTCCATGAATATTTCTCAATCCGACGCCGCTGCCGGCCTTGTCCGACAGCACCTCGTTCAACCGCTCTGGCGTCATGCCCATGCCGTCATCCGATACGACGACGGTCACGCGATTGTCCGCCTCCCGAACGGAAATCCGTACCGTCCCTCCCGCCGACTTCCGCATAATTCCGTGCCTTACCGCATTCTCGACGATAGGCTGGATCGTGAGCGGAGGAATGAGACTTCGCATATTTCCGCCAATATCGTATTCCACTCGGAGCCGTTCGTCGAATCGCGCCTTTTCCAGCTGCAGGTACGATTTGACCAGCTCCAGCTCCTTCTCCAAGTACGTCAGCCGCTCCCTGTTCTGGAAATCGAAGCTTGCGCGCAAATATTGGCTGAGCTCGATCAGCAGATGCGTCGCTTTCGCCGGGTCGACCGGACATATCGCAATAATCGTATTCATGGCGTTATACAAAAAATGCGGTTTGATCTGCGCCTGCAAAAAGGCCATCTCGGTCCGTATCGCCGTCTGGACCGACTTGCGCAGCTCGAGCAAGGTGCGGATGCGGGCCCGCAGCTCCGGCGCATCGACGGGCTTGCTCAAATAGTCGTTGACCCCCGCTTGGAAGCCGGCCTGGACGTCCTCCGGGCGGCTTCTCGCCGTCAGCATGAGCACGGGCAGCTCGGACAGCGAATACCGCTCGCGAATTTTCCGGCACAGCTCCAAGCCCGACATGCCGGGCATCATCCAATCGACGATGACGCAGTCCAGCTGCGGCGACCGGGATAGCTGGGCAAGCGCCTCTTCCCCGTTGTCGGCAACAAGGACGGCGCAATTGTCGACGCTGAGCAAATTGTACATAACCTGCAAATTTACAAGATCGTCATCCACGACCAGCACGGTATATTCGGTAGGGCCTTTCTTGATGACCGGAGTGATCTCGCCGGGCCGGATGGAATGGGCGCTGACCGCCACCTCTCTCGCCGCCGGCTTGCGCTCGGCCTGGCTCGTCCTGACCGCTGCAGGAATGGTGAAATAAAACACGGAGCCCCGGTCCGGCTCCGATTCGACGCCGATTTCTCCCCCGTTCAATTCCACCAGTTTTTTCGTTATGCTCAGTCCAAGTCCGGTCCCCGCATGATTCATCTCCAATGCGGTGTCGGTTTCGTCGAAGGACCGGAACAACGTGGCAAACCGTTCCTTGGCGATGCCGATTCCGGTATCCGCCACGCTTATTTTGACAAAGGCTCCGACTACCTCCGCATAGATGCGGATTTCGCCTTGGCGCGTAAACTTGAGCGCATTGCCGAGCAAATTGAATAAAATTTGCTGCAGCCTGTTCTCGTCGGTATCGAGCAGCGGCAGCGATTCCGGCCATTGCTGCACGAGACGGATCTCTTTTTTGCCGGTCATATGACCGATAACTTCGAGCACGGATGTCGCTACCGATTTCAAATCGACCGCCTGCCGCTGCAATACGATGTCGCCGTTCTTCAGTCTGGAGAAATCGAGTATATCGTTGATGAGCAAAGACAGCCGCTTTCCCGTCGACACGACCATGGAGAGATCGCTCTCCTGCTTCGCGTTCAGCGTTCCGCCCGCCCCGGCAAGAAGCGATTCGGCGATGTTGACGATGCCGTGCAGCGGAGTACGCAGCTCGTGGGACGTATTGGCCATAAATTCGTCCTTGAGTCCGTCCAGCGTCAACAGCCGCTGCGATAATTGCTCCACCTCGCGGAACGAGTGTGCGAACCGCCCCGCTAGCAGAAGCGCTTGAGCGATGACGAAGATGAGCATCTCGATCGGAAGGAGCATCTGGTTGGAGAGCAGACCGACCACGTTCAAAATGCTTACTAATATAATAACGGATATGCTCTGCACGCTCATCAGCACATAAATCACGTCTTTGGAGCGATGCTTCATATCCCGGAGAAGCACGAACGCTACATAGATGACTACGATAAATGAATAGCTGAAGTAAGGGACATCGATTCTGGAGAAAACGATTGTCGGCAAAAAGACGGGCACGAGCAGCATCAAAACAGTCGACACCCGGAAAATCAACAGCAATTTCGGGGATATTCTCCGGGATACGATAACCGAGACGTAGCGCATCAAGTAGTAATGCACCAGCACGGAAGAAATAAGCTGAATTCGCAGAAACAGCTCGTATGGAAATCCGGGGATGATGCCGCCCAGCAGCTTCTCTCCGTGCGTCAAGACGTAGATAAGGCTGGTCAGGCAAAACAGGCCGAGATAACGCAGAGACACTTCCTCCCTGCGAATCCGGTACAAGAAGAGGAAAAACAGGCCGGGTATGAGAAAACCGGCGGAAGTCATCAGATCCCCGAAAATGTTTCGTTCCCGAACCTGCATGACGGAGCGCTGATCCCCGAATACGAGCGGGTAGATCATCCCGCCGGAGGCATAGCTGTAATTCGACACTTGTACGATAATTTCCATCGTATCCCCGGACGCCCGGGTAAAGCCGACGTAAGGGGTATTGTCCGCCGTGGTCGTCTCGGCGGATTCCCCGGGCACGCCCCCTGCCCCGATCTCGCTTCCGGCCATGAACACCCGGTTCGCCGTCCGGATATTCGTCGTTTCGATGCCGTATATACCGTTATCCGCCCCGCTCAGCTTGACGAGCAATCGAAAGGTCGCATAGCCGGTCTCCGCCGGTTCGCCGTCTTCCGCTATGTACTTGTTCCATTGGCCCGGAACGGTCGCTATGCCGGTCAGTACCGGCCGGTCAGCCGCCGATGACGCCGATTCCGCGAAATGCTCCGGTCCGAGCAGCTGGCTGCGGTAAAACTCCCATTCCCCGGACAAGGCGACCGTACCGTCACGGGCGAAATTCCAGTCGCGCAAGTCCAGCACGCCTTCCTTCGCTGCCGGATTCCGATATTCGTCGTTCATGAGGTACAATAATCCGAATAAGGGCAATAGGAGAACAATCATAAAGCCGAGTCCTGCAAAAAAACGCTTCTTGAACATGAAATCTCTCCCGGTGCAATCGCGTTATAAATAATCCCCTTTCATTGTATATGGTTGCGGCCGATTTTTCGATTGCAATTTTTTTTCATGGTCGAATCGCGCATCCTTGTCCGAAACGCAATTAAGGTTCGGACGGTACGCTTGTTGACTTCCTCCTCCGCTCCAACTATACTGGATACACCCGAATGAGTGTAACCGCAATAGTTACTGGATATATAAATGAACGCTCATCTTATTATATGGAGGCTGATTATGATGAAGGTGGAAATATGGTCCGATTTCGTATGTCCGTTCTGCTATATCGGCAAACGCCGGTTTGAAGCCGCGCTCGAGCAATTTCCGCACCGTGGCGAAGTGGAGGTCGTATACCGCAGCTTCGAGCTCGACCCGGAGGCGAAGCGCGACTTGCCGGGCGACATTCACGATATGCTCGCATCCAAATACGGCATGAGCCGGGAGAAAGCTATGTCAATGAACTTCAACGTGGGCGAGCAAGCGCAATCCGTCGGATTGACGTATCATTTCGACAAAATGAAGCCGACCAATACGTTCGATGCGCACCGTCTTGCCCATTTTGCCGGCCGCTACGGCAAATCAGCGGAAATGACGGAGCGCTTGCTCCGGGCCTACTTTACCGAGGGCGAGCATATCGGACATGCCGATACGCTTATCGCTTTGGCGGCAGAGCTCGGTCTCGATCGCGATGAAGTGGCGGGTATGCTAGCCTCGGACGAAGGCAAATCGGAGGTGCGCTCCGACGAGCAGGAAGCGAATGCGCTAGACGTCCGCGGCGTTCCTTTCTTCGTCATCAACCGCAAATATGCGATATCCGGCGCACAATCGAGCCAAGTATTCGCGGAGACGCTGGACAAGGTGTGGAGCGAAGACCATCCTCTCGTCTATGTGAACGGCGCGGACGACCAGTCGGCGGACGGTTACTGCGAGGACGGCGTATGCGGAGTGCCGCCGACGGCGGACAACAAAGACTGACTTGGACGAACGCGACCATACGCGCAATGCAAATAAGCTCGCCTGGCTGCGTCCATCCGACGCGTCTGGCGAGCTTTATTTTCATATAAATCATCAACTGCTACCTGAACCAGCCCTTCTCTTTAAACCGCGTGATGGCCTCCACCCGGTTGCTGACGCCGAGCTTGTCGAGAATAACGGAAATATAATTGCGGACCGTTCCATTCGTTAGATACAGCTCGCTGGCAATATCCTTCGTATTTTTACCCTCTGCGATAAGGAGCAATACTTCCTTCTCCCGTTCGGTCAACGGATTCTCGTTCCCATATGCGTTATCGACCAATTCGGTCGCATAGACGCGGCGGCCGGCCATGATCATCCGGATGGAGTCCGCCAACTCCTCGCTGGGGCTATCCTTCAACAAATAGCCGCTCGCGCCCGACTTGATCGCCCTCTCGAAATATCCCGATCTGGCAAAGGTGGTCAGGATCATCACCTTGCAGCCCGTGCCTTTCAGCTGCTCGGCCGCCTCAAGTCCGCTCATCCCGGGCATCTCGATATCCATGATGCAAATATCCGGCTTGTGAGCGTGAACGAGCCGCACGGCATCCTCTCCGTTGCTCGCCTTTCCGACGACCTTCATATCATCTTCCAAATCGAGCAGGGAAGCCAATGCGCCAAGCAGCATGCGTTGGTCCTCGGCAATCACGATGCGAATCATGTTACCGCCTCCTATTCCGGTTGCGTGGATACGACCGGCACCCTGAATACGATCTTCGTACCGGCTTCCGAAACGATCTCCATAACACCGTTCACAAATTCAAGCCGTTCTTTCATCCCGCGCACTCCGTTTCCTCTGAAGCATGCGGCTTCCTCCGCTATGCCGATCCCATTGTCTTTTGCCGTGATAATGAACTCGGTTGGCGTAGGCTCGATGGCAATTATGCATGATGTAGCGCTGCTGTGCTTCACGATATTCGTCACGGCTTCCTTCAAGCACATGCTGAGCACGTTCTCGGCAATGAGGGAGATGTTGTGTATTCCGGGGTCGCCCTCCAGGACAAGATCGATTTCGGCCGCCTTCAAAATCTGTTTGACCCGGAACAACTCGTCCTCCAACCGGGTACCGCGCATTTCCGTAACCATTTCCCGAACTTCCTTCAATGCCGTTCTTGCCGTTTGACGTACGTCGTTCATTTCGGCCTGCGCTTGGAGCGGGTTTTTAATTACTAGCTTGGCAGCCAAATCGCTCTTCAAGCCGATCAAGGACAGCTTCTGACCGAGCGTATCGTGAAGATCTCGAGCGATTCGCTGGCGCTCCTCCAGCTTGACCAGCTCGGAAATTTTCTTGTTCGCATCCTCCAGCTGCCCTTTCAGTTTATCACCTTTATTGCGGTTATAGGTCGTGACGGGAAGCAGGATAACCCCGATCAGACTGACCAAGACGAACGGCAGCTGGGAGAGCAGCATAGGATTTTGCGTTACAAAACCGAAGTTGATCACCCCGATTGTAGTCAGAAGGTGAACGGCGTATAGCGTAACGAACCCGATCCGATTCTGGATATTTCCGATAAAAAACGCCAAGAACAGCGCGAAATATACGTACCCGAACAGCACGGTCATCGTGATCGAGATCAAAATCTGGACGCTGCTCCAGAAATAGACCAACCACCCTTTGGAGACAAAAGAAAGTACGTAGCAAGCAAAGAACACCAAAATCATAAGGATCCCGATTACTACTTCGTACATGGAGGAGGACCGCAATATGAAATAAAAAGGGAGAATGTAAAAGACGACCCATACATAAGGACTAAGTCCCGTGCTTTTGTGAAAAATATGATGCCACTTCTGCATGGCCTCGCCTCTCCATCCGCTATTTAATGCCTGTATGAGTTTATTATAACAGATTTGCGCTTTTTGCCGTCACTCCCGGTGCTTTTAGCCGGTTTCCAGCCAAATCGGCTTTATTGTCGGCGGCGGAGGCCGACTTCATGCGCTTCAGATCCTTGAAACTGACGAACGTTTTGCCGTGCTCATCCCACAGACGGAAACCGAGAGATTTCAAACTGAGACGGATGGTGATCGTAGTCGCCTTCTGAAGGGGAACCACGGCCTCATGCACCTTCTCCAAATTATAGTTTGGCACTTTCGGGCTCAAGTGATGAACGTGATGGAATCCGATATTCCCGGTAAGCCATTGCAGCAGCAGGGGCAGCTTGTAATAAGAGCTGCCTTCGACGGCTGCTTTCACATAACTCCACTCGTCGTCATTCTCGAAATAGGATTCCTCGAACTGATGCTGGACGTAAAACAGCCAAATGCCGAGACTGCCGGACAGGAAGAAGATCGGCCCTTGAATCAGTACGAACGCCTGCCAGCCGATCGCCCAGATCAACAATGCGTACAAGCCGACAATCAAGACATTGGTTACGTAATTGCCGATCCGTTCCTTGCGTCTTGCGCCTTTGCGGTTGAACCGATATTGAATGAGGAAAACGGCGATCGGGCCGATTCCGAACATGACAAACGGGTTGCGATAAATCCGGTAAGCGATGCGGCGCCATAAAGGAGCTGCCGTATATTCCTCGACAGTCAAAATCCACATGTCGCCGATGCCCCGTTTATCGAGATTGCTGCTGGTGGAATGATGGATCGAATGCTCATTTTTCCATTGTTGATACGGAACCAGGGTAAGGACGCCGAGAATGGTGCCGAGTATATCATTGGCTCTGCTGCTTTTGAAAAACGACTGATGGCAGCAGTCATGGAATAAGATAAAGGTTCTGATCATAAACCCCGAAGCGATAACGACGAGCGGAAGGGTAAGCCAGTATGAAACCGAAAGGCTAAGGTATGCGCCATACCAGAGCGCCAGCAAGGGCACCAAGGTGTTGATTAATTGTCTGACGCTTGCTTTCGTATCGGTTTTCTCGAAGGGGGCTACATTCTGCTTCAGTTGCTTGATGCTCGGTTGTTCCATTGTGATGTTCCTCCTCGAAATGACGCGCGGACTTGCGGTATCCAGTCTGCAGCCTTAGTCTACCTTAAGTATAGACAACCCTGCGGCCGTGCAGAAGTTATAAACATCAGTTCGGGGTATGACATATGTCATATGGGAGGATGAAAGTTTAACATTTCCTAACAAAAAAAAGACCCTTCGGATATGAAAGGGCCTATCGGGATATCGTCCTATGTCGTTTGCTTGTGCCGCCGCCTATTGTTGGCCGCCCGAACTTGCGATTGGCCGACGGCGGGAGGCGTCTTCGATTTGGCGGGCTTTACGACGTTTGACGGCGACGAACCTTCCGTCTTTGAAGGCGGTGTCGTATTCATCATCGGGTAGGGATGGTCTTTCACCACGGGAATGGTTTTGCCGATCAGCTTCTCGATATCCTTGAGATACGGAATTTCTTCCGCTTCGCAGAAGGAGATCGCGTCCCCGCTCAGTCCCGCTCTACCGGTACGGCCGATTCGATGAACGTAGGTTTCCGGAATATTCGGGAGATTGAAGTTGATTACATGGGAAAGCTCCTCGATATCAATACCTCTGGCCGCGATATCCGTCGCTACCAGCACTCGCGTTACGCCGCTTTTGAAATTGCTCAATGCGGTTTGCCGGGCGTTTTGGGATTTATTCCCGTGTATCGCCTGAGCGGGAATTTTTACTTTGGTCAGCTCGCGCACGACACGGTCGGCGCCATGCTTCGTACGTGTAAACACCAATGCCGAAGCAATGGATTTATTTTGCAAAAGGTCATTCAACTGCTTTTGCTTGTTTTCCTTGTCTATCATATAAATAGATTGGTTGATCCTGTCCACGGTAGAAGACACGGGAGTAATTTCTACTTTCACCGGATTAACCAACAGCGATTGGACCAATTTGGATATTTCCGGAGGCATCGTGGCCGAGAAGAACAGAGTTTGCCTTTTGCCGGGCAATTTGGCGATGATTTTTTTCACATCGTGAATAAAGCCCATATCCAGCATCCTGTCGGCTTCATCCAGCACCAGGATTTGGACATATTGCAAATCGACACGCTTTTGATTCATCAAGTCGATGAGTCTGCCGGGAGTCGCAATCAAAATATCCGCGCCTTGATTCAGCGCACGCTCCTGCGCATGCTGCGACACGCCGCCCACGATGGCGACGCAGCGCAAATCGGTGTATCGGCTATACGCTTGCACGTTATCCGATATTTGAAGAGCAAGCTCTCTTGTCGGAGTCAAGATCAGGGAGCGAATACGGCGTCGGCTATCGGGTCTATTTAGCGGTTCGCTCAATAGTTGGATAATCGGCACGGCAAATGCGGCCGTCTTCCCGGTTCCCGTTTGGGCGCAGCCAAGCAAGTCCCTGCCGGCCAGCACCGCCGGAATCGACTGTTCCTGTATGGGTGTCGGCGTTGTATAGTTTTCTTTGGTTAAAGCTTTTAAAATCGTCGGTATAATATTCAAGTCTTTAAAAGTCATTGTATCTCCTTCGTTTCACCGCAGGCTTATTCAGGGTGTATTTAGAGCCTCTTTCAAATCTTTTCCGGCAGCAAAAACCGGAACTTTATCCGCCGGGAGCTCGACTTCCTCGCCCGTGATGCGATTTCTCCCCTTGCGCGCTTCGCGATCCCGCACGGCAAAATTTCCGAAGCCTACAAGCTGAACCTTTTCATTTTGGGTCAATGCTTCGAATATCGAATCCAGAACGGAGGTTACGGCCTTCTCCGCATTCTTCTTGGTAAAGCCGCTTGATTTCGCCACTCTTTCTATAAGCTCTTCTTTATTCATTCCATTCCACCTCTTTTTTATTAATACCGACCGTCCCAAAAGAAAAACTGCTCCCAACACATGTTAAGAGCAGTTCCATCTCGCTATTCACCTTCTTACTATACTCCTTCGCGCTTGAAAAGTATACCTTTTGATTATTTCTTTTATCCGAACCTGCGGTTTGCGGCATATTTTATGAAATCAAAATCTCTCCCGACATCCAATACCCGTTCATCCGTCACGAAGCCCGCCGTCATGCTTCCGGTATCCAGTATGGCCAAGCTTCCTGGCTGCGCTTTCTCCGTCGGATCGGTTCTGCGGGAATCGTTCCGCGGTGGAATCAAAATATTCAACCCGAAAAAAACGGTCGGTCCGAATGAAAGCGGTCCGATTCTCTGATGATAGTGCCCCGCGAACAAAAACTTCGGCCGTACCCGATCGATGAGCTCCGAAATCCGTCTCGATCCCTGGGTTCTGCCGTGAAAGTCCGTCCCTATTCCATAAGGTGCATCGTGAGTAACCAAAATGTCGATCTCTCCGGGAGTGCAAGACAGAATCCGGTTGTACGCTTGGTCGTCGATCGATTTCGGCTCTTGCCCTGCTGTCTCGATGCCGCCGAGATAAGCGATCTTTACGCCGCCGATCTGTTTGATTGCGCCGTCGCGTATATGCCGGACTAGCCGGAACGGATCGATCGACGTCTCTTCCTCCGCCGGATCTCCTTGACTGGCGAGCCACCGGAAATCCTCGTGGTTGCCGCGAATAAATCGGATCGGAGTCTGAAATTGCACCTTTATCGCGTCTATAGCTTCCGCGAGCGGTCCGTCCGCCCGGACATATTTGCCGAAATCAAGCTCCGTACGATCTTCTCGGACGAACCTGCTTCCGAGCATCGCCTCATCGGGGTCGGGATACGCCCCGAAGTCCCCGACCTGCACGATCATATCCAATTTGCAGTCATATACGCGCTGCCAATTCGCAACAACGGCCAGCATATGAAAAACTCTTCCGTGGATATCTCCGACAAATGCGATTTTCATACTCTCGCCTGACCGAGATGGGTAGGCATCCGGTCGATGCTGGCCGAGTTCTTCTCCGCTCTGTACGAGCGGAGCCGATCATCCCCCATATGATCCGCCCACTCGATCAATCGCTCCCTCTCGCCCTTGTATTCGTAATAAGGGACGCTGAAGCCGCACGAGGTGGAGACGGATTCTACCCGCATCGTGACGATTTGCCGCGCTCCGGGCAGTTCGGGATAATCCGGGGAGAGCCGATCCCATTCGGGCGAACCCGGCAGCGCGACCGATCCTTTGCCGTATAGGCGCAATATGGACGGGCCGCCCTCGAAAGCCATGAACATGATCGTCATTCTCCCGTTTTCCATCAGATGGGCGCTCGTTTCATTGCCGCTGCCGGTCAAGTCCAAATAGGCGACCTCCGTAGAGGACATGATGCGGAACGTGTCGTAGCCCTTCGGAGAAAGGTTGACGCGTCCATCCTCCGACAGCGGTGCCGAGGCAACGAAAAACAGATGCTGCTTGCGAATGAACACAGCGTGCTCCGGTTGAATGTCCTTATAGCTTTTTCCCATCGTACTCCTCCTATATAAGTCGATCCGAACGTTACTTAGATTATTCTCTCAGACAGCTCCGATCTCCTTCTGCCTGGCGTTTCCGGCTCCCGATGTAACGATCCGCAAATCGGGTCAAAATTCGCAAATGGCCGTTGTAACGGCAAGTAAATCGTTCACGGAAACGGTGCATTTCACTTTGGCCATATCTTTTATACAGTACTAGGCATGAGGGGTGTTTCTCCGGGAGTCTTCGATCGCGCGGAGCGAAAGGGGGACTACGACATCATCCGCCGGCGGCTGCAACCGTTTCCGCCGCACCCGACGCCGGACACCCTTGCATCGCATGTGCAGCGTCACGCAACTACTACATTACGAAAGTCCGACGCAACATCGTCCATTTAGAGGACATTGCGGGACTACAGGGGGAAAATGCTCATGATGTACAAACGATGGATTGCGACTATGGGGGCTACCATTCTTCTCGTACCTCTGCTTGCAGCTTGCGGGAGCAGCTCGTCGAATTCCGATGCCAAACCCGCCGACAACGCCGATTCCAATAAAACGGAGCCCAAAACGGCGGCGGCGGACTCGTTCGGCTCGGACGAGAAGGCCGAAATTCTTATCCGCGTCGGAATATCCGACGAACAGTTCGAGCAAAAATACCGCAATGTGCTGAAGCAGAAATTTCCGAACGTTACGTTCACGAAAGCGCCGACCACCATCAAGCTGCAGGACCAGTTGGCCGCTACGCCTCCCGATCTGTTCGATCAAGGATATACGAATTTGCAGGAGCTGACGAACCTCGATCTGGCGCTGAATCTCGATCCGCTGGTCAAAAAATACGGTGTCGACCTGAATCGGTTCGACCCTTATATCATCAAGGACGTACGCTCCTACTCCGTAAACAAAAACGAGCTGCTGCTCATTCCGTTCTCCGTCCAGCCGTTCGTCCTTCATTACAACAAGGATCTGTTCGACAAGTTCGGGGTCGCGTACCCGAAAGCGAATAGTACGTGGCAAGATCTGATCGAGCTGTCCAAGAAGCTCGCCCGTAACGAGGGGGGAGTCGCCTACCGCGGACTCGATGCCGGGTTGAACGTGAATCGGATGCAGAAGCAATTGTCGCTGCCGTTCGTCGATGCCAAGACGTGGAAATCGCTCGTGGGCTCGACGCCGGGCTGGAAAACGCTTTATCAAACGTATGCGGATATTTACGGCGTTCCCGGCAACTTCCCCGAGGGGGCCAAACATGGAGACGGGCGGAAAGCGTTTCTGGAGACGAAGACGTTGGCGATGTACCCTCATATCGTGATGGTCACCGATACGGATTTCGTCCAAGCGGCGCAAGGCGGCTTCAAGCTCGGTATTACGACTTACCCCGTGTTCAAGGATAAGCCGGGCGTAGGGACCGGCCTGTTCGGCGGCGGGCTGGCCGTCAACAAGCTGTCCAAGCAGCAGGATTTGGCCTTTAAAGTAGCGGTGTACTACTCGTCCGACGAAGTCCAGAAAGCGCTGAGCAAAATGGGCTACGTAACGCCCCTTGTCAGTCCGGACGTACGCAAAACGCTGTTCGAGGGCAATCCGCTGGCCGCCGGGCTCGATTTGAACGCGATCTACGGCACTCGCGCCGCCGACCCGTACGAAAGAACGGACTGGGACCAGAAGGCGTTCGACATCGTCAATGCCGGCATGCAAAACTTCTTCACCGGCAAGACCGATATCAACTCGACGATGCGCGAGGTCGACGAGAAGATCGAAAAAATGGTTGCCGATCAAAAGGCGCAAACCAAGTAAATGATTCCTGTCATAGACATGTAGTGACACCGTCCCCCGGGTATTGGTATACTGGGGTCAAAAGGCCGACAAGCCGAAAGGACGGGATGAGCCGTGCAGTTGAAAATGTTCGTCTCCAGATGGGGAATGAGCGACCCGCTGCCGCAGCTGTTCGCCAAATCGGCGGAGGCCGGTTACGAGGGCATGGAATGCGGAGCGCCCGACGAATCGGAGGAGGCGCAATTCCGGGCGCTTCTGAAGGAGCACCGCTTCGACTACATCGCCCAAATTCATAGCTCCGGGGACGATCTGATCGCCGATTTCCGGCGCAAGGCGGAGCGCGCGGCTTCCTTCGCGCCGACAATTATCGTATCCCACAGCTCCCGCCATGGTCTTAGCTTTGATGAGAACAGGCGCTTTTTCGAGAAAGCGCTTCTCGTCGAGCGGGAAATCGGCATCCCGATCGCCCATGAAACCCACCGCGGCCGCGCCATGTTTACGCCTTGGACGACGGCGGAGCTGCTTCGCGAGTTTCCGGAGCTGTACATCGCGGCCGATTTCAGCCATTGGTGCAACGTATGCGAAAGCTTGCTGGACGATCAGAAGGCTCATCTCGATTTGGCCATATCCCGGGCAATCCACATTCACGGCCGGGTCGGCCATCGCGAAGGACCGCAGGTGTCGGACCCGAGCGCGCCGGAATACGCCGAGGAGCTTCGCGTTCATCTCGGCTGGTGGATGGATATCGCGCGCAGGCGGCGCGAGGACGGCACGGCGGAGCTGACGTTCAACCCGGAATTCGGCCCGCCAGGGTATATGCCGACGCTGCCGCATACACGTCAGCCGCTCGCGGATCTGTGGAAAGTCAGACTTTGGATGAAGCGGCGTTTCGAGCAGGAGTATGCGAACTTGTAGCATGACGGTGTATGTTCAGAATCTTCGCTCGCATCATCACCGGATTTCCAATAATCCCACAAAGCGGTGCCTTTGCTCCGGTGCTTTTCCAGATACTTTGCGGGGACTCCGAATCTTATAAAGATTGAAAAAAGCCGCGGTTTTCCGCGGCTTTTTGTCCTGCTTGCCGAGTTTGCCATCAAGCGCGTACGCCCAGCCTCCTCCTCCAAAATGCAAATGGAAAACATACATTTATTTTCGGCCATAACAAGAAAAACAATAAAATAACTGGAATATGTACAGGTAAAATCGCTCAAAAGGACAATTCTGCCACTATGCTCGTAAATAAATGGATGTTTTCCATTTGATGCTGCACGGATAACTGGTCTGCCTGCAATACATGTACTTTTTCCATTTAATGAACTTCACACATGCATAATGCTTGCCTATACATCTGCTGCAGGCACGTCTTCACCTCCTCGGCTCTCTCTTGTGTCCGCCCCCACTCCTCAAATGCTTTGAGTCGGCCTTCACTTTCCACAACACTTTGAGTCCGCGCCTCCATCATCACCATGTCTCCATGACGCCGGATCGCCTTTTGTCGCAATTCTCGCCCCATAAGCACATTCCGGATAGACTCCTACTCGAAACCATAGACGCAATATGTGCTTGACCGCCATCACCAAGTTCCTGATCGCGCGCAAAAATACGTGCAAAAAAGAGCTCCCACGACAAGGGGCTCTTCGATGCAAATGGGTGCGGCTTGCTGCTATAGAAACAGCTTTTCCAAAGTCCGGGCATAAATCCCGTGACCGTACTCGTTCGGATGGTTCACGTTGTTGATCAACAGGCTAGCATGCGATTTTCCCGCCGCGAGTTCCGCCTGCCAGCCGAGCTGCACATCGGCGATCCCCGTCCCGTACCGTACGGCGAGCCTGCGCAGCGCCATCGCGTAATCCGCAACGTTGGCGCTGGCGAATATCCAGTCCGGATTCGGCACGCATGGCGTGATCAATATGAGATCCGCTTCCGTATCCGCCCGGATCTGCTCGATCATCGAAGCTATATTCCGCTCGAAAGACTGCGGAGAAATGGAATTGGAGCCGTCCTCTTTCCGGTTTTGATCGTTCATGCCGTATCCGATCAATACGAGATCCGGCCGCTCCGCGATCACGTCGTCATGCAATCGCGTCAGTGCCCTTGCACTGGCCTCTCCGCCGATCGCTTTGTTCTTCAGCTCGATCAGGGCTTCAGGGAAACGGGAACGCAGCGATTCGGCGAAGCGAAATGCAAATTTGTACCGGACGTCGCCGATTTCCGCACCCATGCTGATACTGTCTCCGAACACGACGAAGACTGCCGACTCTCCGGCTGCCAGCCTTTGGCGAATTTTGTCCAACCCCGGGGAAGCACCGGCGTTCCATATGGCGGGAGTCCGAGTCGAAGGCATGCTCGCTTCGTCCGCCATTTTGTCGGAAGCGGCGTCAGACGTACATCCGTCATCAGCGATTGCCTCATACCCATAATCCGCATAAACCGTATAGGCCGAATTCGAAATCGTCTTAAAGTCACGGTGATCGAATCCGCTCCTTCCGTACAAAGGGTGTTCTCGCCAGTCCGGAATCCGACTGGACGCCGTCCTGCCCACGGTCCCGTTCGCTGTATGGAAGACATAGTCTGCCCCATCCTCGAACCACACGTTGTCCGGGTGATCCGGATCCACTTTGCTGCGCAGCCTCGGCTTACCGGCGGCATGAGGCGCGTAACGCAGCGGCTGGGGCTCCGCACCTTCGAAAACCATACTCTCCCCGATCTGCTCTCTAAGAAACATCGCTCGATCGCCCCTATCTCCACTCCATATCGCTCTCGCCATCCGTTTTAAACGATTTGCAGCTCGACGCCCAGCACTTGCGCCGCTTTGCGTATTTTCGCATTGACATGTCCTACGCCGAGCGCGAAGTGGTGGGTCGGCCCCGCCGAGCACCATTTCTCCACGAACTCGGCTACGCCGCAAGTAAATTTGCATCGGGTATTGGTGTTGCCCGTTCTCGGGATTTCGCCTTTGATCGATTCCCCTTCGATGGCGATCATCTTGTATTTGCCGTCCGCCGTTTGCGAGATGCCGAGCAGCGTAACCGGACCTGCCTGAATGCTGAATTCCACGCCGATTCCCGATCCTCTCTTGCCGTGGAACAAATCTAACCCGCGGATGATCGGCTTTCCGTCGCTGATCTCGATATTATGCGGACCGTCGTGGCCGACCAGCACGACATCGTCGATGAAATCGCACGGGTGAAGCTCGGCGAACGATCCGCCCGCGCCCAGACGATCCATAATGAGCATCGCCGCGCATGTTTTCAGGTCCGCTTCGCCGGCGAGGGGTATCCCTTTCGCGGTCAGCAGCGAGTTGCCGAGCACCATGTTCGAGCCGATCCGCTCGTACTCGTTATTGTCGAGTCCGCGGTAATAATACGCGAGCCCCGTCAGCCCGTATTCGGCGATCAGCTTATCCAGTCCGACCGCAACCTTGGCCGACCATTCCAGATCCTCCTGCTTGATCGGACGCGTAATCGGATCGATGAACGGATCGGCGACCGTAAATACGCTTCCGATCTCGTCGAGTTTGTCCGCCGTCTCCTTAGCCGTCGCGCCGTTCACGAGCTTGGCCAAATCGCACATTTCCAGCATCTGGACATGGGAGCCGAAGGCGGATGTGAACGCCGTCGGATCGGAGTTCATATCGTACATCCCTTCGTACGTATGCCCCATATAGCCGATTTTGCCGTACTTGAACGCACGGCGGACGTTAGCCGCCTGGCACCATGCCCTGAGCTCGTTCATTGCCCGAGGGTCGTCGTGCAGCGTGCCGACGATCATGCCCGCGGCAGGCTTTCCGGCGCGTACGAGAACGCCGCCGATTTCGGGCAGCGAGCAAATATTGTCGTTCGCCAGCTGCATGTACGTCGTCGTATTGCGGTAGTCGAGCCGTTTCATCGGCTGGAGCGCGACGAGAACCGCGGGCACGGACAAATTCAGAATCGGCGTAGCCGCCGAGGATGAGGTTACATACGTGCTCAGGAAGCAAAACAACAACTCGATATCCCGTTTCTTCAGCTCGGAGGAAGCCGCGAATGCCCGGTCGACATTGTCGACGAAGCCCGCCGATACGACCTCGACCCCGAACGATTCCAGCATCGCTTCAAATTCGCGTCCATATCCCTCCAGTTCTTCCCTCAGTCCGGGAAACTGCTCCCAATAAGGCTCATGGCCTACCGTAATTACGCCTACTCTCGCTTTGTTTCTTGGAAATGCCAAGCTCATAGTCGCCGTCATCCTTTCGCTCATCCTGCACTTTAAGCTTACGTGCTGCCGGCATGGCGAAACAATGAGCGCTGCACCTTTTTTTTGAACGATACTACGATTATTGCGACTACGATTCGACCGACAAATCGATGCCGACGACGCCGATCCGCCTTCCTTCCGCATCGGTTACGGCTGTGGAAATGGTTAGACACGGCCGCTTCGTAATGGCCGATATATATACTTTGGAAACGAACGCGCCTTCCTCCATCGCGCCCTTCCACCATTCGCGCTGCTTGGCGTTAAGCAACCCGGCAGGCGGCTCGGAGAAAATAAACGTCCCGTCGGCGCGGTTCGACCAGATTGCCTGAATGCCGGGGGTTTGCCTCATATGCGACGTCAGCAGCCGGTCGTGCCGCCCGGCGTCGAGAGTCGCGATCTCCGCGCTGGCGGCGACTGCGGCAAGCGAGCTTTTCAAATGGTCGATCTGCATCGACTGCAGCCTGTTATCGGACGGGACATCTCCCGAATCCGACACCGCCGCGCGCAGCTCGGCCGCTTCTTTCAGCAAATTGTCACCGATCGCGTTCAAAGCCCCGATCTGATCCCGCTGTTCGGATACATGCGACAGCATCATATCCACGTCCTCGATCGTCTCGTTGATCGTTCCGACGGCGCGGTCCAGCTCTCCGGCAGTACTACGGATCAATCCGACCTGGCGGTAAGAAGACTCGACGGCTTTTTCCACAATCGTTCCCGCATCGGATACTTTCTCGTACAGCAGCTCGACCCGCCTTCTCACTTCCCCCACTTCCGCAACGCCTCGGGTAACGGCTCGCTTCTCTTTCTCTACAGCCTTCACGACTTCTCCCACGCCGCCGGTAATTTCCGCGAGCAGCGACGAAGACTGCACGACAGCCCCTTTGCTTTGATCGGCCAATTGCCTGATCCGCGAAGCGACGACCGCGAAGCCTTTGCCGTACTCCCCCGCCCTCGCCGATTCGATCGAAGCGTTCAGAGCGAGCAGCGACGTTTCCTCGACAATGCCCACCAACGCCGCGTTCATCTCTTCCACTTTGGACAAATGCCCGATCAAACCGTCAATCTCGGTAAGCATCGCCGAGTTGAACCGCTTTATTTCGTCCATCATCCGATCCGTATTGTGCAAATATTGCACAACCTCGGTAACGACAAGGCTCGCATCGGACATTTTCCCGTTCATCCGGTCGGCCATCGCCTGTATTTCATTGGTCGCTTCCGTAACGTCGTTCATTTGCCCGAACGCCAGCTCGATGTACTGCTTCGCCGCCGTGCTTTTGCCGCGCAAGCTCATTTCACGCTCGTGGGAGTAGTCGGCCAACCGCTGCAGCTCGCGGCTTTGACGGGTCATTTCCTCCATCGCCGCGCCAAGCCGATCGGACGCCACCTGCATGTCGTACTTCAAAGATTGAATCGTTTGCTTCAAAGAATGAATTTGCCCGTTCTTCTCACGGCCCTTTCGAAATGAAAGACCGAAAACCGACGTTGCCGTTTGTTTTTCTCCCCCCATATGTACACTTCCATTCCTAATAATGTTATTTTTCATAACATTATATCAAGCGAATTCGCAAAAAGGAATACGTTTTCAAGCTGTTGAGCCAGTCCATCATAGAATGGAAAACTAAACGAGACCGGGAATGCGCAAATTCGTACCGTCTGATTCGGGGGCTCATCCTTCCTCCCCGTTTGACGGAAAGCTCCCCATATGCTAATATTCGATTGTACACAATTTAATTTTAAACTATACATTGCCGTTTGTAGTTCAATTTATGTTGCGGAGGCTGCGATGAACCGGGATGACGCGCTGAGACTGGACAACCAGACATGCTTCGCCTTATATGCCTGCTCCCGCGAAATTACGAAGCTGTACCGGCCGTTTCTGGACGAGCTGGGCATCACGTATACGCAATATGTGGCGCTTCTCGCGTTATGGGAGCAAGACGACGTAACCGTCAAACAGCTGGGGGCGCGATTGTATCTCGATTCCGGCACCTTGACCCCGCTGCTCAAAAAAATGGAGGCCGCGGGTCTGGTCGAACGGGTACGCGACCCGTCGGATGAGCGGAACGTGCGCATACGGCTGACCGGAGGCGGACAGAAGCTGAAGGAGCGGGCATATGAAGTGCCCGGCAAGGCGTTTTGCCGGGCCGGCGTTCCGGCGGAGGAGTCCGAGGAGCTGCGCGACCGGCTCGCCGCCTTCCTGCGACGCATTCACCAAACAACGATGGAGGAATGAACGATGAGCGTTTACGATTTCAAAGTCAAAAATATTCGCGGCGAGGAAGCAGGTCTCGACCAATACGAGGGCAAAGTGCTGCTGATCGTCAACACGGCGAGCAAATGCGGCTTAACGCCCCAATATTCCGACCTGCAGAAGCTGTATGAGCAGTACAAGGACCGCGGCGTAGTCGTTCTCGGCTTTCCTTGCAATCAATTCGGCGCGCAGGAGCCGGGCACGAATGAAGAAATCCATACGTTCTGCCAACTGAATTACGGCGTAACGTTCCCGCTGTTCGACAAGATCGACGTACTCGGACCGGAGCAGCATCCGTTGTACGGTTATTTGACGGAACAGGCGCCTTTCGAAGGCTTCGACCCGGAGAACGAGAGAGGCAAGCGCCTCGCCTCCATGCTCGAGCGGGAAGGAAAGCTCGAGAGCAACGACATCAAATGGAACTTCACCAAGTTTCTCGTCGACCGCGGCGGCAACGTAGTCGGAAGGTTCGAGTCTCCTGTGGAACCTGCAGTCATCGCTCCCGCTATCGAGGCGCTGCTGTAGCGCCGGACTCCGAAAGAGACTAATTTTTCCGTGAGGCGACCGAATGTCCCGCGCCCTCGACGAAACAACCCCCGAAACCGCAATGGTTCGGGGGTTGTCGTTTCTCAAGTCGCTTGGCGCGCTTTCCGTTCCTATTGGGGACGAGATGCTACGGCTGCGCCGGCTGAATCGTCACCAGATTTTGCACCCATTCCGCGGGATAACCCAGCTTATACCATTTCTCCAGTTTCACCTTGTCTCCCAGCTCGCCCAGTATCGACTGGCCGCCGGCCGCCCTGCCCAACCAGTTGTTGAAAATGTAGACGCCGTCATAATCCGCTTCGTAAAATTGATGCGCCCTCAGCATGTATTGCTGCTTGCCGACGCTTTCGTGTCCCGTCGCAACGCGGATACCGCGCTTCAGCAGTTCTTCCTCTTGACGGGTCAGATCGCTTCCGGAGAGCGTACCGTTAATATTGCCGTACAGCTTGACGCCTGTTCCTTCCGTCATCTCTTGAAAAGTATCGATTTCGCCGAAAAATGTTTCATGGCCGAGCGTGCAGACGACAAGCGTATCGATCAGCCGCTCCTGAATCCACGTCTCGATGTCCAGGCCATTTTGAAAATAAGTGTCAAAGGGGATACGCACCGAAATTTGATAGCCCGCCAGCTCTTGCCGCACATCCTGCATGAAGTCGGTCATGACGTCCGCTTTGAACTCGTTCCACCTTTGCTGACCTTGCGGTGTAGTCTCCAGCCGCGGATCGACGCCATATTGTTGGACGTAGGCATCGGTCAGTATCGATTCATAGCCCAATACATTCGGATATCTGCAATAATCCAGCTCCACGCCTTTCAGAAGCGGCTGCCCTTCCTCATCGGTCACGGATGCTGCTTCCTTCAACACATCGATCACGTATTGTCTGAACTCGGCGTATGCATAGCTCATCCGAACGTCCGAGGCGCCGTTGCTTTTTTTCTGCAAATAACCTTTATTCGCATATTCGGTATACAAGTTGCCATTCAGCCACGGATACACATTCTGATTGTAAAAGGCGCCCATTCTCAGAGAGGCGTAGGCATCAAGCCCCAGCTCATTCGCCCGCCCGGCAACAATGGTCAGCGGATCCTTGCCCGCATCGATGTAACCGTATACGACATCCCTGACCCGTTTGTCACCGTCCCGCATCAGATTCTGCTCCTGCTGCGGAGTCAGGCTGGCGTAAGGACGACCGGCGACTTCGCTGTCCCGCAGTATAAGCATCGTTGTTCCAAGCGCCCAATAGAGCGAGTTCGCATCCTGACCTTCAAAGAAATTGACGGCATTGTTCAACAGACTTTGTTCGTTATTGTAGCGGCCGCTAAAATAGTCGCTGTAGCCGTCATTGTTGTAAATGACCCGTTTCCCCGCTTCGCCTTCATCCGGCTTCGTGTATAGCGCGATCTCCTCCGGAGACAGCCCTTTCAGCTTCACATAAGCGATTCTTGCCCGTTTGCCGGGGATCGGGGACAAGGAAACCGTACCGTTGCCGAAATCCGAAGCAAGCGCAAACACTTCCGCTATCGCCTTGCTCCCATATGGCTCTCCGGGCGAGACGCCATCCATGTCGATCTGCCGGGATACCGTGCCGTCGGAGACGATCATCCCTTCGGTTCCGGTCACATAGCCGATATAGACGCCATACCAGCCATTCAAGCCGACCGGCAGCTTGAGGGCGGCACCGTACGTGCTCTCGATTACTACACCGCCGCTGTTAATGCCTTCGTAGTTGTAGTCGGCCAGCGTCCAACCGGCTTGCCAGGAAGGCTTCCCGGAGGAATCGACGGCCTGATCGATGTCCGTAAATAAATACACTTGGCCCGTTACGGCCGTAGCGTGCTGATCGGGCAGCAATACGGAAACGGACGGATGAACGTCCACCTTGTAGGAAGCTTCGCTTTTCACGACATTGCCGTCTTTTAATTTCAGAGCCAAATCCATCCATCCGCTTCGGCCGGGCGCGGCCAATTGCAGCGATACCGTATTGCCGGTCACCGGCTGCTGAAGCTGGTCCACGACTAGACCGTCCTGCGTCAAAGTCGCTTCGAGCGTTAGCGGGTTCGTGGCAAAACGCAGCGGATCGGCATCGAATAACGGAACGACCGCCGTAATCTCCTCGGAATCCGAATCAGGCAGCACGGTCGCTCCGGCGATCAACGGCTGAAATTCGCTCCATTCCGGCAACATGCTTTTGACCAGCTTGATCCGGTCCAAATGAACGATTGTTTCCCCTGCGGCGCCTGCCGCCTGATTGATGATCGATACCCGGTCGGCTTGCTGTACGGGCACTCCTGCACCGGACCAGTACCCGAGCTTGCTCCCGTTGCGCGTGACGATCAACCGGTCATGCTCATCGTAGGCGATACCCCAGTTATCGTAATATGTGGCGGACAGCAAGCCCTTTTCGATAACTTCGTAACCGCCGTCGCCCTTGCCGATGTAGAGCTTATCGTCATCGTTGTACACGAGCTTGTACAGCTTGCCGCCGGCAACGACTTCCACCATAAATCCTTGCTCCGCTCCCGCTGTGCCGGGTTCGACGAGAGTAGCCATTCTCGCATCGAATTCCAGCGCCCACGGCCCCGCTCCGATGTCGAAGCCCTTGGTCATCCGCACCGCATTGGCCGCAGTTGCGCGGGCATAAGTCAAATACCGTCCTTCTTCGGCGTACACCATTCCCCCGACGGTACCGTTCGTCCGCCCGTAGTCGGTAAAATATGCGTCGGCGACGGGAGCGTAGACCGACCAATTGGCCGTCTGAAAGCTCGAAGCATCGTCGTTCAGCAGCAGATTCGGATCGCCGAGCACCGTCTTGTACAGCTTCACGTAGTCCAAATATACCTCATTCGTACCCGACTCCCAATTGAGCGGCACATTGGCGATCTGTACCCGATCGGGAATTCCCGAGACCGACGACGAGACGTTGACGAATGTCGCCACGACGGCGTTATCGAGCTTCACGTACACCGTATCCGCTCCGTTGAAGGCGATTTCCCACTTATGGAAGGCGTCGTCCTCCGGCATTTGCACTTGCTTTCTCGTGGCGGCATTGGCCATAATTTTATCCGTATCGTTAAACGTGATCTTGTACCGTTTCCCGGCGGCATATATATCGAAATAAACGCCCCGGTCCGCATGGTTGGCGGAAGGCTTCATCAGATCGACGAATCGGGCGGAGAACTCCAGCGTCCACGCTCCGGTACCGATCGGCACATCTTTCAGTATCCGTACGTATTTTCCTTGAATCGTCGCTTGCTGATTTCCATACAACAAATATTGTCCCTGCGGAACCGCTTTCATTTGTACGCCGTTCGGATTGCCAAGCGAATTGCCGCCATCCGTAATGTATAACCCGTCAATGGGAGTAAGCGACCTGGACCATCCCGTATCGCTCAGACTGGAAGCGTTATCATCGAACAGCATATCCGTCGGAATGACTTGTCCGCTCGAGTGCATCGTAAGATGGTCGATATAGACCTCGTTCGTGCCGGATTGCCAGTTCAATGGGGCATTCAGGATGACAAGCTCGTCTGCCCGGCCCGATACGGCAAAGCCTAAACCCGTAAAGGTCGCCGCCGCGTTTCCATCCAGCTTCACGGTTACCGTATAATTTCCGTCATACGCGATTTCCCATTGATGAAACGCGTCGTCATCGGGCATGGCTGCCTCTTGCTGGACGTAGGCGCCCGATGCGTTCGTCATCGCCAATATTTTGTTCGTATCGTTGAACGTGATTTTATATTCTTTCCCGCCCGCGAAAATTTCGAAGCTGATCCCGCGGTATGCGGGATTCTGACCCGGCTTCATCAAATCGACGAACTTGGCCGAGAAACCGAGCGTCCATGCACCGGGACCGATCGGCATCTTTTTGGAAAGGGTCGTATACGTCGACGTCGCGCTGGCGTTCTGATCCCCGTACAGCAAATATTGTCCCGGCGGTACGGTCTTCGTGGCGATCTGATTGGGATTGCCTAGCGAATGGGAGGAGTCGACGATATAAACGCCTGTCGCCGGCGGTATTCTCCTGCTCCAGCCTGCGGCCTGCAAGCTCGTTGCATCATCTTCCAATCGTAATACACTTCCTTCCGGCGGCTCGGCAAATGCGGTGTTCGCAAACCCGGTAAATGTGGAAAAAGGCCATATTCCGACGATGGTAAAAACTATGATGAGCATGCTGATCCTTCTGCGCCATTTAATGCTTAACATGTCGCCACCTCGATCCTATTGATTTTCCAAGATCGTTCCCTCTTAAAGAGAGGACAGGGGACTGCCATGCGAGCCTCCTGTCCTGATCGTACGCCTCCGGTACTTCCGAGCGAAAATTATTTTTTGGCCGCTTTCAGCTCTTCGATTTTTTTGTTGGCTTCCTCGGTTCCTTCGCGGAATGCGGTATTGATATCCGCATTTCCCGTCACCACTTTTTTGTAAATCCCGTACAGCGCGGTTTGGGCGGTCGCGGTAAATTCGGAGAACGGCTCGTCCGGAACGGGCGCGAATTGCTTCGGCATCAGGACGCCGACATTTTTGCCTTTATAGAAGGCGGACTCCTGCCCGAATTGCTGGAGGATCGATTTGTCCTTCAGAACCGGCAGCAAGGTGCCTTGCTTCGTAGCGGCCGTCTGGAATTCGGCCGAGGTCAAATAGGCCATCGCCTCGAACGCTTCCTCCTTATGCTTGCTCGTATTGAACATGGAAATAAGGAACGGATATGGCTGATAACCAACGCCCGGCTTGTCTTTGATCGACGGGAAGGAAGTGAAGTCCCAATTGTTGCCGAGACCGGCAAGAGACTCCTCTCCGAGCAAAGTGCCTCCCGGCTCCAGCATGGCAACCGTCTGTTCCTTCAGGAACAAACCGTTGAGCACATTCGATTCGATCGACAATTTGTCGAACCCGTAGCCGGGAAGCTCGTATATGCGGAAAATGTCCTTCAAATAATTTTTGAATTCGCTAGTGTCGAATGCGACCTTTTGCCCCGTGCCGTCGAACAGCTTCTGCGATACTTGGTTCAGCCTCATCAAATGGACGTAGGATGCCAAAAATCCGCGATATTGCACTCCGTTGTCATTGCGCGTCAATCGCTTGGACAGCTCGTATACGTCATCCCAGCTCATGCCGTCCTTCGGATAGGCGACGCCGAATTTATCGAATATCGTTTTGTTGTAATAGAGCGTGTTGGGAGCCATATAGATGGGCAGACTGAACAGCTCGCCTTTGGTCGATAAGCTGCGGACGGAGCCGACCGCCGACGGGTCCAGCTGGTTCAAATCGTATTTGTATTGCTTGATAAGCGGAGTCAAGTCGAATTGAGACTCGTATTTCCTTATCGTCGTCTCGAAGCCCGGACCCGGAGTCGTCATGATCAGATCCGGCAAAGTACCGGAGACGACCATTTCCTCCAGCTGCTTCGGTCCCTGGTACGAAATCGCCTTGACCTTGATATACGGATATTTTTTCGTGATCGGTTCCGCGAACACTTTATCGTTCTGTTCCTGGGACCACGTTCCGTTGTAGTGAAAAATGGATATTTCCACAGGCTCTCTCGGTTTCTGCGTCTCGCTGCCTTTCTCGCTTTCACCGCTTGTACTGCCCTTTCCCCCGCAAGCCGCCAATAAGGAGACTACCATTGCGCTTGCCAGCGATACGCGAATCGACTTGTTAATCATCTGTATGCATCCCCCAGTTTGATTTTAATAGGTCCAATCCCCTTCAAGATAAGCGTTCATCCTTCATCCTGCAACCGACCCTTCCTTCGGTAAATGGCTACAAATCTATCGCCTCCTTTCATGCAACCAACAGTCGCTTCTCCGTTATCGAATATCCGTCCTTCTTTGCCGTCGTGATCCAACAATACCGTTATGGATTCGGTCAGTCGAATGGAAAAGAATTTGGAAAGCGCTATCAAAGCAACAAATCGAAACACGTTCGCATCCGCGACTGTGGTTGTGCAACTTGCAATATGGTCGGACCACTTTGTAACAGGAAATCGTTTTCTGTCGCTCGGATATTATGGTCATACCATCATATGTAATAATTGATATGATAAACGTTAATGCGCGGGACGTCAATATGTAATTTGGGATCTTGCGCTTAAATCTGATTGCATAAGCAAAGCTGCCGAAT